>JAFXUC010000043.1 GCA_017535325.1 Bacteroidales bacterium | reverse complement strand
ATCCTGAGCCAGGATCAAACTCTTCATTGTATAAAATTTTTATTTGACGTTGGTTTTTCTTGTTCTCTTTCTTTACGCCTTGTGCTTGCTGTCAATCTTTTCAAATATCGTATCGCAAATTCGTGTCAGAATCGCGGTGCAAAGTTACTAACTTATTTTTTAATCACCAAATTTTTTTGAGTTAAATTTTTGTTAAGAACTTTGTCGTGGTTGTTCGCTCTGACGAGCGAATTTCGCGATGCAAAGTTACTAACTTTTTATTTAACCACCAAATTTTTTTAAGTTAAATATTTGTTAATTACTTTTTCCTAATCTCTTAAAGAACCTCGTTCCTTTCGTTTTGCGGGTGCAAAGGTAGAACATTTTTTATATCAACTCCAAATTTTTTTGCATCTTTTTTGCAAATATTTTTTTACAGGTTGAAAGTAAGAAAGTTACAAAGGGGGAAAAATCAAAATTCCACCCCTAATTTCAGCATAAACAAGTGTTGATTGCCGTATCCGTCGTTTTCCAAGCGTCGGAAAGAATAACCTGCTCCCGCCGTTATTGCGAAGTCGCCTTCGCCGCAACCGAAACGGCAGCCGACTGCAATATCGTCAAACGTGGAAGTGTTTTCCGAACCGCAAAAAAAACCGCTCTTAAAATCCAAATACGGCGTATAACGGGTTTTCGCTAAAAAATTGTACTTGAAATCCACAAAAAAATCCATATACATATCAAAAAAGCCGTCATCACGACAACAATCATCATAACGGCAACTCGACTGATATTCGTGATAATAGCCTTTTTCGTCTATGTAATAATCTGAATGATAAGTCTTTGTAGCCTCGTCGTACCAGCCCCAGTCTTCTTTAACTTCACGGTTGAAATATCTGCTGCCGCCGTATTTCATAGCCGCTCCGCCGCCGACAAATACGTGCGGATTAAACTGATAACCGATTATAAAGTTGACTCCGCCGATAGCAAACTGCCGGCTGCAACCGCCTTCGCTTTCAAGAAAAATGTTGATGCCTTTGTTTTCATACGTGTACTCCTGCTGACTGTATGCCGAAAGCGAACACAATACAGCCAAAACCGCCAAAATTTTTTTCATAGTTTGTGTGTTTCTTAAAATTCGTATCCTGCTTTAAATAATATTGTCCCTTGATTGTCGTGAAAATCCTCGTCGCAGCCGTTTTTCTGCCAGCCGAAAGAGACGTTAACCGCCTGCGAATAATGCTTTTTGAAACCGAAACGCGCCCCGATGCATATCGTCCGGTAAAAATCAACCGTCGCATTCAAGACATCTTTGCCGAGCCTGATTTCTAAAAAAGGTGAAGCGTTTGTGCGTTTTGAAAAGGCACATTTTATTGTTACATAAAACGGCAGGCAAAATTCGGGGTCAAATTCACTTCCTCTTTTCGTGTCTTTGTGCCAGGAGATTCTGCCGTCAGTTTTTACCGTAAAATATTCATAGCAGGTGTCCCGCTCACGGTAATGCATCATAAAAGGTTTTGCGCCCAAACCGAGTGAAACCTCGTCAGAAAAGTTGTAAACCGTTGAAAAAGAAAGGCCTCTGCCCTTGAAAAAAAACGCCGGAGAAAGTTCCGCCTCTGATAAAAAAGAAACCCTGTGTTTGCGCATCACGGTACTGTCCTGAGCACAGACAGAAACACTGAAAAGCGTTGCAAGTAAAAAAATTATTAGTTTGTTCATTTTTTAATATTTGTTAAAACCATAATTATAACACATAAAAATCCTTCAACCCTACGGTTTTTAACAAATAATTTTTGAAGTTGAAAAATTTATAACTATTTTTGCGGAAAATATCAAGAAAATGCAGCAGAAAATATTAATTCTCGATTTCGGTTCACAGACCACGCAACTCATCGGAAGGCGTGTCAGAGAACTCGACACTTTTTGTGAAATTGTACCTTACAACAAGTTCCCCGAAAATGACGAAAATATAATAGGCGTTATTTTAAGCGGTTCGCCTTACAGCGTTTATGACAAAGAGGCGTTTAAGGTAGACCTTAAAAAAATCACCGCAAAATACCCCGTACTCGGAATTTGTTACGGAGCGCAGTTTATTTCATACAGTCTCGGCGGAAAGGTTGAGCCGGCGGGCAGCCGCGAATACGGACGTCAGAACCTCGAATTTATCGACAAGCAGAATCCCCTTTTCAAAGATTTTGACGACAATTCGCAGGTTTGGATGAGTCATGGCGACACAATAACCAAAATTCCGGATGGTTTCAAAGTTATCGCTTCTACGCAGGGCGTTGAAAATGCGGCGTTTGTTTCTGAAAAAGACAGAATCTGGGGCGTTCAGTTTCACCCCGAAGTTTTCCACTCTTTGCAGGGAACGCTGCTGCTGAAAAATTTCGTTGTCGGAATCTGCGGTTCAAGACAGGACTGGTCGGCGGCATCGTTTATCGAAACCACCGTCAACGAACTTAAAGCGCAGTTAAACAACGACAAAGTGGTTCTCGGACTCTCCGGCGGCGTTGATTCGTCTGTTGCGGCAGTACTTCTTAATAAGGCAATCGGTAAAAACTTAACTTGTATTTTTGTTAATAACGGTTTACTCAGAAAAAACGAATTTCAAGAGGTTTTAAAAGATTACGAATGTCTTGGTCTTAACGTAAAAGGCGTTGACGCAAGCGAAAAATTCTACGCAGATTTAAAAGGCGTGGAAGAGCCTGAAAAGAAACGCAAAATCATCGGAAAAGACTTTATCGACGTTTTCAACGAAGAAGCCCAAAAAATTGAGGGCGTAAAATGGCTCGGTCAGGGTACAATTTATCCTGACAGAATCGAAAGTCTTAACATCACCGGCAAAACCATAAAATCCCACCATAACGTTGGCGGTCTGCCCGAAAAAATGAAACTTCAACTTTGCGAGCCTTTGAAATGGCTGTTCAAAGACGAAGTAAGGCGCGTAGGCCGTCAACTCGGAATGCCTGAAAACCTTATAAAACGTCATCCTTTCCCCGGTCCGGGCTTGGGCGTCAGGATTTTGGGCGATATAACTCCCGAAAAAGTAAGAGTGCTTCAAGATGCGGACGACATTTTTATAAAAGGTCTTAAAAACTGGAAATGCGAAGACGGCGTTTCGCTTTACGACAAAGTATGGCAGGCGGGCGTGATACTTCTTCCCGTAAAATCGGTCGGCGTGATGGGCGACGAACGCACATACGAAAGGGCTGTCGCTTTGAGAGCCGTAACAAGCACCGACGCAATGACCGCAGACTGGGCGCATTTGCCTTACGAGTTTTTGGCAAAAGTCTCCAACGATATAATCAACAACGTAAAAGGCGTTAACAGAGTGGCTTACGACATCTCGTCAAAACCACCTTCAACAATAGAATGGGAATAAAAAATTTTTTAAGGAAATGGAAGAAATTTTCGTAGTAAAAATAGGCGGCAAAGTGATTGACGACGAAGCCGCCCGCAACAGTTTTCTGGGCAGACTTTCCAAAATCAACAAGAACATAATTTTGGTTCACGGCGGCGGAAAGGTTGCTAACCAAGTGCTTACGAGCATGGGCATAACACCCGTAATGGTTAACGGCAGACGTATTACCGACGCAGAAACGCTCAAAGTAGTAACTATGGTTTACGCCGGTCTTATCAACAAAACCATAACTGCAAAACTCAACTCTCTCGGCAAAAAATCAGCCGGAGTTTCGGGTGTTGACGGTGTTATGCTTGACGCTGTAAAACGTCCGGTAAAAGACATTGATTACGGTTTTGCCGGCGACATCACGGCAGAGGGCGTTAACACAGACTTTTTGTTAACGCTTTTAAAAGGCGGTTTTATGCCGGTTGTTGCGACGATTGCCGCCGACAAAAACGCCCAACTTCTTAACATCAATGCCGATACGGTTGCCTCGACCATAGCCTCAGGTTTGGCTTCAAAAGGTGTTAAGACCAATTTGTTTTTCTGTTTTGAAAAGAAAGGCGTTTTGATGGACGCGGAAGACGACAACAGCGTTATCAAAGAGTTAAATTCTCAGAATTATCCTGAACTTTCAGCCAAAGGTATTTTTTCGGAAGGTATGATTCCTAAATTGGAAAATGCTTTCAAGACCATAAACCAAGGTGTTGAAAAAGTCATTATCGGAAACTCGCTCGACATTGAGCAGTTTTTTGAAGAAAATCATGCCGGAACGATGATAAAGAAGTAAAAAAAGGGTCTGTATAAAAAGTAATTTTCTTATTTTATATACAGACCTTTTATTTTTTAATGCAGGAACAATATAAAAAAAAGCGTTTTGCGTATTT
>JAFXUC010000042.1 GCA_017535325.1 Bacteroidales bacterium | reverse complement strand
GCTGACGGGACTTTTGGGCGTGGTTTTGTTTGAGACAGAACGCCGCAGAAAAGAAATCGGAATCAGAAAAGTCAACGGCGCAACGGTGAAGGAGATACTTCTGCTGTTTAACAAAAAGTTTGCAGCGTTGGTTTTGATAAGTTTTGTAATTGCGTGTCCGATAGCGTATTATGTAGTTGTAAAATATCTTTCAAACTTCACATACCATTGTCCTGTTTATGTATGGGTTTTTGTTGCAGCGTTAATCCGTGCGCTTGTTCTTACCGCTTTAACGGTTACGGCGGCATCTTTCAAGGCGGCAAACGAAAATCCTGTCAGAACGTTGAAGTCGGAATAAAAAAGTAGCGGAGATAAAAAGTGTTTTTTGAAAAAAACTTTTTACCTTTGTAACCGAAAAAATCTAAACATTTTATAGTATGAAAAAAAGTATTTTGTTTGCGCTCGGCATTATGCTGTTGATGTCATGCGCAAGTCAGACTCAAACACAAAACCAATGCGCCGAAAACCCCGTTCTCACAATTGAAGGCGGCAAGGTTCAGGGCGTTAACACTGAAAAAGAAGGCGTAATCGTCTACAAAGGCATACCTTATGCCGCACCTCCTACCGGCGAAAACCGTTGGAAAGCCCCGCAACCCGTTGTTCCGTGGCAGGGCGTAAAACTTTGCAACAGTTTCGGACACCCCGCTTTTCAAGGCGCACATTACAACGGCGGCTACACCACTGAATGGGGCTACGGCGACGAAAAGGCTTACAGCGAAGACTGTCTTTATCTTAACGTCTACACCAAGGCATCGGCTCAGCCCGAAAAAAAACTTCCCGTTGCAATTTGGATTTTTGGCGGCGGACTGCGCGAAGGCTGGGGCTCGGAGCCTGAATTTGAAGGTCAGGAATGGGCGGCAAAAGATGTCGTTTTGGTAACTTTCAACTACCGTGTAGGACCTTTCGGATTTTTTGCGCACCCCGAAATTTCAGCCGAAGACCCGGCTCACGCAACCGGCAATTTCGGCACGCTCGACCAAATCGAGGTTATGAAATGGGTTAAGAAAAATATTGCACAATTCGGCGGCGACCCCGACAACGTTATGATTTTCGGTCAGAGCGCAGGCGGCCGCAGCACAAAGTTTTTAACCTCTTCGCCGCTGACAAAAGGACTTTTCAACAAGGCTGTTGTAATGAGCGCGAGCGGACTTTTAAGACCTGAAAACACTGACGTTCCGGCGTTTTTCCGTCAGGCACCTTTGACGCTCAAAGAAGCCGAACAACAGATAAAAGAAGTTACTGACTGGGCTAACTTAAAAACTTTGAAAGATTTACGCTCGGCATCAACGGAAGAAATCTACGCTTTGGGCTCGCTTTACACAAGAGTTACGGGCAAAAAAAGTTGTCTTAATTCAGGTCCTATTTCACCGTTTATCGACGGTTACGTGTTAACAAAGCCTTTTGACGATGCCTGCCTTGCTGGCGAAATCGCTGACGTGCCTTACATGATTGGCTGCACGCTTCACGACCCGGCAATGATGGTTTCACAGGTTGCGGATTTTTGTCTCAACCGTCAGGAAATAGGCAACAAAGCATGGGCTTATCAGTTTGCAAGACCGCTGCCTGATGACGGCAGCCACCCCGAAGACAATCTTAAAGGCGCGTTTCACTCGTCGGATTTGTGGTTTGTTTTCAAAAGTCTTAAAAACTGCTGGCGTCCGTGGACAAAAGGCGACTGGGATTTGTCAGAGAAGATGCTCTCTGCATGGACAAACTTTGCAAAATATTCAGACCCTAACGGCGCAAACGGCGGCGACTGGAAACCGTACACTGCTGAAAACAAACAGTTTATGGTTTTCAAATTGGACGAAAAAGATGCGGAAAATTCCACTCTCGGAGAGCCGATGAAACCGTAAACAATAGACATGGCGCGGGTAAGGAAAACTTGGAATGTTTTTTTTCTGTAAAAAAATTATTAAAAAAATTTGTATATGTGAGAAGAAAAATCTATATTTGCCCGATAGAATTAAGGAAAACAAGTAACATCTACACGATTCATGATTACAGACGGTAAAATAGAGATAAAAGAGTCCGACGATACCCCGGAGGTATTGTTTGATGCGGCTGAAAATATATTGAAATTTTCAGGACCGTCGTTTCCCGAAAACGCGCCTGATTTTTACAACCCGATTATAGCGGAGGTCTGCAAAATAGACCCTAACAGTCCCGGAAAACTTATTATCGAATTGGATTTTTCGATATTGAGTTCCGCCTCCAACAAATTGGTTTACGAGATGTTGGTAAAACTCGAAAAGATAATGTTTTTGGGTAAGGATATGCTCGTAAAATGGTATTATGAGGGTTTTGACGAAGATATGGAGGACGAAGGCAACGGATACAAATCTAATTTGCAAATAAATTTTGAACTTTGCGAAAAATAGTTTACCTTTGTACCCGAATTTTGGCTCCGTAGTTTAGTTGAATAGAACGTAGGATTCCGGTTCCTAAGGTCGCGGGTTTGAGTCCCACCGGGGTCACAACAACACTTAATAAAAAAAGACTGTTTTTTAGCAGTCTTTTTTTGTTTTAAAAATAATCAGAATCAAAAAAAGCGATATGAAAATAGATATTGACGGCTTGTTTGTAAAGCAGTTTGAAAAAAGCGCGCATTTCAAAAAAGTGTTTCAAGACCTCGAAACAGTAAAAAAGCGCGTAATTGATTTCGGCGGTTTTGATTACGTTTTGCAGTTTAATCCGGGGCGTATAGGCTCTGCAACCGCCGACACGGCAAAAAAAGTTACCGAAGATGAGTGTTTTTTGTGTGAAAAACACAGATTCCCCAATCAGATTGCCGTGGAATACAACGAAAACTACAATATTTTAATCAATCCTTTTCCTATTTTCAAAAAGCACCTGACAATTGTTGACAAACGTCATGTCGTACAGGAAATAAGGGGCGAAGAAAAAATAATGGTTGAGATGTCCGGAAATTTGCCGGGCTTTACCGTTTTTTACAATTCACGGCACAGCGGGGCTTCCGCACCGTTTCACAGACATTTTCAGGCATGCGAGACCGTAGAGTTGCCGGTTTTCAGACAGTGGGACTTCTTTTTGAGCGGCGGTAAAATTTCTGAACAAAACGGCTCTTGTCTTGTTTTTGACGGTACGAGATATTTTTACATGATAAATCATTCCGAGGCTTCAAAGGCGGTGGAATGTTTGGCTGGTGTTTTGGAAAAATTGCAGAGCGTTCACAAGACCGAAACGCCGGAGGCAAATGTCGGAATTGCTTTTGACAACAGTGTTTACAGGATAGTTGTTTTTCCGAGGTCTAAACACCGTCCGAGGGAATATTTTGCGACGGGAGAGGGGCATTTTACCATAAGTCCCGGTTTTGCGGACATGGCTGGAATTATTCCCTGCGCCGTTGAAAGCGATTTTTATAAACTGACAAAGGACAATATAACATCGATTTTTAATCAGGTTACATTGGAGGAAAAATATCTTAAAGAACTTTCTTTTTAGAAAAAAAAGGGGGCGTCTGAAAACGCCCCTTATTTTTATTTGTTGAAATACGATGACACCGAAATTGACTGATTTGTTGCGACTCTTTGAAGAACGTCTGCAAACAAATCCGCTACCGTCAAAACTTTGATTTTCTCGTGAGTTTTTTTCAGCGGAATGGTGTCCGTAACGTAAAGTTCGGTCAACTGCGAATTTACTATCCTGTCGTATGCAGGTCCCGACAAAACCGGATGCGTGATAAAAGCCCTTACAGAGAGCGCACCCTGACTCATCATCAAATCTGCGGCTTTTGTCAAAGTGCCTGCCGTATCAATTATGTCGTCAACTATGATAACGTTTTTGCCTTTAACGTCGCCGATAACTGTCATTTCAGATACAACGTTGGCTTTTTCTCTGTATTTATGACAGATAACCATCGGAACTTGAAGAAAATGACTGTAAGTATTGGCGCGTTTGCTTCCTCCGATGTCCGGCGAAGCGATAACGATATTGTCAAGTTTCAGACTTTCAAGAATGTACGGTACAAAAATCGACGAAGAATACAAGTGGTCAACGGGAATGTCAAAAAATCCCTGAATTTGATCTGCATGCAAATCCATCGTTATGATTCTGTCCGCACCTGCGTTTTGAATCAAATTCGCAATCAATTTGGCACCGATTGCAACTCTTGGTTTGTCTTTGCGGTCTTGACGTGCAAAACCGAAATAAGGAATCACGGCGGCAATTTTGTATGCAGAAGCCCTGCGTGCCGCGTCAATCATCAACAGCAACTCCAAAAGATTGTCGGCGGGTGTAAAAGTAGACTGTATGATAAACACATACGCACCCCTTACCGATTCTTCCAGGCACGGCTGAAACTCGCCGTCGCTGTAATGATTCATCGTTACTTTTCCTAACTCAATCCCGTATTTTCCGGCAATCTGCTTCGATAAATAAAGCGATGTAGTGCCTGAAAAAATTTTAATGTTAGTACTTGCTGACATTTTTTTATCAATTAGGTTTTATTTAATTACAAAGTTTATCATTTTGCCCGGAACAACAATTGATTTTATTAAAGTTTTACCTTCAATAAGTTTTTTAAGTTTTTCATTTTGAAGAACTTCTTGCTCAATTTTATTTTTGTCCCAATCTGCCTGCAAATCCAAAGTGAACTTGGTTTTTCCGTTGATTGCAACCGGATAACATTTTGTGGAATCAACGGTGTATTTTTCGTCAACCTCCGGAAATTTAGCATCGTTAATCGAAGTGTTATGACCGAGTTGTTTCCAAATTTCTTCCGTAATGTGCGGTGCAAACGGTGCGAGAATAATTGTTAACGGTTCCAAGATTTTTCTCTTGTTGCATTTTAACGATTGCAACTCGTTGACACAAACCATGAAAGCACTTACCGAAGTGTTGTACGAAAGTGCGAGAATATCAGACTCAACTTTTTTGATAGTCTTGTTCAAGACTTTTAATTCAGCCTCTGTCGGCTCGTCTTCGCTAACGGTAAACGTATCAGTTTTATCAGTGTAGAAAAGTCTCCAATATTTTTTCAAGAATTTGTAAACGCCTTCTATGCCGCCAGTGTCCCAAGGTTTTGACTGCTGAATCGGACCTAAAAACATTTCGTAAAGTCTTAACGTGTCTGCTCCGTAACTTTCAACTATTGCATCGGGGTTAACTACGTTGAACATCGACTTACTCATTTTTTCAACAGCGTAGCCGCAAACATAGTTTCCGTCTTCGAGAATAAATTCTGCGGTTTTGTATTCGGGACGCCAATTTTTGAAGGCTTCAATGTCAAGAATATCATTTTTAACAATGTTGACATCAACGTGAATTTCTGTTGTATCGTACTTGTCTTTCAAGCCGAGTGATACAAATGTGTTGGTATTCTTGATTCTGTAAACAAAATTGCTACGACCTTGAATCATACCTTGATTAACAAGTTTTTTGAAAGGTTCTTCCTTGCAAACGTAGCCTAAATCGTATAAGAATTTGTCCCAAAATCTTGAATATATAAGGTGTCCGACAGCGTGTTCTGTTCCGCCGATATAGAGGTCAACATCTTGCCAATATTCGTTAGCCTCTTTGCCGACGAGTGCGTTGTCGTTTTCGGGGTCCATATATCTTAAATAGTATGCTGACGAACCTGCAAAACCGGGCATCGTGGAAGTTTCGTACGGATAACCGTCAGCGGTTTGCCAATTTTTAGCGCGGCTTAGCGGCGGCTCACCTGTTTCGGTCGGCTGATAAGAGTCGATTTCGGGCAATTCCAACGGTAATTTGTCGGTCGGCAGCATTGTTGCGCGACCGTTTTTGTAGTAAACAGGGAACGGTTCGCCCCAGTATCTCTGGCGTGAGAAAATTGCGTCGCGGAGTTTGTAGTTAACTTTTCTGTTGCCGAAACCACGTTTTTCAACTTCCCTGATTGCAGCCTCTTTTGCCTCTTTGACTTCCAAACCGTTGAAAATGCCGGAGTTCATCATTTTGCCTTCTTTTGCATCGTAACTTTCTTCGCTGACGTCTGCGCCTTCTATAAGCGGAATTATCGGCAGAGAAAATTTCTTGGCAAAAGCGTAGTCGCGGCTGTCGTGAGCGGGAACTGCCATAATTGCGCCTGTTCCGTAACCTGCTAAAACATAGTCGCTTATCCAAACAGGAATTTCTGCGCCGGTAAAAGGATTGATTGCATACGCACCTGTAAACTGTCCTGTAACGGTTCTTGTGTCTGACATTCTTTCGAGTTCGGTGCGTTTGCTTGCGCCTTGAATGTATTCTTTAACAGCCTCTTTGTATTCGGGCGTTGTTATCTCGTTAACGTATTGGCTTTCAGGTGCTAATACCATAAAAGTTACGCCGTAAACCGTGTCCGGACGAGTGGTGTATATTTTGAGTTTTTCGTCAGAATCTTTAATCTCGAAAAACATTTCGCAACCCTCAGATTTTCCAATCCAGTTTCTTTGCATTTCTTTGAGTGAGTCAGACCAGTCTATCTTTTCCAAGCCTTTCAACAGTCTTTCTGCATACGCCGAAACTCTCAAAAGCCATTGAACCATCGGTTTTTGAATCACGGGATAACCGCCGCGCTCCGAAACTCCGTCTTTTACCTCGTCGTTAGCCAAAACGGTTCCGAGTTTCGGACACCAATTGACCATCGTTTTTGCTCTGTAAGCCAAACGGTAAGAGTCGATTACGGAGTCTTTTTCTTCCTGATCCATGCCGTGCCAAACCTCAGCGGGAAATGTTGGCACTTCCGAATGAGCGGCGTTGATTTTGAGGTTTCCGTTTTGCTCAAACTCGTGAATAAGGTTTTCTATGGGTTCGGCTTTTTGTGTATCGTTGTTGTAAAAATGGTTGTACATCTGGACGAAAGCCCATTGAGTCCACTTGTAATATTTAGGGTCGCAAGTGCGGAGTTCTCTTGACCAATCGTAAGAAAAACCGATTTTTTTGAGTTGGCTGCGGTAACGGTTGATATTATTTTCAGTAGTTACAGCGGGGTGCTGACCTGTCTGAATAGCGTATTGTTCGGCGGGAAGGCCGAAAGCGTCGTAGCCCATCGGGTGAAGCACGTTAAAGCCTTTCAGTCTTTTGTAACGGCTGTAAATATCCGAAGCGATATAGCCTAACGGGTGTCCGACGTGCAGACCCGCTCCCGAAGGGTACGGGAACATATCCAAAACATAAAATTTTGGTTTGTCGGAATTGTTGCTTACTTTGTAAGTCGAATTTTCCTCCCAGTACTTTTGCCAGAAGGTCTCAATTTCCCTATGATTGTATTCCATTTTTTTAAATCGTCAAATTTTTATGCCGCAAAGTTAGGATTTTATTTCGGATTATTTTATAATTTTTGCGTTAATTTTGCAGCGGCTGAATTTTTTTTCAACTTTTTAAAGAAAACGTTTTGTTATTGCATTTTTATTACCTAATTTTGGACACTTTTTTACAATTTCTTAACACGAAATTAAGGAAAACACGTAACGAACTTTAATTCAGCACTTTAAAAATTTATGAACAATTCTAAAATTATTAAATTGGCGATTTCGCTGCTGATTCCGGCGGTGATTGCGCTGTTGCCGGCGGGGGCGTTCCCGTTTGATATTACAGTAGTTGAACAGCGTATTGTCGCAATATTCGTGTTTGCGGCTCTGATGTGGATTCTCGAACCGATTCCGATTTGGACAACTTCGGTCGGAGTTATCGTTTTAATGCTTCTTACCACTTCGTCAAGTATGATTAATTTCTTAAAATACGACGGAGAGGATTTCGGCAAAGCCATTGCCTACAAAGACATCATGGCGACTTTTGCCGACCCTGTGATAATGCTTTTTATGGGCGGATTTGTCCTGGCAATTATAGCAAGCAAATACAAACTCGACGCAGGTATCGCAAAACTTATTTTGACACCTTTCGGCAACAAGTCTGAAATGGTTTTATTAGGCTTTATCGTTGTAACGGCAGTCTGCTCGATGTTTATGTCAAACACTGCGACGGCGGCTATGATGCTGACGATTCTTTCGCCCGTTTTGGCGACACTCCCGGCTTCGGGGAAAGGCCGTATCGCTCTTGCGCTTTCAATCCCCGTTGCGGCCAACGTCGGCGGTATCGGAACACCCATCGGAACACCTCCAAACGCTTTGGCAATAAAATATCTTAACGACCCCGACGGCTTGAACCTCGGCATTTCGTTCGGTGAATGGATGCTTTACATGGTGCCGCTTGCGCTCGTAATTCTGTTTATCACTTGGATTGTTTTGAGAAAAATGTTCCCTTTCTCTCAAAAAACAATCGAAATCCATATCGAAGAAGGCTTTTCGGCAAAAGACACCAATTCAAAAATCGTTTTAATCACCTTTATAACAACGATTCTGCTTTGGGTAACCGACAAACTTACCGGCATCAACGCCAATGTTGTGGCTTTGATTCCGTTTGCAGTGTTCTCTGTAACGGGTATTTTCACGAAAGAGGATTTGAAAAAAATCGACTGGGACGTTTTGTGGCTTGTTGCGGGCGGATTTGCCCTCGGCGTAGGTCTTGACAAAACAGGCTTGGCAAAACATCTTGTAGAGGCTATTCCGTTTAATTCATGGCCGACGATGCTGATTATTATCGGCAGCGGAATTTTGTGCTGTCTGATGAGTACGTTTATGTCAAACTCGGCAACCGCCGCGCTTTTGATTCCGATTCTTCTGGCTGTCGGTATGGGTATAAAAGACCAGTTGGAGGCTTTCGGCGGAATTTCAACGCTGCTTATCGGCTTGGCACTCAGCGCGTCGTTTGCAATGGCACTGCCGATTTCTACACCGCCTAACGCACTTGCTTACGCAAAAGGCTTTATCAAACAAAAAGACATGGCAACGGTCGGCATTGTTGTCGGCGTAATTGCACTCGCGTTAGCATACATCTTGTTGATAACCATTAAAGGATTGTAGTGGAACCCTTTTACAAAATAAAAGAAAATGAAGCCGGATGCGACGAAGCAGGACGCGGTTGTTTAGCCGGGCCGGTCGTCGCAGCGGCTGTCATTTTTCCTCCTGACTACTTCAACAAAGATATAAATGACTCAAAGCAACTGTCTGAAAAAAAACGTTTTACACTCAGAGAACAAATTATAAAAGACGCTCTCTCTTACGGCGTTGCGGAGTGCAGCAACGAGGAAATAGACAGAATCAACATTCTCCAAGCCTCAATACTTGCAATGCACAGGGCTTTGGACATGCTTAAAGTAAGACCGGAGTTTATCATCGTTGACGGCAACAAATTTCACCCGTACAACGGTGTGCCTTATCAGACAATCGTAAAAGGCGACGCAAAATATCTTTCGATAGCGGCGGCTTCGATTCTCGCAAAAACCTTCCGCGACGAAAAAATGACCGCCCTCTCGAAAGATTTTCCCGTTTACAACTGGGACAAAAACAAAGGCTATCCCACCAAAGAACACCGTTTGGCAATCTTACAGCACGGTGTCTCACCTCTTCACAGGCTCAGTTACGAGCCGTGTCAAATAAATTCGCTTTTCAACCAGTCTTTTTGAAAAGATTTTTTTGGAAAAATGCAATAATATTTCCAAATTTGCAACAGCATTTTGAAAAAAGCAGGAATAATTATGCAGGTTTTTGAAGGAAATATTGTTGATGTAGTAAACAAAGAAATTTTTTCAGGAAAAGTCGTTGTTGAAAACGGCGTTGTTGAAAATATTGAAAAATGTCATGTTGAAAGCACTGATTATATTTTGCCGGGCTTGATTGATTCTCATATTCATATTGAGAGTTCTATGGTAACGCCTCAGTTTTTCGGATATGAGGCGTTGCGAAACGGCGTAATAGCAGCCGTTGCCGACCCCCACGAAATTACCAACGTCTGCGGCGAGGCGGGTTTCAACTTTATGCTCAAAGACGCGGCTCTGTCGCCGATGAAAATATTTTTCGGTGTGCCTTCATGCGTTCCTGCTACCGGTTTTGAAACCTCCGGCGCGGTGATAGACTCAAAAACCGTAAAAAAACTTCTTAAAAATAAGAATGTTGTCTGCCTTTCTGAAATGATGAATTTTGTCGGGGTTGTCGGCGGCGATGAGGAAGTCTTGGCGAAAATTTCTGCTGCAAAAGAAATAGGCAAGCCTGTTGACGGTCATGCTCCCGGACTCTCAGGCGGAAACCTGAAAAAATACGCTTCCGCCGGAATATCCACCGACCATGAATGTACAACTTTGGAAGAAGCCCGCGAAAAAATCAAATGCGGCATGAAAATTCAACTCCGTGAAGGCTCGGCGGCAAAAAATATGACTGCACTTGCCCCGCTGCTCAAAGAGTCTCCCGAAAACCTGATGCTTTGCAGCGACGATTTTCACCCCGACGATTTGGTAAGGGGCTATATGTTTGAGAGAATCAAAAGGCTTTTGCTCTCAGGTTATGACTTTTTTGACGTTTTGCGTGCGGCAACCTTAAATCCTGTAAAACATTACAATCTTAGTGTCGGTCTGCTTCAAAAAGGCGACCCGGCTGATTTTGTGGTAACATCAGACATCAAGAAATTCGATATTTCAAAAGTTGTTGTTGACGGGAAAATTTTGGTTGACAACAAGAAAGTGCTTTTTAAGCCGTCGCCGATAAAGCCGATAAACAATTTTTACTGCAAAAAAATCAGCGTTTCAGATATAGAGGTTAATGCTTCAACGCCGGAGGTCAGAGTTATAAAAGTAATTGATAAAGAACTCATTACTGAAAGTTTTATAGGTGATGCCGTTTTGAGGAACGGAAAGTTGACCTCTGACGTCAAAAACGATGTTTTGAAGGTTGTTTGTCTCAACCGTTACAACACAAACTCAAAACCCGTCGTAGGTTTTATCAGCGGTTTTTCTCTGAAATTCGGCGCGATAGGCAGTTGCATAGCCCATGACAGCCATAACATAATTTGTGTCGGTACCGACGACAGCGCGATTGTGAACTGCATCAACAAGATAGTTTTAAACAGGGGCGGAATTTGTGTCGCAACCGGTCAGAATGTTTTTGACATGAAGTTGGAAATCGGCGGAATAATGTCAGGTAAATCATGCGGAGAGGCTGCAAAAAAATATTCAAGCCTTTCGCGCTTAATCCTTACGTTAGGCTGCAAACTTACCGCTCCGTTTATGACGTTGTCGTTTATGTCCCTGCCCGTTATTCCGAAGCTCAAAATAACGGACAAAGGTCTCTTTGACGTGGAGAAATTTCAGCACCTTGACAGCGCGGCAATAATGACGGCGTAAGGTTATTTGTTTGTTGTCTTTTCTATGGCGTTGAAAAGTTTTTTGTAATTCTCCGCCTTTGTTTTGTAGATATTGAAAATTCCTGTGTAATCTTCGTTCATTGCGCCGGAATATTCCTGCGTGAATTTTGTTTCGCCGTTTCCTTTGTGCTTTGTGATAATGTTGATGACACCTTTGGAATTGCAGTAGAAACGGTATTCATAGTCTCCCATGTCAAAATAGTCATTTGCAAACACAAACTCCAAAACGCCGCTTTTTGAAAACAGGTATTCTTCGTGATATTTCATTGCGGCAAAGTTGTAACTGACTGACACAAAACGTATTGAACGGACAGAATTGCCGGGGTGTTCCTCGTCATCATCTTCGTAAAAATATATCGAAACCGTTTCCTTGTGCTGTCCTGAGCCGCCGAGCATTTGTTCTATTGTCAATTGATAACGGTTTTTCGCCGGATATTCAGGGTCGTTCATAGTTTTGATGTCCGCCTGAGTGTCATTATAATCCTTGCGGATATTTTCTACCGTCTGAGCCGTTGCCGCAGCGCAAAACGCCGCAAGCAAAATTAATGTTGAAAGTATTCTGTTCATATCTTTTATTTTTTTGCCGCAAAGTTAACGGAGATTTTTTATTTGCCAAAATTTTAACATTGGTTAGGTATTTTTGCAGGAAAAAATACCCAATTTGCGGTATTGTGCCGGTAACAAGTATGTACTAATTTCGCGCCGTAATTGAATAGCTAAAAAATAAGAAAAAATGAAAAGACGATTTTTCCGGCGTTGCTATCAGCCGTGATACTTGTTTCCTGCGGCGGCATTCCTAAATTCAACCAGTGCCTCAAAGGTCAGCATGCCAACATCACAGGAAGTCTCTGCGTAAAAAAATTCACCAAGGAAGACTTGGACAATTCTGTCTCCAAGTTGGAGGACAAGTTGGAGGCGGTTTCCTCTCAGTCGGATTCCGACAAGAGGATTCTTGCCGCTGTGTCGTCTGCCAAGAAAAATTTAAAAACCGAGTCAAATATTGGATTGCCGATAGTAATCATAATGTTTTTATGCCTTTTAGTTTTGAGCAAAATTACTCAAAAAAATTCATTTCCCAAACTTTATTTTTTGTATTTCAATTTTTTTTGCTTACTTCGCGCCGTAAACAAAACCAATAACGGATAAAGATGAAAAAATCTGACATATATCAAACTTTACAAAATGTAAACTGGGGGGGTAAAAAGCACTTTACATTTTACTTCCTCTGAAAAAATTAACGAATCCCTTGCGGACAATAGTTTTATGCTGTCGTCCGCAAGGGATTTTTGTTTTGCAAATAGTTTTTTTAATACTTATAAAAATGACAGAACAAGTAAAAAAACAGCCGGTTATACTTCCGGCTAAGGAAGTAATCAAGAAAAAGTACATTAAACCCGATTTTGAGGTTTATGAGTTGAATTGGGAAGCACCGCTACTGAGTGCAAGTTTTGGTGCAAACCGCAATGATTATCAAGGAACAAGTCAGGAATGGCAATAAAAAGGAGGTAAAAAATGGAGAAAAAAGTTTATGCACTTGCCGCACTGCTTCTTTGCTGCGCAGAATTTCCCGCTTGTTCGGACAAGGAAGACGTTAAAGAAAATGACCCCGTGTTTGAAGAAGTTAAACAGCAAACTTTATCACTAACGGTTAACGCTTCAAAGAATAAAGATTCAAAAATCAGCAAAGCACTTGCAGAATCAGGTCAAAATCTTGCTGCAACTTGGGGCGAAAACGATGAAGTATCCGTTTATGACGGTGAAACATTGTTAGGCACATTAAAACCGCAAACTACGGGAGAAACGTCAACCGTATTGTGCGGCAACAATTTGCAGGCACCGACAGGAACAACGCTCACATTGAAATTCAAATCACCTGATTATTCCTCTCAAAACGGCACATTGGAATACATTGCCGCAAATTGCGACTATGCCGTAGCGCAACTCACGGAAGTAAACGTGGTTGACGGCGAAATTACATATAAAGAAGATTACGCCGATTTCGTCAACCAACAAGCAGTCGTAAAATTCACGTTGAAAAACGGCGATGCAGATTTTTCTGCTACAAGTCTGACAGTAAACGACTACACCGTTACGGCATCAAGCGCAACAAACGTGTTCTACGTTGCGATACCTGCAACTTCTGACGTTGCACTCGTTGCAACGGTTTCAGGCGGCAACGAATACGCCTATACGAAAACCGGCGCAAATTTCAGCAACGGCAATTTTTACAACGTAACGGTCAAGACTTGGAAGGCAAAACTCGTTGTGGCAACAGCATCGAACATAATTGAGGCAATTTCGATTTTTAATAGTTCCTCTTACGAAAACCCGACATTGAAATTCGATTCCGATTATACTTCAAGTGATTTCCTCACAATTACCCGTAATGATGGAGTTATAGATTTGAACAATCATTCGTGCGTTGGCAAAAAAATGCTAATCAAAAATACCGACAATTCCAAAACAATAACCATTCAAAATGGCACTATTCTCGGATTGGACGGTAATACAGGATATACAGACACCTATGCCGGTAAAATAAAACTTATAAATCTCACTGTTAATGATGTTATTTGGACAGACGGACATGAATACATAATAGAAAGCGGAACATACTCCAACATATACAACGGTTACGGAGACAAAACGAAGACACCGTCAGAAATCAGCGGACTGCCAAACAAAGTAATTATCAACGGCGGCAGTTTCAGAAATATATCAGATCATGAAAATAATAAATATCACGGAACATACGTCATTAACGGTGGCAAATTCACGCAAAATGTCGGCGGAAGTATCGACCGTGCTACGATTACTCTCGGTACAGACAAAACTGTACAAGATAGCGGCGATACAGACTATAAGTATGAGGTAAAATAGATTTTACATTTATTTAATTGAATAGACATATCCGCCGTCCGAGATTTGAAGGGAAATTTTCGGACGGCGGTTTTTTGTGGCTATCAGGGTAGCGGCAATGAGGATGCCGGCATTTACGGTTGCGGCGTAAAAGATTACGGCAAATACGGCATACTTTACGGCAAGGCGTTTTATGCTTCTGGCAGACACACGGGCATTTCATGGAATACGATGCGCTTTCCCGAATTGTATTTGCCGTATCTTATAACCGACTCCACCGGCGGCGACAGCAGGTTTGAAACTTATTGTGCGCAAGGCGGTTACGCTCAGAGGCACGGCAGTTGGCATTTCGGGTTCGACTTTTCTTTTTACGGAGAGCAGTCTTGGCGGTTTACCGATCCGAGGGTGCTGACAAATGTTACTTTTTTAAGGTTTCAACTAAGTGCCGGAAAAGTTTTCGGGGACGGCAACGCTTTATGGGTCAGCACTTATTATATGCGCAACAAGCAGTATCTGCACGACCGTTACTGGCGTCCGGGTGAGCAGCAGAGATTTTTTGTGATTTACGGTTTCGGACTTTACGACAACAAGGAGAGTGTTGTCTCTTTCGGGGTTTCGAGAATGTATTACATCAACAATGCCGGAATTGCACTGTCGTATCTCTCGCCTCAAAAAAGACCGTTTGCGGCTGAGGTTGCTCTTAACTACGATTTCAAAAAAATGTACACAGAGGAGAGCGACATAGTGCAACTTTACAATACCCGCAATCATTTTGTAAATCCTGATTTTTCAGTAAGTTACTGTTACGGAAAATGGTTGCTTAGACTGTCCTCTGTTTCAAAAATTCTGCTTCGGAAAGGTTATGAGAATATTTTGGAGCGTTATATGACTGACGTCGCAAATTCAACTTACGACTACCGCAAGATAGCCGAAGAACAGAATTACAAATATTCAGAAATCCAGTCTCAAAATTCTTTGCGTGCGGAATATTCCGCCGGAAAAAGGCATACAGCCGGCGTTGAGACGGCAGCAACTCTCTACCGCCGCACCGAAAAAAACATCAAGTATCATTATAACGTTGAAAACCTGAATATTACGCCTGCTGTCAAGGCTGATTACAAAAGTGTTTCACGCAGCGGCAGATACGGTTTTACGGCAGGAATTTTGTACTGTCAGCAAATTGCGCAAAAACACAGTTATGATGTGGAAATCATTAATTCTGCCATTCCGCACGTTGATTTTCAGACGTGTTTTGCGCCGTATGCGTATTTTGCCTCGGAGTTTGGAGTTGTGGCGGGTGAATTGAGTTATCAATACAATTTTACGAAGTTGTCTCCCGGCCTGCGGCTTTGCGGCTTTTGGTTGTCCGGCAACCGTGTCAGCGGCGTACAATACGACAAAACTGTCGGTTACAATTCCGTTTGTCCGATGATAAGCACTTTTGCCGACAGTCATAACGAAAAATGGCTCAACGCATCTTTGTTTGTGAAATTTTGAAAAAACAGATAATTAATTATTAGAAAATGAAAAAATCTAAATTTTTTGTTGCCGTTGCCTTTCTGATGTTTGCGGCCTCGTGCGGCGATGCTAATATGACCAAAAACAGCGACGGCAGTTTTACTGTGGTTACGACAGAACTTTGCAAGGACGTCCGCGGCTACAACGGCAACGTTCCCGCCGAAGTTACCATCAAAGACGGTGTAATTCAAGATGTTAAAATTCTTGAAAACAAGGAAACTCCGGGATATTTGGAAGAAGTGGAGCGTGAGATGCTGCCAAAATTCCGAGGTATCGGACTTGACAAAATTTCCGGGGTTGACGCTGTGAGCGGTGCAACGTTTACAAGCCGCGCTCTCCGCAAAAACGTTGAGGCGGCTGTAAAGTATTATCAGGAAAAAAATTACACCCCCCCGCATCAAAACTGATGTTTCGCAATCAAAATGCACCAGTACGTTCCGTAATATCCGCCCTTGGCTTTTCCGATTCCGACATCGTAACAGTCTGCCCAAAAATCAGTCATTCCAAGAAGGTGTCTGCGGTGTCCGGCACTTGAATTGTCTGCCCCGCCGTCATAAATCAACTGTATTACAGTCGCTTTGCCTCCGGCATAACCCGCCGCAAGACTTTCAAAATAATTCATGCTTTTGTCAGAATACCAACTTTCGTCCAAAGTATATCCGGCGTTGTTAATCTTTATGTTTGTGCCGTAACCGTCAGGGTCGGTATGCCCGAAATAATTTCTTGAAGCCATATCTTCGGCTCTTTCGCGGGCAACTTTCGCCAAAATGTCATTCCATTTCAATTCGTGAATCTTTGAAACGCCGCTGAGGTCTACGCCGATTTCTTTGCTGTAAGCCGACGGGTTTTGTCTGACGGCATTCAAATACTCAAAGGCGGCGGCAACTTCCTTGTCTTCTACGGTTTCTTCATCAGTGTCGGTGTTTTCATCAACATTGTTTTTCTCATCGTTGTTGATATTTTCCTCAACATTATTTTTCTCATCATTGTTGATATTTTCCTCAGTGTTTTCGGGTTCGTTGTCCTCCCCGTCATCATCAATTATGGAACACGAAACAATGTTGAACAACAACACAAGGCTTAATAATGGTAGTATCTTTTTCATAGTTTGATAAATTTAGTAATTTTATTGTAAAAAATATCGTGTCAAATATAAAACAAAAAACTCTGACTAAAAAATTTTTCAGTCAGAGTTTTTTGTTAAAAAATTTTATTCCGCTTTCAGAATAAACCAGTTTTTCTTGCCTTTTTTTACCAAGACGTATTTTTCGTCAAGCAAAAACGAAGAATCTATTTTCAATTCCGGGTCGGAAACTTTCTCCTGATTGATTGAAAGTCCGTTTTCTTTAATCGTTCTGCGGACTTCGCCTTTTGAACCGAAACATTTTGACTTTTCTGCTAATAAATCCAAAACGCCGATTCCTTGGATAAGTTCGTCCTTTGAAATCACAAACTGCGGAACGCCTGCAAAAACCGACAAAAACGTTTTCTCGTCAAGTGCTGTCAACTGCTCTTTCGTGCCTTTGCCGAAAAGTATCTGCGATGCCGAGACAGCCGTATTGTAAGCCTCTTCGCCGTGAACCATTATCGTTATTCTTTTTGCCAGTTCCGATTGAAGAACCCTTGCTGCGGGATTTTCTTTGTGTTTTGAAATCAAAGCCTCAATTTCGTCTTTTGACAGCAGCGTGTAAATCTTGATGTATCTTTCCGCGTCTTCGTCAGAAGTGTTAATCCAAAACTGATAAAACTCATACGGAGAAGTCAGTTTTTCGTCAAGCCAAACGTTGCCTTTTTCGGTCTTTCCGAACTTTGTGCCGTCAGCCTTTTTAATAAGCGGACATGTAAGACCGAAAGCCTCTGCCTCGTTGCCGTCAATTCTGCGGATTAACTCCATACCGGTCGTAATGTTGCCCCACTGGTCAGCACCGCCCATTTGAAGTTTGCAGTTTTTATGTTTCCTCAAATAATAAAAGTCATAACCCTGCATCAACTGGTATGAAAACTCCGTAAAACTCATTCCTTCACGCGAATCGCTTGCAAAACGTTTTTTAACGGAATCTTTCGCCATCATATAATTAACGGTGATGTGCTTGCCTATGTCGCGGATAAAGTTGATAAAAGAAAAATCTTTCATCCAGTCGTAATTGTCCACCAACTCGGCTTTGTTGGGCGCGTCGCTTTCAAAATCCAAAAACTTTGCGAGTTGCGCTTTAATACATTCTTTATTGTGGTTCAGTGTCTTTTCGTCCAAGAGGTTGCGCTCGGCAGATTTTCCTGACGGGTCGCCGACCATACCCGTTGCGCCGCCTACCAACGCAATAGGCTTGTGTCCCGCCATCTGAAAATGTTTCAATATCATTATCGAAACCAAATGTCCTATATGCAACGAATCAGCCGTCGGGTCAATACCAACGTATGCCGTCGTCATCTCTTTCGCTAACTGCTCTTCCGTGCCCGGCATAATGTCATGTATCATGCCACGCCATTTCAAATCGTCTATAAAACTCATTTTTTTTATTTTTTTTCTCGTTCTTTTTTGAAAAAAAGAACCAAAAAACTTTTATATTCGCGCTTCGCGCGGAGTGGCATACATAACCCTTACATAACTTACTCCGGCGAACGCAGTGAGCCGAATATAAAAGTTTTCCGGTTCCCTTTTTTAAAAGGGAACAAAGAACTCAATATTTAAACCTTGATAAAAACTTCATATCATTCTCAAAAAACATGCGAATATCTGTAACGCCGTAGCGCAGCATCGCGGTACGTTCGATACCCATACCGAAAGCGAAACCTGAGTATTCGTTGGGGTCGATTCCGCAGTTTTTGAGAACGTTGGGGTGAACCATTCCACAGCCGAGAACTTCGAGCCAGCCGCTGTTTTTGCAGATTCCGCAGCCTTTGCCGCCGCAGATTGAGCATGAAACGTCCATTTCTGCGCTCGGTTCGGTAAAGGGAAAGTAACTCGGACGCAGACGGATTTCTGTTTTTTCGCCGTAAAATTCTTTGGCGAAATACATTAACGTCTGTTTCAAATCTGCGAATGAAACGTTTTTATCGATGTAAAGACCTTCGATTTGGTGGAAAATGCAGTGTGAGCGTGCTGAAACAGCCTCGTTTCTGAACACACGTCCGGGAACTAAAACTCTTACCGGCGGTTTTTGTTTTTCCATAACGCGCACCTGACCGCCCGAAGTGTGGGTACGGAGCAGAATGTCGGGATTTGTTTCGATGAAAAACGTGTCCTGCATATCGCGTGCGGGGTGTTCGGGTGCAAAGTTGAGAGCCGTGAAGTTGTGGTAATCGTCTTCTATTTCCTGACCTTCGGCAACCGTGAAGCCCAAGCGCGAGAAAATTTCGATAATCTCGTTTTTGACCATCGTAATCGGGTGGTGAGAGCCGAGGTTGTAGTTGGGACCCGGAAGTGTGATGTCAATGTCGTTGGGTTTTGACATCTGGTCTTCAAAAGCCTCCTGAGCGGCGGCTATCTTGCTTTCAACCAATGTTTTGAGCGAGTTGATTTTTTGACCGTACTCGCGTTTTTCTTCCGGTTTTACTTTTTTGAACTCGGCAAAAATCTCGTTGAGAACACCTTTTTTAGAAAGGTATTTCAAACGGAGTTCTTCGGCTTTTTCTTTTGTATCGACGGCGAAATTTTCAACCTCAGCCATCATATCTTTTATCTTTTCTAACATTTTATCTGTACTATTTTACAACCGTTGCCTTAATGATTTTGATGTCCTGTTTCGGGCGGTCGGCTGAGTCTTTTTCTGCGTTTGCGATTTTGTCCACAACGTCCATACCTTCAACAACCTGTCCGAAAACCGTGTATTGAGCGTCCAAAGTGGGTGCGCCGCCGATTTCCTCGTAGTCTTTCAACTGCTGGTCGGTAAACTCAAAACCGTAACGGGAGTATTGTTTCAAGGTTGAAGCGGGAGTTTTTGTGCCGTCAACGATATAAAACTGCGAACCCGAACTTCTGCGCTGGGGATTTCCCTGATCGCCGGTTCTTGCCGCAGCGATTGCGCCGCGTTTGTGGTAATGCGACGGAACGATTTCGGCGGGAAGAGTGTAGCCCGGACCGCCAGAACCTAATCTTGCGCCCGCCTCGGCTGTTTTGCTTTCGGGGTCGCCGGTCTGAATCATAAAGCCTTGAATGACACGGTGAAAAAGAATACCGTCATAAAAGCCCTCGTTAACGAGTTTCATAAAATTGTCCCTGTGGACGGGGGTGTCATTAAAAAGTTCAATTTTAATGTTACCCAAAGATGTTTCTAATAATATCATAGCGTTTTGTGATTTCTTTTGTGCAAGGCTTGCCGTCGAAATGGCAAATATCAGCACCGTTAATAACAAAAGTCGTTTCATAAAAATAAAAATTTTTACGGCTGCAAATTTAATATAAATTTTGGATTTGATGAAATTAAAATTTTAAAAACTGTTATTCTTAACAGCGTATTAATTTTATGTATACTTTTTTTCGTGTTTTTTTTTGTTTTTCTGGAAAAACCAATTAAATTTGCGGCAAAAATTATTGCTGATGAAAAAAAAGGAACAGAAAATATCTTTGTTTGTCTCGGTTATAGTTGCCGCAGTGATTTTTACGGCTATGTCGGTGGTCTGTAAGGATAATTTGACAGAGCCTGCCGTTAATGTGCTGAGGGTGGTTTTCCCGATAGTATCAGGCGTGGTTTTGTTTTTTGCACTGATAAAAATTTTTAACAAAATCGTTGCGGAACAGGTAAAACCGATTTACGGCACTTTGGAAACCTTTTCAAAGCAGGAAGACGGGTTCAAAATCAAATCCGTTTCCGACGACACCAACAAAATCGTCGCGCAGGTCAACGAGGAGGTCGCAAAATGGGTAAAGGACAAGTCCAAGGAAATCTCAATCCTCAAATCAAACGAAAAATACAGAAAGGAATATCTCGGCAACGTCTCACACGAACTTAAAACGCCGCTTTTTAATATTCAGGGTTACATCACAACTCTTATGGACGGCGGTTTGGACGACCCGGAAATCAACGTAAAATATTTGCAGCGTGCTGAAAAAAACATCAACCGCCTGATTTCCATCGTTCAGGACCTTGAAACAATCTCGAAACTTGAAACCGGAAACCTCAAACTTGTCATCGAAAATTTTGACGTTACGGACACTATAAAAGAGGTCTTTGAGTTCAACGAGTTGAAGGCGGAGAACAAGAAAATCCAGTTGAAGATGGTTCAAAAGTCCAAAACCCAGAATGTTATGGTTGCCGCTGACAAGATGAGAATTTACGAGGTTATCAACAACTTGGTAGTAAATTCGATAAACTACGGCAAGGAAGGCGGTACGACCTCGGTCGGCATTTATGACATTGACAACAAATGGCTTATCGAGGTTCAGGACGACGGAATCGGAATCAGCGAGGAAAACCTTCAAAGGGTTTTTGAGAGGTTTTTCCGTGTGGACAAGTCGCGCAGTTCGGCAAACGGCGGCACGGGTCTCGGACTCGCAATCGTAAAGCACATTTTGGAGGCTCACGGCGAAGGCATCACCGTAAAAAGCAGGATTAATGAAGGTACGACTTTTTCATTCACGTTGAAAAAGGCGAAAATATAAACATATTGCTATGGAAAATTATAAGATTCTACTTGTTGACGACGAAACGGACATACTTGATTTTTTGTCGTACAATTTAAAAAAGGCCGGTTACACGGTTTTTACGGCCAACAACGGCAAAGACGCCGTCAAGTTGGCAAAACAATACATTCCGCATCTTATCATTCTTGACGTGATGATGCCGGAAATGGACGGTATAGAAACATGCGAAGAAATCCGCAAGCAGCCCGCTTTGAACAATACTGTTGTGGCTTTCTTGACGGCAAGGAGCGAAGACTATTCTCAGATTGCCGGTTTTGAGGCTGGTGCGGACGACTACATTGCAAAACCGATAAAACCGAAAGTTTTGGTTTCGAGGGTAAGTGCGCTTCTAAAACGTTTCGGCAAAACCGAAGACGCGCCCGAATCACCCGAAAGCAACATTATCCGTCTCGGCGACCTTGTTATCGACAAGGAAAAATACACTGTTATTAATAACGGTGAAGAACTTTCGCTTCCCAGAAAGGAGTTCTCATTGCTTTTGCTCCTTATTTCAAAGCCCGAAAAAGTTTTCACAAGAGAGGAGATTTATTCGGCTATCTGGGGCGATTCCATCGTTGTCGGCGACAGAACCATTGACGTTCATATCAGAAAACTGCGCGAAAAAATCGGCGAGGATTATATCCGTACCGTCAAAGGCGTAGGTTACAAATTTGTAGATTAACATTAAATTAATATTATTATGGCAGTAGTACCACCCAATAAAAATATTCCAAGACCCAAAGGCAACACCATTTTGGTTGTAGTTGTTTTCTTGCTTGGTCTTATAGTTTTTCTAAACAGTTATCAGGTTATTGAGCCTGACGAGAGAGGCGTTGCGGTAAGACTCGGTGAGATAACCTCCGACGAACCCATTCAGCCGGGATTTCATTGGAAAGTTCCGTTTTTGACTTCGATTGAGACTTTTTCGATTGTTCCGAAAACTTACGAGGTAACGTTTACTGTCGGCGACGACGGCGCGATTACAAAAGACATGCAGACTCTCGGCGCAACGGTTGTTGTACGTTACAACTACGACGAAAACCGCATTATCGAAATCGTCAAGAAATACCGTAACTCGTCAATCATCGAAAACGCGATGAAAGACTGTATTAAAGCATCACTTAAAGAGACTACCGGTAAGTATTCTATTTATGACTTGGTTAGCCAGCAGGATGCTATTACGGCTCAGGTTTCGGACGTCGTTTTAAAACGTATGCAGGACAATTATCCCGTCCTTATCAATTCTACGACGATAACCAATTTTGACTGGTCGGAAGATTTTGACAAGCAAATCCGCGAGACGGCAAACCGTACACAGCAGGTTAAGCAGGCAGAGCAGGAGGCTAACATTGCGGCTGCTCAGGCTCAGAAACTCGTTAAAGAGGCTGAGGCAAGAAAACAGGCGGCAGAACTTGACGCAGAAGCCGAAATCGCAACTGCAAGAGGTGCGGCTGAGGCTAAAAAACTCGCTGCCGACGCTCAGGCTTACGAAAACCAGAAAATCGCTCAAAACCTTGCTACGATGCAGGCACAGTGGAATTATGAAGTTAATTTGCAGCGTGCCAAAAACTGGAACGGCAAAGAAGTTCCGGATGCGGCATACGTAGTTCCGGGTACGGGCGCGGTAGTTCCGTTGACAAACGGAAAATAAATAATTTATTAATAAAAAGTTTATAAAAATTGAAAATTATGTTAACCGTTTTTTTCTAACTTTGCGAAGTTGGAAAAAAACGGTTAATATTTTGAAAAGCGGTGTATATCTCATAATCGGAGCGACGGATATGGTCGGGGCGCATTTGGCTTGCGTTCTGCTCAAAGAGGGGTGCACTGTACGCGCAACGTATTGCAAGGGCGACGATATAAACAAAACCAAGCACTATCTGAGTTTTTATTCTGACGATTACGTAAACATTTTTAACGAGATACGCTGGGTTGAGGCTTGTCCTATGGATTATGATTCTATGGTTGAGGCGGCGAGCGGCGTGGATGTCGTTTACGTTTGCAAGTATCCCGTGTTCAGCGTTAACAGAAAATTTCAGGACTATATTGACGGCGTAAAGAATTTGATTTCGGCTTTGCGGGAGGCTGAGGTTGGTTATCTCTATTATATTTCTAATTTAGATACCTTGGGCGATGAGCCTGAATTTAAGGAAATTACCGAACAGTCGCAAAGAAATCCGAAAGGCAATTATCCAAAAATTTCGCAGTTGAATTACTTCTGCGAAATGGAGGTTCAAAGGGCTTTGAACGAGGATTTGAAAGGCTGTATCGTGAATACGGGCGTTGTTTTAGGTCCGGGAGACTGGCGTTATGATTCGTCGCGGTTGTTTTCTTTGGCGGCGACATACGGTTTTTATACGAAAGGCGTTACGGGTTTTGTCGGGGTTTATGACGTTGTGAAATGTCTGATGACTTTGTCTAAAAAAGAAATCACCGGCGAAAAATTTATTTTGGTTTCGCAGAATTTGAGTTATTATCAAGTTATAAAACTGATTTCACAGAATTTCGGCACGGAGAAAAATTTGAAGTACGCCGGAAAATTCAGGATGTTTTTCTACAAAGGTTGTTATATTATAAAATCGCTTTTGACAGGCCGCCGTCCTATACTTGATTCTACTTATTTTGAACGTATTGAGGCTTTCAAACTCTATTCCAATACTAAAAGTCTCGGCATGCTGATAATTGATTATGAAGATATTAGCGATGTCATAAAAAAAATTTGCGATATTTATCTCAAAGAAAACACCCCGAAAATTAAAAAGTTTTATAAATTTACGTGATTTTTTTATAATCAGTCATGGACATCAGAGCGGTTAACAACATATCGGAAAAGGAAAAAGAATTAGACAAAAAACTTCGACCTCTGACTTTTGAGGATTTCAACGGTCAGAAAAAACTTAGGGAAAATCTTGAAGTTTTTGTCAAGGCGGCAAAATTACGTGGCGAAGCGTTAGACCATGTTTTGTTTCACGGGCCTCCGGGTTTGGGCAAGACAACGCTTTCAAACATTATCGCTAACGAGTTGGGCGTTGGAATGAAGACAACTTCTGGTCCCGTGCTTGACAAACCGGGTGATTTGGCTGGTCTTTTAACAAACCTCGACGAAAGGGACGTCTTGTTTATTGACGAAATTCACCGTTTAAGCCCTGTTGTTGAAGAATATCTCTATTCGGCGATGGAGGATTACAAAATCGACATTATGATTGACAAAGGACCCGCTGCAAGGTCGGTTCAGTTGTCTCTGAATCCCTTTACTCTTGTTGGGGCAACTACAAGGTCGGGACTTTTGACCGCGCCTTTAAGGGCAAGATTCGGAATAAATCTTCTGTTGGAATATTACGACGTGGAAGTTTTGTCAAGAATTATAATGCGTGCGGCAAATATCATAAAAGTTGACATTGACGCGCCCGCCGCCGGAGAAATAGCCTCGCGCAGCCGCGGAACGCCCCGTATTGCAAATTCGCTTTTAAGGCGTGTCAGGGATTTTGCGCAAGTAAAAGGCACGGGAAAAATAGACCTCGAAATCACAATGTACGCTCTTGACAATCTTAACATTGACTCTCTCGGTCTTGACGAAATGGACAACAAAATTCTTTGTACAATTATCGACAAGTTTCAGGGCGGGCCTGTCGGTCTTAACACCTTGGCAACAGCCGTCGGCGAAGATTCGGGAACAATAGAAGAGGTTTATGAGCCGTATTTGATAATGGAAGGTCTTTTGGAACGCACTCCAAGAGGACGTGTCGTAACGGATTTCGCTTATAAGCACCTCGGTAAAAACAGAATATCACCAGAAGACGAAATTCAGTTAGAATTGTTTTAGTTCTTTTTTGTAAAAAAGAACCAAAAAACTTTTATATTCGCGCTTCGCGCGGAGCGGCGTACATAACTTACTCCGCGCGAAGCGCGTATATAAAAATTTTCCGGTTCCCTTTTTTAAAAGGGAACAAAAACCTTAAATCAGCGGAATATTTGCTTTTTCACATTCCTTTCTCATTTCGTCAGACCAGAGCGACGACTGAATCTCGCCGATGTGCGCCTTTTTCAAGAAGAACATACAAATTCTTGACTGTCCGATTCCGCCGCCGATACTTTCTGGTAGCGTTCCGTCAAGAAGGCGTTTGTGAAAATAAAGCGTTTTGCGTTCTTCTTTGTTTTCGATTTTGAGTTGGCGTTCAAGAGCGGCTTTGTCAACACGGATACCCATAGACGAAATTTCAAACGAGCGTTTCAAAATCGGATTCCACAAAAGAATGTCGCCGTTAAGACCTTCAAAACCTTCTGAATTGGGTGTTGACCAGTCGTCGTAGTCGGGGGCGCGGCCGTCGTGTTTTTCGCCGTTTTTGAGTTTCGCGCCGATTCCCATAACGAATACTGCTCCGTATTTTTCGCAGATTGCGTCTTCGCGCTCTTTTGGAGTAAAGTTCGGATAAAGTTCCAAAAGTTCCGTCGTGCTGATGAATTTTATTTCTTTGGGCAGAACGGGTTTCAACTGCGGATAAGCCTCGTAAACGACGTACTCGGTTTTCAAAAGAACGGAATAAATTCTTTTAACAACGTCTTTTAAGAAATCGAGGTTTCTGTCTTGCACTTCGATATGTCGCTCCCAGTCCCATTGATCTACGTAAAGAGAATGGAGATTGTCGAGTTCTTCATCGGGACGAATTGCGTTCATGTCGGTATAAATGCCGTAACCGCTTGGAATGTTGTAGTTTGCGAGGGTCAGGCGTTTCCATTTAGCGAGAGAGTGAACGACTTCCGCTTTTTGTTCGCCGAAATCTTTAATCGGGAATGTAACGGGACGTTCAACGCCGTTGAGGTCATCGTTGATTCCTGTGCCTTTCAAGACGAAAAGCGGGGCAGTTACGCGGCGGAGTTTGAGTTCTGCACTCAGACAACTTTCAAAGAAGTCTTTGATTTTCTTGATAGCCAACTCTGTCTGTTGAAGATCCAAGAGCGGCTTATAACCTTCCGGTTTTAATAATTTTGCCATTTTTATTGTCTGTTATACTTAAAAACATTATTTTTGCAAAAATAGCAAAAAATATTTGATTTCGTAAAAAAGTTTTCTGAAAATCTTTTGCGAGGGAAAAAAGAGTGTGTTAATCAAAACCGTACAACCTCATATACACCTTACAAACCTTCAAAAATATTTTATTTGAAAAACATTTGTAAAATCCCGAAAAAAATATTTCCTTTGCACAAAATAGATTACATCAGACTATGAGCAACAGTGAATGTTTACAGAGTTTTACGAAAAATCTGTTTTGGGACGTTGATACGCGGGATTTGTCAATGGACAAATATCCGTCGTATATTATTCAACGCACATTAGAATACGGTCAGATGGAAGATTGGCGCATAATCTGGCATTATTATGGTCTTGACAAAATCGTTGCAGAATGTAAGAAAATGCGTAGTCTTGATCCTGTATGTCTGTCGTTTATCTGCACGATTTCACACACAAAAAAGGAGGATTACAGATGTTCTCATTTCAGACAGTCTTTTCCGACACAATGGAACTCTTAAAAGGGTTGATGAGGTTGCCGGTGTTGAGTGAAACGCGGCTTGTCGGCGGCACGGCACTTGCGCTTCAATACGGGCACAGACGCTCGGTTGATCTTGATTTTTTCGGCTTTGCGACAGAAGATTTTGACGAAGTAACACAAATTTTGAAATCAAACTTTAAATCAGTAACGCAAATATCATGTACAAAGCGTATAAAAATTTACTCCATCAATGACATTAAAGTTGATATTGTAAATTACGATTATCCGTGGCTTGAAAACTGCATTGAAGAAGACGGTATCAGATTGGCTTCCGTCAAGGATATTGCAGCAATGAAAGTCAACGCGATTATCGGGCGCGGTACCAAAAAAGATTTTGTAGATATATATATTCTGTTACAACATTTTAGTTTTGAAGAACTTATGCAATTATATCTAAAAAAATACACTGACGGTTCAGAATACCGTGCATTACTTAGTATGTCATATTTTGAAGACGCCGACCCTCAGCCTATGCCGTATATGTTTGAGCAGGCAGATTGGGACAAAATGAAAAAGGTGATACGAGCCGAAGTGGAGAGGTATAACGGCAGGCATATATAATTTACCCTACTGTCCTGAAAACAAAATCTCCTTGATTGCAATTTGCTTTTTTGTAATCGAAACCGTAAATCCTCATATACGCCTGACAAACCTCAACCGCACCGCTCAAAAAACGGCGTTGAAGTGTTAATACTTTTTGAATAGTTTTGAATGACTTCCAATCCTCGTTAAACTGATTACGTTATCCGCTATATTCTCCGATTAATTTGTGGGTTTTATACGGTATCAATGGTAATGTACCGCTTTCGTTTAAAATATCGAAAACTTTTTCTATTTCAGGGTGTTTACTTTTGGGGATTGATTTAATTTAAATAATCCATCAATTCTTTTACTGAATTTGCGCCTTTGTATGTGCGGCCTTCTTCGGCGTCTTTCATTGCTTTCAAAGTGGTTTCATTAGGAACGTCTTCCGAAACCGGCAAATCCTCCTCGTCCAAAAACTTTACGAAACTCAACGATTTTAAATATGCTATTAAGAGTTGAGCCTCAATAGTTTGCGGATTTATTTCAAACCTGTTTAAATTTCTGACAGGTCTGTTTCTTTTCTCTGTTAAAGTCTCCATATTGTTTTTAATTTCTTTTTCGCAAAACTACAAAGTTTTTTTCAAACCTTCAAAAAAATATTTTTACCCTATATCTACCGAGCCGCAAGCATTGCGGCTCTACATACGAGGTGCGTTACGGAATCCTACACGTAGAGCCGCAATGCTTGCGGCTTGGCTCGGCAAATATAAAAATCTCCGTGTTCAATCCAACGCCCTGAAAACAAAATCTCCTTGATTGCAATTTGCTTTTTTGTAATCGAAACCGTAAATCCTCATATACGCCTGACAAACCTCAACCGCACCGTTATAAAACGGCGTTGAAGTGTTAATCTTTGTCGTAACGGTAACTTTCATTTCCGGCGTTAAAACCGTTCCGTTGGCGCGTTTTGTACGCTTGGGGGTGATTTCAAAAACTCTGGGCATGATTGTAATATTTTTGTATTATATTTGTTCAAAAGTTTTTGGATATACTTGATCATTTTTTTTGCAAATCAAAGGCATCCAACACTTTTCTTATATCATTTATAAGAGTATCCTTATCAAAGGCACTTTTCCTTGAAGTACGATAACGTTTGGTGAATCCATTATTCACAATTTCATTTCCAAAAGGCCAACTTTTAGTATTATTTTTTATTATAATAATACCTTCGTCGTTTGTTTTTGTGTCCTTATGATTTTGTTTTATAATTGAAATATCATAATACAAATCATAAAATTCTATATCTATTGAGAGCTTGATTTCTAACTTTATAAAATGAATAAAAATAACACTTCGAGTTTCTTCTGACCAAATATCAATTTTTCCAACTTCATACTTTTCTTTCAAAGCTTTTACTTCATCAATGTATTTGTTTGTAAACATTTTTGGAAATTGATTCAAAGATTCAAAAATCTTTAAAAACTTATCCTTGACTTGGCTTTTGCAAATCATTTCATACATTTCTGATATTTCTTTATTCATACTTCCCATTGTTATAATTTTGAATAGATTTATTATTTCTGTGGCGATAGTATTTAGTTTAGAATCCGTCTTTGAATTTCTGAGAATTCTTTCTATTAACGTTTCTAAGCTTTCATCGCCTATTAAGTTCGTAATTAACAACTTATCCTTTATTTCATTGTATTCATCTTTCCAATTAGAATGTTCTGGAACCTCTTTTGAAAACTTATTGATGTACAAAATGCCGTCAACACTCGCATTTTCAAATTCTATGCTTTTAACGTATCTGAAAATCTGTTTTTCTTGGTCATTAGCATTATTAGACTTGTTTTCAATAATAATAGCATTCTGGTTATCTCTCGAATACAAAGTAATATCTCTGAATTTTTTTTCTCTTACAACATCACCACCGTTATACTTTTCAAAATCAATACTCAGCCCCTTTTTTTCGTTTATCCATTTTATCAACTCTTCCTTTGCAATATCAAAGTTGAAAAGATAGCACAATATATCGCTATGATAATTTTCACGATAAAACGTGTCTGATATTGAAGTAAATAAATTCTGGTAAATATTTGATTTATAATCTTTTATAATTTCATACAAATCAAAAATTAAATGCTCTATATCTGATAATTTTGCCATAACACTATTTTTTATTCACCCACCAAAGCTTGGCCAATACGCCATCCTGTTCCAAAATAAGGTATATAATCAGCCAATCCGTCTATCATTTTATATCCTTTGCGCCACCAAGATTCATAATTATTTAATAATTCACTTGCTAGTCTATTCCCTTGTTTTGCAGATTTTTCCAAATATGAACGACCTAAATTACTATCCTTTACGACTCCTGTTCCATCGTAATAACATACGCCCATAAACATTTGAGCAATCACATCTCCATCATTTGCTGCAATATTGAAATAGTAAACGGCATTATTATAGTTTTTAGGAAGTCCATCTCCAAAATAATACATTATGCCTAAATATCTATTACTACGAGGATGACCTTTATCGGCAGCGGTTTTAAAAAATTGATAGGCTTTATTTAAGTTTTGATTCGTACCAAATCCTGTATAGTAACAATACCCCAGCCAATAATTTGCTGCACGACTATTAGCATTAGTATTATAGGCAGATACAAAATAATTGTATGCTTGAGTATAATTTTTATTAACACCCATACCTTTTATATACATATTACCAAGTGCATTGTAAGCTTTTGCATTACCCTTTTTCCCTGATTCCGAGAAATAGGTAATTGCATTATTATAATCTTTGGATTTTAAGTATTTCATGCCTTGTTCAAATAAACTTTCGGCAGATTCCCAAAACCATTGAGCGTTAGCAAGTTGTGGTAATAACCCAACGATAAACGCGATTAGTAAAATTTTCTGTTTCATAATTTTGTAATTTATTTATTTTGCCAAATATACTCTTTTTGAAATTTCCTTCCAAGCAATCAGTGTCGGAATTTTTCCTACACTTATGTAGGATTTTTTACCACACTTTCCTCGTATTCCGCCAAATCTTTGAAGAAATTTCTTTTCAAAACCTTTGAAATTCTTTCCAAAAGTTCTATGTTTATGAATTTTCTTTCAAAGATGTCGTAACAGTTTGAACGGTCGCTGTTTATGGCTGCGGCAAACCATGCTACCGAGCGTTTTTGCCGGTCGAGTTCTTCTCGGATAAGATGTCCCAAATGAAATTCGCCTGTCATTTTTCCTAAAAGTTTTTTACTCTTTTCCCGAAACACAAGCGCACAAAAAAAGCGTGTAGCCGTTTTTTGTGTGCTTGTTTAAATTTAGAAGGCTCTGGTAAACCTTTGGTGATAAATAAGCGCAAAAACGGCTCACGCATATAGCGTGAACCTTTCGCGACTTATTCTCTCACCAAAAATTGACCAGATTTTTCTAAATAGAGAATAAGAGCGCAAAGCCCGAAAATTCTATGTTAAAATTCTGCGTAAAGTTAACAAACTTTTTCCGGCTTTGCCAAATTTTCAATGCACTTTTTTCTGTGAGTTTTACTTTAATTGTATTCCGTAAAATTTCCAGCCGTTTTCTCCTGACTCTTCCAAATCCAAAACCCTTGTATCTCTGTCTATTGGCGGAAAAACCAAAGAAAAATATACTACTTTGCCTTTGGGTATTGCGGTTTTTTGTGGCGAAACGCTTATGCCGTCAGTTGCAATCATTTTCTCCACCGCCATATCACTCTCGTTTAAGGTGATATATGTTTCGGGGTCAATGGCGATATATGAATACGCTCCTTGTGTGTTGTCAACGGTGCATACAACAATAGTACAATTATCTGTCAATGTTATACGGATAATTTTTACACGCATTTTGTTAGGCGCATTTCTCACAACCGGATTGTCTATTTCCCTGACGGTTATAGAACTGTGCTCGGTTTTCTCTGCCTCTGTTTGTTCAGTTTTTACCAACTTTGAAAACTTGAAATCCGTCGTATTTATGACACTGATTATAGTAAACAATGCAAAAATTCCAAGCACGATAAATTTGGCTGTTTTCTTGCGTTTTTTTGCGGTTGAATTTCTTTCAGAGACTGAAACCTTTGATTCTGAGGTGTTTGTTAATTCTTCTCCGCAATACCGGCACGAACTGCTTTCTGACGGGATCAGCCGTCCGCAGTTTTTGCAGCGTATCATATTGTTTGTTTGTATGTTCATAATGTTTCCTGTTTGTTAATAATTTCAGAACTTCTCATAATATCAGCAACATCCTGCAAGTCGGTTGCCATCTGAATTTTGCGTTTTATAGACTCTGTTATAAAACTTACAATCATAATTTGTAACAGCGAAAAGGCTGCCGCTGTTATTATAAGTAAAATTGCTACAATCAGATAGCCCAAAAACCTTCCTCTGAAATAGAAGTTAAATTCACCTGTCAACGCCATAAAAATATAGGCGAGTACTGTAAATGCTGTAAATGAACAAAGGCTTACGAAAACGCCTGAATTGTTGCAAGTGTGAATAAAATCGGCTACAAAGGTTATATTCGGGTAACGGTTTTTGATGTTGACAAGGTCGTTGCCGTGTTTTGTCCAATATTTGAGCGTAACAATAAAGATAAATGTTGTTACTCCAACCCACAGAAATAGCATAAACTGAAATACTGTATCAGACCAACCTTTGAAAAATGTTGAGATTTTTGAATACTCGATTCCAACCCATGACAACATACAGAGCAGCAAAACTGCGGGCAGTAATCCGTTTAGTACTCCCATTACATAATAAAAAATTCTGAATCCCTTTCTGACGATGTTGAGGTCGTCAATCATAGAGACTAATTTGTTTATAATTTTTTGCATAATAGAACATTTTAAATTGTTAGACATTATTTTTGTCAAATTTAGTTTTTTGTTTTTTCTGAAACAAGCAATCCGTGTCGGATTCTGTCCTACATTTGTGTCGGAATTTTCACCACAATTTCCTCATATTCTGCTAAATCCTTGAAAAAATTCCGTTTCAAAACCTTTGAAATTCTTTCCAAAAGTTCGAGATTAATGAATTTACGTTCAAAGATGTCGTAACAGTTTGAACGGTCGCTGTTTATGGCTTCTGCGAACCATACTACCGTGAGATTTTGTCTGTCGAGTTCTTCGCGGATAAGATGTCCCAAATGAAATTCTTCTGTCATTTTTCTAAAAAGTTTTGTGGATTTAAATTTTCCGCAAAACAAAAACCCCACTGCGCCAAAACTAAGCACAGTAGGGGAATTTATATATGTGTTTGAGCCGCAAGCATTGCGGCTCTACATACGGGGCGCGTTACGGAGACCTATACGTAGAGCCGCAATGCTTGCGGCTCGGTTGATACAAAAGGTTAAATTAATTTCTCGGAAAATAAATTTCTGCCATTTTTTTGATTTTTTCTGCGATTTGGGTTCTAAGCCATTCGGGTTCAATGACTTCAACACTTTCACCGTATGAAAGCACTGTCTGCTGAAAATCAAATGCCGGCTGCAAAAAATATTCAAAAACTGAATAATCCTGATGCGTTTCAGTTTCTTTTTGCGAATGATGAAGCGGCAATGAGCGGAAAAATTTTTGCTGGTTGTTCATAACTTTTAACTTTACAACATCCGCTTTCACAAACCCCGAAATCACGCCGTAACAGTCTGCAAAATATTTTTCCGCTGAAAACGATTTTGGATATTCAAATTTTTTGTCCGCGATTTCCAACTCTGACACTCTGTCAAGCGCGTAAACGCGGATTTGTCCCTCTGATTTTTGCGTTGTGATATACCAGCGGTTGTGCGAAATTTTCAGAGCGAGCGGCGCAATAGTCAGGGTTTCGTTATAATCGCGCCAAAAACTTCGGTAAGTGATTTTTACAAATTTATCCTCCCGCATTGCCTGAATCACCCTCGGCAAAAATCTGTGTCCCGACGGAATCTCTTCAAACAAAACCCTGTTTTTCAGATGTTTGGTTTCAGACAGCATATTGTTGACGGCGAAGTTGTTGAGCAGCCAGCGGCGTATTTTTCCGTTTTGAAAACCGTCAGAATCCTCGATGAAATATGTGTTGTCGCTTTTGTTGCAGGAGATGTTAAGGTCAAAAAGTGTTTCGATTTCTTTTCGGTGATTGTCAAAAGTTTTGCGCGGAATGTCCTTGCCGTCATAAAGGTAACATTCCGTCCATTTTTCGTTGAGACGGCGGAGGGTGATTTTTTCCGCCTCGTAAATTGTCGTAACTTCCCAAATATATCTCGCAAACAGATTTTTTGACATAATTTTAGCCGCAGAAAAAAAGTTTAGTTCACCCTTATTCCGACGAGTGTCATGTCGTCTACTTGAAGCATGTCGCCGCGCCAGTCCTGAATCGTCTTTTCCAAAATTTCGCATTGACTGTCAGCGGTTTTGTCTGAAACCGAAGTTAAAACCTCTATGAGATTTTGTAAAAGAAATTTGTGTTTCAGACCGCTGCCGAGTTGGTCTTGTATGCCGTCCGAAAAAGTATAAACCATATCGCCTTTTTCTATTTTGACGCTCAACGATTTAAAATGCTCTCTTTCGCTGATGTAGCGGCCTACCGGCATGTTGTCGCCTTTCAACTTTATGCTTTTGCCTTCCCGGACAATAACCGCCGTCTGATTGGCTATCGCGTAATACATTTCCATTTTCTCCATGTCAAAACAGCAGATTGTCATGTCCATACCGTCGTCAACATGACCGGATTGCGCGGTGGAAGTCAGTGTCGTTTTGATAAATTCGCGTATGCGGTCAAGAACCGTTCCCGGATTTTCGGCGTCGTATTCCGTTACCATAAACTCTTTCAATGCCGAAATGCCAAGCATTGACAAAAACGCGCCCGGAATGCCGTGTCCGGTGCAGTCGGCGGTTACGATAAACGGATATTTCCCGCATGTTCCCGACCTGTAAAAGTCGCCGCTGACAATGTCTCTCGGCCGGTAAAAAACAAAACTTTCAGGGAAAACGGCTTTTACTTCTTCTATTGTTGAAACGGCGGCTCTCTGAATCCTTTCCGCATAGTTGATGCTTGAAATGAGTTTTCTGTTAGCCTCGTTTACAGTGTTCCACTGCTCTGTGATTATGTTTTTCTGACTTTCAATCTCGTCGCGCTGTGCTTCTATTTCGGCTTTTTGAGAGTTGAGAATCTGGTTTTTGTCGGAGAGGATTTTGTTTGCCTTGTATTTGTCCCAAAAAATCCTGAAAATCAGCAGCAAACCCGCTATCAGTGCAATGATTATCACAATCATAAGGTTTCTGTGCGATTTATAGCGGGCGGTTTCGGCGGCGTGAAGTTTTTCGGCGTTTTCGCGCTTGACCTCTTCAAGCATACGGGTGCGCTCCACTTCTGAATTTTTTATGACGTCAAGTGTGCTGTCGTTGAGCGTCGAGAGTTTGTATTCAAGAAGTTTTTCGTGGTGTTTCAAGGCGTTTTTGTAGTCGCCGAGAAGGTTGTAAACCTGATAGAGATAATCATTGTAGGTTTTCAGCACGCTGATTGAACTGCTCTCGGTGATGTATTCTTCCAATTTCAGCAGTTCTTTCAGTGCGTCGTTGTATTTTTTGTAAAAAATGAGATATTCGATAAAAGCGTAACAGTGAGAAATATAATCGTAGTCAGCACCTATTGAAAGGTAAAAATTGCCGACTTTTTTTACATATTTGTAGCAACTGTCGGCATATTCTTTTTTGCCGGTTAGTTTTGCCGCCTTGATGTAAATGTGCGCGAGATTGGCGTATGCGTCATATTTGTATTGAACGTCGTCGTAATTGAGATAACTTATTGTCTCAAACAGGTAAACGGATTTTCTTAAATTTATGATTGCGGAGTCTGTTTCCAACTTGTTGCCCATGACGTTGCCTATGTTGTTGTAACACCATGCCGCGTTTACGGTGTCGTTTGCGGCGGCGGCATAGTTCAGAGCCTTGCGGTAAGTGTCTTCGGCATTGTCGTACAATGACATGTTGTCGTAAATTCTGCCCAAACCGTTGTATGCGATTATAAGGTTTGCCGTGTCCTGCGCTTCAACATAGTATTTTATCGCCATGTTGTAATACGGAAAAATACTGTCCCTGATGTTCAGGTCCTCGTAACAACTGCCGATAATAAGATAAGTGTGTGCTGCCGCTTTTATTTTTTTCATTTTTTTGCACAACTCCACGGCTTCAAAAAGGTATGAAAGCGCAGTCCGGGATTCGTCTTTCATCCAATACGCAAAACCGAGATAGTCGTAGTTTCTGGCTATGAGCAGCGTGTCCGTTTCATGGCAATATTCGAGTGAAAGTCTTGCGTATTTTGTTGTGGTGTCCATGTTGCTTGCCAAAAAAGCAATTTGAGTGTAACTGCCTGCTTTTACGCTGTCCTGTGTAGCGTTTTTTGCGCGGATTAAAAGGCTGTCGATTTTGTTTTGAGCGGGGTCAACGAAACTTTCGTCAGCCTCCTGTCCGAAGACAGAAGCCGGCGAAAAGAGAATTAAAAGAAAAGTTAATATGTTAAAAAATATCTTAGGTTTCATATATGTTTATTTCAGCCAGTTGTTCATTCTGAGCCATTTTTCGCACGCCTCGTGCCAAAAAGCCTGTGTGTCGGTCGGTGTTTTAACTCTGAGTCCGTGGTCTCCGGCAGCGTAAAGATGAAGTTCGCACTGAACGCCGTTTTTACGCAGTGCGTCGGTATACATTATGCTGTTGGTATACGGTACGAGATTGTCGTCCAAAGCGTGAACCAAAAACGCCGGCGGCGTGTCTTTTGTAACCTGTTTGTCGCTTGAAAACTTTTCCGTTAATTTCTGGTCAGCGTCCTTGCCGATTAATGCCTCGCGTGTTCCGGCGTGTGTCAGTGCCGGATCAAGTGTTATGACCGGGTAAATCAAAATCGAGAAATCAGGCCGTGCGCTTACATTGTATTCCGACTTGTAAACTTCGTCGTTGTAATGCGTGGAGACTGTCGAGGCTAAATGTCCGCCAGCCGAAAAGCCTATGACACCGATTTGCGACGGGTTGATTCCGTATTTTTTTGCGTTTGCCCTTACATAGCGCAGAGCCTGCTGAGCGTCTTGCAAAGGTCCGTTTTTGCGGTCTTTCATTGTCTTGTCATTTGGAAGGCGGTATTTTAATACAAAAGCCGCTATGCCTTTGCTGCTGAGCCATTTGGCTGTTTCTATGCCTTCAAACATATAGGTCAGACCCGCGTAACCGCCGCCCGGACAGACAACTATTGCCGTGCCGTTGCCGTTGTCGTTTTCTGCGGGATAATATGCCAAAGACGGTCTCGAAACGCTTGTCATCCAGTGGATTGTTCCTCCGTCGGGAGCAGCCTGAGGGTTGCCTATGGAGCCCGGAATTTCGCCTTTGTAAAGTTCTATTGTCTCTTTTTCCTGAGCCGAAAGGTTGCAGGAGAGAAACAAAGCCGCTGTCATAGCGGAGAAGATTTTTAAAAAAGTTTTGCGCATAATTCTTTTAAGGGTTTATAACGGTTAAATTTTTCCATTCATTGCAAAGTATTTCCACAGCGGAGCCGCCATCATCGCCTGATGAAACTCGTCGTTTTTCAACATTCTGATAACCTCTTGTTCGTCAGTGAGATATACTTTTATATCTTCTGTGTTTTCGAGATGTTGCGATGAAACTTTTTCAACGCCTTTTGCCACAAAAGTGTAACTGTAATTTGTACATGCTCCGGCGTTTGGGCTTGTTGTCATAAGCAATGACCACTCGCCGCCGGCGTAACCGGTTTCTTCGTAAAGTTCGCGTTTTGCGCCTTCTATCGGGGCTTCGCCTTTTTCTACGCAGCCTGCCGGAAGTTCAAAGGCGGTGAGTTTCTGCGCGTGGCGGTACTGGCGTTCAAGCAGATATTTGCCGTCTTTGGTTATCGCGATGACGTTGCAAAACTCAGGATATTCCAAGACGTAAAACTCGTTGATTTCCGCACCGGTAGGCAGTTTTACATGGTCGCGGCGTGCTGTCAGCCACGGTCTTTTGAATAAGTATTCGCTTTCCAAAACATCCCATTCCATCGGGTCTTTTTTCGTATCAGTCTGCATGTTTTTATGTTTTTCCAATATCCGCAAAGTTATATAAAAAAGTTGTTATCATAAAAAGTTTTTTGCTAATTTTGTGCCGAAATTTTTTTTGACTGAAAAACATGGCTTTTTTGAAAAAATATATTGCGGAGGTTTTGACGGCGGTTTTTGTCGTCGTCTCAGTGTTGATGTTTTATTCCCCGATGTTCGCGTATCAGGAAGGGTTGCAGATTTTTATGTTCAACCGTGAGTTCTTGACTGATACTGTTTTAAGACCGGGCGGTTTAAGTGATTATTTAGGCTGCTTTTTTGTGCAGTTTTTTATGTATTCTCATTGGCTTGCGGTGATTTTGACACTCTTGATTCTTGGGACAATGCGCCTTTTGGAAAGCATTTTTGAACAATCCGCTGATAAAAATTTCGCAAAATTCTTAGGATTTTTATGCGCCCTCGGAATGTTTGCCGTTGTAACAGACTTTGCCGTTATGTTCGGCGGAGTTGTAGCGGTTTTGCTCGCGCTTTTAGCCGTAAAAATCAGCAAGTTGACATCTAATATTGTTATACTCAGTCTTTTAACGCCGATAATATATTGGATTTCAGGCGGCTGGTGCTGTCTGCTTTATATTTTGGGAACAGCATTGAATTTTCCGCTGAAAAAAGGCGGCGTGTTTTCTGCCCTAAATCTTTTGATACTTGTGTTTAGTTTTCTGATTACCAAGAATTTAATGCAGGACGACGGTTTTGCGGAAACTTTTGCCGGAGTGGACTACAACCGCTACCCCGAAAATGTCCGTTATGTTTGGTTTTTTGAATTGTTGATTGTTGCGGTTTGTATGGTTTTGTCAAAAATAAAAATCACGCTTGAAAAAAGCGCCGTAAAAATTCCGCTTTACGCTGCCGCGTTTTTGGCTTTAATTGCCGTTATGACAACAAGATACAATCCTTCGGCGATGTATGAATTCAAAATCGACAAACTTGTAAGGTACAAGCATTGGAACGAAATTATTGAAATATCTTCAAAAAGCGGTGTTACAACGCCTTTGTCGGAGTGTTATCTTAATGTCGCGTTAAACGAACTTGGCATACTTGATTCCAAAATGTTCAGTTTTTTGCAAATCGGCACCGAGGGGCTTGCCTCGCTTCATATTGACAATCAGGCAAAAAGCATTGTCAACGGCGAGATTTATTTCCGTCTTGGACTTGTGAACATTGCCGAAATGCTTTCTATTGACGCTATGGAAGGCTGCAACACGTTTCAAAAAAGTGCGCGTCAGTACAAGCGTTTGGCGGAAATTGCGATTATCCGTGACAACAAACCTCTGGCTTTGAGATATTTAAGAAAACTTCAAGCGACGGTTTTTTACAGTGCGTGGGCTGACCAGGCCGAAAAATACCTTAACACAAAAAACGAAAAAGAAGCCTTGGCGGACTGGAAAATGAAACCGTTGACCATGAATTACGATTTCTTTTTCGGCTCTAATTACGGCTCGGACTTGTTCTTTTATCTTTTGGGCAATCAGCCGCAAAACCGCAAACTTTTCAACTATTATACTTGTTATCTTTTGTTGGAAAAGAAAATTGCCCAACTTTATAAATTTATCGGCGAATGTAAACTTGAAAACCCCGTCGGCAGACATGTTTACGAGGCTTTGCTGCTTTACGTCTCAAAAAACAAACCGCAGGAATTTGAAAAAATGCTTGCAAAACCCGACGAACTGACTAAGCGTTTTCAGAGTTTCAGCAGTTATATGTCTTCGGGCGGCGGACAGGATTTTGAAAAGACAAAACAACTTTTCGGCGATACGTATTGGTTTTATTACTTTTTTGCGGGCGGTCCGAGGTAAAAAAGTAAAACGCGGCAAAGGCGTGTTGTTAACCTTTTAAGCCGCGTTGGTTACTCAAAAAATCAAACGTACAAGTTTAGGTTTTTTTCTACTACTATCTTTTCTGCAAAGTAAATGAAAATTAATTAATTAAACAAATTTTTGTGTAAATTTTTATGGATTTTTTTAAATTTACATTTGACAATTATTTGTTTACTTTTTACATTTGTAAAATTGTGGTTTTTAGCGTATTAAAACCTTGATTTTTCAGTCTTGGCATTACATTTGTAAAAAAATTTTTTTATACGGATAAAAGTAATTATATTTACGCTCTGATTTTTGAGGAGTATTTTTTGCATAAAATGTTGGAAAAAAGCGGTTATATTAGCATAGTATTTTTGTTGTTCACGGCGGTTTTCGCGCTTGACGGGTGCGATGACGGCGGACTTTTTGCTGATGACGAAAAGAAATACCGTGTCGGCTTGTCGCAGTGCGCTAACGATACTTATTGGCGGAAACAGATGAACAATAGTATCAAAGCAAACGCCACGCAGAGTAAGACATTAGAAATTATAAAAATAACCGACGGCGAAAATTCCAGCAGCAAGCAGATTCAGGACATCGAAGATTTAGTCCGTGAAAAAATAGACCTTTTGATGGTTTCTCCGAATGAGGCAGATTCTTTGTCGGGCATCATTTCGGCGGTTTACAATATGGGCATTCCTGTGATTTTGATTGACCGCAGGGTCAGTTCCAACCAGTATACGACTTTTATCGGCGCAGACAACAAGGAAATAGGCGGCAAGGCTGCTGATTATCTCAACCTTTTGGGCAAGGGCAGAACCGACATTCTTGAACTTCACGGTCAGGCGGGTGCTTCGGCGGCTCAGGAGCGCAGTTATGGTTTTAATTCAAAACTTGACAAGAGTAAAAATTTTCGTCATACGGGCGACCTTTATTGTAATTGGAGCCGTTGCGCTGCGCGGGAGGCTGTTACAAAGTTTTGGGAAGAGGGCGGACGTTGCAACGTGATTTATTCACACAACGACGACATGGCAATCGGCGCATGGGAGGCTCTTGACAGTCTCGGCGTCGAGACCGATTCCATCACAATCATCGGTACTGACGGCGCGGCAGGCGAGGACGGCGGTATTAAGGCTGTTGTTGACGGCAAGATAGATGTTACGTTTTTTTATCCTGACGGCAATGAAGAGGCAATCGAATATGCCGAAAAAATTTTGGACGGGGAGACGGTTCCTAAATACAGAAGGCTCGGCACGGTTCAAATCGACCGCAACAACGCCGAGGGCCTTCTTGGACAGATGACAATGTCAAGGCGTCAGGAAGATAGAATTATCGCACAAAATGAAACTATTAAATCTCAGAGCGGCGAAATTTCAGGTCAGAGGGTCTGGCTTGTTTTGATTTCTTTCGGACTGCTTACTTTTGTGGTTATGTTTATTATAACGATGAGGCTCTATCGCAAGGACAGACTTCACAACGTACAACTAAACGAAAAGAACGCCGAAATTAACGCGCAAAAGGAGGAACTTGAAAATCAAGCGATTTACCTCAGTCAGATGAACGAACAGTTGAGGCTCAGCAAAGAAAACACGCTCGGTTCAATACGCTCGGCGCAGACCATTCAAAGTGCGCTTCTGCCTACCGAGGAAGACTTGAACGCTTATTTCAACGCCTTTATGATATACAGTCCGAAAGACATTGTTTCGGGCGACTTCTACTGGTACGGCAGCGAGACCAAAGGCTCTGTTTCCACATACGTATTAGGCGTTATTGACTGTACGGGACACGGCGTGCCGGGTGCTTTTATGAGTCTGATCGGCATCAACATCTTGGACCAGATCATCAAGCAGTACAAAATCACTTCTCCCGCCGAAATTCTTGAAAGGCTAAACGCTTCTATCAGAACGGCACTCAAACAGGAGGAGACCGAAAACAACGACGGTATGGAAGCCGCCTTGTGCAGAATCGAAATTGAAACCCAGCCTGACGGCGTTACAAAAAAATACACCCTTACTTACGAAGGCGCAAAATTCCCGGTTTACCATTATAAAAAAGGTGAAGACAAAATGGAGGTTTATAAAACGGCGCGGCGTGAAATCGGTGGTAAATTCCGCAACATAGAATCCTCTGTCTGTTTTGAAGACCATACCGTAACTCTCGGCAAAGGCGACCGTCTTTATATCTCTTCCGACGGAATCGGCGACCAGAATAATTACGAGCGGAAACGGTATTCGTCGCGGCGGCTTGTCAGCGCGATACAGGAATCGGTCAGTCTCAACATGCACGAGCAGCGGGATTATATTTGGAACGATTTAAAACAGTTCAAAGGCGACTGTATTCAAAGGGACGACATTACCGTCATGGGAATTGAAATTGTTTAGAAAAAATTATGGATTGGAGTTTTCGCATAAAATCTTTTGTTTCAGCCATTGTCCTTGTGATGACGGCTGCTTTTTGTTGTTACGGGCAAAAGTCTGATTTTATGAAAGAGGCTCTGTATTTGAAGTCATACAGCGGCAAAGAATTTAAGAGGTCGCTGTTTTTTTATGGCTCGGCTCTTGACAAGAACGGCAATATGCTTTTTGCCACTTCGAGTGGTCTTTTTGTAATGTCCGGCGAGAAAAAAGTAAAATACAACACCGAGCATGTATCCGGTATCACCCGCGTTACCGTTGACAGGAAAAACAACATTTTTGTCTGCGGCGACAACGATTTCGGATATTTTGAGCCGCAGGAAGACGGACAGTTGCGTTATGTTTCGCTTGCTGACAATCCGGCAGTCTCCGGTATGATTATCGACGATGCCGCATTGGTGGGAGAGGAAGTGTGGTTTTTGGGACGCAAAGGTGTTTTCTGTTATGACTATCAGAATATTACGCAGGTTTCGGATACCGGCGCAATCAAAAATGTCAACTCATTCAGCCTTCCTTTTTATGTGGACGTTTACGGTAATCTTTTTTATCTTTCTCATGGAAAAAAATATTTCAAAATCTCTTTGAAAAATCTTTCGATGAATTTTTCGCGTACCGAACTTTCTCTTGCTGGCAAAAACGCGGATTTGTTTATAACCGACGGCAGAGGGTTTTTTAGAATCGAAAACAAAAAAGCAAACAATCCTTCGCCTTTGAATGACAGCGATTTAATACCGGTTACTTTTAGTCATACTTTTAATAGTAACGTCCGCTCTGTCGCAGTTGCATACGATTCACTGAGCCGGAGAACGGCTGTTGCGGTCAACTACGAAATTGCCGTTTTTGACGAAAATCTTGAAGAAATTATTACCGTTGATTCAACAAACTCGCTGCCGAAGAATGATATTCTTTACCTCAATTTTGACCAAAAGCACAATTTATGGGCATCGTCGTTGTATTGCGTTACAAAGATAGAACTTAACACGCCGCTTTTGTATTACAATCTCCGGCACGGAATTTCGGGCGCGGGACTCGGCACTGTCAAAATAGGGGATACGCTTTATTGTTACGGTTTTGACGGTCTTAAAACTGCGAAAGTTGACGACCATTTGAAATTTGAGGCAGTCAGGTTTCAGGGCGTTCTTAACCGCGGGCTTATTTGTTGGGACGTTAAAAAAATTGACGGCTCGGTTTTGGCGTTTACATCGCAGGGAATTTTTGAGGTTTTCGGCGGCAGTGCCGAAAGAATACTTGATTACAACAGCATTTATCAGGGAACATTGTCGGAAAAATTTCCCGGCAAACTCTTTATAGCCGCATACGACGGACTTCTTGTCGCCGATTACAAAAAGGATAAAACTTTCAAAATCAGCAATTTACATTCTGTTAACGGAATTAATTTCCCGCTTTGGAAAATCGCCTCCGACAAAAACGGAATGTTGTGGTTTTCTACGATTTTTGAGGGCGTGTATTATGTCGTGCCAAAAGACGGGGATTTAACGAGGTATTCCATTGTACCTGTCTGCAACTGTTACGACGGTTTCAAATCGTTCAGACAGATGTGTTTTTCGGTTGACGAAAACATCAGCATTTACGATTATAATTTTTATCAGGCAAAGTTGCCGCAAAAAACGGATTTCCTCTCCAACGAACTTCATTTCGGCGTTAACACATTGAATGTTAATGCTAACAATATTGACGACAACATTCAGTGCATTCATATTGACAATTCCGACAGCGTTTTGTTCCGCGATTTTGACCGTTATGTTGTAGCCAAAAAAACTGCTGACGGTTTGCGTCTTGACACTCTGGCAATAAAACTTGACACTTATACTGTGTTTTCCGCACAAAAATACGACTCGCTGATTTTTATTTCGAGCGAGGCGGGGCTTTTGGTTTATAACACGAATGCTCACGAGGGAGTGCCTGAAAAAGAGCCGTTTGAGGTGATGATAAATACTGTAACCGTCAACGGCAAAAATGTGTTTTCGGGTTACAAGTATTTTGACGGCGGAGCGGAGCGGGTATATTCTCCGGGCAAAAAATATGTGGATTTCGGCGATGACATTCGCAGTCTTGAAGTTTCTTTCTCAGCCTCGTGTTTTGAAAGTCCCGAAAAAACATCTTATAGTTATTTCCTTGAAGGACACAGCACTTCATGGTCGCCGTTTAAAGCGGAAGATAAAGTAAACTTCGGACAGTTGAAGCCCGGAGATTATGTTTTTAAGGTGAAAGCCAAAAACTACACCGGACTTGAAAGCGGGACGGCGGTTTACAAATTCTCTATCCGTCAGCCATGGTTCAGACGCTGGTGGGCTTATTTTATATACTTGTTTTTGCTTTTGTGCTTAGTGGGCGTTTGGGTAAAATGCAAAACCGTTGACTTAAAGCAGCAGAATTTGGAACTCGAACAGCAGAATCAGAAAATCAGCAGCGAGTATTATGCTCAAAACCACCGTCTTAAAATCATGTCGCTTGTGGCTCTAAAATCCGCAAACTCAGTCGTAATTCTTGACGCTGACGGAGAGTTTGTATACGTAAACCATTCGTTCAAAAGTATTTACGGATATACTTTGGAAGATTTTAAAAATAAATATTCCGAAAATTATTTTAAGGCGGTTGTGATAGAAGGCAGCGAAAACGCCGAAAATATTATCCGCGCCAAGGAACTTTGCCGCTCGCAGTCCTTTGAGTATTACCACATTAACCCGGAGGGCGAAAAAATTTATTCCCAAATGGCGATAGATCCCGTTTTTGACGACAAGAACGACCTTTGCAACTGGATTATCGTTGAGACTGACATCACACAACTCAAAAAATCAAGCGAGGAAACCCTCGAACAGACCAAAGCCCTCACGACGGCTTACATGGAACTTTCGACACAAAAAGCGGAAATAGAGCATCAGAAGCAGCAACTTATCAGTGCCAACGACCAGTTGGAGACCGGCTACGAGCAAATTGCCCGTCAGAATATAACCATAACGGAATCAATGCGTTACGCTCAGAGCATACAAAACTCTATTTTGCCTTCTGACGGCGACATCGGTGAATTTTTGGACTTTTTCACGATATATTTGCCCAAGGACATTGTGTCGGGTGACTTTTATATGTACGAAAAACTTCCCTGCGGCGGTTTTATCACGGTGGTTGCCGACTGTACGGGACACGGCGTGCCGGGCGCGTTTATGAGCCTTATCGGTTACGACATTTTGGAGCAGATAATCAAAATCTCCGGCATAACCTCGCCGGTGGAAATTCTCGAACTTTTGAGCGAGAAGTTTTCCAAAACCTTGAAACAGGACAGCGAACACAATACCGACGGCATAGATTTGAGTATTTGCAAGTTTGAGCCCGGCGAAGGATATTATGACGTAACTTTTTCAGGCACAAGAAGTTCTGTATATGTGTTTTCCGAGAAAGAAAACAAAATCTCCAAAATACGCGGCTCTCAGCGGCAAATCGGTTACGGTTTTGAGGCAACTGACAAATCGTACAGTTTTGAACCGCATTATTTTAAGTTTATGCCCAAGGATTTTATCGTGATGTTGTCTGACGGTCTTATCGACCAGTGCGACAAAAACCGCCGCAGATTTGGTTCGCAACGTTTTTCGGAATTTCTTGTCCTTAATGCCGATTTGCCGATGCGCAAGTTAGGTACGCTTTTAGGCAACGAATTGCAAGACTTTATGGGTTCGGCAGGGCAGAGGGACGATATTACGGTTTTAGGATTCAGAATGAAAGATTAAAAAAAACTCATCATAAATGGAACTTTTATCCCCTGCTAAAAACTGTGAAACCGGAATTTGTGCCGTCAACTGCGGTGCTGACGCCGTTTATATAGGCGCGTCGGACTTCGGTGCGAGAAAGTTCGCTTCAAACTCCGTAAAAGACATCGAAACCCTCGTAAACTATGCGCATTTTTATAATTCAAAAGTTTATGTAACGCTTAATACCATTCTCTACGACAACGAATTACCTATCGCCGAAAAACTTATAAAAGACCTTTATAACATCGGCGTTGACGCGCTGATTGTTCAGGATACCGGCATTCTGGAAATGGATATTCCGCCGATAGAACTTCATGCAAGCACACAAATGCACAATTACGATTTTCAGCGGATAAAGTTTTTTGACGACTTGGGTTTTAAGCGTATTGTTTTGGCGCGTGAATGCGGTTTGGACGACATCAAAAAAATCCGTCAGAACATAAACGCCGAAATCGAATGTTTTGTTCACGGGGCGTTGTGCGTAAGTTTTTCGGGACAGTGTTATATGAGCGCGAAAATCGGCTCGCGGTCAGCAAACCGCGGCGAATGTGCGCAGGCGTGCAGATTGAAATATTCGCTTTTTAACGATAAAGAAAAACTTCTGATAAAGGATTCTTATCTTTTGTCTTTGAAGGATTTCGCTATGTACGACAAAATTTCTGACCTGATAAGCGCGGGCGTTGATTCCTTGAAGATTGAGGGCAGGCTGAAAGATATTCCGTATGTAAAAAACGTTACCGCTTATTACAGAAAACTTATTGACTCCTGCCTTGAAAGCGGAAAGAAAAAATCGTCTTCGGGAGAGTGCTTTTTTGATTTTCAGCCTGATTTACAGAAAGTTTTCAACCGTGGTTTTACGCATTATTTTGTCTACGGCGGCGGTGAGAAAAAAGCGAATTTCTTTTCTCCGAAGTCCATCGGCGAGTTTTTGGGAACTGTCTCAGAGAAAAAACAAAATGCACTTATTATAAAAGGTGATAAAAAAATCTCCAACGGCGACGGTTTGTGTTTTGTCAAAAACAATGCTTTGTACGGTTTCCGCGTTGAAAAAGTTTTGCAAAACGGCGCGCTGATTGTCAACAGCGGCGATAATATCCCGAAGGGCGAAAAAATTTTCAGAAACCTTGACACGGAATTTTTAAGAAAACTTTCCTCGGAAAAGACTCAGCGTAAAATCGGCGTAAATATCACCCTTAATCTCAAAAAAGATGACTTTTTTGCCGAAATTTGCGACGAAGACGGCATTAAAACAAAGTCGCAAATACCGTTCGCATTTCAAAAGGCGGAAAACGCGGAAAAATCGCTTTTAAACATCGAGCAGAATTTTAGGAAAACTGGCGAAAAATTTTACGTTACGGAATATTCTGCCGTCTATGATGAGGACGTTCCCTTTGTTCCGAACTCCGTAATTGCAGAATTAAGGCGGACAATGTTAGAGAATCTTTCTCATAAACGTGTAGAACGGTTCGCGGCAAAGCCGTCAGACAAACCGCAGGGCGATGTTGAATATTTTAGAGAAACGGGAGATTACAGAATGAACGTCTCTAACGCTCTCGCGAAAAAGTTTTACGAAAAGCACGGTTGCAAAATCGTTCAGCCTGCGTTTGAACTTTTGAAAAAAACTTCCGGCTTGGAACTCATGACCACAAAATACTGTATCCGCCGCGAACTCGGTTTTTGTCCGAAAAACTGCAAAAACGTCCCCGCAGACTGGAAAGCGGAGAGTTACAGTCTCAAAAACGAATACGGCACATTTACCCTGAAATTCGACTGCAAAGACTGCGTTATGAGAATTTTCGCTTAAAAGTTGGTCTTTATCATGTTGAAATCCGTGTCGGAGTGTCCCGAATCCCAATGCGTCGTGCAGTCGGCTTTGCCTGTTTCGGCGTTTTGTTTGCAGACGTATGTGCAGGGGTCGTAATCGTGTTCTATGCCGGGCGCAACTGCGTCTTTGTCCTGACGGATTATCAGTTTGCCGTCTTCAAAACTGACAGAGAGGTCGGCGGTGAATTTGTCGCCCGTGGTCTCTACGTACATGATTTTGCCTTTGCCGTCCGCCTGAATGTCAAAATACATGGAAACGCCGATTGTCGGGTCGTCGGAGTTGACAAGGCTTGTCGTGGATTTCCATTTGCCGACTGCAAAATTTATGTCTTTGCTGTCTTCGGGAATGTTCATAACCTCGCCGCCAAGATGTTTGAGAGCCGAGGCTATTTGCAGGAGGCCGCCGATTTGCGGTGTCGAGTTCAGCGGTTTTGCGGTCTCGATGAGGGTTTTGATGATGTCCTGAGCGGGAAGTTCAGGATATTGAGAGCGCAGAAGTGCCGCCGCACCCGTTACGACGGGGCTTGCCATACTTGTACCGTCCATAAATTCAAACCTGCCGCCCGGAACGCTCGAATAGATTTTTACGCCCGGAGCGCAGATATTGGAATACTTTCCGAAATTAGAAAAATCCGCTTTCGGTCTCGCCGCCTTTTGATACGCCGAAACTATCAACGCCTTGTCGGTTCTCGCAAACGGGTCGATACCCGCCATGATGTTCTGATTGCCGGCTGCCAAAACCAAAATCACGTTTTCGTCCAAGGCAAACTGAAACAGGTCGTTCCAAAAAATGCACTCGTCTTTATAATAATTGCTGATAAGTTCGCTTTGCTGGCTTTGCGGCAGAGAGGTTACGTTTTCGTCAAAATACGTTCCGACCGAGAGGTTTACGACTTTTGCCTCGTGGTGAATGGCGTACAAAATGCCCGCAACTATGCACAGCGACGACATGTTTCCGTCTTCGTCGGCGATTTGTATGGGCATAAGACGGCATTTGGGCGCGATTCCGCAAACGCCGAGACCGTTTTCAGAATTTCCGAGAGCCGTTCCCGCAACGTGAGTGCCGTGCGAGCCGTCTTCGCTTCTTGGTACGCCGACGGAATGCTCGCCTGTTACCACGCAGTACGGATTTACGGTTTTGCCTTTTAGTTCGGGGTGCGAGATGTCAAAACCGTTGTCGCAGACGGCGACTATTACCGACGAGTCGCCTTCGGTGATGTCCCACGCTTCAAAGGCTTGAACCTCTGAAAAATACCACGACTTTGACATGTTGGAAAAATCGGGGTCTGAGGACGGTTTTTTGCCCGTCTCAAAAACCGCGTCAGTAAAAGCAAGTTTTACATTTGTAAATCCTTTCAACCTGCCTATCCACTCTTTGTAACCGTCGTCGCTGACCTGAACCTGCATGAGGTTTATCGCTGTATCATAGAAGACTATGCGCAAATCGTCGTTGAACTCCTCGTGAAGGCTCAGGGCAAAGTCTTCCATTTTTACGCCTTTTGCCACGGCTATGTTAACGAGGTCGGAAAAGACTTTACGCTTTCCGGGGTCGTCGGGGTCAACCACTAATTTTGTAGTGTCGATAGCGGGCGGTATGTTTGGCTCGTCGGGCAGAATTTTTTTTATTATTTCTTCTCTTGACTCTTGATTGTCAGCGGTTTCAGGCTTGTTATCTGAACAAAATTTTAAGATTAAGAAAATTATCAGCATAAGCAACGCGCCGAGAAGAAACCAAAGCCAAGGCGGAAGACCGCTTTTACGGCTCTCTGTTGCCTTTGGCGGTGTAGGAGGAGTGAGCGGATTAGGCGGCACAGCCTCTCTAACGGGCGGCTCGGTATGCGGCGGCGGTGTTTGCTGAGTTGTTTCTTGTATTTGTGTTTCAGAAGGTTGAGGCGTGTTATTTGAAGTTACGGTTTTAACCTCTGAAATGGGCTTTTGAATTTTGCTTTCGAGTTTGAAATTTTCTTTGAAACTCTTCTCTGAACTCAGTCCCCAGCCTGCGAGGATGATTTTGTTGTCTTCGGTTAAGACGTTTTCCAGAGACGGCACTTCGACGCAGAAGTCGAGGAGTTCGCCGAGTTCTTTTTCGTGCGGGTCTTCCGAGGCTTTCAGTCCGGCGGCAAAGCGTTTTACGTTTGTTATCATCTCTTGGAGTTTTACACGTATAAACTCCTGTTTTTCAGAGTTTAATTTTGTAAATTCCGTCGGATTGGTAACATAATTACTCAGGTAAACGACCTTGTCGGCAGAGATTATCGGTTCGGGGACAAATTCGGCGTATTCTTCTCCGAGGGAGTTTTTCAAGACCGAATTTATGAGAGAATATCTGTGTATGACCGGGCTTCCGTACCAGACAACCGGTCGGAAAGAGGTCAAATTTGCCGTATAAATGATTTTTTTTGCTGCCATAACTAAAAATACTTTTTCCGCAAAGTTAAAAACTTTTTTGAATAATTATAGGAAAATGACAAAACTTTGTTTTTTTCTTTGAAAAAATTTGCCTTTTTGGAAAAAAATAATTTTCTTTGCGTTGATGAAAAGGAACATTTTTTATATTAGTCCTTTGACGGATTTCGGGTTTAAGAAAATATTTTCCGACCCTATAATTATGAAGCGTTTTTTGGAAGTTTTGTTTGAATCCGAAGGTCTGAAAATTGAAATCAGCAATCTGACATACAGACCGCAAGAT
>JAFXUC010000041.1 GCA_017535325.1 Bacteroidales bacterium | reverse complement strand
GACTGCCCAACCGCCTTAGACAATTCATTCCAACCCGCAAAACGGACTGCATTTTCAAACTCATCTGCGACTTCCGTATTTGGGATTCTTACAGCCTGATTTTCAGGATTGTATGACAAATATCCAAGATGCGCCAACAATGTAAGAACATCGTCACTCGTCTCGATGTTTTTCATATCGTTGCGGAAACTCGATACCCTAACGAACTCTTCCTCACCGTTCATCATCCTGATGATTTTTGTGCGCACTTGGTCGGCATCAATATTAAGATATGATTCTATCGCCATAAAAGATGCCGTCTTTGACCAAAAACTATTGTAATTGCCCTTCAAAATCGACTGCATCACCGAAAAAGGATTGAACATCGACTTTTGGTCGCCGATGATGTAACCGTCGTAGGCGTGGCGCATTAATTCGAGATTCATATCGTGCGCCTTACACAAGACTTCCACCTCTTGTTCCGTAAAACCATAATATTTGGAAGTTCTGCCCGGGTCGATGATGCTGTATTCTACAAAATTGTTCAATGCCGATTGCGTTTTTATCTTTATAATCGGCAGGATGCCCGTCATATACACGAGGCGGAAAATCCTGTTGGCCTTGTTGGATTTGAACATCGAACGCAGGAAGTTGACATATTCGTCTTGAACATCTTGTTCAACATCCCTAACGAGCATATCCCATTCGTCAATTATCATAATAAAACGCTCGCCTGTTCTATCGTTGATTTCGGCAAGGGCTTTGAAAAGGTCGTTCTGTTCTTCCAAATCGTCATTAAACGCCTTCTTCAAATCAGAAACAATCCACTTTTGCGCCTCTTTCAGCCTGTCTTTTACTGGCACGTTGGCAAATGTGTTCCAATCTATATAAAGCGTAGGATATTTGTTGAGATGTTTCTTATAATCAGGCGATTTGGTGATTTCCAAACCTTCAAACAGAGCCGATGAGTCCATAGATCTGTCATAATAGGCATACGCCATCTTTGCCGCCACCGATTTGCCAAACCTCCTCGGACGGGATACGCACATAAAACTGTTTTCGGTGTCCATATTCTTGTTGAGAATATTCAGCAGACCCGACTTGTCGATGAAATCGCTGTTTTTGACACGGCGGAAATCGAAGTTTCCGTAATCTATAAACTGACCCATGGTAAATGCCGTTTTTGTTTGCGCAAATATACTTAGTATTCCGCAAAAATGCAATTAATTAAGTTTTTTTATTTAATGCAAAATTATTTAACCTTTCTGAAAAAATTAACTTTTTTTTTTACTTTTTTCTTTAATTTTGTGCGGTAAAATTCTTTTTTTTAAAGCGAAAATATTATGAAGCAGGCATATAAACTTTTGACAATCCTTTTATTCTTCTTCGTTTGTGTTTCTAACGGTAATGCACAGACTTTGAGCAAAGGTTCAGGTACGGAAACTGACCCGTATCTCATTGAAAGTGAATCAGATTGGAATACATTTGCAAGTGATGTCAACGGCGGTTATCCTTACAGCGGAAAATATGTAAAACTTGTTGCTGATATTTCTGTTTCTACAATGGTTGGTGCAAGCAACCATCCATACGAAGTTGGTGTAATAAAACCTTTTGCGGGTACTTTCGACGGCAACGGCAAGACACTTGTCATTGATATTAAAGGCGTAGAAGATGCGTATATAGCCCCGTTCCGCTTTCTTGACGGCGCAACAATTAAGAATATTAAAGTTACCGGCACTGTGGACGCCTCAACATATAAGCAGGCGGCAAGTCTTGTCGGAAGAACAACAGGAACAGTAAATCTTATTAACTGTCATTGTAGCGCAACAATCCAAGGCGGCAAAATAGACAACGGTTACGGTTTTCACGGTGGAATCGTTGGCGAATCGAATGGTGGGATTTCTTTCAATAACTGCGTATTTGACGGTAAGATTGACGCTCCCGAAGTACATTCATGTGGTGGGTTTATAGGTTGGATTACAAGTAATTCAGAGGCGGTTACATTTGAAAACTGTCTTATGGCCGGTACAGTTAATTGTGAAACCACCAATACCGGCACTTTTTATTGTACTTGTTCCTTCTCCGGTACACTTACCGACTGTTATTATGTAGAATCAATAGGCGAAGAACAAGGAACAAAAGCGTTCGCAGCACCGGCTGAAACCGGCTTTTCTAAAACGATTACTTTTTATGACGACCAAGCCTGTTATTGTCACGGAACGTCAAGTTTTAATATTACAGAACTTAAAGCAACCGATGATAATAATGTATCGTTGGCATATACGGTTAAATATGACGGTACAACATTAACCAAAGGCACTGATTACGAAGAAATAATTACAGACGGGGACGGAAACATTGTAGATAAGATTACGCCGCTCGGTAAATATACGCTTACGGTTAAAGGTAAAGTTACTGACAACAATGGTTATTACGGTACTTACGAAACCGAACTTTCCCAGCCTTACGCCATATTTTCTTCCGATGGCAAAACCCTCACTTTCAAATACGGTGCAAAACCCGACGGTGCATTCGATTTGTACAATGATGAAGGAAACCCTGGTTGGTCTAATGAAATAGAAGTTGAAACAGTTACCAAAGTTGTTTTTGACGATAGTTTCAAAGATGCTCGCCCTACATCGTGTTATTTTTGGTTTGGTTCCGTACCATACATAACCGAAATCGTTGGCATGAAAGAAAATCTCAATACTTCAGAGGTGACGGGAATGACTGGTATGTTTGCAGGTTGCAGTAATCTTACTACTATTGATTTAAGTGGCTTTAACACTAAGAATGTTACGAGTATGTACGATATGTTTTGGTATTGTACGTCGCTTACTACTCTTGATTTAAGTAGTTTCAATACCGAAAATGTTACGAATATGGAAGGTATGTTCGAAAACTGCACTAATCTAACTTCACTTAATTTAAGCGGTCTTGATACAAAGCATGTTACGAGTATGAATAACATGTTTTTGGGTTGTGAAAATCTTACAACAATTATAGTGGGTGATAATTGGAGTACTGCAAATGTTACAAATGGTGATGATATGTTTAATTATTGCAATTCTCTTGTCGGTGGCAACGGTACAACATACGATGCAAACCATATAGACAAAACTTACGCCATCATTGACGGCAAAAACGGCAATCCCGGTTACCTTACCATCGAAGGAACACCTTTCGTCGTACTTTCCGACGACGGCACAATCCTTACTTTCAAATACGGTGAAAAACCCGACGGAGCGTATAGTTTGAGTTCGGTCGGTTGGAAACAAAATACCAATATCACAAAAGTAGTTTTTGATGAGACTTTCCAATATGCAAGACCGACTCAGTGTAGTGAGTGGTTTTATGGTCTTAGCAATTTGTCCGAGATTGTAGGGATGAAAGAATATCTTAATACCGAAAAGGTTACGACGATGAATTGGATGTTTCGGGATTGTAAAAAAATTACTGCTCTTGATTTAAGCGGGTTCAAGACGGATATAGTTACTAAGATGGGTGCAATGTTCTATGGTTGTGAAAAACTTACTACACTTGATTTAAGTAATTTTAAGACGGACAATGTTACGGATATGGAAAGTATGTTTGAAAATTGTTCGGGGCTTACCAACCTTAATTTAAACAGATTCAATACGGGAAATGTTACGGATATGGAGAGGATGTTTAATAGTTGCTCAAACCTGAATGTCCTTGATATAAGTAGTTTCAATACGGAAAATGTTACGAATATGGAGTATATGTTTTTTGCGTCCGCTGAAACAATTTTAATAGGTGAAAATTGGAATACAGAACAAGTTACGAAAAGTGATCATATGTTTACTAATTGTTTGTCTCTTATAGGTAATTATGGATTATGGGGAGCACAATTGGAGACACTTTATGACAAAACCTATGCTCATGCCAATAAAGGCGGACTTCTTACTACAGGTAAATACAAGATTTTTTATCTTCTTGATAATGATCTACAAAAATATTATACCGATGAAAATAGCGAATTGAAATTTGAAACTTTTACAAACTCTGTCAATGAGTTTGGAGGCTCAGAAGTAACATTAGTTAACCCAGAAAAAGATAATGCTTATTTTGATTATTGGGTTGATTTACTTGAATATAATCGTTCATTATTAGGGGGAACAGCCCCCAATCATTTACCAACTATAACATTATCCGCCAATGATGTCGGCAACCGAATTTATATAGCATTTTGGATATATCCGTATGCCGTACTTTCAGAAGATAAAAAAACACTTACGTTCTATTTCGACAAAGAAAAGGATTCAAAAGTAGGTACAAAATACGATTTGAACGATGGCGAAACTACTCCGGCATGGTCGTCTGAAGCTGAAAATATTACCAAAGTAATTTTTGACGAATCGTTCAAAGATGCCCGCCCTACATCGTGTTTTGAATGGTTTTATGATATGACAAACTTAACCGAAATTGTCGGAATGAAAGACAATATCAATACTTCTGATGTTACGAATATGATGGATATGTTCTATGGTTGTGAAAAACTTACCACCCTTGATTTGAGCAATTTCAATACGGAAAATGTTACAGATATGACTCACATGTTTAGTCATTGTGAAAAACTTACCGCAATTAAAGTCGGTTCGGGTTGGGATGCTAACGGTGTTACAAGCCATAACTATATGTTTTCAGCATGTATTGCTCTTATCGGTAACGAGGGTGTGTGGGTTAGCTCAACCAATAAAACCAATGCCAACACTTTGAGTACTGGTTATCTTACCTCCGATAATTATAAAGTTTTCTTGGATCCTGACGGCGGAACACTTACGGGCGGTAATGTGATAAATGTAACATCAGAGGTTACCTTGCCCGAACCTACAAAATCTGGACATCAGTTTTTAGGCTGGGTACGTCAGTTGACTTCTGCTACTTATGAGTCTTCAACATCTACCAATGTAACGGTTGCCGAAAACGATGGTAACAGATGGTATAAGGCACATTGGGCTGTCATGAAGCCTTATGTGGTACTTTCAGACGACAGCAAAACCCTTACTTTCAAATGCGGAGAGAGTATACCCGACGGAGCGTATACACCATTGCTTTGGAGCAAATGGTCAAGCAATAATCAAACAGTCACAAAAGTTGTTTTTGAGGAGAGTTTTCAATACGCAAGACCGACTAATTGCATACAGTGGTTTCAGGGATTTAATAAATTAGAAACAATAACGGGCTTACAGTATTTGAATACGGAAGAGGTTACGAATATGCAGATGATGTTTTACGGTTGTACAAACCTAAAAACTCTTGATTTAAGCAATTTCAATACCGAAAAAGTTAAGGATATGCAGTTTATGTTTTATGGCTGTGAAAATCTTAACGTCCTTGATATTAGGAATTTCGATACCAAAATTGTTGAAAAGATGACGGATATGTTTACGAGTTGCAGCAACCTTAAAACGATATTAGTAAGCGATAAGTGGAGTGTAGAAAGTGTTACAGCAAGTGATGGTATGTTTCGTTATTGTTCTGACCTTATCGGCAACTACGGCGCACGAGTCTCTACTGTAGACTACACCCACGCCAATGCCAACGCAGACGGCTACTTAACAAAAGACGATTATAAGATTTTTTATAAATGGGCTGACGACAAAACGGGCGCATATCAGACGCAATACACTCCGTCAACTTTTAACGGCGCGACTGCCGTTACAATAAACAACCCTGATGACAGGGAGTATCCCTTTTTGTATTGGACACAAGTTTCGGCAAATGGTACACAAATCGGCGAGTCGTCAACAAATTTGACAATTTCTGCCGGCGATTTAGGAAACAAAATTTATGTTATGCATTGGAGAGTGCCACAACCGTATGCAGAACTATCTTCCGACAACAAAACGCTGACTTTTAAATATGGTGATAAACCTGACGGGGCGTATGAATTGTATGACGGAGAAACTACTAATCCGGGTTGGTATGATAACAGAAAAAATATTACAAAGGTCGTTTTTGATGCTTCATTTGCTGAGGCACGACCGACTTCGTGCTATTGTTGGTTCAAAGAATTTGAAAACCTTAAAGAATTTGTCGGAATAGAAAATTTCAACACTTCTGAGGTTACAACGATGCGGTCAATGTTTGACAAATGCAGAAATCTTGAAAGTATTGATTTGAGTCATTTCGACACAAGAAACCTCAAATCTATGCGAAGTATGTTTTATGATTGCATAAAACTAATAACTCTTGATTTAAGCAGTTTTAATACGGATTTAGTGGAGACTATGCAATTTACATTCACTAATTGCAGTACTTTGACACGAGTTAATATCCGAAATTTTAATCCGAAAAATGTTGAGAATATGAGCGGCATGTTCTCCGAGTGTAAACAACTTACAACGATACTTGTAGGTCAAGATTGGACACAAGAGAACATTTCGTCAGTTACTTCCTCACAGAATATGTTTGTGAACTGTAACGAAATTATCGGCAACGACGGAACGACATACGATGCTACCAAAGTTGACAAAACCAACGCCCACGCCGACGCTGGCGGTTATCTCACAAAAGACGATTACAAGATTTTCTATAAATGGGCAGACGATGAAACTGGCGCATACCAAGCATATACACCGTCAACGTTTAGCGGCACTACTAATGTTACTATTGACAATCCTACAAGAGAAGGTTATAAATTTTTGTATTGGACAAGGGTTTCCGCAAGTGGTGAACAAATCGGCTCTTCGTCAGCGACGTTGGAAATCGCAGCGGGTGAAGTCGGTAACAGAATTTATAAAATGCACTGGGCAGTGCCGTATGCTGTCATTTCAGAAAATTCTACCGGCAAAACGCTAACTTTCAAATATGATGCAGACAAACCCGAAACAGGCGCGTATGATTTGAACGAAGGCGAAACTATTCCGGCATGGTCGCATGATGCAGAAAATATCATCAAAGTAATTTTTGACGAATCGTTCAAAGATGCCCGCCCGACTTCGTGTTATTATTGGTTTGATAATATGACAAACTTAACCGAAATTGTCGGCATGAAAGAATATCTCAATACCTCTGAGGTTACAAATATGGAGGATATGTTTGCGTGGTGTAGCAAACTTACTACTATTGATGTAAGTGGGTTTAACACCGAAAAGGTTAATAATATTAATTGGATGTTCAGGGATTGTGAAAACCTTACTTCTCTTGATTTAAGCGGATTCAAGACGGATATAGTTACGGATATGTCGGCAATGTTCTTCAATTGCCAAAAACTTACCACCCTTGATTTAAGCGCATTCAACACCAAAAATGTTGAGTCTATGGAATTTATGTTTGCGGGGTGCAGCAACCTTACAACTATTTTGATAAGTGAAAAATGGAAAGCCGACGAAGTTGAGACAGATAGATATATGTTTAATAATTGCCCGGAACTTATCGGTAACGACGGTTCAACCGTAGGAGAAACCGTTGACAAAACTTACGCTCATGCGGGCGAGAGCGGATATTTAACCTCAGGCGATTACAAAATTTTCTATCAATGGGCTGATGAAAATCCAAAAACTTATCACGCACACACTCCGTCAACGTTTAGCGGTGCGGCTGCTGTTTCGATAAACAATCCCGAAAGAGAGGGTTATAATTTTGAATATTGGACGCGTGTTTCGGCAAGCGGCACACAAATCGGCGAATCGTCTGCAAATTTAATAATCGCAGCTGGTGATATTGGAAACAGAATTTATCAAATGAATTGGGCGGTTGACGTTACCGCTATTGCTGACACTCGTTTTCGCGGCAAACCCTCTGGTAATCTTGACGAAATTCACATTTGCGGTAGCGAATTTCAGATGAGCGCAAATGAAACTACTATTTCAGGTGTTGAAGGTCGTTGGACACTTGGCGACAATTCGTCAGCGGAAGATTATATTGCTGCTTCCGACATTCACAACCCGTCAGCCACGGTAAAAAATATTCCGAATACCGGCGTTACTTTGAAATGGACTATAACCGACGGCACAAATTCTGGCTCTGACGAAATAACAATTTACAATGAAAAGGCGGAAATACCGGATTTTGTTCCTATGTATGCTTGCAATGGTAGTGTAACACTTTCGGGATATATTCCTTCTGCTGATGCAGAAAACTATGCCGGTGTGTGGTCTACCGATGCACCAGGTTCGTTTAATTCTGATATAGTTGAACAGACAACATCAGAGGTTAGACCAACTTTTCAAGGAATCCCCAATGGATACTCAGCAATCTTTACTTGGAGTCTTGTGCATAAAGTTTCAGTTACAGACGGAGAAAGAACTTATGACGAGTGCGCTTCCGATGACCAAATAGTATATGTAACGAATCATCAAATCGAGGCAAAAATCGGTTATCCAGACAAGAAAAATAAACTAATTTGTGTTGATAATTTTGACGGGTTGTTGGCAAATGACGTTAGTATATACGATGACGGTACAAACATTATTAAAGGTTGGTGGACTTCTGATAATGATGCCGTTATAAAATATGAAGCACGCTACGAAGGCATTTCTAATTCTGCGTATGCCGTAAACGTTTCCTATTTGCCGCATGGTGAAACCGTATTCACATGGCATGTTGAAGGTTTTGGCTGCGGAGAGGTTACGGAAACCGTTACTATTAACAACGGTGCTGTAACTGCTGATGCGGGCGAGGACGATTTTACTTGTACCGATGAATATGAACTTCATGCAAGCGAATTAGAAGAAGGATGGACTGGATATTGGCTGATAATAGGTGGTAGTTTTGAAAATTTTGTAAATTCAACTAATAACGTTACAAAAGTAACAGGTTTGTCTGAATATATTGCAAATACGTTTCAATGGCATGTCAAGACAGCTGATTATTACGGACAAGAGGGGTGTTCTGATTATGATGATGTTAAAATCACGGCAAACGGTTTTACTGTTTATGCTGATTGGTTAAAAGAAGAAAAAAATTCTCAATACTCAAATTGCGGACAAGAAGGTACAGTGTATGGAATTCCTCCGACAGGTGAATGGACAGGTGAATGGACTTCTTCGCCTGTTGGACTTATTGTTGGAGCAAGTACTACTAATACCGTGAAGTTTGACCTCGGCTCTAATGAAAGTGCGGTTTTGAAATGGACGGTTACAGAAAACGGATGTACTGATTTTGATGAGGTAACGGTTACCAATATCAAGCCAAAAGCAGAAACCGAACAGCCTGTTTATTATGCCTGTGGAGAAGATCCAGTTACTTTGTCTGGAATATTACCAGAAAACACTACCGGCGAATGGAGTAAATCTTTTTCTGCTGCTGAAGGCGCATTTGTCGGCGCAACAGACATCAGTAATGCACAATATAGTTTTCCAAGTAATGGGTTAATGGTGTCGACTGAATTATTGGAATGGACGGTTAAATCTATTGAAGATCCGTATTGCTATACATCTACAACGGTAGCCGTTATCAACAACCGTTATGAGCCGACAATTACCGCGTCGAACTATATCTGCGGTACTGAAACTTCCATTGAAGGTACAATTCCTGAAAGCGGTTTTAATGGTTATTGGATATGTACATCGTCTACGCTTGTAACCTTTGACGAGTCCACCAACAAGCAAACTACGGTAAAAAAATTGCAGCCCGGCGAAAATACTATTCAGTGGACGGTTTACAATGCCGAAGGTGAGAGATGTAACTCAGTGTCGGAGGAGTATGTAATTGAAAATATAAAAGTTGTTCCGACGGTTGCTGATGTTGACCCGACTTTTGACGGTACTTTTACTGTTGCATTGTCTGCAAGTTCGCTTTCAGATTACGGCATAGTTGGCAGTGATATTTTTGGACGGTGGGAAACGGTCAGCGCACCCGTTACCGTTAATATTCTAAACTCTACAAACAACGAAACAGAGGTTTCAGGGCTTACTGAAACTGGTGATTATGAGTTCAAATGGGTTGTTTACAGAAAAATTGACGGTTTTCCAGAGGAAACAGGTTATTCCGACGGCGGATTTTGCCACGACAGCAAGACGGTAAGTTTTAAGTATGAGGTTATGAAACTTTTGGTTGACGCAAGCGGTTTTGAATACGGACTTCCTGTTTATCCGAAAGTTACGACAATCCAAGGCTTGGACGTTACCGACGACTGCGAAAAACTTTATACCGACGAAAACGGACAGCCTGTTCTGACGGATTTGGCTCTGACACCCGTCGGAAAATACACGCTGAAAGCCAGTTATCTCGGCGTAACATCAAGCACAACGTTTAACATTTCTCCCCGGCACGTTACCCCTGAAATCACGCTTTCTCAAACCGAGGTTGTTTATGACGGCGGGGAAAAAACGCCTGAAATTATATCCGTTGCTTTTGACGGCATTGACTTATTAGACGAGTGCAGCGAACCTCTCTATCAGAACAACCGCAATGTCGGTATGGCAACCGTTACGATTACAAACAAAAGCGGCAGCAACTACACGTTTAGCAAAAGCGTAAACTTTTTTATAAATGCAATTCCGTTTGAATATCTTGTCGGAAAAAGGGCGGTCGTAAAAATCCCCGTTTCAACTACCGGACTTAATTTCTCTTCTGACAACAAGGAAATTTCTGTTGTTTTTCGGGACGGCGGCTACTGTGTTACCACATCTAAAAACGTAAAAAAAGGCGACATCGCACATATAAAATCCACAATCGTTGATATTGTTGTTACCGTTGCCGACCCGTTTGAAAACTTTTTTGATGATTCAAAATGGTACAATACCGACATCGCTTTAAAAACTCCCGAAAACTCCAACGGCTGGATTTTGAGCCTTCCTGACTACACCGACAACATCGTTACACAAGAAGGCGAAAACGATGTCAAATGTCAGATTCTTGACGATGAAGAAAACATCATTGCCGAAGAAAGTTATCTTATAAAAATTGACAAAACCGCGCCTGAAATTTTCGTTTTGGCAGACGGTCATGGTTTAGAAAATTCCAAACACTACTTTTTGCGCAGCGGTGCGGAATTTTCTGCCGCAGCGAAAGACAATTTCAGCGGCGTTGAAACGCTTGAATACAGTTGGGACAACGAGATTTTTAAGCAGTATGACGAAAAAATCACACTTCCGTATGGTAAAAGCAGCGTTTATGTCCGTTCAAAAGACGTTGCGGGAAATCAGACTGAGACCTTGAAAGCGGATTTTTCAGTTTTTGAAGACAGCAAATTCGCTTTGAACAACTCTGACGAAATTACTTCCGACACAATTTTTTATTCGTCGAAAAATATTTCTGACATGAGTTTTGAGATAAATCTCAACGGCAACACAATCGGCTCGGTAACTGACGCTTCGGGCAATTCGTTTAATTTTTCTGACAATGTTATAACTGTCAAGAAAGAATATCTTGAAACGCTTTCTCCGGGCATTTCTCCGCTCTATGTCCGCATTAATCCGCTTGGCGAGAAAAGTGCGTGGGACGGCGGCAACCCTGCTGATTTTGAGTCAGAGACAATGACAATCAATCTTGACGTAAAATATATTGTAACCATCGACAAGCGTTATGATTTTGCGTTGTTGACAGACCCCGACGTCAAGATTTTCTGTCCTGGCGACAATGTTGTTATGAGTTTTGATTTTGACGAGGATTGTTCTTCGGCTGATTTCATTACGGTTAAGTTGTTGGGCATTGAGAAAGAGACACCTGACGGCGGCATAAATTTTCAAGTTCCGTTTGATGGTTTAAGAGGCGGCAAAGAGTCATTGGCTATTGAGTTTTACAAAGACGGTTATGTGTTTGAAGACTCGGTTGTTTTCTCTGCCAACTATCCTTCTGAGCGCACGTTCAGGGTTTATGACGATGTTTTGGCGTTGGACAATTTTGACCGTCAGTTTGTTGACAGTTGTTATAAATGGTATATTGACAACAAGGAGATTGACAGCGCGAATGCTCAGTTTTTGGATTTGACGAAAGTAATTTTTGACAACGAACAGCATGTTTTTACTGTTTCAGTCCTTGACAAAGACGGCAACCGTTTCAGAGTCTGTCCTGATGAGGATTTTGTTGTAACGCCTTCTGTTTCAAAGCGGCAGGCGGCAAAAGTAAAAACGTATCCTAATCCTGCGGTAAGCCGTCACCCGGTTTATATCGAATTGAAAAATTTTGCGGAAGAAGATTTTTCGGACTCAGAAATTTGGATTTACAACCAACTTGGCGGTTTGGTGCAAAAAGTTTCCGAGGTAGGAGAGAGGACAGCGGTTGTTTTGCCGTCCGGCTTTTACAGCGGAGTAGTGGTTGTAAGAGGTCAGAAGGTGCTGAATTTTAAAATTGTGGTGGAATAAGATTTTTTTCAGATTTAATGAAAAAATCATTATCTTTGCGCGAAAACATTTTTAAACTGTAAAATTATGGCAACACCTCATAAATATCCTACCGGCAGGGCAGATTTTGAGTCAATCATCAGCGAAGGTTTTTTATATGTTGACAAAACCGAAAGAATGTATGAAATGATTGGCGACAGAAAGTTTGTGTTTCTTTCACGACCGAGACGGTTTGGCAAATCGTTGTTGGTAAATACGTTGTGCGCGTATTTTGAGGGAAAGAAAGAACTTTTCAAGGGGTTGAAAATCTCGGAATATGAGAAAGATTGGATACAATATCCTGTTATTCAACTTGATATGTCGGCGGTAAAGGATATGGAAATAGACAAAATGTCATCGTCGATAGGAATTCAACTTGAAGAATATGAAAAAAAATATTCAATCGCAATTAATGACAAACTCAGTAACGGAGCGCGTTTTTATAACCTTATAAAGACTGCCAAGGCGCAAACAGGCAAAAACGTTGTTGTGCTTATCGACGAATATGACGCACCGCTTAATGCGCATCTTTATGACGGAAAACTTAAAGAAGTAAAGCCAAAACTTCAAGAAATTTATCAGCAACTGAAAGTTTTGGAAAAAGACGAGCGGTTTGTTTTCATAACCGGCATATCAAAATTTTCGCAGGTGTCAATTTTTTCTACCATAAACAACCTTGAAAAAATTTCGATGTGGGATAAGTTTTCCGACATCTGCGGCATTACTCACGAAGAACTTGAAAATTATTTTCACGACGACATCGAAGTTTTGGCGGAAAAACACCACTGTACTTACGAAAAAATGATGGAGCAGTTGGTATATCAGTATGACTGTTACCATTTTAGCAAATTTTCGCCAGCAATGTTCAATCCTACAAGCATTTTGAATGCCTTTGCCGAGGGTGAACTCAACAATCATTGGTTTGGCACTGCAACATCATCGTATATCATCGACCATTTGAAACGCCACAACGCTGACATCAAGAGACTTGCGCCTAAAACATTGTTTGCAGACGATTTTGATGTTTCGCCCGAAGATTACGACAGTCTTTGGCCTATTCTCTATCAGGCAGGTTATTTGACAATCAAAGATTTTGACCCGCAATGGAATACATACGTTTTGGATTATCCTAACAATGAAGTCCGTGTGGGTATGATGCAGAATATGATGAAATATTATTTCCCAAGGAATATTTCATCGGGAAAAATCTCAATGCAGCAATTTTATGCCGCCCTTAAAGCCGGACAAATTGACGAGGCGTTTACATACTTGAAAGACTTTTTGTCAGAAATTCCAAATATCCTAAACAACAAGGAAGAAAAACATTTTCAGACAATACTTTATGTGATGTTTACGTGGCTTGGATTTTATACCGAGGTAGAAGTTAACACAGCCGTCGGACGTACCGATGTTGTAATCAAAAACTCCACAAACATTTTTGTACTTGAACTCAAAGTTGACGGCACTGCCGAAGATGCCTTGGCGCAAATCAACTCCAAAAACTATTCTATTCCGTACAAATACGACGGCAGAGAAGTTGTCAAAATCGGTGTCAACATTTCAACAGAAAACAACGTCAGAACTGTAACAGATTGGAAAGTGGAGAAATAATTTTTCTATAATTTTTCCTTATTAAACTTTTTTAACATATTCTTTTTTTTCATAATTTTGTGCGTTTAGATTTTTTGTACATAATCATCGTTACAATATATGGAAAAAAACTTTTTTAAAATTATTACGGTTTTTATCGTAATGTTGCTTTGCATTGATAATGTTAAGGCGCAGGTAGGATATGCAGAACTTACCGATAATGAAGATCTTGATGGCAACGGCAAAACGCTCACTTTTAAATCCGACGATTCAAAACCAGATGGAACGTTGCCATTGTACACAACAAATGGGGAACCAAGTTGGTATTCAGAAAGAGAAAATATTACAACCGTTGTTTTTGACCCGTCGTTTGCAAATTGCAAACCAACATCGTGTGCTAATTGGTTTCGGGGAATGAAGAAGTTGACTTCTATTTCGGGAATGAAAAATTATCTCAATACGGAAAATGTTAAGTTTATGGGTGCCATGTTCTGCGAATGTTCAGCCTTAACTGGAGAATTAGATTTAAGCGGTTTTAATACCTCAAGCGTTACCGATATGGGCCACATGTTTTATAAATGTTCAAAATTAACTAATATTAAGTTTGGAGAGAATTTCAAAACCGGAAGTGTTACTGATATGAGTTATATGTTCTTTGAATGTTCAGCCTTAACCGGAGAATTAGATTTGAGCAGTTTTAATACCTCAAGCGTTACCGAGATGAGCTATATGTTTTATGATTGTCCTCAATTAACTAATATCAAATTTGGAGAGAATTTCAAAACCGGAAGTGTAACGTATATGGGTCATATGTTCACTTCTTGTTCATCCCTAACCGGAGAATTAGATTTGAGCGGGTTTAATACCTCAAACGTTATCTATATGGGGGCTTTGTTTTCTGGTTGTTCACAATTAACGAATATCAAATTTGGAGAAAATTTTAAAACTGGAAGTGTTAAGGATATGGGGTCTATGTTTTCTGGATGTTCATCCCTAACCGGAGAATTAGATTTGAGTGGTTTTAATACCTCAAGCGTTACCGATATGAGCTATATGTTTGCTAATTGTTCTCAATTAACTAATATCAAATTTGGAGAGAATTTCAAAACCGGAAGTGTAACGGATATGCATTGTATGTTTCGGGATTGTAAAAAAATTACTGCTCTTGATTTGAGCGGTTTTAATACGGAAAGTGTTATTTATATGGAATTAATGTATATGTATTGTAATAATCTTACTTCAATAAAGGTTGGTGAAGATTGGAAAACTGACCAAGTATCAAATTCGTATAATATGTTCTACGATTGTCCTGCCCTTATCGGTAACGGCGGCGCATGGGTTGGCTCGTCAAAGGACAAAACCAACGCCAACACTTTAAGCACCGGCTATCTGACTTCCGGTAATTATAAAGTGTTCTTGAATCCTGACGGCGGAACGGTAACCGGCGGTAATGTGATAAACCTAACTGCCGAAGAAACTACACTACCCGAACCCACAAAAACAGGACATCAGTTTTTAGGTTGGACACGGCAGTTGACTTCTACGACTTTTGAGTCTTCGACTACGACTCTTGTAACGGTTGCAGCGGATGAAGGCAACAAAAAGTATAAGGCGCAGTGGACATTGATGAAATATCCCGTAAAATTCCATTATGATGAAACTTCTGTGATTTCGGAAACGTCTGTTGCATACAATTCATTAATAACGCCTGCACCTTTCCCCGAAAAAGACGGTTTCAAATGTATGTCTTGGAATCCCAGCCTTACTTTTCCAATTTCATGGGATTTTGAGACCCAAACATTGGATGATGTTGCGCTGACTTTGTTGGAGTCAGACGGTGCGCTGCATTTTTATCCGACCTGGGAGCCAATCAAAACCGCAGACATAAAAATCTTACAAAATTCTGCCGACAATCCGTTTGAGATTCCTTTCGTTGACCCTGATAATGTTACATTTCAAGATCCTGTTCCGGCATCGGGCAAGAACTTGGTTTCGGTTCAAGTGAGCAACGGCAAATTCAACGCGCAAGCCAGTGCCGCCGCACTACCCGGCACTTATAAATTTGTCAGCACTGACGAACTTGTTGAAGTAAATGTTACCGTCATGGGCGAATATTCTTTTGCGCTCGGACAGAATGCAAAAGTAAAAGTTAGTGCAGAACTTGAAACACTTTCCGAAGACATCGCTCATGGTGTTTGGGCAGAAAAAGAGGGCGGAAACTGGTATATTGTAACTTCAAGCACGGTTTCGGATGCAAGTTATACTGTGGGCGGATGTATGGTAGTAAATGTTAACGATTATGTTAACACACTGTTTGAAGAACAAGTCGGCGAAGATTGGTTAAGATCACTTTCGGTTGAATTAGTACCCGCAAACGATGCGCAACCCGCGACATTAAAAGCGGTTGTCAACGGCGTAGATAAAACTCTTGCAACTGATTATGGTACGGAGGCTTCTTTAAGTTTGGAGTTAAACGACGCCCTTACTGACGACGGAGAGCGTGATGTTGTTGTAACATTGGGAAGGTCTTCTGGCGACATTTTGTCAAAAACGACCCACAAAGTAAAAATTGACGGAACAGATCCACAGTGTCCGTATATTTCATACTTGGACAAAGACGGCACAACAAAGACACTTGACTTCGGCACTGACGAAACCGATCCGCCGTCGCTGACGATAGCGGTAAACACACATCATTCATATCTTGCCAACGATAACACAGGCGGTAGCGGAGTTGATTGGGTATATGATGAATCGTCGCCGGATAATAATAAGTATAATAGGTTGTATACTTCTCCAAATCCGTTTTCAAGGGTTGAGGTTATGCGTTCAAAGGACTTGGCTGGAAATACCTCGCCGAAGTGTTATCTGAATTTGAGCAGGAAGGAACTTTACGACGTAACTTTTACGACGGCGTACGGCGATGCGCCTGCATCTCAGCGTGTTTTCAACGGCGATAAAGTGTCAGAGCCTGACGACCCGACAACGACCGAGCCTTACGATTTTCAGTATTGGCAGACAGAGGACAACAATGTATATAATTTTGACAATACGGTTTCAAGTTCTCTTGCGCTGACGGCTGTTTGGGAGCCGAAAAGTTTTACTGCAAGTTTCTATTACGACGAAACTTCGTTTATTTCAAGTCTTTCAGTTGTTTATGGTTCAACGTTGGCACCGGTAGACAGCCCTGAAAAGCCGCAAAATAGATTTTTGCATTGGGCGGTAACAAAAGACGGCGAAACCTCAGAAGTAGATTTTGAAACCTTTACGATGCCTGCTGGAGATGTTAGTTTTTATGCGCAGTGGGAAGAAAAACAGACTCCTCCGGCAATTCATGCGGCGGACGGTTTGGTTTATAACTTTGCAGAGCAGACACTTGTTGCCTTTGAAAGTCCTTTGCCCGAAGAAATTACTTTTTCTTACAAAGTTGACGGCGGCGAATATTCTGAGGCTTTGCCTGTCGGGAAAGATGCAAAAGAATATGTCGTTTGGTATAAGTCTGACGAAACGGAAAATTATAAACCGGTCTCAGAGTCTTCCGTTGCTGTAACAATTTCTCCACGACCTGTTACTCCTGACATCACGCTTTCTCAAACGGTGTACATTTATGACGGCGAAGAAAAATTTCCCGAAATACTCTCGGTTACTTTTGAGGGCGCGGATTTGAGCAGCGACTACAACGAACCTGTTTATAATAACAACCGTAATGTCGGAGAGGCAACCGTTATGATAACAAGCAAAACCGGCAGCAACTACACGTTTACACAAAGCGTAAACTTTGTCATTGTTGCCGACCCGTTTGAAAACTTTTTCGACGACACAAAATGGTACAACACCGACATTGCTTTAAAAACTCCCGAAAACAATTACGGCTGGACTCTGTATGTTCCTAACTATATAGACAACACCGTTACCAAAGAAGGCGAAAACAATGTCAAATGTCAGATTCTTAACGAAAACGACGACATCATCGCCGAAGAAAGTTATCTCATAAAAATTGACAAAACTGCGCCTGAAATTTTCGCTTTGGCAGACGGTCATAATGTCGAAAATTCCCAAAAATACTTTTTGCGCAGCGGTGCGGAGTTTTCAGCCGCAGCGAAAGACAATTTGAGCGGCGTTGAAACGCTTGAATACAGTTGGGACAATGAAATTTTTAAGCAGTATGACGGCAAAATTACACTTCCTTACGGCAAAAATACTGTTTATCTCCGTTCAAAAGACGTTGCAGGAAACCAGTCCGAGACTTTGAAAGCGGATTTTTCAGTTTTTGAAGACAGCAAATTTGTTTTGAACAACTCTGACGAAATCACTTCCGACACAATTTTTTATTCGTCGAAAAAAATTCATGACATAAGTTTTGAGATAGATCTTAACGGCAACACAATCGGCTCTGTTGTTGACTCTGTCGGCAATCCGCTAAATATTTCCGTAACCGGCGGCGTGATAAAAATTGACAAAAATTTTCTTGAAACGCTTTTGCCCGGTATCAACAGACTTTCTGTTCGCATAAATCCGCTTGGAGACGCAGGGGCGTGGTCTCAGGCTTTTGCCGGTTTTGATACGCAGACCATGAGGATAAATCTTGACGTGCGTTATGCCGTCGCCTCCAAAGAATACAGTTTTGTGTTACAGTCAGACCCGGCAGTCAAAGCGTTTTGTCAGGGCGACGATGTTGTTATGACCATGAAGTTTGACGATAGGTATTCTGACGCGGATTATTTTTCGGTTGAGACTTTGGGGATTGACAGTGGGAATCTGGATGAGGAAATAAAATTCCGCATACCTGTCGGTGCGCTTTCGGGCGGCAATGAGAAACTTCCTGTGAAGTTTTTCAAAGACGGTTACGAGTTTGACGACGTTTTGGTTTTTCCTTCTGACTATCCTTTGGAGCGCAACATAAAAGTTTATGAAGATGTGTTGGCTTTGGACAATTCTGACGGACAGTTTACGGATGGTAAATACAAATGGTATATGGATAATGTTGAACTTTCAGGCGTAAATACTCAGTTTTTGGATTTGACCAAATATATGACCGACGGACAGCGGCACGTTTTCTTTGCCTCGGTTGAGAATGTTGACGGCGACCGTTTCAGAGTCTGTCCTGACGACAGTTTTGTTATAGAGCCGTTTTTAAAGAAAAAGGCTGCGGCTGTAAAAACATATCCTAATCCTGCGGTAAGCAGTCAGCCGGTTTATATCGAATTGAAAAATTTTGCGGTAGAAGATTTTTCTGAAACGGAAATTTTGATTTACAACCAACTTGGCGGTTTGGTGCAAAAAGTTTCTGAGGTAGAAGAGACGACAGAGGTTGTTTTGCCGTCCGGCTTTTACAGCGGAGTAGTGGTTGTACGAGGGCAGAAGGTGTTGAATTTTAAAATTTTGGTGGAATAGGATTTTTTTTGGGGGAAAAACAAATAATTTCTATCTTTGTATCCTGAAATGTAACATAAAAACAGAATATTATGTGTACAATGGAATTGAGAGCGGAATTTTTGCAGAGCATTAATCCGCTGTTTGAAAGCGACAGTCTTATGCGTGAGGCATTAGACCTTATCAAGGGGCTTTTGTCAAGAGAAAAAAAGGCTCAGGCGGTTGTTGCCCAGAATGATAGCGACGAAGAAATTGAAACTGGACTTCGTCAGGCTTTCAAGGAATTGAAGGCTGTCAAAGAAGGAAAAATTGAAACAAGGGATTTTTTTGAAGTTGTTAACGAACTATGAGTTACCAATTAAGAACCATTCCAACGTTTGACAATGAACTCAAACAATTGTCAACTGTTAAAAGAGGCAGGAATAAAGTAATCGCTTTTTTTTCATTAAATTATTTTTTTCTCCCTCCAACCATTTGGTTATCAAAAATTTATGATAAAATTGGACAAATTTAAAGTACTACTTTAAATTTGTCCAATTATGCTGTAATATTTTGTGTTTTAGAATGTTATAAAAATACACTTGTTAGTTGAATCTTTGGTGTGCTTTTTTAGTGATTCTTTTGTTTTTGCGAAAAAAATATCGTAACTTTGCCTCAGAAATATTTACTTAAATCGTATAAAAATTATGTTGGAAAAAACTTGGCGTTGGTTTGGTCCTAACGATAAGATTTCGTTGGATTATCTTGTTCAAATGGGCGTTGAAGGCGTTGTAACGGCTCTTCATCATTTACCGATTGGTGTTGTTTGGACAAAAGACGAAATCAACAAACTCAAAAATCAAATCGAAGCAAAAGGTCTCCGTTGGAGCGTTGTAGAAAGTCTTCCTGTTAGCGAAGATATTAAGACAAAAGGCAAAAACTATAAACAGCACATCGAAAACTACAAAATTTCGCTCAAAAATCTTGGTGAATGTGGCGTAGATACGGTTTGCTACAATTTTATGCCGGTTCTCGATTGGACTCGCACGGAACTCAATTATACGCACAAAGGCGGCGGAAAAGGTTTGTATTTTCATTTTCCGACGTTTGTGGCTTTTGACGTTTTCATCTTGAAACGCGAAAACGCCGCCAACGATTATCCGGCTGAGGTGGTTAAAGAGGCTGAGGAAATTTACAAAAAAATGTCCCAAAAAGAAATGGACGATTTGGTTTATGTTATCATCGTCTTGACGCAAGGCTTTGTTAACGGCGTAATTGACGGCACTGTCAAAGACCCGAAAAAAGTCTTTTTGGACTATATTTCCACTTATAAAAACATCGGCAGGGAGCAGTTGCAGCAAAATCTCAAAGATTTCATTGATGAAATGGTTCCCGTTTGCGAGGAGTATAACGTTAACCTTTGTATTCACCCTGACGACCCGCCGTATCCTGTTTTGGGTATGCCGAGAATTTTGGGCTGTGCCGACGACATCCGCTGGCTCAGAAACGCCAACAAGTCTCTCCGCAACGGTCTGACATTCTGCACCGGTTCTTTGTCAGGACGCCGCGAAAACGATTTGCCCGCCATTGCAGCGGAATTTGCAGACGCAATACATTTTGTACATTTAAGAAATACACAGCACCTTTCGGACAGAAGTTTTTACGAGTCAGGTCATTTGTACGGCTCGCTTGACATGCCGAAGATTGTTGAAACGCTTTTGAGAGAGCAGAAACGCAGAATCGCCGAGGGCAGAAAAGACATCCGTATGCCTTTCCGTCCCGACCACGGAATCCGCCTTCTGACCGATTTGGACAACGACATTTATAACGTAGGTTATCCGTTAATCGGCAGAATGAGAGGCCTTTGCGAAATCGACGGTCTGCAACACGGAATTTGGCATTTACTTTAATTAATTTAGTTTTTAATACCGAAACGGGATTCTGTCTGTAAAGAGCGAATCCCGTTTTTTTATTTCGGCTGCTCGGTGAGGTGGATTTTGTTTTCACGCGAATTGAAATAGCAGACCGTGTTGGTTTCGTTTTCGATGTTGAAAATCAAGATACCGTCCGTCGGCAGATATTCGTATTTGTTGACCTCGTATTTTGCGCCGCTGCCCGTTGTGCGGGTGTAGACGTTTCCGAGATACCAGCCGCCGCCGTTTTCGCCTTTGGGAATGGTTTTTATTTTTACTCCTGCGGGACATTCAAGGGCGATGTTTTCGCTTGAATTGTCAAAAAATATCAGAAGTTTGCTTTCCGTTCCGTTTTTGTCGGTGATAACGCAGGCGTAGTCCGTTATGTTGTTGTCGTTGAAAAATCCCGTGCAGATACCGCCGTATTCAAGTTCGTTGTCGGCATCGGAATATATTTTCCACTGTGAGGCTGAGTTTTTGAAATACTTGTTTTCAACAAAATAATGCCACAAAACCGCCTTGTAATCGTCGGGGGTTTTTACGACAGCCTCCTTGTTGACGTACATCGTGTTGATTTGCTGGTAAATTTTTGCGGTGGCGATGTAGTTTTTTTGAATGTAGCCTTTTATGCCGCGTGCCGAGATGCCCTCCACCCATGTAACGCCGTCTTTTGAGACCGCCGGTTTGTCGGTCATGATTTTGAGGGTTTCGCCGTAGTTGAGGTTGTCCACTTTTTTCGCTTTCAGACTGTCGCCGTCATAAAGAAAAGCGTTAGAGGCAATTACGTGCATTTGGTCTTGGTTTGAAAACGTAAAAAATGCAATCGTTACGGCTATGACAAAAAGTACGACGGTCGCCATCATAACGGCGTTTTTCCAAATCGGGGCTTTTTTCTCCTTGTCTTCGGGGACGAGGTCAAAAACCTGCGTTATTGCGTTGTCCTGTTTTGTCTCGTAGTTTTTGGCTATTGTGAGAATGTCGCGTTTGAACTGCGTGCAGTCCTGATACCTGTCGAGCGGACGTTTGGCAACCGCCTTGAAAATCACTTCCTGCATCTGTGCCGACACGCCTTTGTAAATCGACATCGGCTCTATCATCGGCTCGTTGATGATTTTGTTGTAAATCTCGTATTCTGACAGTTTGCTGCTGTACGGGTGCTGACCGGTTACCATGTGGAAAAACGTTATTCCAAGCGAATAAATGTCGGTTCTGCGGTCAAGCGGCTGACCTTTTACCTGTTGCGGGCTCATATAGAGAGCCGTGCCGACTTTTGTGCCGTCCTGGGTGAGGTGAGGCGTTTCGCCCATGATTTGCGCGATGCCGAAGTCGATGATTTTGATTTCGTTTTCGGGCGTTATTATAAAATTTCCCGGTTTTATGTCTCTGTGAATGATGTTTTTGGAGTGCATATAACCGATTGCGTCAAGCATTTGAAGCATCATTTTAACGGCTTTCGGTTCGGGAATCGGACCGGATTCGCTTTGAAGGTATTCGTTGAGCGGAATGCCTTTTATGAGTTCTTCGATTATAAAAGTTCCTAATTCGCACTCTATGTAGTCGTAAACCGCCACAATGTTCGGGTGTTTCAGCCTTGACAGTGTAACAGCCTCGTTTTTGAGCCTTTCCTTAACGCCGTCTTTTTGTTCAAGAAGCGGGTTGAGTTGTTTTATGGCGGCACGCCGTCCAAGGAGCATGTGTACGCCTTCGTAAACGCTGCTCATTCCGCCCTCGGCGATGAGGAATTCTATTTTGTAGTTGTCCAACCGTCTGCCTATAAGAGAGTTGGGTTTTGAGTTATTGTCTTGTGTCATGGTATTATTATTTCTGTTCCGGGTTCTATTCGGGTGTCTTCCAGACGGTTGACCCTCATAATGAGTTCTGCCGGAGTGTTGTACAATTTCGACAAAGTGTAGACATTGTCGTAATATCTTACTGTTAAAATTTTTTTGACAGGCAGTTTCATTATATGCCTGCCGTTTTCTTCTGAGAAAACCGCCTTTTCGGGGTCGGCTTCAAATGCGCGGATAACGGAATCCGTGTCTGAAAGCGTGTCGGTGTCGAACTCCGCGTAAAAATTTCTGCTTTCAGGTGCCGAGTCCGGTTTGTGGTCTCTGCCGTATCTTAACGCGAGGATTATTCCCGCAATCAAAAACAGAATTACTGCGACGCCCGCCAAAAGAGTGCTTTTCTTTTTCGGGTTTATGATTGGCGTCTGGGCGGTTTTTCCTTCGCTGACGTTGTAGAACTTGATGATTTGGAGCGTGATGTTGTCGTAGCCGCCGTTCTTTTTGGCGGTGTTGACGAGTTCCATGCCTTTGTCTTCGATGTAGCCGCGGTGGGCGAGGGCGGCTTTTATTTCGCTCTCTTTCACCATGTTGTAAAGTCCGTCGGTGCACAGCAGCAGCAAATCGCCTTTTCCGGGTTCCAACGCCGCGGTGCAGACGTGCGCTTTGCAGGGCGGACGCATGCCCATAACTCTTGTGAGTTCGTTTTTGCGCGGGTGTCTTTCAGCCTCTTCGGGAGAGATTTCGCCCTCGTCAACAAGCATTTGGACGTAACTGTCGTCTTTTGTGAGCCTTTGGAGCGACCGTTTTGAAAAGTAATAAATCCGCGAGTCGCCGATGTGGGCGTAATAGGCTTTGTTGTAGCGGATCAGCACCAAAACCATCGTCGTTGCCATGCCGGAAGTCTCCGGGTCGTGTTTTTCTTCTTCGAGAATGCGGTTTTGAGCGTAGTCAACGGCATCGTTTATCGCCTGAAAAGGGTCTTTGTAATAAAAATTTGAAAAGAAAAACTTAAACGAGTTTACCGCCGTTCTTGACGCTTTTTCGCCGCAGGGCAGACCGCCGCAGCCGTCGCAGACCACAAATACGTGTCCGTTGACCGTGTCGAAATATCCGAGATAGTCTTCGTTGTTCTCCCTGACGTTGCCTTTGTCAGTGAGACTTATATAGTGAAAATTGGCGAGTTCCCTTGTTTTTAAGTTTTCCATTTTTCAGTAGTTTATTTTGGCGAACACCGCGCCTATTCTTACAATGTCGTCGGGGCAGATTTTGCCTTTTGTAATCCTCATGTCGTTGATGAAAGTTCCGTTTGTGGAATTGTTGTCGGTTATGTAAAACAATCCGCCTTCAAAACTCAGCGCGGCATGGTTCGACGAAACCGTTCTGTTTTCGATTACAATGTCGTTGGTTTCTTTTCTGCCGATTGTTACAATCATTTTGCTCAACTCGAAAACCATTTTTTTGTCGCCGTCCTGCACAAGAAGCCTCGGAATTATTTTTCCCGGACCGACAAGGTTTTTTTCTATGTCGAATTTTTCAAAACTTTTCAAAATGCTCTGAGGCTGTTTGCGGTAGGTTGCGAGTTCGCGTTTCAGGGCTTTGTTTTCCTTTTGAATTTCGCTGATGTGCGTCTGCGAAGAGGCGTCAATCCGTCTTATGATTTTGTGGCGGGTTTTGTAATACAAGACCGCCGCCGTGAGAATCAAAATCAGGGATACCACAACCGCGGCAGTTATCGGATACGCTCTCCAAATAACGTTTTGTTCGGGGTTGGTGTATTCGCAGAGAGCCTGCAAAGAGCCGTATTTGATTATAAAACTGTTGGATACGCCTTTTTGTTTAGCGGTAAATTTCACTGAATATTCCTTATACGGAAGTTTTGCTTTTGACTTTGCCGCCTTTTCTATTACCTGGGCAGTTTTTGCTTCGAGGTCTTTGTCGTTGAAAAAACAGCAGTTGCCGCCCGTTGCCGCTGCAATGTTTTCGAGTTCGTGTTTTGCGTTGAAAGACTCTGTCTCATACATTATTACGTTTAAGTAAATGCCTGAGTTTTTCAAATTTTCAAGAAAGCCTTTGCTGAAAGTCTTTACTTGCGAGAGGTTTAGCGCGCGGGTAATCACGGTGAGAATTACGGCATTGTTTTGAGAGTGTTTTGACGTGTATTTTACCGCCTCTTCAATTGCCTCGTAAACTTTGTTTTCGATATACAGTGAGTCTTTTTGCGGAGTGAAATAATCCTCCGTGTTGCCGGCAAGGAGCGCGAAATCGGTTGTCTGAGCCGCGCTTAAATATTTTACCGTTTTTCCTCTCTGTCCGAAATACAAAATGTTCATGTTGGAATTTTCGGGCAGAATGTGTCCTAATTCCGAAAGCGTTTTTTTTATTTCGTCAAAGATTTTGTGCTGATAAAAGAAATACGAGTTTTCAGCCAAAAAAACGAACATTCTTTCACCGCTTGACGGGTTTGCGGTCTCTTCTACGCGGCAGTCAGTGTCAGTGTCCTGCTCCGAAACCGAAAAAGTGTCTCCTGTGGCGTTGTAAAGTTTTACCCTTACCATTATTTCCGGGTAAGAGCCGTCGTTGACGGACAAGACTTCTATTTTTTGTCCGAAAACAGCGTTGAAAAAGCCGGTAAAAAATATCAAAAGCGGTAAAAGTTTCATTTTTAGTTTCTTAAAAAATCAGTTGACGGCCTTGTTGAAATTTGTTGTTTTGCTTGGTTTTACGGTTTCTTCTATGATAAGAATCGTGTCTCTTTGGTAATAAAACTTGTTGATGACCTTGCCTTTAACTTTTACGTTGTCGTTGATTGCGGGCAGAAAGTCGTTGGTTTTTACGTTGAGATAGTTTCCGCCTTTTTTTATGACAAAAAAGTTCAAATCTTCCAAATGCAGAGTGTTTACGACCTTGCCTTTTACCTTTACCTGCTTGCCGTCATACCATTCGCCGTGTTTTGCGACGGTGGCGACCGGTATTGTACATGCGCTCAGGATTAAAAGCACAGCCGAAAACGTCAATATTTTAAAATTGCCTTTCATTTGAAAAATTTTCAGAAGTTTTTGACAATGCAAATGTAAGGATTTTTTTTGAAAATCGGCAAAAAAAACACTCATTTACACCACCACTTCAAAAATTTCTTTTTCGCCTAATTTTATCGTCTTTGAGCCTGAAACTTTGTTTTTGTTGAAACAGAAACTCAGCATATAACCTTTGTTAATATGGTAATAATCAAGATATTCAGAAAGTTGCTTTTCGCCGCGCTCGTTGTACGATTCGCCGCGCCAAATCTTCATTTCGATAACGTATTGTTTACCGAGATAGTCGATAATCATATCCGTGCGTGAGCGGTCGCGGGTTTCGGCTTCGATGTAATAATTGCCCGTGCCGTTGATAATCGGTCGGATATAAAGCATGAAAAAACGCCGTCCTTCTTCTTCGCGGAACTCCTGCGTTTTGCCGCCGTAAATATCGTTGAAGTGAACCGCAAAACGTTCGAGGATTTTGTCCATTTTAAGTATGTCGTTTTCAATGAATTGGGATTTTTCTGTGTCGCCTGCTCCGTACATACGCTCACGTAAATCAATCGACATAAATTTATTGTAAAGGCGGGTTTCTATTATTCGATTTGAAATTTTTACACGACCGTTTTCCTCGCAAATGTAATTAAACATTTGAGCAATTTCTATGACCTCATCATCAAGATTGAAAGGACATGATTTTCCGTAAAAAAGGATTTCTTTGAGCATTAATTCCAATGATGGAAAATCTTCAAGTTTTTTATTCAAATCATCAAAGAAAGTATTCTTTTCAACCAAAATCATTTTAACAGCCTGTTCAATTCCTTCCTTATTCCAGCCAAGATTTTTTTCATCAACAAGTTTACAAATCTTTGATGTCAAAAACGGGTAACCCGAAGTGTAATCGTGTATTAATGAAGATATTTCTGAAACATTCATTCCTGTTTTGTGGTCGTTTTCATAATCAGAAAGCATTTGAGCAATTTCAGTCTTAGAAAACGACATCTTTTCTTCAAACCTTTCCGCTATATTCCACGGCGAATTATATTTATGTTCGCTCTCAGGACGGACTTTGAGTTTAAGGTTTTTTATGTCATAAACTCCGGCAAGAATTACAGACTGAAACGTCGGTGTAGTTTTGCGGTTCAAATACTTGTTGCGCAAAAGTCTGAGCAGATTTATAAATGAATCATAATTACTTGCATTGTCAACTTCGTCAATAACAACGACAATCGGTTTAGACGATTTTGCACACATAATTGACAGAAACTTATCAAAATCTTCAACAGCAATTTCTTTTTTTGCAGCGTTTAACGAAAGTTTTTCGTTAAGAGCATTTTTTACAAAATCGTTAAGATTTTTGATGTCAACAAATTCGGTTTTGCTTTGTAATTGTTCCAAAAACGAATATGCAAGTTTTTTTTCGTTTTTGAAATTATCCTTAGTCAAGGCTTCAAAACTTATCGAAAACACCACATAATTATCACTCAACTTGTTAGCCAAATGATAAAGCGTTGTGGTTTTTCCGTATTGACGACCTCGGTTTATGGTGATGTATTGACCTTCTTCAACAAGTTTTTCAATTTTTGCAATTCTTTCACTAATATCAACCATATAATGGTCTTCTGTGTAACACGTACCTGTTATGTTGAATCTTCTCATAATGCCGAAATTTTTTATGCAAATGTAAGGATTTTTTTGAACAAAGGCAAAATTTTATTTAATTTTGCCTTTGTATTAAGAAACTGAATTTTGAGAAAGATGATAAACCAACGTGAAAATCTCATTTTTATAAACGGAGAAAATAAAACACCTCAAATCGGTGCTATTCAATTCAATAACAATATGTATACTGTGATTTTTACTAACAGTAACAAGAGTTACAACTACTCTCCGTCAAAAATTGAATGGTTGAAGGATCCCGAAAAAATCAATCCCGAAAAATACATTATCAAGATTAACGGATTTGCACAGAGCGGTATAAAATCTGTTTCAAAATTTTCAAAATTATTCAAATCTTACTATTTCATTTGCTTCAACAACGGCTTTCAAAAACTATATCAAGGAAATGAAATTAAAATTTCTGAATCTGTTTTGAAAGAACCGAAGTCAAAAAAAGTTTTTGAATATCTGATTCAAACGGCAGAAATTAATCAGTTAAAAACGGAAGACGGTATAAATATTTTGTTCAAACTTTATCAAGAGATTACAGAAATTTCTTCAGATTGTGTCTTAGCAAAATATCTTAATCCTCAACGTTACAGATTAAAAAGTATAAAACCTGAAAAACTTATATTTCCTTTTGGTTGCAATCAAAGCCAATATAACGCAGTGAAACAGGCTTTTGAATCTCAATTAAGTGTTATTCAAGGACCTCCCGGAACAGGAAAAACACAAACAATTTTAAATATAATTGCCAATATCCTTGTCAATCAAAAAAGTGTAATTGTTGTCTCAAATAACAATTCAGCAACGGACAATGTATTGGAAAAACTTCAAAAATACGGCTTTGGATTTCTTGTTGCACCGTTAGGAAACAGCGAAAACAAACAGCATTTTTTAGAATCTGTAACCAGTCGTAGTCTTCCTGATGATTTTTCTCAGTGGAAATTAGACGATTGTAATATTCAGGAAAAAATTTCGCAGCAAATGGTTGAAATCGCGGATTTTTTTTCAAAACAAGAACGCCTTGCTGTTGTGAGACAGGAAATTTCTCAATGGAAATTGGAATGGGAACATTATAAAGCCGAAAATAAAGTTGGCAATATAGAAATCACAAATTCTGCAAATCCGAAAGTAATATCGGAATTGCTGAATTTGCAACAATATATTCTGAAATACGGTAATACAAAATTAGGAAAAATAAAGTGGTTTTTCCAAAGGTTAAAATATAAATTCATTCATAAAGTTGATACGGAACTTCTTGAATTTCCGTCAGAAAATTCCGTAAGAAAAACGCAAATTCTGTTTTATTCCCAAAAGATTTTGCAGTTGGAAAATGAATTAGCGGCATTGGAAACCTATTTCAAGTCAATAGACACACAAGCAAAAATCAATACACTGACATCTCTTTCGATGGCTGTTTTGAAAAATGCCGTCTATACGAATCATGATTTCAAAACTAATGTTGATACGGAATATGCTTTAAAACACGATTCGGTAAATTTTTTGAAAGAATTTCCGATAGTTTTGAGTACAACATTTTCAGCTGTAAGTAGTGTTAAAAATGCGTTTTATGATTATTTGATTATGGACGAAGCCTCGCAAGTAACTATCGAAACGGGGGCTTTGGCTTTAAGTTGTGCAAAAAATGCCGTTATTGTCGGAGATACAATGCAGTTACCTAATGTTTTAACGGAAGATGACAAACAAAAATTAGATTCAATCATAAAAAAATATGACATTGAAAGCGGTTATGACAGTTCAAAAAACAGTTTTTTGGAATCTGTTTTAAAAGTCATTTCCGATATTCCTCAAACCTTATTGAAAGAACATTACCGTTGTGCACCTGAAATAATTAATTTTTGTAATCAAAAATACTATGGCGGCAGACTTGTGGTAATGACACAAAAAACAGATGATAAAGCGGTTTCTGCGTTTAAAACGGTAGAAGGAAATCATTGCCGTGGACATGAAAATCAAAGGGAGATTGATGTTATTTGCAAAGAAATTCTACCTGCAATATCTTACAACCCCGAAGAAATCGGTATTATTGCACCTTACAATAGTCAGGTTAATGCAATAAAAAAATATGTAGACCCTAAAATTGAAGTTGCAACAGTGCATAAATTTCAAGGCAGGGAAAAAGATGTTATCATAATGAGTGTTACCGATGATAAAATTGGAGAATTTGTTGATAATCCTAATCTTCTGAACGTCGCCGTTTCGAGGGCAAAAAAGTTGTTTTATCTCACTGTTACAGGGAATAAACAAGATAAAAAAGGCAATATTTGTGACTTATTGGATTATATTGAATACAACGGCGGAACAATTACGGCGAGTAACATATGTTCGGTTTATGATATGCTGTACAAACAATATGCTTTGCAACGAACTGAATTTTTTAAGAACCGTAAACGCATTTCCCAATATGATTCCGAAAATTTGACCTATTATCTTATTATCGAAATAATTAACGGAGAAAATAAATTTAGCGGGTTAGGAGTGATTTTGAATTATCCGTTAAATCTTTTAATTTCTGATAAATCACAACTTTCAAATGAGGAACAAAAATATGTTTCTCATCCTTCAACTCATGTTGACTTTTTGATATATAGCCGCGTCAGCAAAAAAGCGGTTTTAACGGTAGAAGTTGACGGTTGGCATTTTCATCAAGACGGCAGTAAGCAAAGCGAAAGGGATGAAATGAAAAATCATATACTTTCAGTTTATGGGATAGAACTTTTGCGTCTTTCTACCACAGGTAGTAACGAAAAAGAACTTATAACAAACAAACTTTCAGAACTTGTTGAATGATTGTATAATTTATGGCATAGCAATTTTATCTTAATCCGATTCTTATTTTTGACCCATAAAATTAAAATATAAAATAAAAAATCAGAAACGGCAAAAAAAAATCAATACCACTTTAAAAATTTTTTTTGTAATTTTGTGCGGTTTTATTTTAAGAAAAAATGGAAAACACAACAGGTAGAATTCCCGTTACTATTTTGACGGGTTTTTTGGGTGCGGGCAAAACCACGCTTTTGAACAACATTATCAGAAAATATTCCGACAAGCGTTTTGCCGTTATCGAAAACGAGTTCGGCGAAATCGGAATTGACGGCGGCCTTATCGTCGGCAACATAGAAAACATGTACGAACTCTCCAACGGCTGCATTTGCTGCAACCTTTCGGACGGTCTTCAAAAAACTTTGGACAACCTTCTGACCTCGCGTTACAGGTTCGACAACCTTCTGATTGAGACCACCGGCATCGCCGACCCCGCCGGCGTTATCGACAATTTTGTGGCATACGAGGAGTTTTTGAGAAAATTCGTCATCGACTCCGTTATATGCCTTGCTGACGCGGTAACATACGAGCAGAGTGCCGAAGAGCAGCCTGAGGTTCACCGTCAGTTGGCGGTAGCGGACATTATAATCCTTAACAAAATCGGCGACGTAACACCCGAACAGGGCGAAAGGGTTAAAAAACTTATCCGCAGTGTCAATCCTACGGCAAAACTTTACGCCGTATTACACGCCGATATTACAAACTGCGATGTTCTCGATACTTTCGCCTACACGAAAGAAAACATTGAAAAACTTGTTGTGGATTTCAAAAACGCCACGCCGCTGAAATTCGATATGCTTGATGCCGATTTTTCGGAGCCTGCGTTTGCAAAAAATCCCGCCAACAAACACAACAACGCCTTTCAGCACAGCATCGTTTCGGAAGGTTTTACCGTTGAGGGCGATATTGACGAAGAAAAATTCGTCAACTGGCTTCAAGCGGTTTTGCAGTACAATTCCGCAACGGTGTTCCGCGTAAAAGGCATTTTGTCAATAGCGGGACGCAGCAAAAAATACATTCTTCAATCCGTCCGCCAGTATTTTATGGTTGACGAGGGCGAAGAGTGGCAAAACGGCGAAAAGCGTTTTACCAAACTCGTCTTCATCGGCAAAAAACTCAACCGCGAGGCGATTGAAGGTTATTTGCAATCGTTTGTAGTTTAATGTGTTCTTACGTAATCCATTACGCAATCGCAACTTATTGTCCAACCGCCAACGCCGTAAACTCCGTCCCAATAATTTTTGAGATCGGACATTGATTTTTTCATTTGCGGCGTTACGGTTTGGTTTTCATGGTTTACCATGTAGTCGTAAGCGTAATAGTTGTAATCGTGCCAGAGCAGCCATGTTTTTCCGTACAAGGCTCCGTATTTTGTCTTGCTGTCGGAAGATTTTATGGCTTCGTCAAGATATTCCAAGGCTTTGTCTTCATATTTTTGCTGAGCCTTGGTTCTGTCTTCGTAAACGCTCCAAGAATATTCCAAAAGGTACCAGCAATTTCCCCAACGAGAGGCTTGTGTAAGATATGCCGCAAGTTTCATGGCTGCCGAGTAGCGTTTCTCGCCGGTTGACCTTTCAAAAACCTCAGTCAGAGTTTTTATTTCTTTGCAGAATTTTATTTTTTGGTTTTCTTCTAATTCACTTTCGTCGTCATAACCCCAGTCGTCTATCCAGTCCTGAGTTACGTTCCAACGCTGCTGAGTGTAATCACGGAAAACCATATAAGGACGCAGCGGACTCTCTTTGTAATACGAAATAGGCACTTGCGAAAGATAGTCTTCCGCCTTGATAAAATTCATTTCACCGAGATAGCGCGTGCCGAGTTTTTCGATAACATCGTCCCTTTTGACGTGCGATTTGGTTAAAAGGTATTTTTCAAAGTTGTCCAACTTTTTGGTCTGGGTTATGTAGTTGAGATAACTTTCCAGTTCTGCGGCGTTCAACTTCAAAATGTTGATTGTTGTATAATCCGTTGAAGCCAGCAAAGTGTAAAAGTTGGTGTTTTGGTTTTGCGGCAAAAGGTTCTGATAAACGATTCTGCTTTTTGCGTTTTCAAAAAAGCCGTCGGTTTCAGCCATTTTGTCAAGCCAGAGACACTCGCTCAGATAATAAGCCGCTTTTGAGGAGGAATATTTTTCTCCTTTTGTTGAAAGGAAAAATCTGACAACCCTTGCCACGTCTTTCATTCTCTGTGTGCCTTCGAGGCTGGCGGTCTGCTCGGCATATTTTTTTGCGTTGGCAATGTCGTTAAGATAATACGACAGCATTGCGGCAGCCGTTTTCCACATAACGGGCGTTTTTGAGGCTTTTTTGTCGGCGATTTGGTTGGCAAAGGTTATGAAATCCTGAGCGTCGGCATGGTCGATGTTTCTGTAATCAAACGGTCTGCCGTAGTCTTCGCCGTCGATGTTTTCCTGAAACATGTTAACAAAGTCCTGAACCAAAAACACCAAAGCCCCGTCGTTTTTGTCCTTGTCGTAACGCTCGCGTATTCCGTCTAAATTGCGTTTTTCGTCAAGACAGAATTTAACGCTCTGAATGTCATTGATTTGCAAGAAGATGTTAACAGCCGCGTTTATTTTTTTCTGGTGGTAAAGTGCGCCGGCAAAAAGTCCCGTCATCTGTTTTTTGCAGTATTCGTCCTGGGTTTTTATGCCGTCGGAGAGCCAGAATTTTTCTACTTCGGGGTATTTTTCCAACTGAAACATACAGCGCATTGCCATCAGGTTGTAACGGTCTTTGAGTCTTTGTCCGCTGTATTTTTTTGACTTTTCCAACAGTTTTTCGTAAACTGCCCTATACTCTTTGATTTGGTTTTCGTCAGGGTATTCCCACTGGTTGTAAAAGTCCTGGTTGACGTTGAGATATGTTGACAAATCTTTCAGATAGTCAAGCATTTCGGTGTCTTTTTTCTGAATTGCGGCATCAATTACGGCTTTGCTGCTGCTGCCGTTTTCGATGTCGGAGAGAATGGCGTCTATTCCGTATGAAAAGTCGTAAGAGTAGACAGGCGTTTTGCCGCCGGCGTAGTTCTTCCAGTATTCCAAAAAGTCTTCGTCCTCTGTTCCGGGTTCGAGAATTTTGAAAAGGTAATAGTTGTAAGTCGGATAATACCAACACGAGACGTCCGCTTTCACAAAGTTAGAAAGCAGCACCGCCGTCATCAAAATTAAAAATCTTTTCATATTCTTTAATAGTTAAATTGTTAATATTGTTTGAGTTCAAATCGTAAATTATTGTGTTGTTTAATACGTCCTTTTTTATTGCGGCAATCTCCGTCATTACTTTTTCGATTTCCTTAAAATCGGCTTTTTTTTCGTAAACCGTGTCCGAAATCGACATCATCACGTTAAAAGCCTCCGTGCTGATGTAGACGGGAATGTCCTTTGAGCGGATAACCCTGAAAACGCCGTCGCCCGCTTTTTGAAACAAAGTGCTGTCCGAGAGGTCCTGATTGTAAACGATGTTTTTGAAACCGTTTTTGCCGAAAAGTATCTGCCATTTGAAATTCGGCAGCGCAGTCCGCATTTTCAGACGGTATTTTTTCAAATGTTTCAAATACGGCTTTACTTCCTTAAAACCGAGAATCGGATTTTCGCACGTTTTGTCTCTGTAATTACCTGTGTTGTAAAGCATTAACACGCCGTAATCGCAAGGCGGAACTTCCATCGAAAGTTGGTGGAGCCTTACCGTTACGGAGAGTTTTATGTCCTTTTCTTTGAGGTAATTTTTCAGCAAAGATAAAAAATTATAATATTTTTTCATACTTTTTGCCGTAAAATCGCAGTCTATCTGAATTTCTTTTGCCTGAGGGATTTTGTGTGTTTTGTTGATTTGAAAAATTCTGTCCGCCAGCGTTTTGTAAAGCGTGTCGAGATTTTTTTGAATACAGTTTTCCGTTATAAAAACGGTCGGAATTATTTCTATGTCTTCTTTCGGGTGGTCTTTGAAAGTGATTGTGGCGTTGGGTTTGGGCTTTTGCGTTTTTTTGTCAACAATTACGTCAAAATACCGCATATATATTTTTTTGATTTGGTGCCGGGTCAAAAAATCATTTTCGGTGCTGTCGTTTTTGTATACCGTTTTCCAAAAATAAACGGAATTTTCTTTCGGCTCCTGATTTTCGGCGCAGGATACGGCTGCCAACAGAAGAAGTGTTAATAGAAGATTTTTCATAATGACAAAATAAAAAAGGCTTATCCGTTTCCGTTAAAGGAACGGATAAACCCTGAAAAAAATTAAGTTTGTATTACATTCTTAATTTGCGGGTGCGTTTTGCAACGACGGAGTCTGGGGTATAGCCGGAACTGTGTTCTGACTGTTCAAAATCTGTTTAACGCCCGAATCCTGATTGCTTTGTTTTACGTTGCTGCCTCCGCTTACGCTTGCTATGATGCTTAAAACGGCAATGGCGATTACCAAGCCCCAAGTGTAAGTTTCAAGTTTGCTTTTTTGCTCTGCAACTCCTCCAAATTGTGTGCCCGCACTCAAATCTGATGCCAAGCCGCCGCCTTTGCTGTTCTGAACCAATACTATTAACACTAACAATACGGCTGCGATTACGATTAATACTATTAACGTTGTATACATGATTTATTATTGATTATTTTTCAAATTTTCTATTTCCTTTATTTTTGCGTTGAAATATTCGCTCTTGTCGGGATAGTCCTTCACAAGTTTCGTATAACTTGCAATTGCTTTGTCAAAAAGTTTTTGCGTTATGTATATTTTAGCGAGTTTTTCCGACGCGAGTTCCGGCTGTTTTATGGAATCCTGACCCATATCACCTGCGGCAACTTCTTTGTTTCTGTCCAAATGCGGCGAATCCTGCAAAAACTTGTCAATAAGCGAAGTATTGTTGTCGGTTTTTACTTCCGTAACAACAGTTTCTGTTTTTGTATCCGTCTTGTTGTCTTCGGTCGGATAGTTCTTTTTCAGTTTTGCCAACAGTTTTTCAGCAGCCGAGAGTTCTTTTTTCTCTTCTTTTTTCTCTTCGGGCTTTTCTTGTTTTTCTTCTTCTTTCACTGTTGTCGTAACGGTTTCCGTAACAACTGTTGTTGTAGTAGTCGTTGTTGTAACGGTTGCCGCTGCCGCCGCTGCCTTTTCTGCTGCTGCTTTTTCAGCCGCTGCCTGAGCCGCAACTTCGGCTTCTTTTGCTTTTTCTATCTCTTTTTTAACCTCTTCTTTCTCTTTTCTCAAAGAGGCAATTTTGTCCAAAATATTGTTTTTTGACTCTGTTTTTACTTCAACTTTCGGTTCTTCTTTCTTGACTTCGGGTTTCGGTTCTTCTTTTTTTACCTCAACCTTCGGTTCTTCTTTCTTCACCTCTACGGTTTTGACCTCGACTTTTCTTACTTCAACCGGTTTTTCGGGTTCTTTTTTAGCACCGACAACAACTGCCTGGTTGACATTTTCGTCTTTGGCGAAGTTGGCGGCGGCTGATTTTATTGAACCGTCTTCCGCGATGTTGGTCGCAACGGTTGTGTAGTTGCCGTCTTCTTTTTCACCGAAAAAGTCTTTCACGAGTTGTTCGTGGTTGACTTTGCGCTCTTCGTGTGTGAGTTTTTTTACTTCAACTTTGGGTTCTTCTTTTTTAGGTTCTTCTTTTTTAACCTCTACTTTTTTAGTTTCTTCTTTTTTGACCTCTTCTTTTTTGGGTTCTTCTTTCTTAATCTCTACTTTTTCAATTTTCTTTTCCTCTGTTTTTACCTCAGCCTTTACTTTTTCCTCCGGCTTGTTTTCGGTTGTTACGGTTTCCGTTTTGATTTCGGTCTTGACTTCTGTCTTAACTTCCGCCTTCGGTGCTGCTGCGGGCTGTGGTTCGTCGTTTAAGAGCGGGTAGAGGATTTTTCTGTCGGCTACAAAAAGCGATTCCACCGGCAGTTTTTCCCTGACAAGTTTCTTGTTGATTTTTTTCAGCGACTGCAAATACAAAAGATGCGCCGTCTGAAAAAACGGGAATTGTTTTATCAACTGCTCCATTTCAACAACCGAACTGTCGGTAAGTTGTTCCGGCTCTTGCAGGTATTTAAAAAATTGTTTTGAACTAATCATAATAAGCAGAGTTTTTTTTATTTATTATTCCTTGTACTTTTCTTTAATATTTGTTTACCAGTTGACAACCGAATCGTTGAAAATATCGTCAATCAACTGCTTGGTTATTTCTTCCACCAACGAACTCTCCACCGAGTTGAACGAACTTGACACATCGTAGTCAGAGTATCTTGTATACGACTTGTCGAAATCGTTTTCGGGTGCAGTTTCGTTTGTAAAGGTTACTTTCAGCGTTATGGTCAGGCGGTTGAGACTTGCGGTCTCACCCGACTTGATGCCTACCGAACTGATGGCGTAACCCGTTATAGTGCCTTCAAAATGCAAATCGCCTCCCGATTTTACGAGAGTCAGCGGCGTCTGGCTGACAAACCTGTCTTTCAACGCCTCCGTTATCGTGTTGCTCAAATCGGCGTTTACATACGTTGAGCGGTTTTGAAAATAATCCACCGAAACCGTTTTTGCCGTGCCGTAAGACGCACCAGTAAACGAGTAAATCCCGCAGCCCTGAAACGAAAGCACCGCCGTCAGCAATATTAATAATATGCAAATTCTCCTTGTCATTTGCTGATATTGTATTCTTTGAGTTTTCTGTACAACGTGCGTTCGGAAATTCCGAGTTCTTTTGCCGCCGCTTTCCTTTTGCCTTCGTGTTTTTCCAAGGCTTTTTGTATCAGGAGATACTCCGAGTCCATAAGCGACAAGTTGTCGTCGGTAAATTCCTCAGTGTCAATAATATTGCTGTTGTTATGAAGTTCGCTGCCGTGTATTACGCTTGTCTCTTTGTGTACCGGCGTTACAATCGGACGGTTTATCGTGGTCATAACATCGTCGGGCGTATACTGAACCTCCTCAATATTATAAGCCTCGGCAGCGTTGTTTTTCTCAATATGCCGTATTCCGCCGCCTGTCATCTGGTGAATTTCCTTGCGCAGGTTTGCTATGTCGGTTTTGATGTCAAACAACACCTTATATATTATCTCCCTGTCGGAGGCAAAAGCGTCTTCCGAAGTTGTCCCCGTGTTCTGACTGCCGGTCGCCGCCACTATTGCGGGGTGTTTTTCAGTCTGAAAATCAGGAAGATATTTTTCGATAATGCTGCCGGTGATTTCCCTTTGCTCTTCTATTATCGAAATCTGTTCCGTAACGTTTCTCAACTGTCTTACGTTTCCGGGCCAGTGATAAGACGAAACGATATGCTGCGCGTCTTCCGTCAGCCTTATAACCGGCATGTTGTAACGTTCTGCAAAATCAGAAGCAAACTTTCTGAAAAGCAGCACAATGTCGTTGCCTCTTTCTCTCAGCGGCGGCATGTTTATCTGCACCGTGTTGAGCCTGTAATAGAGGTCTTCGCGGAAACGTCCGTCTTTTACGGCTTTTGTCATGTTGACGTTGGTTGCCGCCACAACCCTGACATCGGTTTTCTGCACTTTGCTCGAACCGACTTTCATAAATTCTTTGCTTTCAAGTACCCTCAGCAGTCTTACCTGGGTGCTGAGCGGCAACTCGGCAACCTCGTCCAAAAAAATCGTACCTTTGTCCGCCACCTCAAAATAGCCTTTGCGGGTGTCGTTTGCGCCGGTAAACGAGCCTTTTTCGTGTCCGAAAAGTTCGCTGTCGATGGTTCCCTCCGGAATTGCGCCGCAGTTTACCGCTATGTACGGTCCGTGTTTGCGGCTGCTCAAAGCGTGAATCACCTGCGGTATGTGTTCCTTGCCGACGCCCGACTCGCCGATAACAAGTACGGATATGTCGGTAGGGGCAACCTGAGCGGCAATATCCAAGGCTCTGTTGAGTTCGGGATTGTTGCCGATAATGCCAAACCGCTGTTTTATGCTTTGAAGTTCCATTACAAAAGAATTATACTTTTTTTCAAGGTACAAAATTAGTCAAATTATTTTATAAAAATAAATTTTTTTCAAAAAAATTATTCAAGTTCCTTTTGTTTTACATAAACTATGCTTCTGTGCAGTATGATTATTTCCATAAGTTGGTCTGCTGAGAAGATGTTTTTGTCGCGGGAAAAGGCTGACAAGTCGGTTTTTATGTATTCGTTGCCGTCTTTTAAGGTGTCGCAGTTGTAAAAATTTTTCTTGAAAACATACACCGGCACGTCTTCTCTTATCGGCAGGGTTTCGAGCGTAACTTCTTTGTTGACAATGACATTGAGGTTGTTGCCGAAACGTTTGTGTCTCAGGGCGTATTCCGCCGCCTCGTCGCCCGAAAGCACTTTTATGCGGTCAAAAACTATCATGAGCTGAGAGTCGCAGACGTTTGCCCTCTGAAACGAAACTGTTGCCGTATCGGGCGTGTTTCTGCGCTTGTTGACCGAGTCCATGCGCAGCGAGTCGCGCAACTGAGCCTCTTCGATTTCTTCCTGGGATTTTGCGTGAGTCCTGAAACAGGAGGAAAACACCAGCAGTAAAACGGTTATAAAAAACAGGTTTTTCATAACAAAAATATTTTTTTTAAAGTAATTTTCCGCCAAAAATACATAAAAAATGCGTTCCGTACAACAAAAGACGGAACGCATTTTTCAAAAAAAACAGATTTTTTTTATGACTGAGAAAAAAAATCAGTCGTTTTCTTCGAGTTTGAAAATATCTTCAAGCCTTACTTTGAAATATCTTGCGATTTTCAAAGCCAAAACGGTTGAAGGAATGAATTTTCCCGTTTCAATAGCGTGAATCGTCTGACGGGAAACGTCAACTCTTTCCGCCAACTCAGCCTGAGTTATTTTTTTCTTAGCCCTCTCTACCCTGATTGTGTTCTCCATAATTTTTTCCTATTTTAAATGGTTTATTTAATATTTTACAGATAAAAAAATACAAAATATATACCATTTTTAAAATTGTTGGCGAATTTTTTACATCTTTTTTTTACAAAATGTTTTATTTCGTTAAATTCTTACACCGAATACGAGAACATCGTCCACTTGTTTTTCTTTCGGGCCTCTCCATGCCTCGAATATTTTTATAAGTGTTTCTTTTTGCTCTTCCATAGGCTCGGAGTGGATTTCAAGCAGTTTTTTCCGGAGGTTGTAACTCAAAAATTTTTGTTTCGTGTCGTAGTTCAACTGGTCTTGGTAGCCGTCTGAAAATGCGTAAATACAGTCGCCTTTTTCGATTTTTACCACCTGTTTTGTAAACGGTCTTTCCTTTACAAAAATTCCGACGGGCATTTTGTCGGCTTTCAAAACTTTTACCTCATTGCCGCGGATAATAATCAGCGGATTGTTTGCGCCTGCGTAAGAGAGGGTCATTTCTTTTTCGTTGATAACGTACACAATCGCGTCGATTCCGTCCCGGTTGAGGGCTTTTTGCTGTCTGAGACTGTTGATGATTGCCGTGCGCAACTTGTTGAGAATCATGTCGGGAGAGAGTTCCTGTCCGACTATGTAGTTGAGGTTTGCAATTCCGAGCATCGACATAAAACCGCCCGGCACGCCGTGTCCCGTGCAGTCGCCGATTATGCAGACTTTGTAGTCGCCGAATACGTCCATCCAGTAAAAGTCGCCGCTGACAACACTTCTTGGCTGATAAAACAAAAAATGGTCTGGAAAAATCTCTTTAATTTTGTTCTTCGGCGTAAGCAGCGCATTTTGAATGGTGTACGCATAATTGATTGACGACTGAATTTGGGTTTTCTGCTTTTCGATTTTCTTTTTTTCGATTTCGACCTCAGCCTTTTGTGTTACAAGAACGCTGTTGAAATCGGCAAGAAGCACGTTTTCGGTAACGGTTTCCTTGCGCATTTCTTCCGACTCGGTAAATTTTTCGATGATTTCGTGCTCGCGTTTCAGCATCAGCGTAAAAAGGCTGAAAAGACAGAACAGCGCAATCACCACAACAGCCATCTGTATCAGACCGTCCCGCATAATCAGAGTGTGTATGGTCTGCTTGTCAAAACTGTTTTCCAAGGAATGTTGAAGGCTGAAATCGTTCCACATTATCGTCGAGAAAAACAGAATGAAAATCATTACAAGCCACATGACGGTTGATTTTCCGAAATTTCCCGCAGTGTCATGTTTAAAAACATAATGGTAATAACACATTCCAACAAGCGACCAAACCGTTAGAATTATATATGCCTCTTTTGCAAGCATTGTTTCCGACATCAGGTTCGGGACTATCATCGACATAAACATTATGACGGAGATTGCCGCGCCCAAAACCGCCCAGACTTTTTCTCTTCTGTAATCCGCTGATTTATAAGCGCAAACCGAAATGTACGCATACACCACCGAAACGCACAGCGTCGCTATGTCAACCACCCAGCCTATTGCCGTCCGTCCTAAAAATATCACGGGAACCGACAAAAACATAATAAGGTTTACCGCTTTTACCGGCACGCCTCTTTCGTCGGTCTTGGAATATTTCTCCGGCAGTATTCCGTCGTCAGCCATAACTTTGAAAAGCCTTGCCGTTGCCTTGTAAAAACCTGTAACACTTGTCAGAAGCGTTGACATAACAGCCAATGAAACCAGCACTACGCCGAATTTTCCCATGTATTTTTCAGCGTTGTAAAGTATCACTATTCCGGCGTCGCTGCCTTCGGGTATGCCTTTTGAAGAAATCAGGGTGGTCATAATGTAGACTATCATGCCGCAAATAATCGCTGCACCCGTCCAAAGATAAGTTTTCTTTATAGTCGTGTTGATTTTGCCGCCGATATGCGTTACGGTTTCAAAACCGACAAAAAACCACGGTGCAATCAGCGTAACACCCAAAATTTTAGAAATCTTCGGACCATCTCCCGAAAAGGCATTTTCTATTAATCCGCCCGCCTCGTCTGCCGAATTTATCAAAATCCCTACAAACAATATCACAACCGACAAAAAAAGTATGCTTGATAGAATTGATAAAACAATCATCGCCGAAATATGTCTGTAACCCGCTAATAGTCCGAATATTGTTAAAATTATAAGCGAAACAATTATTTCACCCAAATAGACATCGTATCCGGCAATATTATAGAGTTGTCCCCATTGCAAAACGCCGCCGAAAAGATGTTTTGCAAACAGCGAAACCGCCGTCATGTTTGACCAAAGCACCGACATATACGCCATAATCAACGCCCATACCGACAAAAAAGCGTGGTCGCCGCCGATAATTTTTTTTGTGTAAATATAAGAGCCGCCTTCGTCAGGAATCCTTTTTGCCACGGCGTAATAGTTGACACATATAATAACAGCGTACAGCGCACTTAGAACGGTTCCGATAACCGTCCCCGGTACGCCTGCATTCGGTATAAGGTCTGACTGCGGCATCATAAAAGCACCCCAGCCGATAACACAGCCGAAGGTCATGCCCCAGACAGCAAAACCGCCTACTCCTCTTTCATTTGAATTGAAAGTTTTATCCATTTGATAACCTTGTCTTTTAAACAAAAAATTGCGCAAAATTTATGCCGCAAACCACAGCGCCTGTGCTCCGGCGTGTATCGCAACAAATACCGTGAAAAATATTTCCGCAAACAGCGTCCGTTTTGAACTGAAATTATGAAACACCGTTACATACAGCATTGTCAGCGGCATAACTGAAAGCCTCATGACTTGCAGCGAAAACTGCCGGCTTACAGCAATCAGCAGCGTCAGAACAAAAATTATGAAAAACATTTTGTAAGTTCTTGACGCAAACAGGTTGTATTTCGGATATTCCTGCAAGATAAACACGCTTGCCGAGGCAATCATCACAAAATAGAGTCCGAAACTGATAATTTCAGGTTCGGAAAGATTCCCGTATGCTGAGCCGTGTATTTGGAAAGCCGCTTTGTAACAGTCCCAAACCGGCTGCATTGTGCTTTCAAAATAATAATAACCCGAAACATAAAACAACAGCGGCGTAAAAAATCCAATCAGATACACGGCAAATTCGTTGAACCTGTACGGACGGTAGATTATCAGCGCGATAATTCCGATTATCAGCATAAATGTTGCCGGAACGCAAAACAGAGCCGCCAATCCGAAAAACAGTCCCGCGTCAAAAAACATAAATTCGGCTTTGTCAACGCTGTGCGAGGATAGCACTTTGATAATGCCGAGCGTGATGAAAATATTGGCAATCTGTTCCGGCAAAAGCGTGTTCAGCGGAATGTAAGACAGACTTACCATTGAAAAAATCAAGATAAGCAACGTGCCTTTTGCCCTTGTCAGTTCGTAGTTCAGATTCATCACGGCAATCAGCACCGCCTCTGTTGCCATCATTAGAAGTGCTGCAATTTGCGTTAAATGCGATACGCCGCCGAAAAACTTTTCGTAAAGCGAGTTGAACAAAAGTGTTCCGTTTTCCGGTATTTCTATATGCTGAACCGTTGCCGGATAAAACATCGACACCGACATTGCCGCGACAATCAGAAAAGTGATTATCACGGCTTCAATTCCGTTCTGTTTTAATTGTTTTAAAATCATAATTATTTTGTGTTAATCACAGCCACAGCCTCTTTCAGTCCTCCGGCTTTTGCGGTAACGGTAACTGTGCCTTTTTCTCCGCGTTTGGATTTTATGATGCAGAGACATTTGCCGTTGAAAGCCGAGTGCGATTTGCCTTTGAAACTTTCGTGGCAGACCTCGTCGCCGTTGTCAAGTCCTGCGATTTCGCCCGGTCCTGAAACCTCAAACTCTATCATGTTGCAGGAGTTCGGGACAAGCGTTCCGTTTTCGTCTGTTATGTTGACGGTTATGAAACTCAAATCCTCACCGTCGGCATTGATAATGTTTCTGTCGGCGGAGGCGGTAAGTTGAGAGGCTTTTCCGGCGGTTCTGACAATTTGAGAAAATTCTCTGCCGCCGCGTTTGCCGACCGCTTTCAACTCGCCCGCCTTAAACGGCACTTTCCACGATAAATGCAGTTTGCTTGTATCGTCGGAGAGTTTTTTTACGCCCAAGGACTCGCCGTTTAAGAAAAGTTCAACTTCGTCGGCGTTTGTGTATGCCCAGACGTCAACAATGTCGCCATCGTTCCAGTTCCAATGCGGCAAAATATGTAAAACGTCCTTGTCTGTCCAAAGGCTTTGGTAAAGGTAATAAACGTCTTTTTCAAAACCCGCCAGGTCAATAATTCCAAAATACGAACTTCTTGACGGCCAACCGTATGGGGTCGGCTCGCCAAGATAGTCAAAACCCGTCCAGACAAAAATTCCCGAAACCCACGGATATTTCAAAAAGGCTTTCAAAGTCGTCTCGTGAGTCGAGCCCCAAGGAGCGCGGGTGTTGTCGTAAGCAGAGCATTTGTGGTCGGGAGTATCAAATGGCAAATCCCAACGTTCGGGCCAAAGATATTCCGTATCAGCCGGCGCAATGTAATGTCCGCGTGTTTGAAGTGCGGAGACAGCCTCCGTGATAATCAGCGGTTTGCCCGGAAATTTCTCCTTGAAAACCTCGCCCCAGTTGTAGTCGTGATAGTTGAAACCGATGATGTCCAAAGCGTCGGCTTTGAAAAGCAGATTGTGCGGCTCGGTTTCGTTGTTGCCGGTTGTAACAGGGCGTGTCGGATCTATGTTTTTGACAAATTCTACCAACTTTTTGCAAAGCATTGTGTTGACGTGAATTTCGCCGTCTTTTGCGTCTTTTTTAGAAAGTTGAGCCGCAAAATTGAACATCAAATTCGCTTTTTCAAGGTCCAACGTATCGGTTGAAATGTCGCGCCATTGTTCAAGAATTTCGTTTCCAATTGACCAAATGATGACTGACGGGTGGTTTCTGTCGCGTTTTATAAAATCTTCCAAATCCCTTTCGTGCCATTCCTTGAAATATTGTGCGTAATCGTATGGTGATTTTTTCCGCGCCCACATGTCAAAAGCCTCGTCCATAACAATAAAACCCATTGAATCACAAAGATTTAACAGTTCTTTTGCGGGCGGATTGTGTGAGGTACGGATGGCGTTGCAGCCCATGTTTTTGAGGATTTCCAACTGACGCTCCAAGGCTCTGTGATTTACAGCCGTGCCGAGTGCGCCGAGGTCGTGATGGTTGCATACACCGTTGATTTTCATTGTTTTGCCGTTGAGTTTAAAACCATTGGCGTTGTCAAAACTGAAATATCTTATACCGAAAGTCTGGGTATAACAGTCCAAAGTTTTTCCGTCTTTTTTTACGGAAAATTCGGCGGAATATATTTTCGGGTTTTCCGGCGACCAGAGTTGCGGGTTTTGGACGGTGATTTTTTCTAACTTTTTGAGTTCTCCGGCGGTGATTTTGTCGGAAATTTCAGAGGTTTGTGTGCCGTCGGGATTTTTTATTTTGACGGACAAATCGTAACCGCCTTCGCCCGTGATTTCAGTCTGAATGATGATGTCGGCGGAAGTCGCGCTGACATTTGACGTTGTTATAAACAATTCAGGCTCAACGAAATGCGTTTTGTTGACTTTTTTCAAAAATACGTTTCTGTAAATTCCCGAACCTGAATACCAGCGGGAGTTTGGCTGGTTGGTGTTGTCAACGGTAACCTCTACGGTGTTTTCTTCGCCGAATTTCAGCAGCGGCGTAACATCGTATTCAAAACTTACGTAACCGTTTGGACGGAAACCTGCTTTTTGACCGTTGACTTTGACGGTGCTTTGCCAGTACACGCCGTCAAAACAGAGAAAAATCTGTTTGTCGGCATCTTCTTTGGGAACAGTGAACGTTTTTTTGTAAACGCCCAGGCCGCCGGGCAACGCTCCTCCGCCTGCCGTTGCGGGGTTGTCCTCTTTGAACTCGCCTTCTATTGACCAGTCGTGCGGAAGGTCAAGGGTTCGCGGCGTGCCGTTGTTAAGGGAAAATTCCCAGTTGAGGTTGAAATTTTCCTCTGTACGGTTGGTGCAGTCCGAAGAACCGCAGCCTGTTAAAACCGCAGCCAAAAGTGATAATATTAAATGACGTTTCATAATGTTTAAGATATTTAGTGTAATTTTTTTGTGCAAAGGTAATAAAAAATATCTTCTTGGCAACTAATAATTATTATTTAAGTAGTTTCCAACAGAAATTTCCACAGCGGCACAACCTCAACTTTTTTGCCTGTTGCGGTCTCTAAAATATCCTCTTCATCTTTGGTGATAATGATAAGGCGTGAGGGGCTGAGGTGTCGCTCGATTTCTGCGAGTGCGCCGATTTCACGCTCACGGGTTTCGGGTGCGGCAATGGAATACGATACTTGGATTGCGGTGTTTTGGCTTCTGACGAAAAAATCAACCTCAACTCCCGACATGTAATAAAACAATTCGCCGGGATAGCGTTTTGAGAGGCTTACGGCTACAATATTTTCTAACAGTGATGTCTTGGAATCAAGCAAAAACAGATTAAGAACGCCGTTGTCAATGAAATAATATTTTTTGTTGGTAACTTTGTCCGCGAGTTTGGCAACGATGTTTTCTACCGGCAAAATCAACCACGATTCGTTTAGACGGCGGAGGTAATCACTGATAGTTTCAGTGTTGATTTTTTTTCCTATGGACGATATTATGTTGGCAAGCCGGGAATACGAGGACGGCTGTTTGATATTTTCAGCCAACTTTCTGATTAATGTTTTTAACGCTTCTGTATTCCTGATGTTGTAGCGTGCAATCAAATCGCCGAAAAAAACCTTGTTGAAAAGATTGCTGAGCCAGTTTCTTTTGTCTTGAACCTCAACGGACTCCGGCAGTCCTCCAAACGTGAAATATGATTCCAAAAATTTTAATATTTCTTTTCTGTAATCGTAAATTGCGTTTTTCTCGTTTATATTGATGTTTTTTGTCAGCAAAAATTCTTTGAACGAATACGGGAAAACTTCCTTTATCATATACCGTCCGCCGAGGGTTGTGGCAATCTGGGAAGAAAGCATTTTAGCGTTGCTGCCCGTTATGAAAACTCTGTATTTCTGGTCGGCGAGGCGGCGGGCAAAACGTTCCCAGCCGTCCACATTCTGAACTTCGTCCAAAAAGACAAACGGCTTACAGTCAAACATTTCCTCGTATGCGGTTTTTATCAGATTCAAGTCTTCTGTGGTTAAGGAGTCCAAACGGTCGTCTTCAAAATTAAAATAGAGCATTTCCGTGATGTCATGTCCTTGCTGTAAGAGTGTGTGTATCTGCTGGTACAAAAGATATGATTTTCCTGCCCGTCTCAGTCCCACCAAAACGTAATTGAGATGCTCGTCAAATTGATAATCACGAGGATAGAACTTAACTCCTAAAATCAGTTTTTGATTTTCTGCGATAATTATTTTTGCTAAATCCTTGTTCATAAGCATAAAATTTTGCCGCAAATCTAATAAAATTTTTCAATATTTCGGTTTATAAACCGATGTTTTTTGAAAATATCTCGGTTTATAAACCGGGATATTCTTTACTTTTTATAAAAATGTTGATAATCTTTGTACGCTGCCCAGTCGCCGCCCCAGAGAAAACCGTGCTTTTTGAAAGCCTTGCAGCAGTCGTCGTCCGGCTCTATTTTGTAGTCGAACTGTTTTGAACGGTCGCAATAAATTTCGGCGTTTGATGGTTGAATGACTTTTTTAGAGTTTTTAATGCGGATATAAGGGTTGTAGAGCGTGTTGATGTCAACCGCCATGCCCAAGGCGTGAAGCGAAAGGTCTTGACTGCCCGCCACGGTTCTGAAACAAAAACATGAAGAATTGTTGTCTCTCATGGACTGCTCGTCATCGGCGTTGTAGTCGTCTATAAGGCGGATTTTTTCAATCGGGTATTTCTTTTGAAAAAGTTCCGCAAAGATTTGAATCATATCCGTTGCGATTTTTTCATTACAAACCATTTCGCCGGTTAAGATTTCACCTTTTAAATTATAGTGCAAAACTTTTAAATATCTCAAATCTTCGCGTTTAACGGTGCAGTTTTCGGGGAAAGATTTTCCTTTCATTCTTGAAAACACCGTATCAGGAATTTTCGAGAATGAAAAGCATTTTTCAAAACCGAAACCCCTGATGTCTTCCGGAGAGATTTTTACGCCTGCTTTCCAGTTGTAGAAAACCGGGTTAATTTGTTTAATTTCAACGGTTTTGTGTTCCTCCGCTTTTTGCGCGGGGATATTGCCCGAACATGAAAACAACATAAGCGAAGAAAAAAATAATATGAATATTTTCCCTGTCATTTGATTAAAATTTTATATTTATTCTCCTTCTATCACTTCCATCTCCACTTCATGTTTTGATGTTGCTTTGTTGTAGTTGATGCCGCAGAGGATGATTTGTTTTGAAAAACCTTTCAAACTTGCGGGATAGTTTTTGCGTTTGATTTGACTGATGGCGGTGTCCGCTGTTTGGTCGTATTTTAGTTCCACCACTATTGCGGGGCGTTGAGAGTTTGGCAAGGGAATGAAAACCATATCGGCAAAACCTTTGCCCGTAGGTAGTTCGTGGAATATTTTGTAAAATGGTTTGGCTGCGTAATATGCCAATACAATGGCGCAACGCATTGAATTTTCGTCGTTAAATTCAAGAATTGATGATGCCTCAAAATGGTAATCGTCGAAAGCACGGGCTATTTTATCCTTTTTGAGGTTGATGGTGTCTTCCAAAAGACGCAGAGAGGCTCCCACCGATTTTGAGAGTTCTCCCCAGCCTACCACACTAACAGCGTTTTTAAACTCAATGGCAACTTCGGTATTAGGGATTCTTACACGCTGAGTTTCAGGTTCGTAAGACAAATAACCAAGATGCACCAAAAGTGTCATAACATCGTCGCTTGTTTGGATATTTTTCATATCGTTGCGAAAACTTGCCGGTTCTATAACCTCTGTGCCGCCGCTCATCATCTCTATTATTTTTGACCTTACATTGTCGGCATCTATGTGCAGGTAGGTTTCAATAGCCATAAACGATGCTGTTTTTGACCAATAACTATTATAGTTACGAAACAAAATTGATTGCATTACCGAAAATGGGTTGAACATCGATTTTTCGTTACCGATGATGTATCCGTCGTATGCGTGTTTCATTAGTTCAAAATCCATATCGTTCTCTTTGCAGAGGACGGTAACTTCCTGTTCTGTAAAGCCGTAATACTTAGCGGTCTTGCCCGGATTTACGATACTAAACTCCACAAAATTGTTCAACGCTGATTGTGTCTTTATTTTGATTATTGGCAATATACCGGTCATATACACCAAAAGGAAAATCTTGTTGGCGTTGTTTGATTTGAACATCGCACGTAAGAAATTGACATACTCATCTTGGACATCTTTGTCTACATCACGCACAAGCATATCCCATTCGTCGATTATCAAAATAAACCGGTCGCCGGTTTTTTGGTTGATTTCTACAAGTGCATCGCTAAAATTATCTTGTTCTTCCAAAAAGGGATACGATTCTTTTAAATCCTTGACAAAACGTTTTTGAGCAACTTTTAATATTTCGTTTTTGGGAATATTGGCAAATCTGTTCCAGTCAATATAAATTGTCGGATATTTGTTGAGGTGCTTTTTGTAGTCGGGTGATTTTGTAATTTCCAGACCCTCAAACAGG
>JAFXUC010000040.1 GCA_017535325.1 Bacteroidales bacterium | reverse complement strand
ATTTTCGGGAACGTTTTCCGGCGAAAGGTATTCAACAGTTTTTATTTCCATACCCTCAGGCAACGGCAAAAGAGCGTTCAAAAGGCTTAAAACGAGGTTTGGATGCTCGCCGAAGACTTTTTTGAACGTTAAATCCGCTTTCGGGTCAAGATATTTCGACATAATGATTGATGGTTTAATTAATATTCCGTTGCAAAAATACAAAAATTTTCTCCGTCTGACAATTATTTTTTTGCATACAATCAAAAAATTTTCCTAACTTTGTAACCTGAAAAATTACAGTTTGTAAAGAATTGGAGACAACAGCAAAACTTATTGACATTGAAAATATTATAAAAACGAAAAATCCGTCTCTTTATAAAAAGTTGCCGGGTTTTGTCATCGGACTCTTAAAAAAAATTATCTGTCAGGACAAAATCAACAGACTTTTAACATTGTACGGACATTTAAGCGGTGTAGAGTTTATTGACGCGGTATTCAAGGATTTGAACGTTGAAATCATAAACCACGGTCTTGAAAAAATAGACTTAACGCAGCGATACGTTTTTACGGCAAACCACCCCTTGGGCGGAATTGACGGACTTGCCGTTATATCAAGCGTCAACAAGAATTTCGGCAAAGCAAAAGCCGTTGTCAACGAACTTTTGATGAATATAGACAATTTAAAGGAAGTATTTTGCGGGGTCAACGTCTACGGACACGCCTCTCAAAACAATGCAGAAGACATCGAAACATTGTTTTCGTCAAAAGAGAGCGTTTGCGTATTTCCGGCAGGATTGTGTTCGAGAAAGATTGACGGCAAAATCTCCGACCTGCCTTGGAAAAAAAACTTTATCGAAAAGGCAATAAAATACGACATTCCTATCGTGCCGGTTTTTATAGAGGCTTACAACAGTAATTTTTTTTACAATACCGCCGCTTTGAGAAAAAAAGCGGGCATAAAATTCAATTACGAACTTATATTGCTGCCCTCAGAGGTTTTTAAGTTCCATGACAAAAACATCTCGCTCTATTTCGGCGAGCCGGTTATGCCTAATACGTTACGAGCAATAGAAAGCAAGGAAGACCGCGTAAAATATGTCAGGGAAAAAACATACGGGGCAAAACAATCGGAATAAAAAATAGAAATGGAAAATATAATCGCGCCTGTTGACAGGAAAAAACTTTTGGAGGAACTCTCCGACGACAAATTGTTAAGAACCGCCAATTACTGCGGCAACAAGATTTATGTCTTTGAGGCTCAGGACGCGCCTTATCTTATGCAGGAAATAGGGCGTTTGAGGGAAATTTCATTCCGCGAGGCAGGCGGCGGCACGGGCAAAAAATGCGACATTGACTCCTCCGACACCTCAGAAAAGCCTTACAGTCAACTGATTGTATGGAACGACACGGAGCAGGAAATACTCGGCGGATACAGGTTCAAGGATTTGAGCAAAGACGTGGAGTTTAATGAAATTGGTCAGCCAGAACTCTCGACGGCGGAGATTTTCAAATTCTCCGACACCTTTATAAAAGAGTATATGCCTCAGACGATAGAACTCGGACGCAGTTTTGTCCAGCCCAAATATCAGAGCAGAAACAATTCAAGGCTCGGACTTTTTGCCTTGGACGGACTTTGGGACGGTCTCGGAGCAGTATACCGTCAGAGAGAAGACCACATAAAATACTTTTTCGGAAAGGTTACGATGTACACCACCTTCAACAAAGAGGCGCGTGATTACATATTGGCGTTTCTTTCAGTATACTTTTATGACAAAGAAAACCTGATTACTGCTGACAATGCCATAAAAGCCGCCCTGACAAAAGACGAAATTCAGAAACTTTTTTCAGGAACCGATTATAAAAAAGACTACAAAACACTTAATCATTTGGTGCGCTCGTTGGGCGAAAACATTCCGCCGCTTTTGAACGCTTATATGAACCTGTCGCCGACAACAAAAATTTTTCCGACGGTAACAAATCCGTTTTTCGGCGGGGTTGAAGAGACAGGCATATTGGTAAAAGTGGACGATATTTTGCCGGAGAAAAAAGCGCGTCATTTGGACAGTTACATAAAAAAATGAAAAAATTAGACATTTTTCTTCTAAAATCATACATCGGACCTTTGATTGCCACGTTTTTCATTTCGGTCTTTGTGCTTCTGATGCAGTTTTTGTGGAAGTACATCGACGATTTGGTGGGCAAGGGTCTCGAAAGTTCCGTCATTGCCGAATTTATGGGACTTGCCTCGGTGAGCCTTATTCCGATGGCTTTGCCTCTGGCGATTCTGTTGGCCTCGATTATGGCTTTCGGCAACATGGGCGAAAGATTTGAGTTGACGGCAATAAAAGCCGCCGGAATTTCGCTCCAAAGAACAATGCGCCCGCTCATAGTGCTGACGTTTCTTATCAGCATCGGCGCGTTTTATATTGCCAACGACATCATTCCGAGTGCGAATCTCAGGTTCAGGGCTTTGATTTACAGCATTCAAAACCAGCGTCCGGAGATGAACATCAAACCGGGAATTTTCAACAACGACATTCAAAACTTTTCGATAAGGATTTCCGCAAAAAATCCCAAAACCAACATGATGTACGATTTTATCGTCTACGACCACACAAAAGACCTCGGCTGCACCAACGTTACCGTAGCGGATTCGGGTCAGATGACGGTAACGGGCGACGGCAGATACATGCTCGTAACTCTTTATAACGGCGAGCGTTACGAAGAAGCCGACATAAAATCGGGGTCAATTCTCAACGTCTCTGAGCGCAATCCTTACAGAAAAGACAAGTTTGAGAAACAGACTTTTGTATTTTCTTTGGCGGGTTTCGACTTTGACCGCACGGACGAGAGTTATTTTAAAAACAGTTTTCAGGTTCAGGACATTACAAGACTGACACAAAGCACCGACTCTTTGGACAGGCTTTTCAACAGACGCACGGGCGACCTTTCGCAGACCCTCAACACGCGCTATTATTTAAGAAAGGCGTCGCACCGCGACAACATGATGACCGACAGCATTCTCCATTCGCGACAGTATACGCCTTACAAATCAAAACCGGCAAGATTCGTCAACATAGAAGACCTCACCGAGGAAGAAAAATCGGAACTTGATTCAGCGTATGTGGCTGAGGATTCGATAATTAAATTAAAAGTGGCTTTTGTAAAAGACTCCATCAGAAGCACCATATTTTCGCTCAAAGGCAGCGACCTTAGAGTTCCCGTAAACTTAGACTCGCTCTACGAAACATTTTCGGAAGTTGACCGCAAACAAGTTTTTGCAAAGACCAAAGAATTTGCAACCGAGGCACAGACCGTTATCACGCGCAACGAAGAAGACCTGACCTCGCGCAAACGCCTTATCGCAAAATTCAGAAACGCATGGCACCAAAAATTTACTTTGTCGTTTGCCTGCATGATATTTTTCTTTATAGGCGCACCGCTTGGAGCAATTATCAAGAAAGGCGGTTTCGGACTGCCGATTGTGGTTTCGGTTTTGGTGTTTTTGACGTATTACCTTATTTCGACCGCCGGAATGAAACTGGCAAGAGAAGGCGTCTGGGAATCGTGGAAAGGCATGTGGCTGAGTTCGTTCGTAATTCTGCCGCTCGGAATTTTCTTAACGTACAAAGCAACGGTTGACGCACAGATTTTCAACAAGGAGGCTTGGAGTGCGTTTTTCAAGAAAATCGGAAAATTTTTCAACAAAAAACTCGGAATGTCAGAATAAAAAACTTAGAAAAAAAATAAATTATGAATAAAATAGAAGAGGCAATCAAAGATTTTGCTGCGGGCAAAATTATCATAGTAGTAGACGATGAAGACAGGGAAAACGAAGGCGATTTCATCACCGCCGCAGAAACCGTTACGGAAGAAAAAATCAATTTTATGCTTCAAAACGGACGCGGTGTTTTGTGTGCGCCGATAACCCTTCAAAGAGCAAAGGAATTGAAACTTCACGCTCAGGTAGAAGAAAATACTTCAATACTCGGAACACCTTTTACGGTAACGGTAGACAAAATAGAAGGCTGCACAACGGGCGTTTCGGTACATGACAGAACGGCAACAATCCGCGCTTTGGCAGACGAAAAATCCTCGGCAGAGACTTTTGCACGTCCGGGACACATCAATCCGCTTTACGCTCAGGACAGAGGTGTCTTAAAACGCGCCGGTCATACCGAGGCTGCTGTGGATTTTGCACGTCTTGCGGGACTTTATCCGGCGGCTGCATTAATCGAAATCTTAAACCCAGACGGCACAATGGCAAGACTTCCTCAATTAGAAGAAATTGCAAAAAAATACGACCTCAAAATCGTCTCAATAGCCGACCTCATCGCTTACCGGCTGAAAAAAGAAACAACCGTAGAAAGAGGTCCTGAGGTAATAATGCCGACAAAATACGGTAACTTTAAGATGACGGTTTTCCGTCAGTTGAACAACGGTCTTGAACATTCGGCACTCGTAAAAGGCACTTGGGACGAAGACGAGCCTGTTTTGGTGAGGGTTCACTCTTCTTGCGCTACGGGCGACATTTTCGGAAGTTACCGTTGCGACTGCGGCGACCAACTTCACAAAGCAATGCAAGAAATTGAAAAAGCCGGAAAAGGCGTACTTTTATATATGAGTCAAGAAGGCAGAGGAATCGGACTTTTCAACAAAATAAAAGCCTACAAACTTCAAGAAGAAGGTTTGGATACGGTGGACGCAAACATTCACCTCGGTTTTGACCCCGATGAAAGAGACTACGGCGTAGGTGCAGAAATTTTGAGAAAACTCGGCATCAAAAAAATACGCCTTTTGACCAACAACCCCGTAAAACGTGTCGGCTTGGAAGGTTTCGGCTTGGAAATTGTGGAAAACGTCCCGATTGAAATCCCTGTCAATCAGTACAATAAAAGGTACATGCTGACCAAAAAGGACAGAATGGGACATATTTTGCATATAAACAAATAATTTTTCATTCAAAGCGCAGGTTTTTGCCTGAAATTTGTATGATTTTAATTTTGGAATCTAAAAATTCGCTATCGGTATGGAAACCAAAGTTTTTAAACACAAATCCTTAGTTACGGTTTTGGTTGTCAGAATATTGTTGATAACGATATGCTTAGTTGTTGCCGCGGATTATTTTCTATTAAAAAATTTCCAAAGTCTCAACTTTGATAACACCGTCAGGAGCGAAAGCAAAATAGCGCAGGCGAAGGCAAACATCGTCTCTCAAAAAATACAGTCGTCGGCAAGACTGCTGAAAGCCGTTTCTAACGAACTCTCGCAAAGAAACGCAGATAAAGGTTTAATTATCAATACCTTAAATCACATTACCGACAGTACTGAAACGTTTTACCGTTACGGACAGTTTACAGATACGGAGGGTATGACAGAAAGCACTTTCGACAATTATACCGAAAGCATCGCCAATGAAGACAGATTTAAAAACGGTCTAAAATACATCGACAAATATTACATCAGCGACCGCGCAACCGATATAAAAGACATCACAAGAGAGGTGTTCTATGTCAGCGTGCCTTACTATTTGAAACAAACCCTTAGGGGATACATCACACTCGCTGTCAACGCGCATGAAATTGACAGCATAATCTCCGAAACCAACCTCTATCCGGACGGCGGGTCTCTGATTGTAAAACGCGACAACATAACAACCGCAATCGCAAAGTCAAAAAACTACGATGCCCAAAACATCAACCTCGCAAATGCGGGAAAACTTGAAGGTTTAGGACTTTTATCAAGCAAAATATCTAACGGCGTTCCTTTTGGCACACAAGAACTCACAAATACAGAAACCGGCGAAACATTTGAGGCTTCGTTTCACGGTATTTTGGGGACAAGGTGGTATCTTGTACTTTACGAAAGGTTTAGCAGCATAGACGGTGTAAGAGCGCATTTAAGAAACCTATTCATTTTTGTCAATATCCTAATTCTTATATGCGTAATGGTGATTTTTTTCATTCTGATACGTCAGAGGGTTGTATTGCCTATGAACAAACTTCAACAAACGGTAAAAGAATTTTCATTAGGCGTAATGTACAATGTCTCAACTGACGATAACCCGTATTACAATGACGAAATAGGCGAGTTTTCCAAAAACATGGTCAAAATGTCAGAAAAACTGATTACCACCATGACGGAAATAAAAAAGCACACAAGCAAAATCACCAAAAACAGTCGCGAACTCAACGATTCTGCCGACACAATTTACAAACGCGCAGGCGATCAGTCATCGGCAATAGAGGAAATTTCGGCAACGATAGAGCAAATTTCTTCGTCAATAACGCAGACCGCAAGCAACGCCGAAAACACACGCAAAAATTCCGACTCCATCGCAACCGACATCAACGCAGTACGTTCTGCCTCAGACAAGAGTCTCGAAAGTATAAAGACGATTGTCGAAAAAATCAAAATCATCAACGACATCGCTAAAAAAACCGACCTCTTGGCAGTAAACACGGCAGTAGAAGCAGCAAGAGCAGGCGAAAACGGAAAAGGCTTTTCGACCGTGGCGGCAGAAATCAAAAAACTCGCCGAAAGGTGCAAAACGGCTTCCGCACAAATAGACGAAGCCTCCAACGAAACACTATCTATCACCGAAGAGTCTACCTCGCTGATAGAAAACATCACACCGAGAATAAAAGACAATGCCGAAAAAGTTTCGGAAATAGCCGTTGCGTGTGCCGAACAGAAAAACGGCGCAACGCAAATCAACAACGCAATACAGCAGTTAACGCAAATTTCGGTGGAAAATTCTGCTCTCTCCGAAATCCTTGCCACAAAAGCGGACAACTTCAACAAATTTGCTAACGATTTGTTGAAAAGCATAAAGTTTTTCAAGTTGGAAGACTCTCAAAAAATAAAAATAGAAGAACTTTCAGCCCAAATAAAGGAACATTCCGACAAAATCACGGAACTCCGCAAGGAATTGGAAGACAAAAACCGGCAAGTCTAACCCGTAAAAAAAAAGCGAAAATCATGAACCTAAGAAACATCATAAAACAAATAACTCACAAGTCAGACAGCAACATTTGGAAAAAATACATTCATTATATTTTTCCAACGGTACTTGTTATGATTATCGTAATGAATTTCACGATTTACCGCGCCGTAAGCGACGACGTTCAGGCAAAAACCAAAGAAATGGCTTTGCAGACAGTAAACATTCAGAGCGACAATCTGTCAAATCTTCTGTACAGATACATTGACGATTTAAACGTGTTAAAATCGTATTTCACCCCTAACGACATCTCCGGCTTTATCAAAAAAGCCAACGAAACACTTTACAAGCACACCAACGAATGGGCGTATCTCAGGATTACTACCCCCGACGGCACTACATGGACAAACTATACCAACTTAGATACTGTTAACACGAAAATCAGAAAATATTTCCGCGAAATTTTTATAGAAAAAAAAGACATAAGTTTCAGAATTTCACACCATACTGACATCATCAAGGACGATGTTTTCAGCGTTACAATTCCCGTAAAAGACTCTACCGGTGAGCCTATTGCCTCTTTGTCGGCAACATTTTCTACCACAAAGATGGACAAAATGCTGCAAAAAATGAAAATCAACGGTGAAGGTTTTGTTGCCCTTGTAGACGAACATCTCAACATGAGAGTTCTCAGAGACGACTACGTTAACACCACTGCCGAAGAAACCGAAAAACAAGGCAACAAAGGCTTTTACAATCTTTACAACAATTTTATGCGAAATTACAAAGTAAATGACCGAGGCGAATATTACAACGAAGAGGGTAACAAAATGGTAGCATATTTCGCAAAAATAAACGGAACTCCTTGGGGCGTGTGCATAAACGTAGCCGCCTCTGCGGTGCAGTCCTCGTCAATCCTGACACTGAAAATTATGATTGTACTTACAACAATCGTACTGATATTAATTCTAATATTCGTTAAATTCATCACCGACAGATACGTTTTGACACCGCTCGGCGAAATCAACGAAATTGCAAAGGATTTTTCAAAAGGCAAACTCTATTCTGTACCTTTGAAATTAGAAGGCGAACATAATTTCAAAAGTACGACAGATGAATTTTTGATTCTCAAAAACAGCCTTCAATCCATGCAGAGCAGGCTCTCTGAAATGGTTAAAAACATAAAAGAATATTCCGAAAGTTTCAACGAGGGCAGCAAAGTTTGGTCTCAGTCGGTAAGCAATATCTCAGCCGATGCCAAAATACAACAAAGAACAGTAGAGGAGATTTCCGCTTCAATCAATCAAATTATTGACTCAATAAAAGAAACCAACGAAAAAACTCAGGACACAAGAGATGCCTCCGAGAGTATTTCAAAAGACATTCAAGACGTTACGAAATCCTCGGAAAATAGTCTTATATATTTGAAAAACGTTTTGATGAAACAAAAAGTCATCAACGAAATCACCACAAGAACAGACCTTTTGGCGATAAACGCTGCTGTTGAGGCTTCAAGAGCGGGCGAAAACGGAAAAGGTTTTGCCGTAGTTGCAGCCGAAATTCGCAAACTTTCGGAACGTTGTCAGCAGGCCTCAGCAGAAATCAACCGCTCCTCGGCGGAAAGTCTCAACATAACGCGTCACGCAGTAGAACTTATCGACAAAATTTCGCCGAAAATTAAGGAAACCGCTGACAAAATCGCCGAAATTTCAGAAATCTGTCTCGACCAAATTACCAAAACAGAGTCGGTACATAAAGCGGTAATGCAATTAGCAGACATCACTGCAAACAACCGCCTTTCTGCCGATCAAATGGCAGAATATTCAAAACAGATAAACGAAAAACTCGCGGTTTTGAATGCCGGCACTGACTTTTTTCAAGTTGACACTCTGAAAAAACTCAAACGTCAAGAAATAATATCCATGATAGAAGACCATACCAAGGATATTCTGAAACTGAAAACCGAACTCATAAAAGTTGCGGAAAACCCGACCGTAGTGGACGAAGTAAACTCGATAATCGACTCTTCGATAAACGAGGCAAAAGAGATTTCGCAATACAAAGATACAGAAGAGGGCTTCGGCTTTTTTGAAGATGAAACCTCTAATCAGGAAGATAATTCCACTGACGAAAAATCACCTGATGATTCAAAAACTCATTACAAAGGTGTAAAACTTGACATGGGCGATAAGGATTACGAGAATTTTTAAACGCTGTTTTAAAAAAAAAAAGAAGAAAATATGGACTTAAAAAACAAAATAAACAGACTTCTTCACCCTGAGAAACATTATACCGTAGGTGAACAGTTGCTCAGAATATTTATACCGGCAATTATACTTATAATATTAACAATAAACTTTACGGTATATATTATCGTTTTCAAAAAAATCAATGCGAATTTTATTGAAAGCGTTAACGAAAATCTCTATATGCACGCCACTACCACGGGACTGAAATTTTCGCGGTACATTGATGATTTGCACGTTATCAAATATGTTATTGACAATTCCGATGCCGAACAATCGGTAAAAAGAGCCGACAACTTCATCAGCAAACACTCCAATATATGGAGTTATTTTAGGATCACGCTTCCTAACGGTGTGGCATACAACAACATCACCGGCAAGGACACGGCGGATATAACTAAGCGAAAATTTTATACTCAAATTGTTCTTGAAAACAAAGATGTCTCAATAAGTTTGCCTCACAAACACGAATTTGAAAAAGACAAGGAAGTTTTCAACGTTTCGATAGCAGACAGAGACTCCTTAGGCAAACTTAAAGCCATTCTTACGGCATATTTTCCGGCGGAAATTATCGACGAGGAACTAAAAGACTACAAAGTAAACAACGAAGGTTATTGTACTATTTTGGAAAACCGCTGCGGAAGATTCCAAGGCAGGGTAAGAGGCTATTTTGAGTTCGGAATCAAAACCCTGACCTTAGAGCAACTTCTACACATCGGCTTTACGGGCATAGACTACATTTTTACCAACGGACTCGACACTATGCAGGCGCATATCAACGACAAAGAAAGATACTTCGGCAGAGCAACTTTCGACTCTTTCAAAAAAAACAAAATGGAAATGGTTTTCACCAACATTCCCGGCGTTGAAGATATGGCTCTCTCAATGAGTGTCTACAACCATATTTTTTACGGCAACCTCTATTGGCTTACGGCCTTAATGACAGTGCTCTCAATCATTACGATTTTGATAGTGTACTTTGTTACCAAAAAAATGAGTCAAAGACTAATTACCAAGCCACTTAATGCAATAGACGATTTTATAAAAGACTTTTCAGAGGGACATATTTACAAAGAGACGGGAGACGGTTTTGACAAGGCAAAAGAACTCCACAACCTCAAAACCAAACTCCAAATAATGAAAGACAGAATTTTCAACGCAGTAAGTTCCGTAAAAGACTACTCCGAAAAAATAGCCGATGAAAACAAAACTCTCAACAAGGCAATCGGCGACGTGTCAAGCGGTGCACAACTCCAAGCCTCTACAATAGAGGAAATTTCGGTAAGTATCGCCAACATGGAAGACATCATAAACGACAACGCCAAAACGGCAACCGACACCTCCGTAATCTCAAAACGGATTTCCTCTGACATTTCCGTCATCACCGGAACATCAACAAGTGCTTTGGAATGTATCCAAAACGTTATTTCAAAATCGCTGATTATCAACGAAATCACCAACCGTACGGATTTACTTGCCATCAACGCGGCTGTTGAGGCTTCAAGAGCCGGCGAAAACGGTAAAGGTTTTGCCGTGGTTGCCGCCGAAATCCGCAAACTTTCAGAGCAATGCAAAAAAGCCTCGCAGGAAATTGACGTTTCCTCGGCGCAAACCCTCAAAATCACCGAACAGTCAGCCTCCTTAATTGGAAAAATCGCCCCCGAAATTATTTCAAACGAAAAAAAAGTGGACGAAATTTCCGAGGCCTGCAACACTTTGCGTCAACAGATTTCCGTAATTTCAGACTCGATGCACCAACTTATGAACATTACGGAAACCAACTCCGTTTCGGCCGACGAAATGGAAAGTTTCGCAAAACAACTCAACAAAAAACTCAACGAACTAAACCAGTGTTTGGACTTTTTTAAACTCCGCCCGGATGCGGAAGACGAACTCGAAATCGTCTCTCAAATAGAACAGCACACTCAGGAGATTATACGGTTAAGAACACAACTCATTGCAAATAAGGATTAACGCGTATGGAAAAGACAAAAAATAACAGAAAGAAAAAAACGATATGGACTTATTACTTAAAAGGACTTATTCCATTAGTGATAATTATCGTCTTAATAATGTTCGCCATGATGTTTCTCAGTGTCATCAGTGCAGCGAAAAAAAATACAAGTGCGTCCATACACCAGACAATCAACATACAAGCCGACAATATCAGTAATATTTTTTACCGATATGCCGACGACTTGAACTTTTTGGCGCAAAATTTCGACACTAAAAATCCGGAAAAAATCTTCGGAACATACCGCAATATGATTTCCACGCATTACAACAAGTGGGCATATCTAAGGATAACTATGCCGACAGGGGTTTCTTACACGGATTTAGGCGGCAAAGACAAGGAAAGTGCAACAGAAAAAAAATACTTTAAGGAAATCATCACGGAGAACAAAAACATCTCCTTTATGATGGCTCACAAGTCTGAGGTTACGGGGGGCGAAGTTTTTGCAATTTCCATTCCAGTAAAAACTCAGGGAACGGACACGGTCTGCGCAATACTCACCGCAAATTTTCCCGCCTCAGTTATCGACGACGAGTTAAAAGACCTGAGAATCAACGGAAAAGGTTTTTGCTGTTTTGTAGACACTGAATACAATTTGAGAATGTATTACCCCAACAAAATCGTAACCGTACCTACAAAATATCTTGTCTCTCAGGGTTTTACGGGAGTCGAGGAAGCCATGCACCAAGGCTTTAAAGTAGACGGTCTGCACTGCGCAAAACCGGGCGAGGTAAAACGCATGACAAGCGCAAACCACTATTACAACCCGCAAAAAGAAGAAATACTGATTTTCTACTCCATGGTGGCAGGCATCAACTGGGCTCTTACGCTCAACATCGCCAAAAGTGACATCGAGAAAAACATGTACACCACGATATACATCATCATAATAATAACAGTGGTTTTGGTTTCCTTTTTGCTGTTTATCCAGTACATAATCACCAAAAAGAGAATCATACGTCCGCTTGCAAAAATCAACAAGTTTACCAAAGACTTTACTTACGGAAGGCTGTATTCCACGGCTATCAACGACATAAATTCTCAGGACGAAATTATGGACCTAAAAAACAACCTTCAACAAATGCAAAAACAGGTTCATGACGCAGTAAAAGTGATAAGGGAATATTCGGGCGAGATCTACAAAAACAGCGATGTTATGAAAACCTCTATCAATGCCATTGCTGACGATGCCCGCTCTCAATCAGCAACGGTACAAGAAATATCCGCCGCCGTAGAAACAATAGCCGACTCCATTAGAGACAATACTGAAAAAGCCGTTAACACGCACGTAAATTCGCAAGGCATAGCCTCTGACATCAGAAACGTTACCGCGGCATCGGAAAATACTCTGATTTGCATAAAAAACGTTATCGAAAAAATAAAAATCATTGACGAAATCACTTCAAGGACAGACCTTTTGGCAATCAACGCGGCTGTTGAAGCAGCACGTGCAGGCGAACACGGCAAAGGCTTTTCGGTGGTTGCAACCGAAATCCGCAAACTCGCCGAAAGTTGTCAGCAGGCTTCAACCGAAATCAACGTATCTTCGGCACAAAGCCTTCAAATCACAAATCACGCCGTAGAATTAATCGACAAAATTTCACCGAAAATACAAGAGGCCGCCGAAAAGATTTCCGAAATTGCAGACACTTGCACCGACCAAATGTCAAAAACAATCGTCATAAGAAACGCCATAAACCATCTTGTAACGATTACTCAAAACAACAGCGAATCGGCGGAAGACTTGTCGCATTTTGCTGACAAAATCAGTGGAAAACTCGAAGACTTGAATAAGTCCGTAGGATTTTTCCGTCTCAAAAGCAATCTCACGAGCGAAGAAGACAGAGAAATCATTGATCTTATAGAAATGCACTCCGGCGAAATTACAAAACTCAAAAACCGCCTGATTGAAAAAAGAGAAAACAAAAAGAACTAAAAACTACATCGTTATGAATATCGCGGAATACATAAAAAAATGTTTGGAAAAAAGCAGCAAAACAGTATTGAAAAAATATATGCTTATTTTGCTACCATTTTCATTACTGACAATTATTGTCATAAACATTGTAGAAACAATAACAGTTTCAAAACTGCACACCCACAACACCAAACTAATGTACGAACAGACTGTCGTAATACAAGGACAGTCGTTAAGAAATACGTTTTTGGGTTACAAAGCAGAATTGAATATGTTGCAGCACGGATATTCCGAGACCGCCGACAAGAAAGATTTTTTGGCTAACTGCGAAAAACTGCTTGAAGGCACTCCCCTGCCCTACACGTATATTTCGCTTTCAACCCCCGTTGACGGCATAACATACAAAAGCAACGAAGACGATATTTTGAGAAACTTTAAGGACACCAAAGTTTTTCATAAAATCATTTACGAAAAATACGATTGGTATGTTACTTTGCCTCAGGATTTAGGCACTGATGCTTTTGAAGTTTCACTTCCGATATACCGTCAGAAGGATTCTATAGCGGCAGTTTTATCGGTAGGATTTTCGTCAGAGACCATCGACAGCATGCTCCTAAAAACCAAAGCAAACGGCTACGGCTATGCAGTTTTGGGCAACTACGACTATAATTTCCGCGTATATTATAACGACAAGATTCAAAACATAACGGCGGAAGACATGGAAAAGCCGGAGCAAAAAACGTTGCCTCTTTTCTTGACCAAGGCAAAGAAGAGGCGGCTTCCGAATGTTACATAGGCACATACGAGTCCAACGGGCACGAAATGGTAGGCATGATTTACGTTTTGCCCGATACTGACATAGGCATGAGCCTCAACACACCAAAAATTTTGCTTGACCTTCTGCCGAACATTCTTCTTGTAATGATGATTGGTATCACAATATTGACCGTAATTCTTTTGTACTTTGTAATCAAGAGGGTTACAAATACTTTTGTGATAAAACCGCTGAACAAAATGAAGGAGTTCAACAACAATTTTGCGGAAGGCAGAATGTATCTAAACGCCGCCTCATCTATTACAACTAATGACGAGTTCGGGGATTTGAAAAAGTCAGCAGAAAAAATGCAGGCAAAGGTTTCGGAAACGGTAAAGAAAATCCGCACGATTTCAAAATCTATTTCAAACGGCAACTCCGCTTTAAAAAACTCTGTCAAAAATGTGGCGGAAGAGGCAAAATCGCAGGTTTCGTTTGGCAACCAGATTCACGACCTGATTGACAAAATGACGGTTTCCATTCAACAGAACACACAAAACGCGCTTCACACCAAAGACTTTACCGACAAGTTTGCAAGCGATATGGACAACATAACCTTAGCCTCAGAAAACACTTTGGACAGCATTCAAATCGTCATAGACAAAATAAAAGTCATTGATGAAATCAGCGAAAGAACCGATCTTTTGGCAATCAACGCGGCTGTTGAAGCAGCGCGTGCCGGTGAAAACGGCAAAGGTTTCGGCGTAGTTGCCGCCGAAATCCGCAAACTCGCCGAACACTGTCTTGAAGCCTCAACAGAAATTAATGAATCCTCAAAGTGGAGTCTTAAAACTACAAATCAAGCGGCAGAACTCATTCAACAAATGTTGCCTAACATTACCAAAATTGCTGAAAAGGTTACTCAAATTTCCGATATATGCAAAGAGCAACTTAATATGACATATTCAATAAGTATGTCAGTTATGCAACTTGTCAGCATAGCCGCCAACAATTCGGACTTTGCGGATCAGATTTCCAACTATTCGGAAAACTTGTCAAAAAACATAACGGATTTGAACATTGTTACAAACTTTTTCAAAACCCAAATCACGGACGACGGTCCTACACAACAACTTATCAAAGAGATAAGTCATCACACGACAGAAATTTTAAGGCTCAAAACCCAAATCCTTGAACTCGGCGGCTCTAACTACAAAGAAAATCTTTCGCTTTTGTCGTCCTCGTATCCCGACAACTTGAAAAAAGAGGACTCAGAAGAAGAAGAAAAGAAAGAAGAAAAGACAAAAACGGTAGAAAAACCCGAAGAAAAGGAAAAAGAACCTGAAAAACCCGCAGATAAAGACATGCAGTATTTCTCTCAGTTGAGGTCCGGCGGCTCGGACATAAGACTCGACGACGAATATACAGAATTTTAATTAAAAACGAAAAAATTATGGGCTTGATTAACACACTTGACACGATTTTCAACGGCTTGGCGACTTTTTTCGGCGGCAAAGACGAAGAAGTTCCCATGAAAACCTCGCGCAAACCCGCACCGTCTTACGAGCCGGAAAGAAAGTTTGACTTTTCGGACACAAGATACGTCGGCGACAAAATAAAAGAAGTCTTGAAAGAGAATTTTTCTCAGTACGACGTTGCAGAAAACGTTTCGCCGGTAACCTTTGGCGGCAGCGGAAAATTTTTGAACTATACTTTCGGCATATATTCCAATGGAGAACCAAAACTGCTGATTATGATAGTAAACCGCAACACGTGCCGTTACAGAACGTACCGTTGGTCGAAAGAGGTGGCAGAAAAAAACTCTGTGCCGCTTATAAATTTTATCGAACACTTCCCTAACGAAGTGCCGTACATAAGAGAAAGACTTTCTCAATACTTGTAAAACTTATTAAAAACAAAGAGAAAAGCGGATTTATTCCTGAAATAAATGTTGCGCCTGCGGCGGACAAAGCGCGGAAAAAATTTCTCCATAGCACAAGGCTTTGCAGGCAGCCTTTTCGCGTTCAGTCGTTTATCAGAAGCATTGCTTCTTTCAAAGCAATTTTCTCTTTGTTTTTTTCTTTTTTTTAAAAAAAACGGAAAACGAAAATGAGCCTGCTTGAAAAACTCGACAGCAAAAAAAACTGGGACGCTTTTTATAAGTTCAAGTCAGAGTCCGCCGCGCCGGGCAAAGGCAAGTTGAAAAGCCTCAAAGCCTTTATCGACAAAAAAGAATATCACAACATTGCAAAAAAAATAATTGACGGCGAATACCGTTTCAGTTATCCGCTGAAAACCACCGTCAACAAAAAAGGCACAAACAAAAAGCGTGTCATCTACCGTTTTCAAAAAAAAGAAAGTTTCATCTTAAAACTTCTGACGTTTCTGCTTTACAAGTATGACCGGGAACTCAGCCCTAACTGTTATTCTTTCAGACGCGGACTCTGTGCTCAGTCGGCGATAAAAGACATCGTAAAAATAAAAAACAACGACAAAAAATACGTTTTGAAAATCGACATTCACGATTATTTCAACTCCGTACCGTCAGAGAGACTTTCAGAAGAAATTGCCTTGATAATCAACGACGACAAACCGCTCTGCACACTGCTTCAAAATTTGGTTACTATAAACAAAGCGTGCCTTAAAAGCGCGGAAGGCAAATACTCCGTTATCGAAGAAAACCGTGGCGCAATGGCGGGCATACCTGTTTCGGCGTTTTTTGCGAACATTTATCTTAGGGGACTTGACAGAATATTTTTTGAAAAAAACATTCCCTATTTCAGATATTCTGACGACATCCTGATTCTCTGCGACACAAAAGAAGACGTGGAAGAATACAAAACTTTGATTTTTAACTACATAGAAAAACGCGGGCTTACAATAAACCAGGAAAAACTCCGCATATACTCTCCGGGTGAAAAATGGGAGTTTCTCGGCTTTTCGTATCAAAACGGCACGATAGACATCGCGGAAGTCTCGGTTGAAAAAATAAAAGCCAAAATCAAACGCAAAGCCAAAGCGATGTTAAGACGCAAAAAAAGAAAAAACGAAGATTTCTTCACCGTTGCCGCCGACCTTGCGGACTGTTTCAACAGAAAATTCTACGACGAAGAAAACGAAGACGGCTTTACATGGTCGCGGTGGTATTTTCCGCTTTTGACGACCGCCGAAAGTCTGAAAAAAATCGATCAGTATTTAGAGCAGTATCTTAGGTTTCTGTCAACTGGACGCCACACGAAAAAGAATTTCAACGTCCGCTACGAAGAACTAAAAGAGTTAGGGTTCAGAAGTTTGGTGAATGAATATTATAAAAGGCGTTGGAATAAAAACTTACGCCGTGATTCTTAATGTTCTTATAAAAATTTTTGCACATCGGCAAAAACTGCCACAGCGAAACACCCGCCGCAATCAAGGCGCAGAGCCCCACAACCAAAACATCAAGCGAATTTAAGAGAAGTTCGTGCGTTACCACAACGCCGCACCATTTCAAGAACTGTCTCAAAAACGACATCAAAACCACTCTGAACGGCGATTTCGTAAAAATCAAAGTGATGGATTTTCTTACGATGAAACTGCCTGCGGTTTTCAGTTTGTTGGTAACGCTGCCGCGTAGTCCGAACATCGCCTCGGCTTGAAGCCACATCAGATAACTGCCGTTTTTAAGTCCGATTTTGCCGTCTGAATCACGAAAATCCTCTGCCCCGTATTCATATAAAATACACTGCTCAATATAGTTAAGAAAAACTTGAAACTGCAACAAATCCAAAACCGCCAAAGGAACAGAAATAAATACGTCTGTGGGGATAGTCGCCAAAAAAGTTAAGGAAATTGTTATGAAACTCACTACGGCAATAAGTTTTTTAATTTTGTGCTGACGAACAGTAAAACGCTTATAGTCAACACAAAACCACTTTATCAAAAAAAGTCTGACCAAAAAATCATTATATATGTCAAGAATTTTTTTCAGCATATTTTTCTTAAAACTTACGGCAAAATCCGTGCAAATATATTATCTTTGCCGCAATAACCAAAACAAAAATGCTTGCACCAATAGTTATTTTTGCCTTCAACAGAAAGGCGCATTTGGAAAAACTCGTTAAAAGTCTGCTTCTTAACCGCGAAGTCTCAGAAACAGACCTTTTTGTCTTTTGCGACGGTAAACGCTCCGAAAATGACAAAACCGAAGTAGACAACGTAAAAACTTTCGTCCAAGAAATCAGCGGTTTTAAAAGCGTAAAAAAAATCTTCCGCGAAAAAAACATCGGACTTGCCAACAATATCATCAGCGGTCTTAACGAAGTTTTTTCAACCTACGACCGCGCAATCGTTTTGGAAGACGATTTGATTGTTGCGCCCAATTTTTTAAACTATATGAATAGTGCTTTGGATTTTTATGCTGACAAAAACGTCTTTTCCGTTGCCGGTTACACGCCGAAAATTCAACTCCCTGAAAACTACGAATTTACCACCTATCCAATAATGCGTAATTGTTCTTGGGGCTGGGCAACATGGAAAGACCGTTGGCAAAAAGTTGATTTTTCAGTTTCGGATTTTTCCACATTTATTGCTGACAAAAATCAACGCAAAAAATTCAACGCTTCAGGCTCTGACCTTTGGGCAATGCTCTTAAAACAACAATTAGGAGAAATTAATTCTTGGTCGATAAGATTCTGTTATTCAGGTTTTAAGGCCGACATGCCTACAATGTATCCGACGAAATCATTTGTTATCAACAACGGCGCAGACGGCTCAGGCACTCATGTCGGTCAAACCTCAAAATACGACACCGAAATCTCTTTTGAAAAAGACGATTTTAATTTTTGTCCGTCAACCAAGATTGACAAAAAAATATTGAAAAATTTTAAAACCGTCTACGATTGTTCGCTTTTTAGGCAACTCATAAATTATTGTAAATTAAAACAATACTTAAAAAAATGTTCGTCTATGTAATTCTCCATTACAAAACTCTCAACCTAACGGTAGAGTGCGTTGAAAAAATTTTGAAGAATTTTCCCAAATCGAAAATTGTCATCGTTGATAATTTTAGCAACGATGGCAGTGCTGAAAAACTACGCGAAATTTTCCCAACAGTCAGTGTACTTTCAACAGAAAAAAATCTCGGTTTCGCAAAAGGAAACAACACGGGCTACAAATTTGCAAAGGAAAATTTCAACGCTGATTTTATGGTTGTTATGAACAACGATGTTATGATAGACGACAAAGATTTTGAAAACAAAATTATAGCAAAGCATTTTGACATCACCGGCCCTGACATCATAACGCCAGAAGAAAAACATCAAAATCCGCTCTTAAAACAGCCGTATTCAAGTCTGAGAATTTTTAAGCAGAATATCATTGAGACATTTAGACTATTTTGCTTAAAAACAGGTCTTTTTGAGAAAAAAATTCTCAAAACTTACAATACCACAAGTCAAACCTTCCATAAAGGAAGTGTTAATTTAGAAAACATCACTGATTGTATTCTACACGGAGCGTGCGTTGTCTTTTCAAAAAAATGGATTGAAAATGAAGATTTTGCGTTTTTGCCGATAACATTTCTCTACGGTGAAGAAATGCTGCTTTTTGACTACTCAAAACACAAAGGATACAAAACCGGCATTTCAGAAAAAGCAAAAGTCTTGCATCTTGGCGGAAAATCCACGTTAACAGACTTAAACGCCAAAGACAAACAGATTTTCAAAACCAAAATGGCAATAAAAGCAAATTGGAAGATTCTCAAAAACAGATTTTTACATATCTTCAAGGCTTAACGAATTAAAACTTATTTTATATCCACTAAAACGGGCGGCGGCTTTGTTGAAAACTTCGGCTTTGGCTTTCAATACCTCAATATCAATGCGGTCTTTTTGACGTTTAACTTCATAAAACTCCGCCGTTTTAGTAATTTCGTCCTCGGCAATAATGTCAATTTCGTTTTCGCCTTTTCTGTCCCACCACTGACCGATACGGGTAAAACGCTTTTGCTCAATCAGTTGAACACGAAAATATTCTTCCAAAACAAAACCGCTAAAAACATTCCAATCCCGTTTGACAATTTCTTTCAGACGGTCATGCGCATTAATTTCCAACATAAAATTATATTTGAAAACAAAGCGGAACCAAAAACTCAGAAAATTATCCTTGATATAATAACGAATGTTTTTGTTTGGTGATTTTTCAAAAAGCGGTTGTTTTTTGGCAATAATGCCGTAATCGTTTTCAAGCCGCGAAACATAGCCGCCTATCTCCTTGCCTATTTCCGATTCAATTGCCGTCCGCGAATTAACACCCGAAGCAATATGCGAAAGAATCGTAAAATACGTACCGTAATCCTTTCCGAATTCTTCAATCAGCAAATTTTTACCCTCCGAAAGAAAAATAGTTTCACTTTCAAAAACATAATCCAAGATTTTTTCTTTATCCAAAGCGTTGTTATCAACAAGTAATTCAACATATTTTGCTACACCGCCGGTCAAAGCATAAAAAGCAAGCAAATCCTCGTTTGAATATTTAGGGTTATACTCCGAAATAATCTCTTTCAAAACTGATGTTTCAAAACCTTCCACCTTTAAAAAAGCCGTCTGACGTGCATAAAGTGGTTCTTTCATATCCCTAAAAATTTTATTAATCAAAGAATTAACCGAGCCACAAACAATTAGGTTGAGTTTTGCAGAATTTTTGTTAACGTCCAAAATCCGCTGCATATCACTGAAAATGGAAGAATTAACGTGCAAAAATTCCTGAAACTCGTCAATAAATATTATTAAGTGCCTTTGAATAGAAAGTTTCATAAGATATTCAAAAAGCACATAAAAATTTGTGATTTTACCGGGCAAAGGTATTTGCAGTTTGGATTCAATTTCGTTTTTGTATTCGTTGCAAAGTTCGCTTTCGCTCTTTTTGGATACAAAAAAGTACAGAAAAACCAATCCTTCGTATGCCTTTAAGACTAGCGAAGTTTTGCCAATACGTCTACGACCTGTCAAAACGGTAAATTGCGCATTTGACTTGGACTTTTCGTTGATTTCAACCAACGATTGTATTTCTCTCTTACGGTCAAAAAATTTCATAAACAAAATATTTTATAGAAAAGTTGCGAAACCGCCGTTTCCGAAATGACGGTTTCGCAAAAGTACAAATTATTTCTATTTCTGCAAAAAAAACACAACATTTTAATTCTTTGATTTAAACGCAAAATTTATGGGGGTTAAAAAATTATAAAACTTTTTATAAAATATTATCGTTCTTAAAAAAAAATTTATACCTTTGCTATGTGAAAATTTCAAACAAATAGTTAATATTAATTATGGCAAAAGAAAAGAAATTTATGACTTGCGACGGTAACACCGCTGCCGCACATATCGCGTATATGTTCACGGAAGTTGCCGCCATTTACCCCATCACGCCTTCTTCT
>JAFXUC010000039.1 GCA_017535325.1 Bacteroidales bacterium | reverse complement strand
GACAGCCTGACGGTTGACCGCGATGTCCTTGTCCCGTCCGACTGAAATCGAAAACGTGTCGGCGGCAAAATCCGGCGCAATTTCACATTCGCCTTGATAAACGTTGTCAAAATAGACGTATGCGTTGCCTTTCAAAATCGGGTACTGCGAAAAATTTTTCAAATCGGCAAGCAAAAACACGTCCGGCGAATATCTCGGCAGACAACTGAAACGGTAATCCGCGTCGATGTGGTATGTCAGCATCGAAACGTCGTAAACTTTTCCGTCTGAGGGAATCGTATACGGAACATCAATTTTGAACTCGGTAGCCGTCTGAGAATCAAATAATTCCAGCGGAACCAACTTCTCTGGTTCTTCGTATTTTATTTCTCTCGGTTTGTAATCCGCAACAAAACTGTCCTCAAACGAGGCGTCTTTGGCGACACCATAACCGACAACGACAATTTCTTCTAACTCGCTGACATCTTCCTCCAAAACAATCTGCATATTTTCGCCCGCTTTTTCAACTTTGTTTTTAAAGCCGATAAACGAAAAAGTCAAATCATTGCGAGTATCCTGCATATTTAACTGAAATTTTCCGTCAATGTCAGTTATCGTACCGTTTCTAGTACCCGTTTCCACAACATTAACTCCGGGCAACGGTTCGTAATTCTCGTCCGTAACCGTGCCGTAAACAAGATTTGAAGTAGGCGGAGTCCATTTTTTTGTGTTGTTCGGACGTCTTGCAGGCGGCAGATACATCGCATAAAATTCGGGCGCGGCATTTCCGATTGACGGGTCGCCGGTCGAAACAGTGAGTTTTACTTCGTTCCAGTCTTCGGTTGAGGACTGTTTGATATGCGCTCCGTAAACCATGTCCAAAGGCTTGTCGGTTTTGTCAACGCGGATTTCGTAAAACGGTTCCCAACTTGCGCTGAAAATTATGTAACTCATTGTTACAGGCACGTTTGAGAGCGCGTTGTCAGCCTGAAAAACGAGTTTTACGCGGCTGTCTTTTTTCTGCAAATTTTTCTGACGGCTTTGTTTTTCCTGTAAAAGTTTCAAGATTTCGTCCTTATATTTTTGAATTTTTTTGTTGACAGCGATTTTTTTGACGGCGATTTCCGAAAGTTCGTGTTTATAAAAATCCGTCATTGATTTTAACTCCGCCGTTGTAACACCGTTTTGCTGTCCGCCGATATTGCGGTTTAGACGGATAAGGTCTTCTTCGTCAGCGAGAATCAGAGTCTGCGCTTTGAGATACGACAGCGAATCTTTTATGACGGCAATCCGTTTGTCCGCCTCGGTGTTTTTTTTCTGCACGTTTTCATTGTCAACAACCACAATTTCGTGTTTGACGGACAGAATTTTAACGCCCTTGTTTTCGATTCCGATTCTAAGCGTATTCGGATCGAGTTCCTCGCTTAAATTGTTGAGATACAGCGTAGTATTGCCTTTTGGAAGGTTCAACTTTCCTGTTCTTTCCACCAACGCACCGTTTTTGTAAACCGTAACGGCCTTGATTTTTGTTTCTACGTTTTGTGCGCTGACATTTAAGACAATCAGACACAACAAAAATAATAAATTGAGTGTTTTCATTTTTACTTCTTATAAATTAAAACAAATGTTTGTAAAATTCGTCTTTGTAAATATCCGTAACATGAATAATTTCATCACCGATGCAGATACAGTCGTTTTTGTCAACGGATTTTATCTTGTCGGTGGCAACTATGTATGAACGGTTGACGCGCAAAAAGCCGTGCGGAAGAAGCAGTTCTTCAAGATTTTTCATTGTCATAAGCGAAACAACGGGCTTTATTGGCGGCTGAAAAACAAACTTGACATAATCTTTCAGTCCGCAGACGTACAAAAGTTCCGAAAGATTGATTCTGACCATCATGCCGTCGCTTTTTACAAAAATATCGCTGCCTGAATTTTTCGGCGCGGAGGTTTGAGCAGAGACTTTCATTTCAAACCATTCGAGACATTTTTGGGTTGACTTCAAAAATTTTGCGTAACTAATCGGCTTCAAAAGATAATCCGCCGCACTTACGTCGTAACTTTCAAAAGCGTATTGTTTGAAAGCCGTCGTAAAAATTATTTTTGTCTGTTTCAGCACCATTTTTGAAAGTTCAAGTCCGTCAAGGTCAGGCATTTGAATATCTAAAAACAGTATGTCGGGCGGATTTTTGATAATCTGCGAGGCGGCTTCCACGCTGTCGGTATAGCCTGCGCAAAATTTCAAAAACGGAGTCCTTGCTATGTAGTTTTTCAAGAGTTCCACCGCCTGAGGCTCGTCATCAATAACAACGCAGTTAAGTTCCATAATTTCAGAGTTTTATAATTAGTTTTGAAAGATAAGTTCCGCCGGTTACGCCGCTTGAAAACTTATAATTGCCGCCGTATGCCAACTCCAAACGGCGTTTTAAGTTTTCGAGTCCGATGCCAGAACCGCTGCGGTTTTCATTTTTGGGAAAATTACTGTTTTCAACTGTAAAATCCAAATTTTCAGCCGACTTTTTCAGCGAAACTTTTATAAACGATTCTTCCTTGTTGCTGATGCCGTGTTTAAAAGCGTTTTCGATAAGAGAAACGTACAAAAGCGGAAGGATTTTTTCTCCGGCGGGTTCGCAGTCAAAATTGACGGTGACGGTTGTCTTGTCGGAACACCTCAACTTCATCAGCGAAATATAATCCTCCATAAATTCGATTTCGCCTTTGAGCGGCACTTTTTCGACCTGAGTTTCATAAAGCGCGTACCTTAGAACCGCACTCAAACGCGAAAGATTTTCCTGCGCCTCATCGGGATTTGTATAAATCTGCGCCGAAATATTATTCATTGTGTTAAAGAGGAAATGCGGATTCAACTGGTTTTTAAGCCATTGAAGTTCAGCCTTTTGGTTTTCTTTTTCCTTTTCCAAATCCTCAACGCTTTTGAAATAGTATTTTATGCCGAGAGCCGTACCGATTACCATAAAACCTATCATAAAGTTTGGAATCAGCAGCAGAAAAAAATCCGTCCACAAAAAATCGTCAATAAAAACCCTTACGACATTTTTCAGGCAATAGAGTACAACGACGGCAAGGAAGTTTACCGCCCAAAATTTCTTGGAATTGTTTTCCTCAAAAAGAAATCTCCGGATAAGAAAAAAATGGTTGATATAATAAAGCAGCAAGAACGGCAAAAAAAACAATGCCGACCAGCCGAGACTGTTTAACGCCCCCTGCGGATTTTTTTCGACAAAAAGTTCCCACAGCGGCTGAAACAATAACGTAACTAACGTTCCGACCGAAGTCAGAATTAACATTGCATATTTTTTCATAAATACAGCGGACTAAACTTTCCTACAAAAGTACACAAAAGTTGAAAGATATACAATAGAAAAAACGGACTGTTGATTTATCTCAAAGACAATAAATTAACAACAGTCCGTTTTGAAAGCCGTGAACAAATTTTTTATTTGTTCGTTTTTTCCTTTATTAGTTGAGATACGGGATCATTTTTGTTTCGAGTTGAGTGATAATATAGTCCCAGTCGTTTCTTCTGTTTGATAATTCTTCACACGCATCATAATAGTATTCTTGGTCTTCTGATTTTACCGCTTTTAGGGCGCGTAATGCTAATTTTGCATTGTTTAGCAAAAATTCCGCGGTTTGATCACTCATATTGTCTTGTTTGTTTTCAATTATCTTGCACATGCTTTTGTAACTATGGTTTGCACATATTAATACCGCGCTTATATCGGCATCTTGATAGTTGCTCAACACAATTCTTGCTGTGTTTATGGCAGACTCATAATCGCCGCGTTTAAATGCTGCATCGGCGTTTTGGCACTCTTCTATATATGCCTCGCCCTCATCTTCATACTCTTCTTCATCATCTTCATCGTCTTCGTCGTAATCTTCCTCATCATTTGATGTTTGATGGGCTTTTTGCGTTTTTCCTGATTTTGATGATTGTGAAGTTTCTGACTTTGAGTTGTTAGAGCCTGAGCCTGAGCAACCGGCGAGTACCAATGATGCGCATAGCATCAATAAAAATAAAATTTGCTTTTTCATAATTGTAAAAATTGAATTAAATTAATATATGTGGCAATATTAATAGTTTTTTTTTGTTTAAAAAAATTAAAAAACATTAAATCTGAGTAATTATGTATACAAAAAAGCCGTCTGAAAAGTTGCCTTTTTCAGACGGCTTGTCGGAGCAGTGTGACTTGAACACACGACCACTTGCACCCCATGCAAGTACGCTAGCCAACTGCGCCATGCCCCGATTTCAATAAATGTTAAACTCTAAAAATATTGTTACTATGACGGCACAAAAG
>JAFXUC010000038.1 GCA_017535325.1 Bacteroidales bacterium | reverse complement strand
GCCTTCTACCGAAACAACACCTACAACCACCACAACAACAACGACTACCGTTACCACTACTGAAACTGTAACGGAAGACGACGTTACAGAACCCGTTACGGAAGAAGAAGAAAAACCGTCTGCGACGGCGGCGGCGATAGAAGAAACCGAGGAAGCGGAACTTCCGGGTTTTAATCCTGACGAGCAGGACGATTACGAAGACGCTCAGGCTGAGACGGAAGATTTTTCGATTGATACGGCGATGGGTGCGAATATTTCTTTGGAAGAGGAAGAAGAAGAAATCGTTACGACCGTAACCGAAGAGCGCGACCCGAAAATCGTAAAACTGACTGATGTAACGGAAGTTGTTTCCGAAAACGAGTTGGACGGCGAACCCTCGTTTGAAAAGCACCGGGAAGACGAGTTTGCGGAATTTGTTGACGAAAATGACACTGAAAAAGCAAAAGGATAAAAAAAAGAAAGAGGAGTTATTTTTATAACTCCTCTATTTCGTTATTTTCGGGATTGTATTTCAAATTGTTAAGGTGCAGGCTGTTGTTGAATGTCTGGACATTGAGTTTGCCGTTGCGCCAGAGATAAAGTTCGTGCCGCATATCCTGAATCAGGCTTTTTAAATAAGCGGTTGTTTCTGTATCATTTTCCTCTGCCTCCAAACTTTGAGGCGCAGACTCCTTATCAGCGGAAAGTTCAGAATGTTTTTCTTCCTTTTTTTTCGCCTCTTTCGGAGTCTCTTTTTTGGGTTTTTCCTCCTCCTCCGGTTCTTCCTCCTCGTCTTCTCTTTGGTCGTTAAGGTCTACGGGATTGCCTTTGAACTCGGCTTTTTTGCCTTTTAACTTCTTGATTCCCAAAGAGTTTTCTATCAGGCTGTCAAGCCCGCCCTTAAAAGTTTTTTTCGCCATAATTTTAATTTCCTTATTAAATTATGAATTATGAATTATGAATTACTTTCCTCGTCTTCGCTTTCCAAATGCCGTTCAATGATTTCTTTGCACAGCCTTTTGTAATCCTCTGCGCCGCGGCTTTCGGGTGCGTAGTGGAAAATATCCATGCCCTGGCTCGGAGCCTCCGCCAAAGCGATGTTTTCACGGATTTTCGTCTCAAAAAGTTTCTCCTGAAAATACGTGTAAATCGTGTCTACAACGTCCCTGTGAAGGACTTTACGCTTGTCGTACTGCGTTACGAAAACGCCTGTGATTTCTATGTTTTTGTTCAGACGCTTTTTTACCTTGCCGATAACTTCGATGATTTTTGTCAGACCTTTTATCGCCAAGTAATGCGCTTGAAGCGGTATGTATACTTCGTTTGCAGCGGTCAAAGCGTTGATTGTCAGCAGTCCGAGCGACGGCGGACAGTCTATGAAAACGTAATCGTAATTTTTGGTGATTCCGCTTATCGCCTCCGCCAAAATGTATTCCCTGCCGGCCTCGTTTATCAGTTCCATTTCAGCACCTGAGAGGTCAAGCGTTGAGGGGAGAATTTCAAGGTTTTCAAAAACCTGCACTGTCTCTACCTCTGCTTCGCCTTTAAGTACTTCATACACTGATACTTTTGCCTTGTTGATGCCGAAACTTTGCGTCATATTTGCCTGAGGGTCCATGTCGATTAACAATACTTTGTAACCGATTAACGCCAGACCCGCGCCTATGTTTACGACCGAAGTCGTCTTTCCGACACCGCCTTTATGATTGCTGACGGCTATTACTGTTGTGTCCATAAACAAAAAAAATTTTCAAAACCAAAAGTATAATAAATTTTCGTAACACAGAAATTTTTTTCAAAAAATAAGCCAAAAAAAATGCTTTTTTGGTAAAGTAATTGTTTTAGTTAAAAAAGTAAAAAAAAATTTTGGCTGTTATGAAAAAAATTGTTTACTTTACACAGAATTTTTTGTACATTGTACTTGGAAGTATGAAAAAAATATATTTACTTGTTTTACTGACAATTATGACGTTTTCCGCGAATGCGCAGTTCGACGATTTCCAGCAAATGGTAGAACGCGATATTCTCGGACGCGAAGATATTAACTACGACGTAAAAGAGAAAAAACAGATAATCGGTGCTGCGAGGTCTTCAAAGAGTGTTGATGAACTTCCGGTAACACTTTATATTATTACTCACGACGAAATTGTAAACAACGGCTGCATTACGCTTACGGACGTTTTGAAAAACGTTCCGGGCATACGTGTTTCCGCTCCGGCTGGCTCTGACATCGGCGAGGGTTTTATGCAGCGCGGTATGATTGGCAATATTTACACCAAAATACTTCTCAACGGTATCGACATCCGTCCTTCGGGTTCGGCGGGTATGCCTTTGGGCGCAAACCTTCCGGTGCGTCAGGCGGAGAGAATAGAAATTATTTACGGTCCGGCGTCTGCCTCTTACGGTAACGATGCGTGCGGCGGCGTTATCAACATTGTAACAAAGCGTCCCGGCGAGCAGGCGTTTACAACCGCCGACCTTATGCTCGGTATCGGCGGAAAGCGTTACCTTAACTTTATCACCGGCGCAAAACTCGGACACGGAAAACATGTCGTGGATTTTACTCTCTACGGCTCTGACTACAACGTTGAAAAACTTAATCTTCCAGATAAGAGTTCAGAGGTTTACAACCGTTGGAACTACTTTTTCCAGAACGGCGATGTTATTAATTTTCAGGGTTATGCCATTACGCCTAACATGGTAACGGAGGATAATTTTGCAAAATACGATTTTCTGTTTGCGGATATGCAGTTGTATTTCTTGAACTATGACGGCGATTTCTATTATCCGAATGTTTGCGACCGTCCGCAGTTTGCTACGCAGGGCGGTGTCAACGTCAGATACAGAGGCGTTGAGTTTTCATACGATTTGCTTCACAGAATGGATTTTACGAACAACGGTGTAAGTCCTTTTACTTATAATTACAGCGATCCGCAGGCGTTGTTCGGAGAGTATATCCACAGGTTTACGCTTTCGGGAGACTGGCAGGGCGACAATTTTACAACAAACACCTCGCTGCATCTTATCCATTACAGAATGGACAAAAATTCTTACCGTACTGTCAACTGGGACAAGAACAGGCTTTATTTCTGGGGGGCGAGCGATGATTTGACGTTGGAGGAAAACCTCACTTGGAAACCTTCCGAAAAGTCAGATGTCAACGCCGGTGCGTCAATTTCGTATTCGGGCGTTTTGCCGAAAACTTTGGACAATGCCACCAAGTTTGATTATTCGTCTTACAAAATGTTTGCTGAAAGTGTTGATTTTCAGTATCCTATTTTCGGAAGTTGGGGAATTTATCCGACAACGTATTTTCAGGCGGGCGCATACTTGCAGACGGATTACAACCTTAATCCCTTTAACATAACGGCGGGCGTAAGATACGACTACAATTCAAAATGGGGTTCGTCAATCAACCCGCGTGTGGCTTTGCTTTGGAAAATTACCGACAAACTTACTCTGAGAGGTTCTGAGGGTTTTGCATACAAAACGCCGTCTTTTACGCAGATGTATTATGTGGTTAGCGTTGCTATGGCAAACGAAAATGCTCCGGGCGGTTACGCGCTGTCGTATCACCACATACCTTCGGTCGGAAAACTCAAACCTGAGCGTATTTCTTCTACCGAGGCGGGACTTAGAATGTATTTCAACAAAACCAACTACATGGAAGTTGTCGGTTACACCAACCGAATGAGAGATCCGCTTGTAAGAGCGTGGATTTCAATGGATTCCATCGCAAACTATGTTCCCTCTGCCAATGTTTATATGTCGGGCGGCACCAAGACCGGCTATATTGTTGACAATTATGTCGCTGTCGGGGTTACCAATCTTACAAATTCGGAGGTTGACAGAAAATACACCCGTGCATATATCAACGAAAACGAGTCAAAGTCAAAACTTTACGGTTTGCAACTTATCGGCGTTTTCAAAGACGTGTATCCGGTGATTCACCTCAACTTGAAAGGCGCGGTTACGCTTTCGACCGGTGAGGAAAAAATTTCCGCCAACAATGCCGGTACAACGGTTTACAACACGATAAACAATGTCCGCGGCGTGCCGAAAGTGCAGGCTCAACTCTCTGCGGAATGTAATTTTTTGAAAGTAATGCATATCCGTCTTGACAATCTTTATTGTTCGGAGTTTATGCGCAGATATTATAACGGTCTTGACAACAAATATTTTTGGGCACCGTCTTTTTACAACCTTGACGCGATGCTTTCGGTTGCTATTTCAAAGAATCTGTCTCTGTCAATGAAAGTTACGAACATCACCAACGTTGAGTACGGCGGTATGGATTCTATGGAAATGGACGTGGATTTGCCCTACAATCCCCAGCAGTTGAGAAATATTACATTCGGGGTTGCATACGAATTTTAGAATTTGAGAATTTTTGGAACTTAATTTGTATAATAGGAAAACGTATAGGAAAAATAAAATTTAAGTATGTTGATACTTAACAAAAATATAAAAAGAATGTTTTTGGCTTTTGCGGTCTTTTCGCTGAGCGGGTCTGCGGTTTTTGCGCAGAAATCCGAGGCGGCGTTAATCCGTGAAAGAGACAGTATTATCAATCTTGCCTCAAAGGAGCCCAACAGTCCGAATGCGGCTGAAAGGTACTATAATGTGGCGGATAAGAGTCTTGCTTTGTATGAGTATCAAAAGTCGGTGGATTATGCCCGCAAGTCTCTTGACTTGGCTAAAATCAACCGGGACAGTGTTATCCAACTCAAAGATTATCTCCTTTTGGGACATATCTACGTCCTTGACGACAATCCGCTGAACGCTTTGGAATGTTATCTGTCGGCAAAAAAAATTCTTGAAAGACAAAAAGACGTAAGAAAAGATGCCGAGGTGATTTCGCAAATCGGTCTGGTATATTTCAACAGAGGACATTACGCACGTGCGCGTGAAAGTTTTGCCGAGGCTTTGAATATTTACAACAGCCTTGGCGACGAGCCCAATATCATAGAAAGTACGAAATATCTTGCCGCCTGCAATTCAAAAACCAAAAAATTTGAAGAGGCGGCTCAGAATTATCAGTTTTTGCTCCAAAAATTCCGTGAAGCCGACGACTGGGACAACACAAAAATGGTTTATCAGCGTCTTAACGAAATTTACCGCAGTCAGAACAATTACGACAAAATCTACAAGTACAACTACGACCTGTACAATCTCTGTCTTGAAAAAAACGACGTAAAAGAGTCGCTCAACGCGCTTAACAACATCGCTTATTGTTATGTCCGTATGCAAAAATATGACAAGGCGGTTAAGTTTTACGAGCAGTTGCTTGCGGCAGACAAGTCGGTTGAAAGCGGTCAGGAGATTGACGCAGGCACGTATACGAGTCTTGGTCTGTGTTATCAGAATATGGACAATTTTGACGCGGCGGTCGAAAACCTTTCACTCGCTTCGGATATACGGCACAAACTCAACAAGCACAACGAGGCCTCTACGGTTGACAACATTATGGCACTTATCTATCTCAAAGAGAAGGACTTGCATAATGCCGAATACCGCGCTGCAATGGCTGTTGCCGAGGCTGAAAAATACCGTGCTGACGGCGGCGACGACGACGGTGAACTCCGTAAAGCCGCTTATATGACTTATAACGAGGTTCTCAGCGCGAAAGGCGACGACAAAAACGCTATGTTTTATTACAAGAAGTACCTTTCGCTCCGTGATTCTGTCAGGACGGCTGACGAGATGTATGCCCGCGACAAGGCTGACGACTTGAAACGTCTTACCGATGCGGAGAAAAAATATGAGGACGATTTGACCGAGGCGGAAATCGACGCTTTGTCAAAACAGCAACTCCAACTTCTGGCTGAAAACCGTCAGAAAGAGATTGACCTTCTGACCAAAAACAACGAGATTCAGGAGATGGAGAAAAAGCGTATTGAGCAGTCTCTTGCCTTGGCGCGTCAGGAGCAGGAAGCGTTGAGAAAAGAAAACGAAATCCGCGAACTCCAACAGCAGCAGAAACTTGCCGAGGAGGAAATCAAGCGTAAGCAGTTGGAGGAAAACGAGCGTCAAAACCAGATAGAACTTTTGAAACAGCAGCAGGAAAATCAGAACCTTGTCATCAAAAACCAGCAGAAAGAGGCTGAGCAGATGAAACTTTTGATTTACATGGGTTCTGCGATGATTCTGTTTTTCTTCGTCGTGTTCTTTATGATGAGAAAGAAAAACAAGAAGTTGAAAGAGCAGCAGAAGGAAATCGAAAGTAAAAACGAGGCTTTGGTCTTGAAAAACGAGGAGATTACGATTCAGAAGGAAAACCTTGAAGCCGCCAACAACGAGATTATGAACATGAACAACGAGTTGACCAAGCAAAAGGCAATCGTTGAGGAGGCCAACAAGTCCATCACCGACAGTATCGTTTACGCTCAGAGGATTCAGACGGCTGTGTGTCCCTCGCCGACATTCCTTGACGCTTTCAAGTTGGAGCATTTCCTGTTTTTCCGACCGAGAGACATCGTCAGCGGCGACTATTACTGGTTTTACACCGACAATATCGACAGTATTTTCATCGTTGCGGCAGATTGTACGGGACACGGCGTTCCGGGTGCGTTCATGAGCATGCTCGGTGTTTCGCTTTTCAACAAGGTGGTAGGCGAGAGAAACGTTTTTGAGCCGGGCGATATTCTTACAGAACTGCGCCATGAGGTCAAAGAGGCTCTCCATCAGGACTCTATGTCTTCTCAGAAAGACGGTATGGACCTTTCGCTTATAAGATATGACATGAGTTCTCAGACTGTTACCTTTGCCGGTGCAAACAACAACGGATATTTGGTTCAGAAATTCTCTCATGACGAAGAGGAGGAAGCCAGAAAAGACCTTGCAAGAGACGAGTTTTTGCGCCCTGTTGACGGCGGTTTCTTAAAACTTACCGTTATGCCCGCAGACGCGATGCCTATCGGTATTTACATCAGGGAAAAGGAGAGATTCTCTCAGACCTCTTACAAAGTACGCAAGGGCGACTCTATTTATATGACCTCTGACGGTTATATCGATCAGTTCGGCGGAAAATACGGCAGAAAGTTTATGGTCAAAAACTTTGAAAAAATGCTTCTTGACATCAACCTCTATCCGCTTGAAAGACAAAAGCAAATCGTTGCCGATACTCACGACAAGTGGAAAGGCACTGAGTACACTCAGTTGGACGATGTTATAGTTATGGGTATAAGATTTTAGAAAAAACATGGCTTACGAAATCGAAAGAAAATTTCTTGTAAAAGGAGAGTTCAAACAGTTTGCTTTGAGCAGTACGTATATTGTTCAGGGCTATATTTATTTTGACAAAGAAAAATCTGTAAGAGTCCGCATAAGAGGCGACAAGGGTTTTATCACCGTAAAAAGTTCGGTAGGGGATTCCAAGGTTACCCGCAACGAATGGGAATACGAAGTCCCCGCGAGCGAGGCGAACGAAATGCTCCGTCTCTGCGGCAAAAATGTCATCGAAAAAACACGTTATATTGTCAATGTAAAAAATCTTACGGTGGAGGTTGACGAGTTTTACGGCGAAAACGAAGGTCTGCTTTTGGCGGAAATCGAACTCACAAACGAAAGCCAGCAGTTTGAAAAGCCCGACTTTTTGGGTCAGGAGGTAACGGGACAGCCGCGTTATTACAACGCGCAACTCTGTGTGAATCCGTATTCTAAATGGCGCAGTTGATAAAAAAATAAAAATTAACTAAAAAAAATCCGTCTAAGGTGCGGATTTATGTTTTTAATGTATTATCTTTGTAAAAAATTTCTAAGCCCTGAGGACTCATTAAGTGGTTGTTTTCTAACGGTTTAGTATAAATAAAAGGAGTTACTTATGAAAAAATGCGGAAATTATATAATAGTATTGGCTTTGTTGCTGTCGTTTTTGAGCGCATGTTCTACGGGTACGCAGGACTTTAAGAGCAAAAATGACATGCGTCAGGAGGCAAAATCAAAAGCGATGAACGCCGAAGGTATGTCGGGCGGTGATTATTACACTTTGCCTTCGCCTTTGGAGATTGCATATATTATTCAGACAACCGGAGTTGAATACAATTTGGATGTTTTGCACAGAACGGAACTCGGCGTGAGATATTCCACAAACCGGGCTGCGGCTGTCAACCTTGGTATTTACGGCGCGGATTTGAGTTATTCGATTTATTTCAACCAGCAGCAGGTTGCCGTAAAATATCTTGACTGCATCAGGGCACTCTCCACCGAATTGGACATTGCAGACCTTGTTTCGCAAAAAAGAATTAAGGAAATTGAAGACAACATTCAGAATAAAGAAATGTTAAAAAAGATTGTTTCCCAGACGTTTTTTCATTCTGATGCGTTATTGAAAGAAAGCAGCCGCAAGTCTACCGCCGTAATGGTGGCAGCCGGTATGTGGATTGAGAGCCTTTATATTGCCTCGCAACTTTCGCGTTGCAATTCCGACAACAATCCCGCCCTTACAAAGTCAATTAAGGAACAGGGCTTGGTTTTGGAGGATTTGTACAAGATGCTTTCTTGTTTTGAGACAACCGAGGATATTGACTATCTCAAAGAGGAGTTGCAGCCGGTAAGAGAGGCTTACACTGCCGTCAAAAACGCCGCTTCTGACGAAAATGCGTTTGTAAGGCTTTGTGATGCGGTCTCAAAAGTCCGTGCGGACTTTACGCAGTTGTTTTAACGAGGTTTATTAACTTAACGGAAAAAATATTTCAGATATGAAAAAAATAGTTATTTCAGTCTTTTTGGCTTTTATTATTCAGACTGTTTCCATGGCGCAATGCCATGAATATATCGAAACTATCGCTGAGTCTGAGTTGGAGCCTTATATTTTGGACGGCAATTTTGTATCGCCTATTGTAACCGAGGGCGAAACGGTAACCTTGACCCGTACTTTTCTTGCCGGTCAGAGTTATAAAATTGACGTTTGCGGAATGGAGATGTTTTTTAAAGAGATAACCATAACGGAAGACAAGACGGTTTTGTTCAAGAATTTCGGCAAGGATTCAGAGGACAAGATGGTTACGACTTCCGACGGGACAACTTTTCCGCTTTACGGACTGAATTTTTATGAATTTACTCCCGACCACACAATGAATCTTAAAATAAAAGTAAAGATTACACCTTTTCAGGGCGGCGGAGGTCTAAAACTTGAAGGCTGTCTGGGCATACTTGTAGGCTTTCAGAAATAACGCTCATTGCTGAAAATTTTAACGTAATATTTTCTTTTGTTACCCTCATATTTTATGGGCGGTATGCTTAACTTTGCGCTATAATTAAACAGAAATATACTCTAAAAAATAATTGAAAAAATGAAGTTTGCAAAAAACAATGACGTAAACGCTTCAACTGCGTATGCGTCAGAAAATGAAAACCGGATTCTTGGCTATCAGTTGGCCAGAAAGAAAAAATCGTTGGAAGAGGAGGATGCCGAATTTGAGGAAAAATTTTCAGGTAAAGGCTCAGATGACGACGATGACGAATTTGACAGCAAGTTGCTGGATGATTTCAACGACGAAATTGACGAAGTTGACTTTGACGACCTTGACCTCGACGAGTTTGACGAAGAATTAAACGATGACGATTTGGATGATGTTTTCGGCGGTGAAAACTCCTCTAAAAAGAACCGTAAAAAACGCCAGTCTGATGATGACGACGATGAAATTGACGACAGCGATTTTTACAACGACGAGTTTAAGGATTTTGACAATTACACGACAATCGACTACGATGACGAAGACATCGACGATTACATCAACAACGAAAGTTATTCCGACGGTTATTACGACTACGACGACAGGTATTAAAAACAAAAAGACGCACCAAGAAAACGGCGCGTCTTTTTTATTTAAATGCGTTTTGGTATTCTTCGTAATCGTTTATCAGTTTTAGTGCGGCGTTGAAATCTTTGTCGTATAAATTTAAGAATTTCCGCCACTCGGTGCTGCCGAAAAGAAAATATGCGTAACGCGCTTTAAGTTGCTTTAAAACGGCTTTTTCAGCATCGGCAGGGTAGAGGGGCGAGATGAATTTCTCAAATTCTTCCCTGCTTATTTTCTGACAGTCGGAAGTGTCTTTCTGACAGTATTCAAAAATTTCCCTTTCGAGTTTGCGCGTCGGCGTAAAAAGTTCCGTAAATTTCTTGAAATTCGGAAACTCTTTGCTGTAACTTTCCCTGTTTTTGTTTATGTCGCTCAATATGAAATTGTCAATCGCCCTGTTTGTGTACCACGACTGCCAAAAAGCGGGTACTGAAACAGTGTCTTCGGGTACAAAAACGTCAGGAATTATACCTAACTCAGGATAAATTTTTCTGTGCAGTTTTATTGTGTAAAAAGTTGTTGCGTCCTCTGAAATTGGAATTTTGTTTTTGTCGGTGTTTTCTCCCCTTAAACGGCGGCTGATAATCTCGCCGTTGTATTTGTTGAAACCTGAGGTTTTGTATTCTTTTTGAATGCAGCGTCCGGAGGGAGTGTGGATTTTGGATACCGTGATTCTGATTTGCGAACTGTCTTCCAAGGTAAAAAGTTGTTGGACGAGACCTTTGCCGAAACTTCTGCGTCCGATGATAATGCCGCGGTCCCAATCCTGAACCGCTCCGGCTATGATTTCGCTTGACGATGCTGACAACTCGTTGATAAGCACGCAGATACGGCTGTTGGTCAGCAGTCCGCCGCTTTCAGCAAAAAGACTTTTGCAAGCCTCCGCCGACTGTGAACGCATGTTTGCGATTTGGATTCCATCGTTGAAAAAGTGCGTGCAGACCTCGTTGCAGGCTGTTAAAATGCCGCCCGGATTGTCCCGTAAATCGAGAATTATGTTTTTCAACTGCTTTTTTGTAAACGTTTTTACAGCCTCGGTGAACTCTTTTCCCGTGTTGAAGTTGAAAAAACTGATTTTCAGATATATGCAACTGTCATTAACGGCATAGAAAGATTCAATGCTGTTGTTTTGGATTTGGTCGGGCTGAATGGCGACGGTTTTGACTTTTTTGTCTTTTATCACGCCAAGCCTTATGCTGTCGCCGCTGTGGTAAACCCTTGACAGATAATCTGTTATCTCAGGATATTTCAGATGGCTGCCCGAAACGTGCTTGCCGTTGGCGAAGGCGATGCGTGTGCCGGGTCTGAGGCCCGCTTTTTCGGCGGGGCTTCTCGGTATAACGCCTGTTACGGTCATTGTGTCGTCAAAAATTCTGAAATCCATACCGATACCTCTATGAAACGCGGGACGGTTTAGAAAATCGTCTTTTGCTTCGTCTTTTGAGCGGTAGACTGTATGAGGGTCAAGTCTCTCAAAGAGGATTCTTATGGTCTCGTCCACCAATTTGCGTGTATTGATGGTGTCCATATAACTCTTTGATATAATGTTGATTACTTGTTCGAGTTTGGAAATATCACCGTTGTTTTGGGCGGGGGACTCTCCTAAAACAAAAACAAGAAACATCAGAGTTACTAATGTCTTTTTTATCATGTTTTAAGCAATTTCTTTTATAATAGTGTTTAATGCCGTGCCAGCCTTTTCCTGAATGAAAATATCCGTAATGCTGTCAGTGTAAGCGGATTTTTTGGGGTTGATTTCGATGATTTTTGCCCCGTGCTGTTTGGCGATGTTCGGGATATACGACGCTGGAGCAACCTCGCCTGTTGTCCCTACAACCAAAACGACATCGGATTTAGCGGCAAGTTCAAAGGATTCCTTGTAAGCCTGTTCGGGAATGCCTTCGCCGAAAAATATGAAATCGGGCTTCAAAACCCCGCCGCAGGAGCATTTCGGTGGCAGAGTGTCGAGGCTGACTTTTCTTGACGGATATTTTTTGCCGCATTTTATGCAGACCATTTTGTCCAAAGTGCCGTGAAACTCAATGACTTTTCTGCTGCCGGCTTTTTGGTGGAGGTTGTCGATGTTCATTGTTACGACAGCCTTCAAAATGCCTTTTTCCTCCAATTTTGCGAGTCCTGAGTGCGCCGCGTTTGGAGACGAAGTTCCCCAGTATTCGTAAAATATTTCTTTGATAGTTGTCCAACATTCTTTTGTCCGGGAGTAAAACGTCTGTAAATCAAGAATATGCGGGTCATATTTAGACCACAGACCGCCTTCGCCCCTAAACGGGGGAATACCGCTTTCAACGCTGATTCCTGCACCCGTAAACGCGATAAGATGTTTTGCGTTTTTAATGACTTGTATTGCTTTTAATATATTTTCATCCATTTGTTTCATTTTTTGAATTACACTGCAAATTTATAATTAAATTTTAACTATTACGATTTTTTATATATAAAAATAGTGAAAAAAATCATTTTTTTTGTATTTTTGCGCTGTTAATTTTTTATTAAACCTAATTTACACAAAAAAAAGCATGAAAAGAACATTTTTTTACGCGGTTGCGCTTCTTGCGGCGGCCGTTCTGAGTTTTTCCTCCTGCGGACAATCCGATTCAAAAGACCCCGACCCCGAACCGAATCCTGTTGACAATCCTCAGCCTGAGCCTCAGCCGACTCCCCAGCCGTCAACCCTGACTCTTACAAACAAGCAGCACAGCACGGTAACTTCTTTGGCGGATGCTTCAACGCCTGCCGACATCGTTTCCGCTATGGGCATGGGCTGGAATCTCGGCAATCAGATGGACGCTTGGAGCAACGAGGTCGCAGACGAGACCTGCTGGGGCAACCAGAAAACTACTCAGGAGGCTTTTGACAAAATCGCCGCTTCGGGTATCAAAACGGTAAGAATCCCCGTAACGTGGATGGGACATGTCGGCGAAGCACCTGATTATGAGATAGAAAGCGCGTGGCTTGACCGTGTCGCTGAAATAGTCGGTTATGCTGAAAAAGCGGGTCTTAACGCCATAATCAACATTCATCACGACGGTGCTGACAGCGGACACTGGCTCGACATCAAGAACGCCGCAATCAACACCGCAAAAAACACCGAAATCAAAAACAAAATCAAGGCACTTTGGACACAAATTGCAGAAAAATTCAAAGACAAAGGCAGTTTTTTGATTTTTGAAGGTTTCAACGAGATTCAGGACGGAGCATGGGGCTGGGGTGCAAACCGCACGGACGGCGGCAAACAATACCAAACCCTTAACGAATGGCTTAAAATTTTTGTTGATGCGGTACGTGCTACGGGCGGCAACAACGAGACCCGCTGGCTTGGCATTCCCGCTTACAACACCGACATTGATTTGTGCGAAAAATTGGTTTTGCCGGAAGATCCCGCAAATAAACTTATGGTTGCGGTACACTTTTATATGAATTATAAATACACCCTTAACGACGAGTACAAAAGTTGGGGACATACAGGCAAAAACAATTCACCCGAAGGTCAGGAAAAAGACGTCAGGGAAGCCCTGAAAAAGATGTATGACCGTTATACCTCACAGGGTACGCCCGTTTATGTCGGCGAAATGGGCAACATTTACCACGGCGGCGATGCTGAAAAATACAGAAAGTATTATTTTGAGTATGTAGTAAAATGTATGCACGAGAATTATCTTGCGCCTATACTTTGGGACAACGGTTCAACGAAGTCGGGAGCGGAGTGTCACGGTTATTTCAACCACGCTACGGGCGAATACATCAACAACGCGGAAGAAATGATTGGCGTAATGGTAAAAGCGGTAACAAATACCGATTCAGAATATACTTTGGACTGGATTTACACTAATTCCGCACCGAAATAACAAAAAATATACACGGTTTTTCGGAAAATTTTTCTACCTTTGCATTTTGTAAAAATATAATACAATGGGAATTTTTAACAAGAAGAAGGGAAACTGGTTTGTTCCTAAGGGACAGGAACCTACGGAGTTTGACAAGAAAATTTTGTATTGGCAGAACAAGGGTAAACTTGTTCCAAGACGCGGACTTATTTTGACCCCCGGTCAGATAGAGGGCGTAAGACAGAGCGGCGTGATTAATACTGCGCTTTTGGATATGGTTCAGGAAAAAATCCGCGAGGGAATGACCACCAACGAAATTGACAAGTTGGTTTATGATTTTACGAAAGCCCATGACGCTGTGCCTGCTGATTTGGGGTACGAGGGTTTTCCGAAAAGTTGCTGTGTTTCGATTAACGAAGAGGTTTGTCACGGCGTTCCTTCCGACGATGTGGTTTTGGAAGAGGGCGACATTGTCAACGTTGACGTTACGACTATTTATAAAGGCTATTTTGCTGACGCTTCGCGTATGTTTATCATCGGAAAAACCACGCCTGAAAAAGAGCGTTTGGTAAGGGTTGCCAAAGAGTGTCTTGAAGAAGGCATGAAAGCGGCAGTGCCGTTCAGTTTCGTGGGCGACATAGGCAACGCCATTCAGACTCACGCGCATAAAAACGGTTACACGGTGGTACGCGACCTTTGCGGACACGGTGTCGGTCTCAAATTCCACGAAGAGCCGGAAGTTGTGCATTACGGACGCAAAGGTACAGGAATGTTGCTTGTTCCGGGCATGGTTTTCACTATAGAGCCGATGATTAACATGGGCGGTTATAAGGTTTTCATTGACGAAGAAAACGGCTGGACGGTGGTTTCAGACGACGAACTTCCCTCAGCGCAGTGGGAACACACCTTTGTTATGACGGACAACGGTTTAGAAATATTGACACATTAACGACTATAAAAAGGCAAATTACTATGTCGAAATATCTTGACCCAAAAGCGGATTTAACGTTCAAAAAAGTCTTCGGCGAGCATCCAAACCTCGTTTTAAGCCTTTTGAACGCTCTTTTGCCGTTGCCTGAGGGTATGGAAATAAAAACTGTTGAATACCTTTCGCCGGAAAACGTTCCCGAAAAT
>JAFXUC010000037.1 GCA_017535325.1 Bacteroidales bacterium | reverse complement strand
TGCGCTTGTCCCAAAAATACTGGTCTTCGTTCTGCATTTCCACTATTATTTCTTCGCCTTTGTCTGTTACGCAATGCACGTCGTAAACCACTCTCCGGCTGTCCTTATAACTTCCGTCGGCTTCCTGAGGAATATACGTCAAGTCTTGGATTTTCATTTTGACTTTCTGCGATTTGAAAAGAACTTCCAAAAACCTTTTCATAATCACCTTGTCGCCGAAAATCTTTTTGAAACCGAAGTCTGTCAGCGGACTGATATAAAAAATCTCATGCTCCATTTTTGCAAAGGAAATACTTTTTTATGAATTGTGCAAATATTTTTTGAAAAAACACAATTAAATACAACAACACCTCTTACTACCTAATAATCAGTCTGTTGTAAAAAACAATAAAAAAAAGTCCAATAAAATTAAAATTTTCTTACATAAAATATGCCGAAATTCTTTTTTTTAGTTTATTTTTGCAACAAATTTTGTTTTACTATGCTTAACCTAACTCAAAGTCTGAAGCAGATACAGAAATTATCGCCTCAGCAGATTCAACTCATAAAATTGTTGGAAATTCCGACAATTCAATTAGAACAGCGCATCAAGAGGGAAATCGAAGAGAATCCCGTCTTGGAAGAAGGCGGCAGCGAAGATGAAGATCGCGACCGTCAGGAGGAAGATTTCGCCCAAAACGGAGACACCGAAGACAATTATGAGGAAGACTACAACGAAAACTCAAAAGAAATAGAAGACACCGAAGACTATATTCAGGACAGTTATCAGGACGAAAAACTCTCCGGCGAATACGCCCCCGACGATTACTACGACGATGACGAAACCCCGAACTACCGCCTTTCGGCAAACAACTATTCCGATGACGACGACCGCAAAAACGAAATTCCGTACACGCAGGCAGCCTCGCTTCACGAGACACTTCTCTCGCAACTCGGTCTCGGCGTTATGAACGAAAGAGAACAACTCCTCGCAGAATACATCATCGGAAACATCGACGACGACGGATATTTAAGAAGAGATTTGGAGTCGATTTCCGACGACATCGCTTTTTCGGCAAACCTCGAAACCGACGAAAAAGAACTCAAAAAACTTCTTACGATAATTCAGGAGTTTGACCCCGCAGGCGTAGGCGCAAGAGACATTCAGGAATGTCTTATGATTCAGATTGTAAGAAAATACAAAAGCGGCTTGGGCGACAAAAACGTCCTGAAAACCGCTTACAAGATACTTCACGACTATTTCCCCGAATTTACCAAAAAGCATTACGAAAAAATCATCGGAAAAATAGACGCGAGCGAAAAAACAATTAAATCGGCGATTGAGGAAATAACACACCTCAACCCCAAACCCGGCAGCATTTACGGCAACCTTTTAGCGAAAAATTCGCAGCATATAATTCCCGATTTTATACTCGAAGAAAACGAGGGCGAACTTATTCTGCATTTAAATTCCAAAAACGTTCCCGAACTCCGTCTCAACAAAACGTATTCCGACATGATAGAAAACATGTCGAAAAAGACGGCAAACCCCAAAGAAAAAGAAACCCTGCTTTTTGTAAAGCAGAAACTGGATTCGGCAAAATGGTTTATCGAGGCGATACGCCAGAGGCAAAACACTCTGATGGAGACCATGCAGTCGATAATCACTTTTCAGCACGAGTATTTTCAGGAGGGCGACGAAACAAAACTCAAACCCATGATTCTCAAAGACATAGCCGAGAAAACAGGTTTTGACATTTCGACGATTTCAAGGGTTGCAAACTCAAAATACATTCAGACGCATTTCGGAATTTTCCCCTTGAAATTCTTCTTCTCGGAAGGCATGCAGACCGACACCGGCGAAGAAGTCTCAACAAGGGAAATCAAAAAAATCCTCAAAGAATGTATCGAAAAAGAGTCGAAACAAAGACCTCTGACCGATGAAAAACTCGCGCAGATTTTGCAGCAGCGCGGTTATCAGATAGCCCGCAGAACGGTTGCAAAATACCGCGAACAGATGAACATTCTCGTTGCAAGGCTCAGAAAAAAACTATGAAACTGCTGATTCACCCGCTCATAATTCCGTTTTATGCGTTTTGTCTGATGTACGAGATGGAAAGGCAGACGTATGCGCCGGATTTAACCGCCTCGGTTTATATGACATTGTTTATTTTTACGGTTTTCGTAATATTTCCTTTCGTTACGAAATTCCAGTTTTCGATGCAGAAAGCCGATGCCTTGTGGGATAAGGATACCGACATAAAAACGAGGGTTCAATACGCCTGTATTCTGACCGGCGGATATTTGGCGGCATCGTACATGCTTGAAAGCATAGAATTTTTCAACACTGCGGGAGCGGAAAATATTTTCACTGTTTTTATCCTTCCGCTCTGGCTCAACGTTTTTCCCGCAAAAGAAAATTACGCAGCCCCGCTTTTTACAGGCTCGCTTTCGGGACTGATTCCCGTAATCGGCTACAAAGCCGGAACGGACACTTTTTGGCCCTTTGTTATCTCGCTTTTGATATTTTCAATATGCGCAGTATACTGCATTGATAAGAAAAACGCACAGTTTTCCCACCAAATTTACGGCTTTTTAATAGGTGCAGGGCAGGCTGCCGCAATTTTTTTAATTTTAAAAAGTTAATCGGTCATTTCGCAAGCTGAAAAATCAGTCTTTTTATAGTGTATATACTGATTCGAGTATTCTTGACTGCCATACTTTTATTATCGGCAATACTTCGTCGGCAAATTGTCTATGCAGAGAGGAGCGTACCGTAATTTTCCCCAAAGAACTCACTTATATCTCGTGTACTTTGTCCTGAGGCATAGAGAGTTACAATATTCTTGTGTCATATCCTTTTTTAAAATAAAATGTAAAATTAATAACTTTTTCTTTCGTTACGAAGTGGTAAACACAGTTTAGTTTATGGTCTCATTTAGGATATTGGTTTGTATATATCGACTATTTTTTTATAAGTCCAAAGCAAGTCGAAATCCGTAGTCTTGGTCTTTAACGTCCTCGTTTTCATAGCCACGAAGGGATAGTCGGCAACTATTAGCAAGTTTAAACCATGAACCTCCACGTAGAACTCTATATGGCCCTGGTGCTAATGGGCTTAGTATATTATCATTTTTTGTATAATTGGGTGTGGTATTATTGGGATTATTGACTGTTGACTTGGCATAATAATCTTGAGCATAGTAATCTTGACACCACTCCCAAACATTACCTGACATATCATAAATTCCTAGTTCATTCGGTTTCTTTAATTTAATAGGCATTGAAGTAAAATCAATGGCAGTACGGTTCTTGTCTTTTATTACACAATATTCGTATCCATATCCATACCATGCTACACTTGCTAAATTATTACTACCACTATATTTGTAACCTTTACTTTTTTCTCCACCGCGTGCAGCATATTCCCATTCTGCTTCTGTCGGCAAGCGGAAATTTTTACCCGTTAGTTCATTCAATTTAGGTAAAAATTCATTAACTATCTTGCTGTATGATACTTGGTCAACGGGATAGTTATCTCCTTTATCAAAGTAACTAGGATTATCACCCATTACTACTTTCCATAGCGCTTGTGTTACTTCTGTTTCGCCAATATAAAATTCATTCAACATAACTTCATGAACTGGTTTTTCATCGGGGAAAAAATTGTTGCCTTGCTCGAAAGTTGCACCCATTCTAAATGTTCCGCCTTTAACATAAATCATTTTGAATGTTACGCCATTAACTGTAAAGGTTTGATTGGATGATAGTGTCTGTTGTTCGGGAACAAGGTTTGATTGATTGATAGATGGGGTATTTTTATCATAAACAATATGCAACTGATATTCTGCGCCTCCTGTTACAAATTCAGAAACAACGATTTCAAGTGGCTGACATTGAGCGGTGTAAAATGTGATTTTTTGACCTCGGTTTGGTAAAAAATCTATTATTTTTCTACCGATTTCATTTTTTTGGTGTACAACGATAGCACCCTTGACATCCAACTGTTCCATCAACAAATTGGACGTAATAATAATACGAGAACATTGCCTGCCATTATTGTCGTAGGGACATTCCATACACATACTACACGAAGCAAACGGTAATCCATCCACCTTTAATGACTGACCAAAAACATCTAGCCAAAACACAACAGCAACAATTGCGAACAAAAAAGCTTTCATAATTCAATTTTTCTTTAATCAAATATTCTAAAAAAATGACGTAACCATATAGTTCCACCGTGATCTATCGCTATCAAACGTACCATTATCAAAATGCAAAGTTAAAACTTTTTTATAACGCCACTAAAAAAATAATCTTTTTTTATATCTCTGCACAACTTTTTTATTAATCAACAAATTTAACAAAATCATTAATCTTATCCTATAAACTTGTTGAGCGACTAATGAAAAAAATAAAAGTTTCACATTATTCTTATTCGTTAAATTATCCGTCGCTTGTGTAATTAACTTTTATAAAGAACACAATATCAATTTGTTAATCAAATAAAATCCAATTTTCGTGACAGAAAAGAAAAAAAACTATTCAGAAATTAAACTGCACTTCCGTTATTTTTTTAACTATGGAACTAATACAAGGCGAAGACCTAAGTGATTGCTCCTCTCGTAAGGGTTGTTGTAACCTCGGTTAGACACACGGCACTGCCTTGTGGGGTAAAACCAAGCACCGCCGCGGAGAACGCAGGAAATACCCAACAAGGCACCATGAGGATTGCTTGACGGACTGTTGGCATAATACCCTGACTTGTACCTATCGCTACACCATTCATAAACGTTGCCCGACATATCGTAAAGTCCGAGTTCATTGGGTTTCTTCATTTTGACTGGTTTAGTTGTCTCCTCTGTTATTGTCCTATTCTTGTCATTGCTCCAACATCCATACCACGCAACTTCACTCAGATTATTACTTCCACTGTACTGGTATCCCTTGCTATTTTCCCCGCCCTTTGCAGCATACTCCCACTCCGCTTCGGTCGGTAGGCGGAATGTCTTGCCTGTAAGTTTATTCAGTTTTTTTATAAAATTCTGACAATCATTCCAAGAAACACTATCAACTGGATAATTGTCACCATTCTTAAAACAGCTCGGATTATTACCCATCACCACTTTCCACAAGCCTTGTGTCACCTCCGTTTCTCCGATGTAGTAGTCGGAGAGGGTTATAGAATGAACTGGCTTTTCGTCATCGCTTGCATCGGAATCATTGCTGCCCATAGAGAATGTGCCGCCTTTTACGAAAATCATATTACCGTAGGTTATGTCATTGATAGTTATGGGGACGATGACATTGTTGTTCGACGACGTGGATTCAACAACTGTTTCAGTAGGAACATTTGTTTCGCGAACAATATGCATCTGATATTCCACACCGCCTGTTACAAATTCAGAGACCTCAACTTCAAATGGCTGACATTGAGCGGCGTAAAATGTGATTTTTTGGCCTTGATTTGGCAAAAACTCTATTATTTTTCTGCCAACCTCATTTTCTTGGCTTACAACGATGGATCCCTTGACATCCAGCTGCTCCATCGACAAATTGGACGTTACCACAATGCGAGAATTTTTTTGCCATTATTATCGTATGAACATTCCATACAAATGCTACACGTGCCAAATGGGTTGCCATTCACTCTCAATGTCTGGGCAAAACCACTCATACAGAGCATAACAGCAAAAACTGCCAACAAAAAAGATTTCATAATCATTAAAATAGGTTTGTTAATTGTTCGTTAGTAATCTTGTCCGGGAGCCAAATCCTTGCCATAATCTGAGGGTTGGACTTGTCGCGCAAATCCAAAACTATTGTCAGCCAGCCTTCGTCGCTATAATTCTGCGACTTGTAATTCTGCAACAAATTAATATAATAAATACCGTCGTAGGTTGGATTCGGATTTTGATGTGCCGTAATCTCCGGGGTGCCAAATGTAGTTTTTATCCAGGAATTGGCTGCAAACACCTTCTCCAAATCATCCAAATATTGATGAAGTTTTTTGATGGTAAGGTCATAGTATGTATGTTCCAATTGTATGCGAAGTTCTTGTCCTGGGTAGTTTGAAGTCGTAGTTGTGGCTCTCTTGCCTGTAATGCAATATCCATCAGGGTCATATATCTTACGAAGGTAATTTATATCTTTATCGTGATAAGCCTTGCTCAGTTGATATAATATCACCTTGATAGTACCCTTGGTCTGTTCGTCAGCCACACGCTTGCCGGTCTGGAAACTTAATATCGGGAAATTCGACCTCTCAAAATTGGTAATCACACCACGGGTATTAAACTGGATGGTGTATTCCGCAACATTGGCACAGCCTTCCACTTGCATGGGTATGGAGAATACAGCAAATTCATTTTCCCCATAAACTTTTGCCACACCCAATGAACACGACAAGCCCGCAAGCCTGAACTTGTGCCTATTCCACAATCCTAAAATCTTATTTTTGGTGTCTTCTCGAATATACAAGCCGCTCAGATTAGGCTGAGTATTAGCCCCCCACGCTGAATAAAATTCCGAGAACATACTCGACAATGTGTTTCCTACGCTCCTCGCCAAATCGGGATTGTTGTCCATAAACCTCAATGCAACAGTGACTTTTTGGTTTTGTGCATTGACGTAGCAACACACCAAAAGACTTATCAGACATACTAATATTTTTTTTTCCATATTTCTACATTTTAGGTTCAAAATTTTGTTCGATGAGATTGTTGTTTTCATCGTAAATGTCACCGATTATCAACATACCCTCCTCGTACATTCCAACAACTTTCTGTCCAGGCTTCGTCTTGCGTTTCAGAGGGTCTGTAGAATTGTACAAACATTCTGCGCTATATATGACGGTAACATTGCTTCCGTGCGGCTTGCCGTTTTTGGTGCCACCAGTCCACTGACCGTAAGGCCAACTATTTTCGGTTGTATCAGTCGTGTTAGTTCCTTCGTTTGTGTCTTCATTGTTAGGATTAGTAGGAATTACCAAAAACGCTGCACCGCCACCTATTACAACAATCAACAAAAGCCACCACCACTTGCCGAAACGTTTGTTGAAATTAAAATGCTTACATAGTCTCTCTTCAAAATGACTGCCATACTCTCCATTATAAGTAACCTTTTGAATATTACGGGATTCCAAATCAGGAAAATTAGCTAACAATTTTTTATAACTGCCATTATCATAAACGATCACAGTTATACGCCCCAAATCTGCCTTTAAATTGTCATTTTTAAGGGCATAACTTATTTCTTCGTAATACACGCTGTCAACGTCTGATGCAGATGCTTCATTCACAATCAGGATAAAATGACCTGTACTTTGCAATGATTTTTCCAAATACTTACGCCAACTGCCTTCGCCTATTGACTCCCTATCAAAGAACACGTTATCCTTGCCAACATACTTACACAATATGTTGTACACCTCACGTGCCTGAACGTCGCCGCCTGCTTTCCGTCTATAACTTATGAAATATTTGTGAGCCATATTCTCATTTATTTTTGTGTCGTAAAAGTAATACTTTTTTTAAACAAAAAAAAAAATTATGTATCTTCCCTATAAAAAATGCAATACAAATGGCATTTTTGACCTACTTAGGAAAATATGACACTCAATTAGCGGAAAACCTTTTTATTTGCCGGTGTAGAAAATTTCAAATTTTTTATATAATTTTGCACCGTAAGATAATTTTTAAAACGAAACACACATTTTAAAGAACATGAAAAACATTTCCATTTTACTAATTTTGGCGGTGATGTTTCCGACAATGCTTTTTGCTCAGGAAACCCTGCCGAAAGACCCCGGCACCAAAGTCGGAAAACTTTCCAACGGTCTGACTTATTACATCAGACACAATTCCAAACCCGAAAACCAGGCATGCTTTTACATCGCGCAGCAGGTAGGCAGTATGCAGGAAGAAGACAATCAGAGAGGTCTCGCACATTTCTTGGAACACATGGCTTTCAACGGCACAGACAATTTTCCGGGCAAAAGAATCATTGACATGTTAGCGGAAAACGGCGTAAATTTCGGCGGCGAACTCAACGCTTACACGAGTTTCGACGAGACGGTTTACAACATCGACAAAGTTCCGACCAACAAAAATTCGTGGCTTTTGGACTCCTGCCTTATCATTTTGAGCGATTGGAGCCACCGTCTTACCCTCGACAACAAGGAAATCGACAACGAAAGAGGCGTTATCCATTCAGAATGGAGAATGCGCACCGGAGCAACTTACAGAATGTTGGAACGCTCCCTGCCGAAACTCTATCCGGGCAGCAAATACGCTTACAGAATGCCCATCGGAACTATGGACATCGTTGACAATTTTCCGTACGACGATTTGAAAAACTATTACAAAACCTGGTATTATCCTCATCATCAGGGAATTATCGTTGTCGGCGACATTGACGTCAACGAGATGGAAGAAAAAATCAAAAAATATTTCGGCGTTTTTGAGACCCCAAAAACCGCTCCGAAAAAACAACTTTATCCCGTCCCCGACAACGAGCAGCCGATTTTTGTCAGCGAAAAAGACAAAGAGCAGACTTACGAAATCGGTTATCTTATGTTCAAGTTTGAAGCCGATGCCGACAGCACCAAAAACAACATCGCATATTTTACCAAAGACATCGTTTTTGACTTGATTTCGGACATGGCTGACAAGCGTTTTGACGAACTCATGCAAAAACCCGACGCACCTTTTGCACGCGCCGGCGCGGGAATCAGCGAATATTTGGTTTCAAAAACCAAAAACTCATTTGAATTTCAGGCTGTTATAAAAGAAGGCAAAACCAAGGAATCGCTTCAAAGCCTTATGCGCGAGGCTCTCAGAATCAAGAAATACGGCTTTTTGGAAAGCGAACTTCAACGCGCCAAAACCCAGTATCTGTCATCAATTGAGAGCCGTTACAACAACCGCGACAAACAGGACAACTCGTATTTCATAGGCGCATGTCTTGAAAATTTTCTCAACAACGAGCCGATGATGTCAATTGAGCAACAATATCAGTATGTTACGAACATACTTCCGCATATTCCGCTCGAAGCCGTCAACCAAATAGCACAGTCGCTTATCACAGACAACGGCAAAAACATGGTATGCGCTGTAATGCAGCACGAAAAAGACGGTGCGAAATACATCACCGAAGAGGAAATGCAAGAGGCTGTTAATCAGGTAAAAAGCGAAACCATCAACCCTTACGAGGACAATGTTAAAAACGAGCCGCTGATTACCAAAACCATAAAAAGCGGAAAAGTAAAAACCGAAACTTCCGGCGTTTTCAAGACAAAAACATGGATTCTGAGCAACGGCGCAAAAATCGTTTTCAAAAAGACGGATTTCAAAAACAATGAAATACTTTTTGAAGCGGTACGCCAAGGCGGCACAAGTCTTTTGGAGGTCAACAACGACAACCTCGCAAACGTAAGACTTTTCGGCGCGATGGTCAACAGCCAGGGTCTCGGAAACTTTACTTCAAACGAACTTTCAAAAGTTTTGGCAGGCAAAAAATGCAACGTAAGTCCTTATATTTCAGGCAGAACACATGGATTTTCGGGTTACGCACTGTCAAAGGATTTGGAAACGATGTTCCAAATGCTCTATCTCTATTTTACAGATGTCAACAAAGACAAGAACGATTATCTCTCGTTTATGACTCAGCAGGAAACCGGGCTTAAAAACCGCAGCGCAAATCCGCAGGCAGTTTTCTCGGACACAATAAACAACGCCCTGTTTGACAACAACATACGCAAAAGGTCGATGACTATGAACGATTTGAAAAACGCCGACCAGAACAAAATGTTCGACCTTTACAAAGGTGCGTTCAACAATCCGACATCGTTTACATACTATTTTGTCGGCGACATCAACGAAAAAGACCTTAAAACTTTGGTTTGCAAATACATAGGCAGTTTCAAGGAAATAAAAGAGACTCCGCATTTTGTCAAAGGCCGCGAGAATTTACATTCCGGCAAAAAAGACATTGTCTTTTCACAAAAAATGGAAACTCCGCAGTCGATGATTTACGATTATCTCTATTCCGACAAAGCCTACAACACCAAAAACTACGCTGTTGCACAGATAACGGCTGAGGTTTTGGGCGAGAAATTCTTCAACGAAATCCGCGAGGAAAAATCAATCGCTTACAGCGCGGGCGCATACAGTCAGTTTGCACACGGCGAAGACGACAAGATGGCAAAAGACATAATGATTTTCAACTGCCCCGTAAAACCCGAACACGCTCAGGAAGCGCAGGACATTATGTACAAGATTGTCAAAGAGATTTCTGAAAACGGTTTTGACGAGGTTCTTATGACAAAGGCAAAAGAATATTTCGAGAAACACTACAAGGAGCAAATCAAAGACAATCATTACTGGCTTGAAACAATAAAGGATTACGGACTTTATTCGACGGACACTCACACGGACTTCGTAGAAAAAATCAAGGAAGTTACCTTGCAGGACATCAAAAACTACTGCAAAGAACTTTACGAAAAATACGACCATGTCAACGTAATAATGCTGCCGAAAGAACAATAATTAATAATTAGACTATATGTTGCGTTTTTGTAACATATAGTCTAATTATTTTTTTATATAAAAACATATCACCATCATGAAAAAACGACCGTATGTAAAATATTTTTTATGTAATATTCTCGTATTTATAATATTTGTGTCCAATTTATATGCTCAAAGCAAGCATGCGCAAATATGGTATATATATATGGATATAAATTTGATTTTACATCTCACCAGACACAAATATCAAAAATAAAAAATCAAGATTTTAATACGGTTTGGTATATAGACGAAAACGGAAATCATGCACTTACGGTAACAGAAGGAAACTTATATGACGAAAATATGCAAAAAATAGCCGGAAACAACGACTGGATGTCCGGCTTTTTCGTTCCGATGCCGATGAACGAAAATTTTGTTTACTATTTCGGCAAAGATAAAATTTATCTGATTGATGTTCCAAACAAGACGGTAAGAGACATTGTTTTGAACAATTGCCCTAATCCTGTTTTTGATTTTGCACGGCATATCGTCGTTCAACATAAGGATTGTGACAAAATGTGGATTATCAATAAGGAAGATGATGTAACAAGAGAATACCTTATTAATTTTGACGGTATTAAAAAAATTCGAGAAATTTCATTATACCAAAACGAACAAACAGCATACCGCACCAATCTTTCATTGTCAAGAAACTGTAAACAATATGTACGGTACAACTCTGGAACAAAGGAAATTTACTATGGTGATTTTGACAATAAAACCGGTATCTTTACGCAAAAAGCATACTTCAAATTCGGAGAGGACATCAAGGTTATTTACGGCGCAATAATTGCACCAGACAATTTACGTATATATTGTATCCTGCGTAGCACAAACCGCAGATTTAAAATCGTCGAAATACCGATAGAAGATAATATTCCGCAGTTTGAAAAGCAAAAGTTAATAATTGACAAAAAAGCAGGTATGAACGACTTATGCAAAATGTTGTATGCTGTTGACGGGAAAATTTATATTATAGAAAATCCGAATAGAATTTGCAGTACTTTAACTCTTGATGCTGACGGAGAAACAAAATACGAAGTAATTTATAATTTCGACAGCATTTTGACATATTATCAGAATGATTTTGTGTCGTCATGGTTTGAAAACATTCCGTGCAGCAAATCGTCTTCAAATCCGTGTAATGGTTATAACAAAAAACTTAAAATTATAATGGAATAAAATCATGCAGTTATCAGACAAGAAATATTTAAAAAGGCTGAAAGACTTCGGTCTCAGCCTTGTAACAGTTTATAAATCAGGGGACAAAACGGTTGAGAAAAACAGTTTTGAAACCTTGAAAGAAAACATCGAAAACGGTATCCGCCTCGAAAAAAACTACATTCGGGGCGGAAAATCCGTTTTTAAACTTTTCAACTTTGACCCGCGTATAAAATACACCTTTATAAATGCGTCCTCGGCAAAAAAATGCCCGAACTGCGGCGCGGACATCGACATTCAAAGCGGCGAGTGTCCGTATTGCGGAACGGCTTACAACATGGATTACGAAACCAAAAACCTCGGTACAAAATACCACACCGACCTCGTAATGCACTCCGATTCTTATAAAAAAGTTACGTTGTTAGTTGCCGTAATAGTCTCTTTCGTATTAAGTTTTGTTTACTTTAAGACAACGGGGCGCACTTTCAACGGCTGGGATATGACGAAAGTTTTGTTCGGGACGGCACTTTTGAGTCTGGTGTTTTATTATGTGTTTTATTATTTGGATTCGTTTTTCATACTTCTCCCACTGAAACTTCACAAAGAAAAAATCAACAAGGCACAAGAAAAATTTTGGGAAGAAAACTTTTCAATAATAAATAAGAACATATTTTTCACCAATTTGAATTACGAACTTCAAAAACTGTATTTTGAAAGCGAAAATTTTAAAAACGTAATTGACTTTGACTTAGTGGATTATACAACGATTGAAAAGGACGGTGATATTGTCAGAATTGATGTTTTGGTACGGGAAGTTTTTGTAGACGGCGGAAAATTCAAAAGCCGTCAAACGGAAAAAACTTTGAGGCTTAAACGTGTAAAACGCGAATTTTCGCTTGAAAACTTAGGCGGAGTGGCGTTACGCTGCAAAAACTGCGGAACTTCTATGGACGCATTTTTAACAGAATGTCCCTCGTGCGGCACACGTCAGAATTATTTACAAGAATGGTATTTATGCTAACTGATAAAATTCGACAAAGTTTCCGGATCGCGGCGGCAGTCCCAAAAAACAGACACATAAATATTTCCGTCCTCATCAAGACGGTATATGAGTTTGTTGATTTTTGTTACAAGTAAGCCCCTGTAAGTTGCCGCAACGTCATCTAAACCGCTTTCTATTTTCCCGGTATGGGGATTACAGAGCAACAAAGTTGCGGCTTTTTTTATCTTTCTAATAAATTTCTGACTTGCGTTTTTGCCGAAATTGTCCAAGATATATCCGGCTGTATCAGCGACAGCCTCCATCGCTTGTTCTGACCAAATTATTTTCATATAGCAACCGGCATTAAACGTTCTTCACACATTTTTAGAAGGTCTTCTGTTGTGCCGCATCTGCCGGAGGCAATCTGCCGCTCTCCTTCTTCTATCAGTTCGCGCTTTGTCTGGTACTGGGTAAAAGGCATACCGTCCAAAGAAAAGCCGTCGTCCTCAGTTCCGGATTTTTTTCCCTGAAAAAGCGACATGCCAAGCCACACGGCATCGTCCTCAGACAATGTACCTAAAAGATAATCGCGCAGATTTATTAACAACTCCCTGCTCATAATCAATTCCTTTAATGTTTTCGGCAAAGGTAAACTAAAAATTTTATATTGCAAGGGAACTGTAAAAAAAAAAATCAAAAAACAGTGTTTAAGTATATTTTTTTTCATAAATTTGCAGATAAAAAATATATAAAATATTATGCAACAGTTGGTTTTTGCAACAGGAAATTTAAACAAGTTAAGAGAAGCGCAGGAGATTATAACAAATCACAAAATCCTCTCGCTCAAAGATATAAACTGTTTTGAGGAGATTCCCGAAACCCACGCCACAATCAAAGACAACGCCAAAGAAAAAGCCTTGTATCTCTGGAACAAATACAAAAGAAACTGTTTTTCGGACGATACGGGCTTGGAAGTAGAAGCCTTAGGCGGAGAGCCGGGAGTTTATTCGGCGCGTTATGCAGGCGAAGGCAAAAACTCCGAAGACAACATGAACAAACTCCTGAAAAACCTCGAAGGCATAGAAAACCGCAAAGCAAGATTTTATACCGTCGTGGCTTTGGTTTTGAACGGCAAGGTTCATTGTTTTGAAGGCATCGTAAACGGCGTTATCACAAAAGAAAAGCACGGCAAAAACGGTTTCGGTTACGATCCGGTCTTTATGCCGGAGGGTTACGACAAGACTCTGGCGGAGATTTCGGCTGAGGAAAAAAATAAAATTTCGCACAGAGGCGCGGCTTTAAGAAAAATGGGTCAATTTTTGTTGCAATTTCAGTAATAATTTCTTAATTTTGCACGGACATTATTTAACAAGGCTTTATGAGACATACTAACAGTTACTCCATATTATGTGTTGACGACAATCCCGTCAATCTCCAACTTTTGGACAGAACCCTTTTTGAGGAAGGTTACATCGTTTTGATTGCCAAAAGCGGTGCGCAAGGCGTAGAAATAGCGCAGGAAAAACAGCCTGATTTGATTCTTCTCGACATAGCAATGCCCGACATGGACGGCTTTGACGTGTTAAGGGAATTAAGGTCTATTCCTCAAACGAGCGAAATACCGGTGATGTTTATCACCGCGCTTGACGAATCGGATGAGGCTGTAAGAGGACTGAGTATGGGAGCCGTGGATTATATCACAAAACCTGTCAACTTCAAGGAGTTTTTGCCCAAACTGAGCAACATTCTGCAAATGAAAGCGGAAAAAGACATCATGACGGAAAAGAAATCCGAGGCTGAAACTTTTATGAAAGTGCAGACAAAACTTTATGCGTCAACGCTTTTTGAACTGACCGACAAACTCAAAAAAAATGAGGTTCTGCTGAAAAGGCTTGTAGACGAGACACAGAACGCCGTCATAAAAGCGGATTTGGAACAAGTAAAAGGCAACAATTCCTTCGTTCAAAACAAGTTGGAAAAACTTGAAATCCGCTCCAAAATCATCAACAACACCATCAAAGCCGACATGAAGAGTTTTGATGCGGATTCCATCATAAAGGCGGGCATAGACAAGTACATGTCAGAAAGCAAGAAAAAAACCGTAACCCTCATTTATGAAAATCCGGGCAGACATTTTGTTTTTGCGGACAGAAAGATGACCGAAACCGTCATCGACAACCTGCTCTCAAACGCCGTAAAATACACTCCTCACGGCGGCGACATCATTGTTGACGTAAAAAATTATGAAGAAGACCCCGAACATTTTCTTTTAATAAACGTCTACGACACAGGTTCGGGACTTACCTCGGCACAGAGCGAAAGTATTTTCGACGACAAGAATTTTCTAAGCGACGAAACGGGTAAAAACGGCTTGGGATTAGGCATCGCATACCATTTTGTAAAACTCATGGGCGGCAAAATATGGGTGGAGTCAATGCCCGGAATAGGCAGCGATTTCAAGTTCATATTACAAAAACAAGAAAATGTATAAAAAAATTTAAAGTTTTTTTTTGCAAAAATTAGAAAAAAAACTATTATCTTTGCACCCGATTTACAAAATGTTTTTTATCGATAAATCTTGAACCTTATGGAAAAGAAAAAAATCTTATTCGTTTCACAAGAAATAACCCCTTATTTGCCGGAAACCGAAATGTCGGTAATCGGCAGGTATCTTCCTCAGGGCATTCAGGAAAAGAAAAAGGAAATACGTGCGTTTATGCCTCGTTACGGCTCAATAAACGAGCGCAGAAACATGCTCCACGAGGTTATAAGACTTTCGGGAATGAATCTTATAATCGACGATACCGACCACTCGCTTGTAATAAAAGTAGCGTCAATACAGTCGGCAAGAATGCAGGTGTATTTTATCGACAACGAAGATTTTTTTCAACGCAAAGGTATTGTAACCGACGAAAACGGCAATTTTTTTGACGACAACGACGAGAGAGCCATCTTCTTTGCCCGCGGCGTTTTGGAGACGGTAAAAAAACTCCGCTGGTCGCCGGATTTGGTTCACTGCCACGGCTGGATTACCTCGCTTGTGCCGCTGTATTTGAAAAACGCTTTCAAGGAAGACCCGCTTTTTTCTAAGTCAAAAGTGGTGTATTCGGTATACAACGACGGTTTTCCGGGAAGTTTTCCGAAAAATTTCGCGAAAAAACTGAAAGTGGACGGCGTTCAGGAAAAAGATTTGGACGTTGTAAGAGAGAATCCCGATTTTGTAAACCTCTCAAAACTTGCAATCAACATGTCGGATGCCGTAAGCATGGGACACAGCACCATTGACGGCGATGTTCTCGAATACGCAAAAACATGCGGCAAACCGTTTTTGGAGTATCACGACATGGATACGTACATTGATGCTTATTCGGATTTTTATGACAAAATATTGTTTTCGGAAGGGTCGGCAAAACCCGCCGAAAAAAAGACTAAAAAGAAATCTTCCATTTAAAAAAGAATAATGAAAACTGATTATATTGCCGTTATTATCTCCGCGATAATTTTTCTGACGGTTTTTTCTTGCGAAAATCAAGACAAAATGGGGCACGGTATCATACCTGAGTCCGATTATGCCGCCGTAACCGTTACGGATACAGTTGAAGTAGAGGCTTTTACAGAATACGACGACACATTATACGCGGCTTATAAAAACTACATGACGGCGGGTATTATTTCAGATCCGGTTTTCGGGCAAACAGAAACCTCGTTTGCGATAAAATTTTCAAACACCTCATACGGTCAATACAAAGAGGGTGCGGTAGTGGATTCAGTGGTTTTGAGTCTCGGTCTTGACACCACAAGCCAGCGTTTTTACGGCGACAGCCTTTCCAACTTCAAATTGCAGGTTTTCCCTGTCGTAAAAGTTATGAACCAAACCGAAAGATTTTATCAGAACACCGACTTTGAGGATTATTACGACAAAACACCCGTCGGAGAAGTTGAATTTTTGCCCTCGCAGATAAAAAACAGGCTGACAATAAAACTTGACAACTCTTACGGCGAGAAAATCATCAAAGCCGCCGCCGATACGACATTCGACGAAAACATCTGCGGACTTTATTTCAAGGCGGCAGAGGACAACAACTCCAATACCGTAACAAGATTTTATTACAACAGCCGCACCTCGGACTTTTATTACAATGTCTATTATCACGCAGAAGGCGACACGGCATCGAGTGATGTTCTCTATTCGCTCTCGGCAACAGACATCAACATCAACCTCGCAAAACACGACTATACGGGTACGGAGTTGGAGAGCATCGACACGGTAAATCAGGCGCAATACGTTTATCTTCAAGGTCTTACCGGTACAAAAATAAGATTGAAGTTTCCGAATGTAAAAGCATTGCTGCCAAACGACGGCAGTTATTTTTCGCTGATAAGGGCGCAACTTATAGTGCCGCTCTCTGACACGTCGGTAAGTTATGAAGACAAGTTTCAGGCAATGCCGTATTTATACTGCACCGGCAAAACCTCCGACGGAACAGACTTATATTTCAACGAGTTGTACGACAGAGACTATTACGGCAACGTAACAAATTACCACGGTTTCGGAATAACAAGCGAGCATTGTTACAGCATCAATATGACAGGTAGGATACAAAACCTTCTTGACATATATACAGCGGGCAAAGAGCCTGCGTACAAAATATATTTGTTTCCCTCAAACAGGGTTTCGGACTTTACGCGCAGTGTCATAAACTCTCCCGTCAACAAAGAAAACCCGATGCGTTTGGTAGTGGAATATCTTAAATACGAAAGATAAAAATAAATATAAATATCACAGTTATTAATTTTTCTTAAATCAAAGCAAAACTATGTGCGGAATTGTAGGCTATATCGGAGACAGGGACGTTTACCCCATTCTCATCAGCGGACTTAAAAGATTGGAATACAGAGGATACGATTCGTCGGGAATTGCAATTGTAAACAACGGAAAACCAACGGTTTATAAAGTAAAAGGCAAAATTTCCGATTTGGAAAATTTCATAGGAAACCAATCCAAAGCAGGTACAATCGGCATCGGACACACCCGTTGGGCGACACACGGCGAGCCTAACGACGTGAACGCACACCCGCATACTTCCATGAACGGCAAATTCATAATCGTTCACAACGGAATCATCGAAAACTACGCCGTTTTGAAACAAAGACTCATCAAACGCGGTTACACTTTCAAGTCGGAAACCGACACAGAGGTACTCGCAAACTTGATTGAATACATTTACCTTTTCGGCAAGACTTCGGCTGCCGAGGCAGTAAGATTCGCTTTGAACAAGGTTCAGGGCGCATACGGAATCGGTGTTATCTGCACTGACGAAACCGACAAACTCATCGTGGCAAGAAAGTCAAGCCCGCTTGTAATCGGTGTCGGCGACAACGAATTTTACATCGGCTCAGACGCAACGCCTTTTATAGAATACACCAACAATGTCATTTACCTCGACAACGACAACATGGCGGTTTTGACCAAAGGCAAAGTTGACATCAAAACCATCAAAAACGATACTATCGAACCGAACATTCAGACGGTGGACTTCGATTTTGACGAAATCGAAAAAGGCGGTTTCGACCATTTTATGTTGAAAGAAATTTTCGAACAGCCTAAGTCGATTTCCGACACGATACGCGGAAGGGTGGATTATTCAAGAAATTCAATCGTTCTCGGCGGGCTTATGCCCGTGATGACAAAAATCATGAACGCCCGCAGAATCATTATCGTTGGCTGCGGTACGTCATGGCACGCGGGACTTTTCGGCGAATACCTCTTTGAAGAGTATTCAAGAATCCCCGTTGAGGTGGAATACGCCTCGGAGTTCCGTTACAGAGACCCCGTTATCAATTCCGACGACGTTGTAATCGCTATTTCGCAGTCGGGCGAGACGGCGGACACGCTTGCGGCAATCAAACTCGCAAAGGAAAAAGGCGCAACCGTACTCGGAATCTGCAACGTAGTAGGTTCAAGCATCAGCCGCGAAACAGACGCAGGCGTTTACACGCACGCAGGTCCTGAAATCGGCGTTGCAAGCACAAAAGCGTTTACGGCTCAGGTTATGGTTTTGGCTATGATGGCACTTTTTGTCGGAAAGGCAAAATACAACATCAAGCCCGAAAAATATTCCGAACTTATAAACGAACTTTTGAGCGTTCCGCAGCAAATAGAAAAAATGCTCAAAGACACTTCTGTTGTTGAAAAAATAGCGGACATTTATAAAAATTCGCCTAACTTTATCTATTTGGGCAGAGGCTGCTACTACCCTATCGCACTCGAAGGCGCGCTCAAACTCAAAGAGATAAGTTACATTCACGCAATCGGTTATCCGGCTGCCGAAATGAAACACGGACCTATCGCCTTGATAGACGAAAAAATGCCCGTTGTAGTTATCGGCGCAAACAAACGCGGTTACGACAAAATCGTCAACAACGTTCAGGAAGTAAAGGCAAGACACGGCATTGTTATCGCAATTGTAAGGGAAGGCGACACTGAAATCGCCAAAATGGCGGATTACATCATCGAAGTTCCGAACTTCACAACTGCAATCGGCGCGTTGATAACCGTGGTTCCGCTGCAACTTTTGAGTTATTACATCGCCGTTAAGAGGGGTTGTAACGTTGACCAGCCGAGAAACCTGGCAAAATCGGTAACAGTAGAATAATTTATTTTGGGTATGAACAACATCAGAAACTTCTGCATAATAGCGCATATAGACCACGGCAAAAGCACCTTAGCGGACAGACTTTTGCAGTTTACGAAAACCATTGACGAAAGGGATCTTCAAGATCAGGTTCTCGACGACATGGATTTGGAGAGGGAACGCGGTATAACGATAAAATCCCACGCCATTCAGATGAAGTATACTTTTGAAAATCAGGAGTATACCTTGAACCTCATTGACACTCCCGGACACGTGGATTTCAGTTATGAAGTCTCGCGCTCTATTGCGGCGTGCGAAGGTGCGCTTTTGGTTATTGACGCAACACAAGGCATTCAGGCTCAGACGATTTCAAACGTCTATATGGCTATTGAAAACGACCTTGAAATCATACCCGTCTTAAACAAAATGGATATGCCCGCCGCCAAACCCGAAGAAGTAAAAGACCAAATCATCGAACTTATCGGCGGCAACAGAGAAGACATCATCGAGGCTTCCGGCAGAACGGGACTCGGCGTAGAGGAGATTTTGCAGGCTATTGTCAAGAAAGTCCCTGCTCCCAAAGGCGATCCGCAAGCACCGCTTCAAGCCCTGATTTTCGACTCGGTTTTCAATCCGTTCCGCGGTATAATCGCCTATTACAGAGTGTATAACGGCGTAATCAAGACCGGCGAGCAGGTAAAATTCGTCAACACTAAAAAGCAGTATGTTGCCGATGAAGTCGGAGTTTTGGAAATGGATCTTTCGCCCAAAAACGAAATTTCAGCAGGAAACGTAGGATACATAATTTCAGGAATCAAAAACGCCGTCGAAGTAAAAGTCGGCGACACAATAACGCACGTGGAAAACCCGTGTGAAAAAGCAATTGAAGGTTTCGCGGAAGTAAAACCGATGGTTTACGCGGGAGTCTACCCGATAGAAACCAGCATGTACGAAGAATTAAGGACAAGTCTTGAAAAACTGCAACTAAACGACGCCTCGCTGACTTTCGCACCCGAAAGTTCAATTGCGCTTGGTTTTGGTTTCAGATGCGGTTTCCTCGGAATGTTGCACATGGACATCGTTCAGGAAAGGCTTTCAAGGGAGTTTGACATGGACGTTATCACAACCGTTCCGAACGTAAGTTACAAGGTTTTTACTTCAAAAGGCGAAGAAATAGAAGTTCACAACCCCGCAGGCCTGCCCGAACAGAAGGCTATCGGACACATCGAAGAGCCGTATATAAAGGCTGACATTATCACAAAATCAGAATTTTACGGTCCGATAACCAAACTCTGCATGGAAAAGCGCGGAATAAAAACAGGCGAACAATATCTGACCTCGGACAGAATCGAGTTGAACTTTGAAATGCCCTTGGCGGAAATCGTTTTTGACTTTTATGACAAATTGAAGTCGATTTCAAAAGGTTACGCCTCGTTTGACTATCACCCGATAGACTACCGCGAGTCGAAACTCGTAAAACTCGATATTCTGCTAAACGGCGAGCCCGTGGACGCGATGTCAAGTCTTATTCACGAGTCCAACGCATACGACTTCGGCAAGAATATCTGTGAAAAGTTGAAAGAACTGATACCGCGCCATCAGTTTGACATTGCGATTCAGGCGGCTATCGGCACGAAAATCATCTCGCGCAGCACGATAAAAGCGTTCAGAAAGGACGTTACGGCAAAATGTTACGGCGGCGACATCTCACGCAAGCGCAAACTCCTCGACAAACAAAAGAAAGGTAAAAAGCGCATGAAGCAAATCGGCGACGTGGAAGTGCCGCAAAAAGCGTTCTTAGCAGTTTTGAAAATATAAGTTAACATCAAAATAACATAAAAAAATAAAAAAAATTATAATTTTGCAACGTCAAAATCGGTTTTAAAAAACAGAAATGAAAAAAGCAAGTACATACAATTATTCATCAGCAGAAATTATAGAAAGGGGCACTATTGTTGCCAAATTAGCGGAAGAAGATTTACAATGTTTTCAAAAATACGGAATTACGCAAAAAGACATCGACATACTTTACAAGCGTCTTGACGAATACAAACGCTATCCGGAAGACAGTTTTTTTGCGGAGAAAGTAAAAGCACAGACAAGGGAAAAAAACGAGCAGGAAGGCCGTCTGATAACTCAGATCAGAAACTTCTTCCTGAGGTTTTCGATAATAGTTCCTACTAAAAAAGAAACCAAAAAGTATTTTCCGAGCCAGAAACTCACGGGAATCAAAACCAAAGAATTAGTGGAAATCGGAGAAAAAGTGCTGACTGTTTTCAAAAAATTCAAAGAAAGACTTCTGAAATACGATTTGACAGAGCAGGATATAATGAACATAAAAGTACAGATTTCCGCAACAAAAAAAGTTGTAAAAGCACTCGAAGCGGTACGCCTCGAACGCACACGCAACACAACAAAACGCAAAGAAATCGGTACAGTCCTCTACGAAAAGATAGCAAGTCTCAGTCATTACGGCAAAACATACTGGAAAGACCGCGATGACAAACGCTACAAAGACTATCTTTTGTACGAAAAAAACTATTTGGAACAAAAACAACGCAACAAAGAACGCGATGAAATGTTCAGAGCCAAAGAGTTAGCGCATAAAAAAGCGAAATTTTAAAAAAAAAGTTCAAAAAAATTTTTTTATCTAAAAAATAAACGCTACCTTTGCACCGTTAAAATTAGACATTTTATTTGATGGTACCATAGCTCAGTCGGTAGAGCAACGGACTGAAAATCCGTGTGTCACTGGTTCGATTCCCGTTGGTACCACCACAAAAAAAGAGATTGCTAAGAAAAAAGCAATCTCTTTTTATTTTAACACACCCTTAAACATAGATATTTCCCATTTACGTATTTTCAAACTGTATTTGCTGTTAACGACTTTTCCTTCGGGAGTATGGTATTTACACCATTTAAGAAACTCGGTTTCAGGGTCTTCGTTGCTGTCGATTTTCTTTTTCAGCCCGCTGCGCAAATACCTTCCGATACCTTTTGCATAAATGAAATGCGCAACAGCCAAAAGACGGTTGTAAGAAAGATTTTCAGAATGTTTTTCCGCCAAGGCGATACATTTGTTGAAATCTTTTCTGAGCAACAAATCCGCCTGAGCCCTGGAAATTCTTCCGTCAAACCTCTCATGCGGCTTTATAACGTGTCCGTAACCGATTGTCAAATATCCGGCAACACAATGATACGGCTTTCCGCCGGCAAAACCCTCGTGCTTTTTGATAAAAGCAATCGTCTTTTCATACAAAGCGGCATTTTTTTCAGCCTCCAAGAAAGTTTCTGTTTCTTCCTCGGCTTCATAATTTCAAGGCGGAGACTGCACTATAACAGGTACGGGCGCACTCACGCTGCTTGAATTTAAAACGCCTAAAAACAAAAAGGCAATGTTCAATAATAACTTTTTCATAATGTCTGCTTTTTTAATGTTCTTAATTCAGTTAATTATAAATTTTTATCGATTTATAATCAATTGAAAAATCCAATAAGCAAACATTACATTATAAAAAGTACATTTTCTTATTCTTTACGCAAAGTTAAATTAACAAAACATAGACTCCAAATTTTTCAAGACCTTTTTGTATTTAGTAAGTAAAAAAACATAAAAAATACGGCAAAAAATTATATTTTTTTATAACTTTTTGCCGCGTATATGCTTTATAAATATGATTTATTAAAAAATATTAAAATCTAACCGTATTTTTCGTTTATTTCGTCCAAAACTCTGAAAATTTCGTCAGTATTCATTTCAGTTACAAGCCTCATTCTGTAATTTTTGAAATCGGGCAACGCCTTGAAATACTGCGAATAATGACGGCGCATTTCCAAAATTCCGCGCTTTTCGCCCTTCCATTCCATTGATTTTGTAAGTTGAAGTTTTGCAAGCGCAACCCTTTCGCTGACAGAAGGCTCGCCGGGCAAAACGCCGGTGTCAAGATACTGACGCACAGTCTTAAAAATCCACGGACAGCCGACAGCCGCGCGGCCTATCATAATGCCGTCAACACCGTAATTGTCAATCATTTGCCTGGCTTTTTCAGGAGAGTCAACATCGCCGTTGCCGATAATCGGAATTTTCATCCGCGGATTGTTTTTTACTTTGCCGATGAGTGTCCAGTCAGCCTCGCCTTTATACAACTGCATACGCGTTCTGCCGTGAATCGCCAAAGCCTTAATGCCGCAGTCTTGAAGCCTTTCTGCCAAATCAACGATGATTTTGCTGTCGTCGTCCCAGCCGAGACGGGTCTTGACTGTAACAGGAATATCAGGAACGGCTTTCACGATTTTTTCCACGATTTCGAGCATCAGAGGTACGTTTTGCAAAAGCCCCGCACCGTCGCCGCGTGTCGCAATTTTCTTGACAGGACAGCCGCAGTTGATGTCTATCAAATCGGGCTTCGCCTCTTTCGCAAGCAAAGCCGCCTGAACCATGTGAAGAGGGTCGTGTCCGTAAATCTGAATGCCGACAGGACGCTCATAATCCTCCAAGTGCATTTTTTTTACGGTTTTGTCGATATTTCTGACAAGTGCCTCGCTCGCAATAAATTCGGTATACATCAAATCCGCGCCAAACTGCTTGCAGATATAACGGAAAGACACGTCCGTTACGTCTTCCATAGGCGCAAGTATCAACGGATAACGGTCGATTTCTATATTACCAATTTTAAACATCTGTCTTTATAAAAGTTCTTTAATTTTTTGCAAAGATGAGATTTTTTTTTTGAAATCCGAAATCAAATTTTTATTTTTGCAGCAACTGAAAATTTATAAAAATATGACGGATTTTTTAATAGACCTGTTCAGCGATTTGTCGGAATACCTCATCAACCTCTTCACAGGCTGGAATTTGAGTTATGAAACCGCTGAAACATTCAAAAACATCATCAACATGATTCTGATACTCTGTGTCAGCGCATTAAGTTGGGTGATAGCAAAATGGATAATCGTAGAGGCGGTTCACAAAATCGTTATGAAAACCGACAACAAATACGACGACGAACTCGTAAGATTCAAAGTCGTGGAGCCGCTCAGCCAGATTTTTCCGGCAATCTACATTTATTATCTGATACAGTTTGCCATTTCCGACCCGGAATGGGTGGACAGAATCAGAACATGGTGCTTTACATGGAACGTATTTTCGGGAATGTTGATTCTTATGAGGGCAATAGACTGCATACAGTCTATCGTAGACCAGATTTTGGAAGAACAGCACAGAAAATTCTCGACACAGGGCTACAAACAGGTCGCTAAAATAATAGTCGGCGTAATCGGCGGCCTTATGATGATTGCCGTTTTGACAGGTCAGGATCTGCTGAAAATAATCGGCGGTTTAGGTGCGATGTCGGCGGTTTTGATGTTGGTTTTCAAGGATTCGCTTTCGGGCTTTGTGGCCTCGGTGCAACTGTCAAGTCTCAACATGGTAAAAATGAACGACTGGATTAGAATCACAAACCGAAACATCGACGGAAACGTGGTAGACATAACCCTCAACACCGTAAAAGTCAGAAACTTCGACAACTCGGTTTCCACCGTTCCGACGGCGGCTCTGATGAACGAGTCGTTTATCAATTTTTCCAACATGCAGGAAATGAAAGCCCGCCGTATGATGCGCACGATTATGATTGACGCAGACAGCGTAGAGGTGGCAGGTCCTGAATTACTCGAAAAACTGAACGAAAAATTCAAATGCCTTCCCCGCTGGACGGAATACATCAACAGCCGCATGAAAGCCTCTGAAAATTACGACGATACGGTAACAGATTTTGAAAAACGCGAAATCTCAAACCTCGAACTTTTCAGAAAGTACATCGAATTTTATATCCGCGCCAATTTTCAGGAGTTCGTCAAATACAAACCCGTTACCGAAACCGACGAACGCGGCAACATCAGACAGGTTTATTATGTTGACAAAGACGAATTTACAAGAATCCACGGCTCTCTTACGGCAAACGAATACCTGACTGAAACAAAAGGAAAATGGAGGATAAACGATTTCAGAAAATTTGTGCAGAAAAACTCAGACCTGAATTACAGCCGTAATTATGCCAAAATGGACGAAACCAAAAGAAGAGAACTTCTTGACAGAGTTTTCCTTGAAGAGGATTCAAAAGACTCAGGAACTTATTACCCGTTCCATTTCAGACGCAAGGACATGTACATCAACAACGAAATCAAAGACTGGGTATATCCGCAGCGTTTTGTTAAAAAAGACGGCACTTTCGTAGAAAACGGACACCTGATGGTGCGGCAGATGCAACAGACCGCAACAGGAATCCCGCTCGAAGTATACGCCTTTACAAAAATAACGGAATGGGCAAGTTTTGAAATCGTTCAGTCGGAATTTTTTGAGCATTTGTTCTCCATCATAAAAGAGTTCAGACTAAGGACATTTCAATTTACAAAAACGGAAGATTATCAAAAGGTAATCACAAAATAACAAAAAATCAGGAAACGTACAAGGATAAAATGTTAAAGAGAACAAGAATATCTCTTTTTGCAATATTGTTTTTTTTAGGGGTTGTATTATGCGGCGGTTGCGGCAGTTGGTTGGAAGACGAAGAGTCAGAGTTGGGCGTACTGCGCACAATACCGACCGACGCCGGCGCGGTTGTCAAAATATACGACATCGAAGGCCTTATGCTGACCCTCAACAAAAACAGCGTTATATGGCAGGAGTTCCGCCGTCTCAAATACATGACGGAGGCCGATTGCATTATGAAAACCGTTGACTCCGTTATCAGACGCACTCCCGTAATAAGCAGCATTTTGCACAAAAAAGAGATAGCCGTATCTTTTCACAAACACGGAAAAGACAAAGTTTCGGTACTCGCAGGCTTTGAAATTTCAAAGAAAGAGGCAAACGACTTGGCGAATGCAATAATCAAAAACGCCAAAAACAAAAAATTTAAATTACTTACCCCGAAATACGACAACATAACAATATACGTTGTAACCACTCAGGATGACAAGGAAATTGCCGCTTTTGCATACCTGAAAGGATTTTTTGTGATTTCCCATTCCAAATCGCAAGTGCAGGCCTCAGTCCGCCACATCAACAACGGCAGCAAAATAACCGACGGCGGCAAAACGCTTAAAACTCTTCTCGCTCCCGCCGGCAAAGACTCGTATGCAAGTCTGATTGTCAACTACAAAAGCCTGAACGAGATTTTCAAAAGCGAACTCAATCCGCAAAACTATTCGTCCGGAATCGCAAATTTTGCAGACAGGTCGGTCCTCGACATAAAAATCGGTCAAAAACACATAATGTGCAACGGATATACAGCCTACGGCAAAAACGACATGGAATATCTCAGCGTTTTTGAGGGTCAGACAGAAACCGACAACGACTTCTTAAAATACCTGCCTTCAAAAACCGTCAACTATTCTTCGGCGGGAATTTCTGACATGCAGACATTCAAGGACAAATACATCAACTTCTTGAAAGCAAGAACCCAGTACGCCCAGTTAAACAACTTTGAAAACGCTTTTGAAAAAGCATACAAAATAAAACTCAGGGACGAAATATACAAACTGTTTACAAACCGCGTAACAGAATTTACCTGCAACTACGCCTTGGCAGGCAGAGGCACGGACACTTACGCCATAGCAGAATTGGACGACGACGATGCAGCGTCCCAGTTTTTTACCGGACTGCTGAAAGAATACTGCCGCAAACAGAACAAAGACTATTCCAAAAGCATAACTGAACTTGTATCTGTAAAAGGCAGAAAATATTACGTATGCCCGTGTCCGTTTATGAAAAAACTCATTCCGCTGTATTTCGGCAGTCTGTTTTCGGGAGAATACGAATATTTTGTGATTTTTAACGGCGCAATAGTTTTCGCTAAAAACACAGCCGCAATAAGAGAATACATCAACGCGATAGAAAACGGCAAAACCCTCATCAAAAACGTCAATTACGAAAATTTCAAAGACCTGACCGTCTCGGAAAGCAACGTCTCGTTCTATACCGACATCACATACTCTTTTGAAAAAATAATGTCGTATTTGTCGCCGCAGAATGCCGCACAGTGCAGAAACGAGAAAGCAAGGCTGACCCCTTTCAGAAACTTCTCGCTTCAATACGGCAAAACCGACAGCAAATCAAGGGTGCTGACAACCTTTGCGCTGGAATACACCGACCGTTTCGACTCAGAAAGAGCCGTATCGTGGATTACGCCAATAGACTCGGCAGTAAGAGTAAAACCTCAGGTGTTAAAGAACGACAAAACAGGCGAAAAAATGATTTTCATTCAGGACGAAACCCTGAAAATATACCTTTTTGACAAGGACGGCAAAAGGTCGCAGATGAACAAAAAACAGTTGGCGGAACCCCTCAGAGGCGAAGTAACGGCAATCGACTATTACGGAAACGGAAACGTCCAGTACCTTTTTGCGACGGAAAACTTTCTGCACCTAATCAGTCAAAAAGGCGACTACATAGAAAATTTCCCCGTAAAACTGCCCGCTCCGCTCTCGGCAGACATATCGGTTTTTGACTATGAAAACAACGGAAACTACCGCATTTTTGCGCCGTGCTGCGACCGTAAACTCTACGTCTACACCAAAGACGGCAAAAAACTTGACGCATGGACGCCGTTTCAGACCAACGACAACATCATTACGCCCGTACAATATTTCAACATCAACACGATGGAGTATTTAGTGTTTGCCGACAACCTGAAAACCTACATTCTAAACCGCAGGGGCGAAGTAAGAATCAACGTTACGGACAATTTTCCGAAGTCCAAAAACTCGCTCTTCTATGCCGAGCAGGAAAACGGTGAAGAATATCCGTATTTTGTTACGACAGGCTCTTCGGGAGAGATAAAGCGCATAAGAATGGACGGCAGTTGCAGAAGCGGAATAAAAGCCAAACACTATTCTGCAAACCACTGTTTTGTGGCATCGGACATAGACCAGGACAGGAAAAACGAATACATCTTTACCGACGACAAACTTTTGGAAGTCTACAACAGTGCCGGAGAAACTGTTTTCAGTTGCATTCTTGACTCCAAAATCACGTCAAAACCGCTGATTTTCAACTTTCCGTCAGGCACAAAAATAGGCGTGGTGTGCGCCGGAGAAAACAAAATCTATCTCTACGACTCCAAAGGAAAACTCTGCAAAGGTTTTCCCCTGAACGGCACGACGGAGTTTTCGATTTCAAAACTTGACAACAAAGACAAATTCAGCGTTCTGACCGGCAGCAACGAAAACTTTTTGTATAATTACCACATAGAGTAAGTTTTACATTTTTTCAAAAACGTCAGTGTAATACTGCGCTCCGGTCTGCTGAGAGAAAAACTCGCCGAGTTTTTTGAAATTCTTGTTTTTGGTAAAACAGTATGAAATCCTGCAACATTTCAGCATGACGTAATAGAACGAATTTTGCGGAATGTTGTCAAAAAACGAATTGATGTTTTCAGTGTATATTTCAGTGGCTTTGCTTGTATTTTTCTGTTTCAACAGCGCGTAGGCGTATTGAAGGCGGTGCATCGGGGTCAAAAATGATATTTTTTCGGACATATCCTTTACAACCGAATAGCAGCCCGTCAAAATCAAAAAGTCAAGCAGAATATACTCAACACGCATAAACTTGCGCTTTTGAGCATAATAAACAACCGCAAAGTCCGAAACATCTTTCATCAACTTGCTGTCAACACGGGAGTGGCACGAATAATTGAACAACAGTTCGCAAGAAATGAAAAGCATATACTGAAAACCGTCTTCAACCTCAAAATCAAGATCCTCGATATGGGAATACAAAAGCGCAACCTCAGCCTTGTCGCACCTCAAAAACGCCTCCAACATCTTGAAACACAACGCTAAAAGTTTGTCGCCGCCTTTTTGTGCCCTGTCAAAATATCCGTCAAGATACTTTAAGACAAAACCGCTCAGGAAATCCAAATCGACGTATTCTTTCAGATAAAAAGCACTTTCCGCCTCAGAGAGCAAAAGATTGCCGCTGATTTCAGGATAAGACTTTACAAGACGGCAATACAGGCTTTTCAGGGTGAATTTGTCCTCCGGGACTTTTACGTACATGTCGATTATACGGAACATTTTCTGCAAAATGTCAACCCTGCCCTCGTCAAAAGCGTAACGGATAAACCATGAGAAAAGTTTGGCTTTCATAGCGGGGTTTTCCTCATAAAAAGACGAAACCTCCAAAAACAGACTTTCGGAAATGCCGAACTCGCTGCGCCAGTAATTGGAAAGATGATAGTCAAAAAACTCCTCGTAAGTGAATTTTACGATTGAGCGTTTTTGTCCGAACTCTCCTACTTCCTCCTCTTCCGACAAAATACCGGCGGAAACAAGCATAAGAAACTCCTTTCCGTATTCATCAATAAGTTTTGTCAACCTTCCTTTGTCGGTCTTCGGCGTGTCAAAACCGTAATTTGTGGTGAAAAGGAAAAAATCAACAAAGCGTTTGCACCTATAATCACTGATATAAGACTGCGTATAAATATCGAACACATCGGTTTGAGTAAGATTCTTTTTAGATGACTTTATCAAAAGTTCCAAACTCGAAGGAATCCTAAAACTGCCTTTTATACAGAAGTTTACCAAATATTCCAAATTCAAAATAGTAAGCGCGTCACAATTTTTCAAAACGCTTATAGCCTCATCATAAGTTAGCAGCGGTATGTTTGCATAAGCCGTTGTATTCAAATTCCAATCCGCCTTAAACCAACAGCAGCGGTTGCTTTCCGTAACAGACTGACAAACTTTCAGCCAAACAGAAGGCGTGATTGTAATGACGGTTTTGAAATATTTAACGTCTTTGTAAAGAGCCGTTATACTAAGCACTGAATCAAGAACTTCAACAGAAGACACATCGTCCAAAACAAGAATCAAACGACCGTTCAAGGCTGCGGGTTTTGTTTCAAAATATTCCTTGTAACTCATCTTACCGCCCAAGCCGAGAAACGCAGAAAGAACGTCTTTCAGATTGTCGTTCAACACGTTAAGCGGACTGTCGGAAGAACAGTTGAAAAACCACAAAACATCGTTTGAAGTTTTGTCAGTTTCCAAAAACTCGTCAACATAATGCAAAACGGTCGTGGTTTTTCCCATTCCGTCAGGAGCGACAAGAGCATATACGTTTTCCTCAGCCGCCAAAAACTCTTTGAGCACCGGCTTAAAAAATTCTCTTTTTACGGTTTTTTCAAAACTGATACCGCTGCGGTTTTTAAGATACGAAACCGTATTGCGAGAAATCTTGTCAGCCGAAACTTTCAACTGCGTCCAAATCAAAAGGTTTTTGGCATTTTTTTTATAATCATCTTTATGAAAAATAAAATCATCAAAATCCTTAAAATTAAGATAATTAGCCAAGGAATTTAATGTGTATTTTGAAGGATTAAAAGCGGAGTTTACAAGATTCCACAACCTCTTAATAGTGGTTTCGCTAACCTTACAGCCCGTCTTTTCAAACACAACCTGCGACAACTCACCACAATCTTTGGCGTACAAAACCCTCCTGCCAAATTTACTTTCTACACTCTCCTTCAATAATTTGACATCCGCAAAGTCTAAATTTTCCATACTGCAAATATAAACTTTTTTCACAATATAACAAACATTAATAAATGTTAAAATTTACAGAAAGTATTAAACTTTGGGGATTTTCTCTGGATATTACCCCGCTAAAAAGCCATAAACTTGACCCGGAATAGTTCCATTATAAAATTACCTGAACTCTAAACAACAAAGCAAATTTTGAAGCACCGGGATTGTCAAGATGCGAAAACCTCCAAACCCCGTCAACACGGAAAAACTTGAAAATATTTTCCACTCCGACACCCGCCTCAAAATACGGTTTATTGACATCGCCCAAAGAACTCGGAAAATCCATCAACGCCTTTTCTCGGCAATTTTTGTCGCTAATATCACCGATAAGCCCCTTAGCATAAACGATTTCCCTCCATTTGAGTTTTCTTAAAAGCGGAATCTTGTTGAAGAAAAAGCCGTTGAAATGATGCTCAAACGTCGCGCTGAAATACGTGTCGGAGGCAAACTCGTAAAGGTTCATCAAATTAAACGCATATTTGTCAAAAGCGTAAGTTTCGTTGCCTTCGTGGAGTTTGAGCAGCGGAAACGGCACAGTCCCAAGAACCTTTCCCGCTTCAAAAATACACGTCAGTTTGCCGAAAGGATTGATTGCCACCTTCTTAGTCAAAGTCGCGACAAAACGGTAATAATTGTTGGTTTTGCCCTGATTGTCCCAAAAACCAGCCATCGCCGTTATGTCAAAAGCAGGAAACTCACTGCCCATACTCGACCTTAAAAACGTTCCCTCAACAAATTTCTCATTGTAACAGAAATGAAGTTTGTAATACAGTTCCACACTCCTTATATCCCTGAAAACCAAATCTTTGGCTTTGTTTTGAAAGACAATGTACTTTGTGGGATAAAGTTGCCGGTATTTTACGCCGAAATCATTTGACAAGCCCCAGAAATATTCGTGGCTGTATTCCAAATAACCTTCCCTTACCGGCAAAAGATGTCTGTTAGGGTGTTTTGAAAGCATTGACGAAAGAATGTTGTCTTCGGAAAAAGCGTTGCTTGACTGTCCGAGTTGCTCCAAATCGTATTTGTAACCGCCTTCAAGCGTGCGGCGCGGACGCTTGTTGAGAAGGTAAAGCACGCTTGCGCCGTATTTGAATTCCCGGTCTTTGAAACCGTATGCGCCGTATGCGGAAAGCATTACCTTGTTTGAAAAATCATTGCTCGTTCTGCCGCCAAGACGCAGTCTCCAACCTTCTATCTCGTTGTGAGAAAGAATTTTGTAATAAGGTCCGTATTCAAAGTTGCCGTGAACCCAATATCCGCCGATAAACATTTCAACGGTATTGGTAACGGTTTTGAAAACGGGGACTTCCTTGATGGAGTCCACCATTTCGTAAATGTTGAGTTCCTTTTGAGTGAGTTTTTCGTGGCGCGAAGCATTCCAATACGACGAATCCTTGTTCATGGCGTCTTCAAGAATTTCCGTCTCGCTGTTTGCCGTTGCGCTGAAAAATTTTTCGTCAAACTCAGGATTGATTTCAATATTTTTCCTCATCATGGTCTTTTTGCCGAAAAATCCCATCGTAGAATCCGTCATGTTAAAATCCATAAACATCTCCTCTTTGTTCAAAAACCACACGGAATCTATTTTTTCATATTCCTGAGAGATAATCATGTTGTTTATGTAGTTGAGGTTGACGTCGTTAGCCATTTTTGCGGTAACTTTTTTGACAGCCCACGTCGTGTCGTTGATCCACATATCGCCGCTGAAAGTATACGTCTGCTTGTATTTCGGCTTAAAAGACAGGTGGTAAAGATAACTTCCGTCCTGATAAACGCTGTCCAAAAGGTAAAACTTGTAATTAGCCTTCCAATAGTCAGAAAGCGGAGAGACAAAATCGTGTCCGAAAGCCGGAATATAATTTTTGTAAATGTTGACATCAAGATACATCTGTCCCGTATACTGCGAAATAGAATTGTTTTCGACACCCGAAATTTTGGTGGCTTTTATCACTTCTTTCTTTTTTGACGGGTTGGACTTGTGGTAAACGTCTGAAATAGTTTCAGTTATCATAACCGGCAGGTAAACTTTTCCCGTCTCGGCGGAAGTGTCGGCGTAGTTGAAAACAAAATTGAAATTCTTCATAAACATCTTGTCAGACCAGTCGTTTTTGATGTTGTTGATGTCGAGTTCCATTTTGTTGTAAACCTCGTATTTGTAACATTCAAATTTTTCGGGATTGTTTTTTTTGCGGTTTGCGGCAACGTTCCGCATGATTCTCCACGCGGGATTTTCGCCGGGAGTTACAACAATTTCGTCGAGTTCGAGGTTGTCGGGCGAGAGTTTTATGCTGACCTCCTGATAGGCGTTGCGTTTTAGGATTTCGACATGAGGCGTATAACCGACCATTGAAAATTCCAAAGAATCAGTGTTGATATGCGCCTGAATGAAAAAATTTCCGTCCACGTCGGTAATTGTTCCGACAGTAGTACCTTTGAAAACAATATTTACAAACGGCAGCGGCTCGCCGGTCTCGGAATCAGAAACAGTACCCCTGACTTTGGTCTGAGCGTTAAGATTAAAGGCTGCTAAAACACATAATATAAAAGTGTAAAAATATTTCATGATTTTCATTTTTTTTTTAAACCGCCGCAAAGTTAAAACTTTTTTTCCGTATATCCGAAAAAAACTTTACCTTTGCTGGCTCAAAGATTATAAAAAGAAAATGTCAGAACAAAACTTTAAAAAAGCCGATTTGATAGCAGGTTGGAGCGTTTTTTTGATTGCAAGCGTCTCTTATCTCCTTACTATCGAACCTACGGCAAGTTATTGGGATTGCGGCGAATTTATCTGCACCGCTTTCCGTCAGGAAGTCGGACACCCGCCGGGAGCACCTTTCTTTATGATTCTCGGACGGTTTTTCTCATTGTTTGCAGGCGGTGATGTTACAAAAGTAGCCGCTATGATAAACTCAATGTCCGCCCTTGCAAGCGGTTTTACGGTGCTGTTTCTATACTGGTCAATCACGCACATCGCCAAAAGAATTATCTGCGGCAAAAATGACGTAACAGAATTCAACGCCGTTTCAATCATCGGCAGCGGAGTTGTAGGCGCACTCGCTTTTGCATATACCGACACGTTTTGGTTTTCGGCTGTCGAAGGCGAAGTCTATGCCATGAGTTCGCTGTTTACGGCTTTGGTTTTTTGGTGCATATTGAAATGGGAAAGCGTAGCCGACGAAAAATATTCCAACAGATGGCTCATTTTAATCTGTTATCTGATGGGACTTTCCATCGGCGTACACCTTTTGAACCTGCTTGTTATACCCGCAATAGTACTCGTCTATTATTTCAAAAAATACAAGACGACAAGAAAAGGCGTTGTTTACGCGCTGATATTGTCGGTTGTGATTTTAGCGGGCGTACTTTACGGAATCATTCCGGGCGTGGTGTATATCGCCTCGCGTTTTGAACTCGTTTTCACAAACGGACTCGGTATGCCTTACAACACGGGAACAATCATTTACGCTATACTCGGTATCGGCGGCTTGGGTTACGGGCTGTATTACTCGTTCAAAAACAAAAAAGCCGTTCTCAACACCGCGCTTTTGGGCGTAACTGTCATAATAATAGGCTATTCGTGTTTTGCGATGATTGTTATTCGCTCAATGGCAAACCCGCCGATGGACGAAAACAATCCCGACAATGTTTTTGCTTTGCAGTCGTACCTTAACAGAGAGCAATACGGCGACCGTCCGCTTGTTTTCGGCGAATATTACAACTCCAAATCCATAGGACAGGAGGAGACTTCGCCGGTCTACATTCAGAGAAACGGACGCTACGAGGTTGCCGACTACAAGGTAAAACGTGTTTTTGAACCGGGTTCTACGACGTTTTTCCCAAGAATGTTTTCGCCTGAGCCGAGCCATTTCAAAGGTTATCAGCACTGGGCGGGCGTTACGCAGGAAGAAAAACCGTCGTTTGCCCAAAACCTGAAATTCTTTTTCGGCTATCAGGTCGGATACATGTATCTGAGATATTTTATGTGGAACTTTGCCGGCCGTCAAAACGACATTCAGGGACACGACGAAAACCTCATAAACGGCAACTGGATTTCAGGAATGTCTTTTATTGACAACGCAAGACTCGGCGACCAGACATTTTTACCGGATTATCTCAAAAACAACAGAGGAAACAACCAGTATTTCTTTTTGCCGCTTATTCTCGGCATTTTGGGCATGATTTTCATGTTCAGGGCAAACAAAACGGGAAAAGAATATTTCTGGATTGTGATGCTGTTTTTCATTCTGACGGGTGTGGCGATTGTGGTTTACCTCAACCAGACACCGTATCAGCCCCGCGAAAGGGATTACGCTTACGCCGGAAGTTTCTATGCGTTTGCGTTTTACATCGGTTTCGGCGCGGCGTTTCTGTGCAGTCTGATAGAAAAATATCTCGGCAAAAAACTTGTTGCGGCAGGCGGAGCGGTTCTCCTCTCATGTCTTATGGGACCCGTTATTTTGGCTGCTGAAAACTGGGACGACCACGACCGCAGCGGACGTTACACGGCAAGGGATTTTGCTAAAAACTATCTTGAATCCTGCGCTCCTAACGCGATTCTGTTTACAAACGGCGACAACGACACTTTCCCGCTTTGGTATGCTCAGGAGGTTGAGGGAATCAGAACGGACGTCAGGGTCGTAAACTTAGCGTATATCAACACCGACTGGTATATCAATCAGATGCGCAGAAAAGCGTATTTGTCTGACCCGCTGCCTATTTCGATTGAAAAAGAAAAATTGGTGGAAGGTTCAAGGGACGTTGTTTATTATCAGGAAGTGCCGTCGCTTTTCTTCAACGAAAAGTTGGCTGACAACGGGGAAAAATACGCTCCCGCCGTCTCGGAAATTTATTCCAAACTGATTGACATTGTAAAGCGGTCAAATTTGGCAACTCTGATGCCCAAAGATTACGACGCTGTTATCAACAAAGAGCAGTTGAAAAACCAGCCTCAGCAGATTATCGGCTTTATCAACTCTCTGTCGCAGCAGGCAGACAAATTCGGGGTTAACAAAGAGGAAATCAATGCGTTGAAAGCCTTGTCGGACAATCTTTACAAATCGGTTTGCGCAGAACCCGCACCGCTGAAAGCAGTGATTGATTTTGTTGCCTCAGACGACAAAAACACCAAACTCACGGCTCAAAACGGCAGCGAACTGGATTTTACGCCGACATTGAATTTTTCAATAAAAGTTGACAAAAAGAAAGTCATCGAAAGCGGTTTGGTAGCGGCAAAAGACTCCGCAAAAATCCTTGACAAAATCGTCTGGAAACACCCGCGCGAATATATCCGCAAAGGCGAGTTGATGGTTTTGGACATCTTGGCAAACAACAACTGGGAACGCCCGGTATATTTTGCGATAACGGTCGGCGGCGAGGCTTACCAAAACCTTGCTGACTTTTTCCGCCTTGACGGTCTTACTTACAAGATTGTACCCGTTAAAACGCCTTCACGCGAGGGAGAACGCGGCTTTGTTGACACCGACGTTTTGTATGATTCGTACATAAACAAGTTTTCCTGGGGCGGTATCGACAATCCGGAAGTCTATTTGGACGAGAACAATTTGCGCATGTTGGCAAACATAAAAAGCGGTTTTGCAAGGCTTGGCGAGGCGTTAATAAAGGAAAGAAAACTTGACAAAGCGAAAGAAGTTCTTGAACACTGTTACAAGGTTATGCCGCTTGAACTGATACCTCCGACGTTTTACGACTTGACGTTGGCGGACTTGTTTTACAAAACCGGCGACAAAGAAAACGCTCAAAAGGTTTTGAACACGCTTTTAACGCAGACAAAAGACGAGTTGACGTATTTCACAAGCCTTGACACCTATCAGTCATCGCTCGTGGAAGAAGACTATTACCGTTCGGCGGCAATGGCTCACGAAACGGTAAGAATAGCCCGCGACAACAAGGACGAGGAGTTGAAAAAACAAGCTGCAACAGAGTTTCTCTCAATACTGAAAAACAATCCCGTATTGACGAATCTTACAATGCTGACTATTGAAAGTCAAGACTTTATGCGGCTTTACCAGACGCTGCCTGATTTTGACAAGCAATTGATTTCGATATATTTGGGATTGATGGATAATTTGGAACTGTAAAAAAATGTTTTCACCGATAGTTCATCCGCCGGAGTTTGTGCGGAGTTTTTTCAAAAAATACACGTGGAAACTCCAGCCGGAGGACACGGCGAAAAAAGTGCTTTACATTACCGTTGACGACGGTCCTATTCCGGAAATGACCCCCGGAACGCTGGACTTGTTGGCAAAATTCAACGCCAAGGCGACGTTTTTTTGTGTCGGCGAAAACGTTGACAAATACCGCGACATTTACCGCCGGATACTTCTTGAAGGCCACAGTGTCGGCAACCACACTTACAACCACCTCAACGGACTTAAAACCAAGACGGAAGATTATGTTGAAAACGTCAAAAAAGCGGACACTGTGATTAATTCCAACCTTTTCCGTCCGCCTCACGGCAGAATGAAACCCTCTCAGACGCGGCTTTTGTCAAAAGGGCGCAAAATAATCCTTTGGGACGTTCTTACCAAGGATTATGACAAAAGGGTCAGCAAAGAACGCTGTTTTTTGAACGTTGAAACGTTTGTCCGCGAGGGTTCGATAATAGTCTTTCACGACAACATAAAAGCCATGGAAAACCAACGCTACGCCCTCGAAAAAACCCTCGAAAAATACTCAGAAGAAGGGTTTATTTTCAAAGGTATTCCGTATAGTTATTTGGAGTAAGGATCGCAGAAGAAGTTATATTATAATTTTTGGAGAACGTTTCGGGGATTTTTGCTGTGAGTTGTTTTTTGGGATTGTATTTCATCTCAAATGCAGTAAAAACACCGTCTTGTTCTTCGATATAGTCGATTTCATTCTGTTCGGTTGTGCGCCAAAAATAACTTTTTACGTAATTGAGTTTGTTGTTGTTGTATTTTATTCTCTCCGAAATAAAAAAGTTTTCCCACAACGCACCGGCGTCGCTGCGCAAATTTAGCGGGGCAAAATTTTGTAATACGGCGTTTCTGATACCGTTGTCATAAAAAAATATTTTTTTGCCTTTTTTTATCTCGTTTCTGACATTGCGGCTTAATGCGGGAAGTTTGAAAACAATATAACACTTTTCCAAAAGGTCGATATATTTTTCGACAGTTTTTGAATCCGTTCCTATTGTCTGGGCGATTTCGTTGAACGAAACCTCACTGCCGACTTGTAATGCCAATGCAACCAAAAGTTTGTCAAGAACGGCGGGTTTGCGGATATTGTCAAGGGTTAAAATGTCCTTGTAGAGATAACTCGAAGCAATATTCATCAGAATCTCCTTTGCATCTTCCTTGTGGTTGACAACATCCGGATACGAGCCGAAAACCAAACGGCTTTCAAGTGTTTGTTTTATATATATAAGTCCGTTTGTGTCAAGCAGTTCGCCGGTAGAAAAAGGGAAAAGTTTGTATTCAAATTTTCTGCCGGTCAACGGTTCGTCCAATTTGTTTTGCAGTTCAAAACTTGAAGAACCGCTGACAAGCAACTGCAAATCATGAAAATTATCGGTTATCCTTTTTAAAGTCATTCCGATGTCCGGCACTCTCTGTGCCTCGTCAATAACCATGATTTCATTGTCGGCAACAATCATTTTCAACTCGTTGAAATTGGCGTTTGTGAGCATTTCCTTTATTTCGGGTTCGTCGCAATTAAGGAAAACGGCTTTGTGACCGGCAGCGTTCTCTACTATTTGACTAAGCAGAGTACTTTTTCCGACCTGTCTTGCTCCGATTAAAATTATTGCCTTGCCTTTAAAAAGTTTTCCGTTTATAATGGTTTCCAGATGCCTTTTTATCATGATTTTTGAGATTTTAATTTTGGTGCAAATTTAATGAAATTTTTCCCTAATCCAAAAATTAGGGGGTATTTTTTGGATTATAATCCGAAAAATAGGGGGTATTTTTTGGATTAGGGATTTTTTCATTATATTTGTTTGAAAAAAATTTGCCTTTTTGAAAAAAAATGTTTTTATTTGCATTGATGAAAAGGAACATCTTTTATATTAGTCCTTTGACGGATTTCGGGTTTAAGAAAATATTTTCCGACCCTATAATTATGAAGCGTTTTTTGGAAGTTTTGTTTGAATCCGAAGGTCTGAAAATTGAAATCAGCAATCTGACATACAGACCGCAAGAT
>JAFXUC010000036.1 GCA_017535325.1 Bacteroidales bacterium | reverse complement strand
GGTTTTGGTCTGAACGTTTTCTTGTCCGTTGTTGACAACTGCATTGTCATTGTTTTCGTCTTTGCTGCAAGAGGTTGCAAGCAAAACTGCCACTGCCAAGGGCAGAATTCTTAAAAAAGTTCTTTTCATTTCTTTTTCCTCCCTTTTACAAAGATTGAAACCTTGAAGCACCTAAGGTTGCACCAGTGTTCGGTCCGCTTGCCGCCAAAAGTTTCGGCGTGTCTTCGAGGTTGATTACCTCAAAATCGGGCTTAACGTATTTCTTTTTTGTCGTTACGTCTTTTACGACTTCGTTGTTTAAATTACTCATATTAATATGGTTTAAAATTAAAAACTCTACAAAACAAAATCCCCGTTACGGGCGGAAAAATAAATTCCACCCGTAACGGGGTATATTATTCAACGGCTCAAACGCCGCCCTTTCAATATGTTTAAGGGCAAATTTTTTATGCGATGCGATGCGATGCGATGCGCAATATTCGTGCCAAGTCGTTGATTATCATATTAATTCTGCTGTTATTTTATGTCCAAAATTCTTTATTTTTAGGGATTTTAACAAATTATTTAAGTTAAGTTATTGTAAAGTTTTGATTTTGGCTGGCAGTAGAGGCGAAGTTAAAAACTTTTTACACAAATCCTCAAAAAAATCAGGGTTGTATAAAAAAAATTTGTACTTTTGCAGCATTGTTTTAGACAATCAACAATGGAAAAACTGCTTTTAAGTACAGCATATCTCCCTAACATTCAGTATTTTAGGGCAATATATAACAATACAGAAATCTTTTTGGAACAGTTTGAGAACTTTCCGAAACAGAGTTTCAGAAACCGTGCGTACATTATGACAGACCACGGAAAAATGAGCATTAACATTCCGCTCGAAAAGGTCAACTCAAAACATCTGACAAAAGACATAAAAATCTCCAAAAACGAAAACTGGCAGCCAAAACATTGGCACGCAATAATTTCCGCGTATAACTCATCACCGTTTTTTGAATATTTCAGAGACGATTTTGAGGAGTTTTTTACCAAAAAATATGAATTTCTGTTGGATTTCAACACGCAAATCATTCACAAAATTCTAAATATACTTAACATAAAACGTGAAATAACGTTTACTTCGGATTATATTTTTGAAAACACGCCCGGTTATGAGGATTTAAGGCAAAAAATTCACCCGAAAACTCCACAGACACAAGGCGTAAATTATTATGACACAACGGTTTATCCGCAGGTTTTTGACTTTAAACACGGTTTTACGGAAAACCTCAGCATAATAGACGCAATTTTCAATATAGGCGAAGACACACATAATCTGCTCAAAAAAAATGAAAAATAAACTTGAATATCATATCCCTCTGATTATCACGGCTGTAATGGCGTTAGCGATAAAAATTCCGTGCTTTTTTATGCCGATGTGCTATTCGGAGGCGCAATTATACACCGACAAGGTTTTCGCACTGAAAAACAGCGGTTTAACGACAGTTTTTGCCTCTGACGGCAGCGTACAACTGCCTGATTTATTTTCGGTTTTAACGGCGTTTTTTTCGCGGTTTGTCAGCACGGAAAATGCTTTTTTGCATGCGTTTTCTTTGGTTTTTGCAGCCCTGAGCGTAATCACGGCTTACAAATTCGGAAAGTTTTTTTTCTCGGTTTACGGCGGTGTAATTTCGGCGGCTCTGATGACGGTTCAGAACGTGTTTTTGGCGCAGACGGGTCTCGTACTCCCGCAAATGGCTCTTAACTTCTTTATTCTCTGCGCGTTGTACTGCTATTTCAGAGAAAAATTCGCGTGGTGTTCAGTGCTTTTGACGTTAGCGGCTTTGACGGATATATTAGGCATTTTGACAAGTGTTTTTGTCTTAACGGCGTATTACAAGGAAAAATCAAACCGCGAATGGAAACTTTCAACAAACATTGCGCTTTGCCTGCCCGTAGTAATATGGTTTGCTTACCAGTTTTTGAGCGTTAACATCTGCGGAACGCTGAGCATAAGGGGATTCGATTTTGACGTTAAAAATCTGCTTAACATATTGAATTTCACGTTTATAGAGCAATTCAGATTTGTTTTGTCGGCGGTATTTTTGACGGCGGCACTGATAACGAAATTTTCAAAAAACACGGATTTTTATGCCGGCGACGTTTTTAAAACTTCGGGAATTTATTTCGGTTTTATATTGGTTTCAGGTTCGTTGTTCAAGGCAGAAGAAAGTTTTAACATTCTCTTTGTCAGTATTTTAGCAATAATGACGGGTTGCGCGGTACCGCTTCTGAACATTCATTTCAGGTATAAGTATCTGATAACCTGCGGTTTAATAATAGTTTTTGCGGTTGATACGTTCATCGAAGAAAAATACACGGATTCGTATCTTAGTTACAAAGACAAAGTAGAAGTTGACAAAAAAGCCGTGACAGTTTTAACGGACAAACTTCAAGGCGGCGAAACAATATTATGCGACAAATATTTCAAAATGTTTTTGGAACATTCAGCGTTAGGCTACATGACCCACAGTTTTGAACTCCTTCAAAACCACAAAATAACTGTCGAAATGCCAGATAGTGGCGGAAAATTGTTAACAATAAAAACCAACTTTATGACCGCTCCTGAGTTCAACAATGAAGACTTCAAAAACATCTGTAAAATAAAAAAGAGCGGTTACGAAGTTAATATTTTTAAGAAATAAAAATCAAATTACCTTTATATATAATAATGAAAAAAAAGATTATTTCCGCTGCGATGTTGCTTATGGCAGTCGCGGCAAATGCTCAGTTGGCAAACAACATCAACCTCGGTTGGCAGTTTGCGCTCAACAACGACACCGCCAACGTGCCTACTTCGTGGCAAAATGTTGACCTCCCGCACGATTGGAGCATCCTGAAACCTCCGTTTCAAAGCGCACCTTCGGGCAACGAAAACGGCTATTTTGAAACCGGCGTTGCTTGGTACAAGCAAAACCTCAAAGTGCCGAAACTCAATGAAGGCGAGCGACTTATAATGGAGTTCGACGGCGTTTACCACCACGCCACAGTTTTTGTCAATGGCAAACGCGCCGCTTGGCACGGATATGGCTATACGCCTTTCAGTGTGGACGTTACGCCATACCTCAACACCACAGGCGACAATGTTGTTACCGTCCGCGTTAACAATGCAAATCAGAAAAACTCTCGTTGGTATTCGGGCAGCGGCATCTATCGCAACGTTAATTTGCGTAAACTTCCGGCTGTTAGCGTAAAACCCACCGACGTGCAAATTATCGCCTTGGAAAATGGCAAGGTAACAATCAACGCCATTGTAGAAAACAACAGCAACCAAAAACGCACTGTAAACGTGAAAGTTGCGGCAGGTGGCGTGGAGACATCCAAATCCGTTGAAATCAACGCCAAGGCTAACGCCAAGGCTGCGTTGGAACTCAAAATCAACAACCCGAAACTTTGGAGCAACGATTCGCCCAACCTCTATGAGGCAGAGATTTCCGTTGACCAAACACTCAACTTGAAACAGACCTTCGGATTCCGCACCATCGCCTACAACGCCGAACAAGGATTCGCCCTCAACGGCAAAAATGTGTTGATAAACGGCGCGTGCGTTCACCACGACAACGGACTTTTGGGCGCATCTTCATACGACGCCGCCGAATATCGCAAGGTGAAACTGATGAAAGATGCGGGCTTCAATCTTATCCGCACAAGCCACAACCTGCCGTCGGAGGGATTTCTCAACGCCTGCGACCAACTCGGTATGATGGTTATCGACGAGGCTTTCGACGGATGGCGCACTGAGAAAAATCCGTTTGACTACTCAATCCTTTTTGATTCGCTCGCCACCGACGATGTAAAGCGTATGGTACTTCGCGACCGCAACCACCCCTGCATTGTGGCGTGGAGCATCGGCAACGAGATTATCGAGCGCAAGGACATCCGCTGCATTTACACCGCACGTATGCTCAAAAAGGCGATTCTCGAAGAAGACAACACCCGTCC
>JAFXUC010000035.1 GCA_017535325.1 Bacteroidales bacterium | reverse complement strand
GGAATCAGTTACGAGGAACTCAGCACCAACATTCAGCAACTCTGCCGTGAGTGCAACCGTATTCTCGGCTATTATGACGAGGAAGACGAAACCACGGCAAAAAACATGATTAAATGTGTTAATTCGCTTTGGTTAAAAGACGGCGCAAACGTAAAAGAGAGCGGAATCGAAAGCCTCACTACCAAGTATTACAGTGATGTTTTCAAGATGGATTTCTTGAACAGCAATGTTAACGAACTTGTTACTTCGTACATCAAAAACGAAACCCGCGGATTTCTTGCTCCGAATTTAGAACTTACCCCCTCAACGCTCATTATGCTTATGAATGTGGTTTATTTGAAAGAGGTTTGGAACGAGTACGGCGAAAATCTCGGCTTGACTGACAAAAAATACGATTTTCAAAATTACGACAAAACAAAAACCTCTACCAAACTTCTGAGAGGTGATTATAACAGCGGCAAGGCACTTGTAACAGAAAAATACCGCAAATTTTATACTTCAACCAACAGCGGTTTGGCTTTGACATTTTACGTTCCTAACGATGGTTACAGCGTTGACGACATTTATAATACAGATGTCCTTGACGATAAAACTTCTTACGTGTATTCGGATTCTGAAAACCGTTATCACACACGCTGTATTTTCCCCGAATTTTCTGCAAGTTATGACAGCGACATAAAAGAAATAATAAAAAGTCTTGGAATTAAAAAACTTTTCGGAGGCTGTAATTTTTCCAATTTGACAGATCAGGATGTCTTCTGCGGACAAATCCAACACGTTACAAAACTTGAAGTTAAAAAAGAAGGCATTGAAGGTGCGGCAGTTACGGCTGTGATGATGATGGAATCCGCCGGACCGGACATTAAAGAATTAAAAGACGTTTATGAAGATTTTATTGTTGATAAAAATTTCGTTTACGTTTTGAGCCGCTATGACGTGCCGCTGTTTACGGGCGTTGTAAAAAAAGTGGAATAAAAAATTTAAGGGCTGTCAAAAAAATACGACAGCCCTTTATTTTTATCAAGGCATAGAGGCGAGCGCAAAACCCGCAATTAAAGTATATTTTCCAAATGTTTTCATGATTGTTTTTTTTGTTTTTTACGCAAATACCCGTAATGATTTTGCTTTTTGTTTTCGTGAATCTCGTAATTGCCATAAGTTTAACTCTGAAAGACACTTCAACGGCTTTTCTTATCGGAAGTTTCGGCATATTTTTGTACCGTAATCAACAGGTTTAACAAACGAAATACATTATGGGTTATGGACACGAGACTGAATGAACTGACTGACAGAAGGGAAACTGTCAACAAATGGCTGGAACGGTACGGAGTACGGTTTGGAATATATAAAAACAATGTTTTCAAAGAGCAGCTTTTCCCGTTTGACCCCGTACCGAGAATCATCACAAAAACCGACTGGGAATATCTCGAACAGGGACTCCGTCAGCGTGTAACAGCCCTCAACAAGTTTCTTTGGGATATTTATCACGACAAAAACATCATCAGGGATTCTGTCGTGCCGGAGGAGTTTGTGTACGCTTCAAAAGGCTATATGCCGGAATGTGAAGGCGTAGATCCCAAAGGCGGCGTTTATGCGCATATTTCAGGCATCGACCTTGTGGAAGGCAAAAACGGACAGTGGTACGTCTTGGAAGACAACCTCAGAATACCGAGCGGCGCAAGTTATCCGATGATAGCACGCGAAATCACGCGGAAAGTTTCGCCGAAGACTTTTGCCGACAACGCCGTCGCCGAAAACCGCGGCTATGCCGATCTTCTGCGTCAGATGATGACCGATATGACTGTCGGCAACGGTATCGCCGTAATACTTACGCCGGGACGTTACAATTCCGCGTATTTTGAACATTCGTATCTTGCCGAAAAAACAGGAGCGGTGCTCGCATATCCCGGCGAACTGATTGTGGAAAACAACGTGGTTTATTATACGGGAATCGAAAACAAACTCAACCGCGTGGGCTGTATTTACCGCCGTGTCAGCGACGAATATCTCGATCCGATGGTTTTTGAAGCCTCCTCGCTGCTTGGAATCCCTAACGTAATGCAGGCTTACAAGGCGGGAAACGTGGCTCTTATCAACGCACTCGGCAACGGCGTGGCAGACGACAAGGGCATTTATTATTTTGTGCCGAAAATGGTGGAGTATTACCTTCACGAAAAGCCTGTTCTGCAAAACGCCCCGACATATCTGCCCTATTTCAAGGAAGATTACGATTATATTTTGGCAAACATCAACAACTTGGTAATCAAAGACGTAAGCGAGGCGGGCGGTTACGGTGTCGTTTTCGGACGGGACTTGTCGGAAGATAAAATCAAGGAACTTAAAAACCTCATAATTTCCGAGCCGAGACGCTGGATTGCTCAGGAGGTTATAGATTTCAAGGATTTGGAAATCTTGGAAGACGGACAACTTATAGAACGCAAGGCAGACCTCAGAGCGTTTGTCGTCAGCGGCAACGAGACCAAAGTCTGGAAAAGCGGACTTACAAGATTTTCGAGAAATCCCGCCTCGTTTGTCGTAAACTCGTCGCAAGGCGGCGGTTTCAAGGATACGTGGGTAATGCTGGAATAAACCCTCAAATGAAAAAAATTAATATTAAAAAAGGAAATGGTAAAAAGCACAATAATATCAACAGCCAAAGCCAACAGCCTTTACTGGCTCGGCCGTTATGAAGAGCGCGTGTACATGACTCTTCACTTGTTCAGGAAATGTTACGACAGAATGATTGACGGCAATCCCGACGATTACAGTCATTTTAGAAACAATCTTGACACAAAAGGCAAATATTCAGGCAACGGAGAATTTGTTTTTGGAATGTTGTATGACGAAGACAACGAAAGTTCGGTGATTTCGGCGCAAAACAAGGCAATGGACAACGCAATTCTGCTCCGCGACCTTATCATGTCAGAGACTTTGAGTTATTTGGAAATGAGCGTTTCAAGACTCAGGCACTGCCGCGAAAGCCAAGAGGCAAACGTTACCTGTCTGCAACCCGTCATCGACTGGTCTCTGGCTTTCTGGGGTTCGGCAGAGCAGCGTCTGCGCAACCACACCGCGCTTAATATCATGATGACAGGCAGAAACATCGAAAACCTTGACATACAAATCCGTTTCGGTTACAGTTTTGAACGCGTGAGACTTGCCTTTGATTCTCTGACCCGTTACAACGATCAGGAAACCAATATTTTTGACGGCAATACTGCCGCAATTATAGACAGTCTGATTGTAAAAGACAAGTTCAATCTTAATGACATAAGTTACAAAAACGAACTGCTTACGAGAGTCAACAAATTAACACTGTTTTAGAGATGAGTAGTTATCTGTATAATTATCAGACAGTTGTAACATTCAGTATGCCGGTAAGACAGCATGCCGTAATGCTGAGATGCCAGCCTGCTGAAAACGGCGTTCAAACCGTTGTGCAGGAGCATGTTACAATGCCTGATAATTATCAGTTTTGTCCGGGACACGACGCTTTCTCCAACAGAATACTTTACGGCGGAATCATGCGGCCTCACAGCGCGTTTGTATATGTCAGCACCGGGATTGTAAGACGAGACTTGGACACTTATGACTCTGACTGCGGTTTTCTGCCGGTTTACAGTCTGCCGTCGCAACTCACGGGCATAAATTCTGAAATGAAAGATTTTGCGCTTTCGGCAAAAACAGCGGGCGGCAACACGGCAGAAATCCTTTGCGAAAAAGTTTTCAACATGATGAGATACGCGCCCGAAACCACAACCGTCATAACCAAGGCGGAAGATGTTTTTTCGCTCAGATGCGGTGTCTGTCAGGATTATGCGCATTTGATGACGGCTCTGTGCCGTGCGGCGGGAATTTCAGCGCGTTATGTAAACGGTTTTGTGGAAGGCACGGGTCAGACTCATGCGTGGGTTGAGGTTTTTGACGGCAGACGCTGGCTCGGATACGACCCGACTCACAACCGCACGGCTCAGAAAGGATACGTAAAAATTGCCCACGGACGCGACGCAAACGACTGTCCCGTAAACCGCGGAATATTTTACGGAAACGCCGTCCAAACCACGCAAATAAGTGTAACATTGCAAGAATTATGATTAAGACAATAGTATCAACCGAATTACCGATAGACGAAAAGTTCAGAATCCGCAAAAACGTAATCAGCGGTACCCAAAAAGGTCCGAGGCTGTGCGTTGTTACCGGCACTCACGGCGACGAACTCGAAGGTCAGATGGTGTGTTACGAACTTGTAAAAACCGTCAGTGAAAATTTGAAATTTCTGGAAGGAACCCTTGAAGTTTATCCCGCGTTCAATCCCCTCGGAATTGACACCATTCAGCGCGGAATTCCGAATTTTGACCTTGACATGAACCGCATTTTCCCCGGCGACCCTCTCGGCACAATGGCGGAGCAGACAGCCTATGCGTTAATCGAAGACATCAAGGGCGCGGACATGGTGATTGACATTCATTCGAGCAATCTTTATCTGAGAGAGACTCCGCAGGTAAGAATCAACGAAAAAACCGCAGAAAAACTTGTCCCGTTTGCAGAACATCTCGGTATGGATTTTATCTGGGTTCATGATGCCGCTACGGTTTTGGAGGCGACACTCGCATGGTCGCTTAACGTTGCGGAAACGCCCTGCCTTGTCGTTGAAATGGGTGTGGGACAGAGAATCAACAATTCGATGTGCCGCCGTCTTGTAAACGGAATTTTCAACCTTATGAAACATTTGGGTATGTGGACGGGCAAAGTTGCAAGCCCTGAGACAAAGCCGGTAATTTGTCAGGGCGGCAGCGTAACTTTTCTCAACGCCGAAACCTCAGGCGTGTTTCTGACGGACTTGAAATGCGGCACAAGGGTCAGCGAAACAGAAACCATAGGGATGATAGTAGACCCTTTGCAGGGAAAAATGCTCAGCCGCGTAACCTCTCCGGTAAGCGGTTATATGTTTACAATACGCGCCTATCCGATAGTTTATGAAGGCTCGCTTATGGCACGGATATTCAATTCTTAAAAAAAATGAGAGTAGAGACAATTTTTGAAATGACTTCTCCTTACAGAGACAGTTTCCGCATAAAAGGCTTCCGTTTTGGCAACGGAGAAAAAACTCTGGCAATCGCAGGGCCTATGCGCGGCGACGAGATTCAGCAGCAGTATATCTGTTCGCAGATTGTAAGACGGCTTACCATGGCAGAGCAGCACGGCAGAATTTCAGAAGGCAAAAGCATACTTGTAATTCCCTCGTGCAACCCGTTTTCGATGAACGTAAGCCGGCGTTTCTGGGCAATGGACAACACAGACATCAACCGCATGTTTCCGGGATATTCTCAGGGCGAAACCACGCAAAGGATAGCCGCCGCGATTTTTTCAGCGTTGGAAGGCTTTGAATACGGGATTCAATTGGCGAGTTATTATGTGCCGGGCGATTTTGTGCCGCACGTCAGAATGATTACAACTGGTTATGAAACACTTGACACGGCAAAACTTTTCGGAATGAAATTCGTAAGCCTTTGCAAGCCGAGACCTTTTGATACGGCATTACTGAACTACAACTGGCAGATTTGGAATACAAAGGCGTTTTCTGTTTATGCGGGCTGCACTTCAAGAATCGACAGCACCGCCGCAAGCGAAACTGTTGACGCCATAATGCGGATGATGCAGGCTGCAAAAATTCTCACAAAAACAGTAACTTTGAGCCCCGCATACGAACCGGCGGTTGTTGACGAGTCGGAACTTCTGCACGTAAAGGCTTCTCATGCGGGAATTTTTTATCGTCTGAAATCTCCCGGCAGCAGCATAGAGTCCGGAGATGTGCTTGCGCAGATTATCGACCCATACAACGGACAGTGTCTCAGCGAAGTAAAATCTCCCGCCGACGGAATAGTATTTTTTGCGCACAATCAGCCGTTGGTGTTTGAAAACGGTTTGATTTTTATGATACGCGGCATGTAATCCAGACGGTAGGTTTCAAATGTTGTACGGTTGCCATTTTCCGACAAGATGGTTTCGTCAGTTATAAAACTGTGTTTTTTCAACAACTCTATAAGATTATTGCGGCGGAGTTTGTAGCGTTGCAAATTGCGGCGCATACTGCGTTTAAGGGTTCTGTCCGCATTTGTGGTTATTGATTTACCCTTTTCAAAATTATTGATTTCGTCGGTTGTCAAAGGGTTTACCCTGACACCGAGCCTTATAATCGATGATTGTTCGTTGGTGGTTTCTGCTTCATTCACCACCGCCCATCCTATCGAGTTGGTTCCTAAGTCCAGTCCTAAGATTTTCTTCATTTGCTGAAAAATTTTTCCAAAAATATGAAATATTTTTTTGTAATCAAAGTTTTTTTGTATAAATTTGTCGCATAAAATGAAAGCAAATCACAATAAGGATTATTCCGTTGTGAAAACATTAGGTTGCCTCGTCCTTTTACGGGGCTTTTTTTATATCCTCGTTATTAAAAATGGTGATTATGAATGTAAAACCATATAACAATGATAACCATTATCACCGGTGCATCACATACAGGCAAGACGTTTCTTGCACAAAAAATTATGGAGCGTTGCTCTGTTCCGTACCTTTCGATAGACCATTTGAAAATGGGACTTATTCGCAGCGGACAGACTGATTTGACGGCGGAAGACGACGATGTGCTCACGGATTTTCTGTGGCCAATAGTGCGCGAAATTATCAAGACCGCCATCGAAAATAAACAGAACTTAATTGTTGAAGGCTGTTATGTTCCTGTGAATTGGCGAAATGATTTTAATGAATTGTATCTCAATGAAATACAGTTTGTTTGTCTCGCATTTAGTGAAATGTATATTGATGCCAATTATGACAAAATCATTGCACACGCCTCTGACATAGAATCGCGTTTGGACGACAGAGACTGCACAATTGATTCTTTGAAAAAAGACAACAATGAAGTCATCAATAAATTTTCGGCTTGCAGTGAGGTTGTTACAATAATTGATGATGATTATGAAAACACAATTATGAATTTGGTGAAGATGACAGTGAATCAAAACTCAGAAAATCAGATAGAACGCTTATTAAAAAAGCCGTTTTGGGTGGTTGACTTTTTGCCCGAAAGGGTGTCGGCAGAGCGTGCCAAACAATATTTTGCGGTGGAAGATTTTTGCAGCAAAGGTCAATATATCAATCAATTGTATCAACGATTTGCATATTTGGTAACCAAATTGAGTTGTTATTTCGACATTTTCGGCAATCCATCGCCAAAAGAAATTTTTGACAGCATAAATAATTGTTTGTCAAAAGGATATATAAATTTTCTTTTCCCCGACGATGACACGCTCATCACCCTGAACGGCGGCGATTTGTATATGACAGTTTACAATCCTAATGTTCGATTTTTGCAGATGGTACAGAGTTTGGCGGCGGTGGAAGGGTTGTTTGTGAGAAAAAATGATTAATTATGAAAAAAGCAATCATCCTTGGTCCCTCAGGTAGCGGCAAAAGCACTTTTTCCGTAATGCTTCATAATGCCACGGGGCTGCCGCTGTACCATTTGGATAATATTTGGTGGAACGCCGACAAAACGCATATTTCTCGTCCTGAGTTTGACCTGAAACTCAATGATTTACTCAGCCGCGATAGTTGGATTATAGATGGTGACTACAGTCGCACATACGAACCGCGCATTGCCGCCTGCGACACTGTGTTTTTCCTTGATTTCGACATCAATATCTGTATGGAAGGACTTACTCAACGCCTTGGCAAACCTCGCCCCGATATGCCATGGATTGATTATGAATTGGATCCCGATTTGGTAAAACTTGTATATAAATATGAAACCGAAAATAAGCCGGTATTGTTATCGCTGTTTAAGAAATATCCGGGAAAAAGGGTGATAGTTTTCAAGACGCGGAAGGAGGCTGAGGAATGGATAAAAATTCACCCCCTTCCAAACGCTTTAACCAATTTATAAATCCGCTCAATCTCTTCGGGAATATAGATACGTTGCGGGCAGTTTTTCATACAGTCGTGATGGGTGCAGGTGAGGCAGTGATGATAGGTTTCACGGAGATCCATATTGAGTTTGTTGATTGCCCAAAATTCTTTGCCGAGGTTGTAGTAATTAAACTGTCGAAAAGAGGTGTGAATCTCGTGTCCGTGGGGACAGACGCACCGTTGACAACGTGTGCAACCGATTGGTTCAAAGGTCTTTCGCAAACGCTGCAAAACCTCATCAAACGAAAAATGCAGCACCTTGTGTTCGTGTTCAAAGGCGATGGATTCCTGTTCAAAAGTGCCAATGCCCAAGAGTGCGCACGAGAATGGATACTCCAAAATTCCGCCGATGAGTTCCGCCGGGGTAAACGGACCAATCAAAAGTCCTGCCGCATATACTTTATTGAGAATCAAACCTTTGCCACGAAATACCGATTCATCTTTGATACGGTCTAACATTCCACGTTCAAGGATGTTGCCGCTGCCCTGCAAAACGTCCACCCGCGAATCCAATGCGCCACGGTGCAACACATTATAATAATGCGACGCAATGCCTGTAAAACCGATTTTGCCTTCGCGTTTGAGGTCGTAGAGTGCATCAAGAGCACCGCCTTTGCCAAACACCTCATCGGCATTGCTTTCGTCAACCTGATGCACAAAATAAATGTCGGGATTAGTGCCGAGGTTTTCGATAGAACGGATTACCTCGCGATAAATGTCGCCGCCGCTGTAAAAACGTGCTTTGTCGGAAATGATGATTTTCTTGCGGTCGATGGTCTTGGCAAAGAGTCCGAGTTTATGCTCCGCGTCGCCGTACTCTTCGGGAATTGCGGTGTCGAAAAAGTTGCACCCGTGGTCGAAAGCCCTGCGCATAATGGCGATTGCCGTCTTGTTGTCGGGGCTGAAATACGCCGGCAACACGGGCACCGACCCGCTCAAAATCGGAATAGTTCCAAAGCCAAGTTCCGAGGCAATCAAGCCTGTATTTCCAAGTTTGCGGTATCTCATTGTGGTTTTTGTTAACAAGTTATTTTTCCTTCACCATCCTCACCTCCTCGCAATACCTAAACGCCCCATCAGCCACTTCTGTATCCTTACTCAAAACTACTTCTTCCAATGCTTCGCAGAATGCAAATGCCTCTGACTCAATTACTCGCACGGATTTTGGAATAACAACCTTTTTCAGCGATTTGCAGCGGAAGAAGGAGCGCTCGGGGATGGTGGTGAGTTGGGTTGAGAGGTAGATTTCTTGAAGGTTGCAACAATGCTCAAAACAGCGTTTGCCTAATTCGGTTAAATTGTCGGAGAGGTCGATGGATTGCAAAGATATACAGCCCGAAAATGCCATTGCTCCGATGGAAGTAACTGATTTTGAATTGGTAACAGTACGAAGCCATTTGCTGTTTTCAAAGGCTGATTTGCCGATTTTTTCGGTTTCGGACGAGAGCGAAATGGTTTCCAAAAGGTGGCAATCTTGATAAACGCCGTCTCCAATGGAGCGGATGCCTTCGGGAAAAGTGAGGCGTGTAATGTTGCCGGTGCTTTCTATAAGGTTTTGATTTTCATCAAGTTTGAAACAATTGATACATTCCGAAAAAATCATCTTTATCAATTCGGGATAATTAGCCGTAGAAAGGTCGGAAACGTGGTTGAAATGGTATTCGTTACGGTCGCTGTCGATGATTTTTTTCAGGTTG
>JAFXUC010000034.1 GCA_017535325.1 Bacteroidales bacterium | reverse complement strand
GATATTGAAAACATAAACCCCTGCTGATATAATGAACAAATGACGATATTGAAACCATAAACCCCTGCTGATATAATGAACAAATGACGATATTGAAAACATAAACCTCTGCTGTATAATTAGAATTGATTAGAATTGGTTTGAGCCGCAAGCATTGCGGCTCTACATTCGGTGTGCGTTTGGTCGCTGCCACGTAGAGCCGCAATGCTTGCGGCTCGTCTTTTCCCCGGCCATAAACCTCCGAAAATCTGCATTTCTTTTCAACATAACCTCCGAAAATCTGCATTTCTTTCCAAAATAATCTCCAAAAATCTGCATTTTTTCTAAAAATATCCTTTGCAAATCCGCAAAACTTTTTGTAACTTTGCGCAAAACAATTAATTATGACACTTGTAGAAGCCATCGTTTATTTAATAGCATCGGGCGGACACGGACTGCGCGTTGACCAAATCACCGAAATGATTAACGCCCGGAGACTGCATATCCGCAAAGACGGTCAGCCGGTTACAATCCAGCAGGTTTACGCCGTCATAATGCACCACAGGGAAACTTTCGTCAAAGAAGACGGAAGAATCAGACTTATAATGTAATACAAAAATCAAAATGCGCCAAATCAAGACTTTAATCGTAAAATTTTCTTCCGAATTGAAAAAGCATGAAATTCCGCTTTTTCGCGGGGCGGTGATTGCCGCTTCGGGAGGCTCGCAACTTTTTCACAATCACGACGGCGACAACTACCGCTATTCTTATCCGCTGATTCAGTACAAGCGAATCGGTAAAAATCCCGCAATCGTCTGCATCGGTCAGGGCGTTGAAACCATCGGCGAACTGTTTTCAAACGGCAATTTCACTTTTCAAATCGGAGAGCGCACTCTTGAAATGGAAATTCTTTCGATAAAGGCAAACAAAACCGCCGTTCAACTTTGGAACTCAGAATTTCATTACACAGTGGAAAACTGGCTGCCTCTCAACAGCGAAAACTACAAGAAATACAACGCTTTGGAGTCAGAAACAGAAAAAAACGCCCTTTTGGAAAACATTCTCAAAGGCAACATTCTCTCGTTTCTCAAAAGTATGGACATTTTTCTTGAAGACGAACTTTTGTGCCGGATAACGGAAGTTTCAAAAGTCCGCACCGAGCGTTACAAAAATCTTTATCTGATGTCGTTTGATTTGAGTTTTTTGACGAACATTTCGCTGCCGTATTTAATCGGACTCGGCAAAAATGCCAGCCTCGGTTTCGGAGTGGTAAGGGAGAGAAAATTTCAGCACGGCAATGATTTTTTGCAGGATAATTTTTTTTGTGTTAAATTTGCAGAAATAAAATATTTGAATTATGACAGCATTACAATTAAATTCAGAATTTTTTGCAGTGATGAGCCAAATAGCAGCAAGAAAGGGACTTTTGCAACAGGTTTTGGATTTTGCGAAAAGCCTTCTCGCAGAAAAAAAGGACGAAACTTTGATGTCAAAAGAGGAGTTTTTCTCCAAAATAGAAAAAGCAGAAGATGATTATCGTCAAGGCAAATGCGCAAGACTTCAAGACGGAGAAACCGTTACGGACTTATTAAGGAGAAACGGATATGACATATAATATTGACATTTCACCTGATGCGCAATATGATTTGGCAAAATTGGCTAAAAGCGAACCCAAAGCATACCAAAAGGCATTGCGCTTTATTGATGAATTAAAAATACATCCGAAAACCGGAATTGGGCATCCTGAACCGCTGAAAGGTCAGCCGGAAAATCGTTGGAGCAGGGAAATATCAAGAAAACACCGCTTAGTTTACAGAATTTATGAAACTGAGGTTGTGGTTCTTGTAATCTCTGCATACGGACATTACGACGACAAGTAACGAGGAAGTAAAATGGAAAACTTTATAGTATCGGCACGGAAATACCGCCCTTCAACCTTTGACACGGTTGTAGGACAGGGCAGCATTACGGCAACACTTAAAAACGCAATAAAAAACAATCAGTTGGCGCAGGCTTATTTGTTTTGCGGACCAAGGGGCGTGGGCAAAACCACGTGCGCCAGAATTTTCGCAAAAACAATTAACTGTCTAAACCTTACGCCTGATTTGGAGGCTTGCAACGAATGCGAATCCTGCAAAGCCTTCAACGAAAACCGCTCGTACAACATTCACGAACTCGACGCGGCAAGCAACAACTCCGTTGATGACATACGCCAACTCATTGATAAAGTGAGGATTCCGCCGCAAATCGGAAAATACAGCATTTACATCGTCGACGAGGTTCACATGCTTTCGACGGCGGCGTTTAACGCTTTTCTTAAAACGCTTGAAGAGCCGCCCGCTCACGCAAAATTTATCCTCGCGACCACCGAAAAGCACAAAATTCTGCCGACAATTCTTTCGCGCTGTCAGATTTTTGACTTCAACCGAATGAAGGTCGAAAACATCGTCGGACACCTTCAAAACCTCGCTCAAAAAGAAGGAATCGACGCCGACCCGAACGGTCTTAACGTCATCGCACAAAAAGCCGACGGCGGTATGAGAGACGCACTTTCGTTCTTCGACCAAATCGTTAGTTTTTCGGGCAAAAAGTTTACGTATCAGGACGTTATCAACAATCTTAACGTCTTGGATTATGAATATTATTTCCGCTTGGTGGACTTTTTTAAGAAAGGAGATGTCGTTAATTCTTTACTCATTTTTAACGAGATTCTTAACAAAGGCTTTGACGCTCACCATTTTGTAACGGGTCTTTCACAACATTTGAGGGACATAATGGTTTGCAGGGACGTTTCAACGCTGCAACTTTTGGAAGTCGGTGCCGACATAAAAGAACGTTACAAAACTCAGGCTCAACAGGTTACACTGCCGTTTTTGTACAACGCGCTCAACATCACAAACCGTTGCGACCTTGATTACCGCGACAGCAAAAACAAGCGGCTTTTGGTAGAGTTGATGCTGATGCAACTTTGCAACATCAGCAACGCCATAACACAACAGCAGGCTCAACAGACACAGCCTGTTTCAGCACAACCAACCGCCACGCAACCAGTTCAGCAGCAGACTGTTACAACACCGCAGCCTGTCCAGCAACAGACTGTCAGTCAGCCCTCTCCCACTCCGCAGACAACTCCGCAACCCAAACCTCAGCCCGCCGTTCAACAGACAGCAGCACAGCCGGTTGCAAGTGTCAGCATAAAAGATTTGATGCAGCGGCAAAAACAGCAGGCAGCACAGCAGCAACAGGCGGCTCAACAGCAGGCAGCCCAAAACGCAGCACCTCAAACAGATGAATGTCAGGATTTTACGCAGGAACAAGTGGCGCAGTTGTGGCAGAAACTTGCCGCGATTTATCAGAACAAAAAACCGAGACTTCACGCGATTTTCGTAAGTTCTGTCCCGACAATCAAGGAAAATTACGTTTTGGAGATGACGCTTCAAAACTCGCTTCAAAACGATGCGATAAACGAAGTCCGCGACGGCTTTCTAAAATATATCCGTCAGCAGTTGCATAACTCTAAAATTCAAGTGGTTACGAGGGTGGACGAAACCGCGTCAAAAAATATGATTTACACCGATGCCGACAAATTCAACTTTTTGAACTCTCAAAACAACAATCTCGGCGTGTTGAAAACAGAACTTAACCTTGATTTTGTGTAAAAAATGCGGGTAAAAAAGTTAAATATAATAAACTTCAAAAATCACTCTCAAAGGGAGTTTTCTTTCACGAAAAAGATAAACTGCTTTGTGGGGAAAAACGGTGTCGGAAAGACAAACGTACTTGACGCGCTGTATTATCTGTCGTTCAGCAAGAGTTTTATAAATTCAACCGACAATCAGAACATAAAAAACGGCGAGGAGTTTTTTTCGCTGCGGGGCGTTTACGAGGTCAACGAAATGGAAGAAAACATACTTCTGTCGTTTGACAAAAACAAAGGCAAAACCCTGAAACGCAACGACAAAGAGTACGAAAAAATCTCTTCGCACATAGGACTTTTGCCGCTGATAATCGAAAGTCCGCAGGACATAAAACTGCTTTTTGACGGCAGCGCGGAACGCAGAAAATTTCTCGATTCGGCACTTTCGCAGTTTGACGGCGGACACTTAATTGCTTTACAAAATTACAACCGTGCTTTACTTCAACGGAACAAAATTTTGAAGACTTCGCCGGATGCGATACTGCTTGAAATGTGGGACAGGCATTTGATTTCAAACGGCGAAACGCTGTACGAAAACCGCAAAAAATTCATCGCGGATTTTATGCCCGAATTTGAAAAATACTATTTGAAAATTTCGTCCGGGTCATCTGAAATTCCGTCGCTGAGGTATTCGTCTCCGCTCGAAAACGAGAGAATGGAAGACATTTTAAAGCGTAACTTTCAGCGCGACAGCATTTTGCAATACACGACATCAGGTGCGCACAAAGACGATTTGGTGTTTTCAATCGGGGATTTGCCGCTGAAAAACTGCGGTTCGCAAGGTCAGCAGAAAACGTTTCTGACGGCTTTGAAACTTGCGCAATATGCGTTTCTTTACAATAAATCTGGCAAAAAACCGGTTTTGCTTTTGGACGATATTTTCGACAAGTTGGACCCGCAAAGGGTTTCGTCGATAGCGGAACTGATTTTAAGCGACGGGATTTTCGGGCAGATTTTCATAACGCACACAAATCCCGACGACTTACAAAAAATTCTCACAAATTTTACGGACGATTTTGAAATGTTTGAAATATTATGATTTTTTATTTTTCAGGGACGGGCAATTCCGAACACGTTGCCAAAAAACTCGGCGAATTATTAGGGTCTGAGGTCAAAAACATTGCGGATTATTATGAGGAGGTTACGACGCTGAAAAACTTTTCAATAGGCGTTGACAAGGACGATTGTTTGGGTTTTGTATCGCCGGTACATTCCTGGGGACTGTCAAAAACGATGTCAAGATTTTTGAAAAGGACAAAAATCAATTATCAGGGCAAAAAAAGTTTTGCGGTGATGGTCTGCGGCGACAACTGCGGCAAGGCGAGGGAAATGCTGTCCGAGACTTTAAAAAAGAAAAGCGGCATAGAATGTAATTTTGTCTGTTCAATTCAAATGCCTAACAATTACATAGTTATGAAAGGTTTCGGAACGGACCCAGACAACCTTGCGAAACAGAAACTCCAAACCGCCGAACTTGAAATTCCCCAAATTGCCGAAGCCGTAAAAAGCGGCAAGACATTTGACCGTTACGTCATAGGTACGCACCCGTTTTTAAAAGGCAGAATAATTTATCCGCTTTTTATGAAGTTTACTTTGGGCGACAAAAAGTTCTTTGCTGACGACAACTGTATAAGTTGCGGTCTCTGTGAAAAAACTTGTCCTGAAAAAAACATTTCGCTGAAAAACGGCAAACCTAAATGGCTCGGACACTGCGTAAAATGTCTTGCATGCATTCACCGCTGTCCGAAAAAGTCTATCCAATACGGAGACGTAACACAAGAAATGGGAAGATATTATTACAAAGGGTAAATGATTCCAAAACCATAAAAGCGGTATATTTTTTGCGAATTTTCTTGAAAAAAATTAATTAAAAAAGTCATGGAAAATAAATTTTATTCGGACGACATTTTGTCGAGTTATGACAAAAGTTATGCAGAATTGGAAAAAATAGAAAAAGAATTGGAAGGTTCAGTGATTTCGTTGGACAGAATGTCAGAATTGGCGCAGAGATGTATGCCTCTGATTCAGACCTGCAAAGCAAAACTCAAAGAAGTGGAAGGCTATGTGGAAGAGGTCTTTAAAGAAGCATAATTTTCAGCGTTTATGAATAAACAAGAAATCGGACAATTAGGCGAAGATGCTGCCGCTGATTTGCTGATTAGCAAGGGTTACAAGATTTTAGACAGGAATTTTCGGGCGGGCAGACTTGAAATTGATATTGTCGCCCTGAAAGATAATTTCTTGGTTTTTGTGGAAGTAAAAACCAGGGACGAAAACTTTTTGTATTCGCCGGAAAGCGCAGTCAACAGGCGCAAGCAAAGCAATATTATCAATGCGGCAAGGTTTTATATCGCAAGGTTCAAACGGACGGAAGAAGCACGTCTTGATGTCATTACAGTCCTGCACAAAAACGGCGTAATAACTGACGTTAAGCATTATGAGCGGGCATATTTTCCGCGGCCGAGAAGATTTTAAATTTTTCCCATTAAAAGTATAAAAAACTTTTGGTTATTCCATTTTTATATGCTTTCTTTGTGGAAACTTTAAAGACTTAATAGATATGTTTACATTAATAAATTTACCTTATTCAAACGAGGATTTATCGCCTGTGATAAGTTCTCAAACTTTGAGTTTCCATCATGGAAAACATCTTCAAACATACGTGAATAATCTTAACAACTTGTTGAAAGACAGTAGTTTTGAAAAATCTTCGTTAGAAGAAATAGTAAAAAAATCTTCTGGGGCAATTTTCAATAATGCCGGTCAGATTTTGAACCACAATTTGTATTTTCATCAATTTCAGAAAGTTAAGGAGGATAACAAGCCGGAAGGGAAAATTGCGGAGTTAATTAACAGAGATTTCAAAAGTTTTGATGATTTCAAAGATGAATTTTCAAAGAAAAGTGCAGGATTGTTTGGTTCAGGTTGGGTTTGGTTGTCGTTAACAAGCGATGGAAAACTTGAAATTTCACAAGAATCAAATGCTCAAAACCCTATTACAAGAGGAAACATTCCGCTACTAACGATTGACGTTTGGGAACATGCCTATTATCTTGATTATCAAAACAGAAGAGCAGAATACATTGAAAAATTTTGGTCGATAATCAACTGGAAGGAAGTGGAAAAAAGATTGAAGTAAAAAAAAACAATCCCGAATCAGGACGGAAAAATAACGTCCTGATTCGGGATTTGATTATTATAAAAAGTCGCGAGAAAAAGTATTTTATTCGCAACTAAATGTATGTCCTTGAACCTTGTTTATAAATTCATATTCTATCGTTTGTTTTAAACCGTCTTCCAATTTTACGGGAGCAATAAAATCAGTTGTTTTTATGTTTTTCCCGACAAAATAAGTGTTTTGTGTAAACTTTTTTACACGTATCGCACTGATTGGTAATTTTTTGCGAGTGATAAATGCTAAAAAGTCAAAACACATTCCACCGAAATACGCCAACCAATACGGAAAATGGAAAAGGCTCTTTTTCGGCTTGCCCAAAAACTTGTAAACATCCAAAACCAAATGATTCATGTCGTATGCCGGTTCATCGCAATAATTATAGAGATGTTCGCCGGGATTGTTGTCGTGTGTTAATTCGTACTCCAAAAACGCGGCAACGTTTTCAACATAATTCATACTTTTGCGGTTTTCTCCGCTGCCGACCATCGGGAAACGTCCTGAGGCAATCTGTTTCAACAAGTTATAAACGTTTCCTCGATTCTGCTCTCCGAAAATAACTGTCGGACGAATTATGACAACGTTGTTTTCAGTATTTTTCTTCAACCATTCACGGTATTTATTTTCCGCTAAATATTTCGTCCGACCGTAATCGTTGAAATAATTTATTTGTCCGCTTTCGTCAGTTCCAACAGGTGCAAAACCGTAAACTGCAACTGAACTCGTAAAAATAATTTCCTTGATTCCTAATTCCAAACATGCGTTACAAACGTTTTCGCTGCCTTGAACATTTACCTCATCGTAAAGACTTTTTGGCGTAACATCGTCGCGGTGTTCTGCGGCAAGGTTTATGACAACATCGCTGCCTTTCAAAACCTCTTTCAACGAGTGCATCGGTTGAAGTTTTACGGCTTCGGCGTGTTTCCCGGGTGCTGAGGCAGCATCGGTCAAGGATTCAGGGAAGTCGTTTTTCTCTTCGGGAGAATTACGAATATCGCAACGCTGCCAAAGTTCAGGGTATGAAACAGAACAACGTTTATCCGCTATGCGGACGGTGTGTCCGTCAGAAAGCAAACGCTTAACAAGGCGTGTTCCGACAAAGCCAGAACCGCCAATTATTGTGATAATCATGGAGTAAAAAAGTGAATTTATACAAAAAAGAAAGCATCACTCTTTTAAGAAAAAGTAATGCCTATATAATTAAGATATGTTGTACGTAAAGTATTGTTAATCAAGTAATTTATTTAATTGTTCCAACGGAATATTTATTTTTTCAGAAATTTCTTCACGGGAAAGTCCCATTGAAAACAGAGTTTTTGCAAAGGCGGAAAGTTGTGCATCTTTTTGTGATAACTGTGCATCTTTTTCCGCTAACTTTTCTTTTTGCTCCTCAACAATTTCCTCTAATTCTGTCCTATCCTCAATGTCGGAAGCATATTCATCTTCAATTGCCATTGCCATCTTAATTTCCCTATCGGCAACCGCACTAACTAACTGTCTGACAACGATATTATAACCGTCAGGTTTATTGTCAAGGTTGTCAAGCATCAGATAATGTGCATCATTCGGCATAACATTGCTTTGGTCAAAAATTTCCAAAAATTCTTCAACCTTAGTCCGTGCGTTTTTGCGCAAATACGGTATTTGAACAACAACAGAATCATGCGATAAATATCTGAAAAACGGATTCAAAGCGGCTTTTTCTACAGGTTCGCCTAAGGCATTTGTTGCTTTTGGCGAATAATAAACAACCGGCTCGGTTACATCGTCTAACGGATGTCCCAAGAAATAAATGGCAACTATATGAATAGGTGTTTCTATAATTTCTTCAACATCTTCACCCTTGCGGTTTTTCTTTTTGACAGTTTTTGTTTCATACGCCTCAGTGTCATAAAGCCTTGAAAGATAACGCCTAAATCTTACAATCTCAGTATCTTTTTCGGCTTTTTGAACTTCAATGCTGACCATTTCAAAACTGCCGTCGTCTTTCTTAATCTTAGCCAAAAAGTCAAGCCGTAAAATACCGAATCCTTTCAAATTGGCGCAGACAAGTTCGTTATGAATCAAATCAACTTCAACGATTTCAACATTCAACAATGCACCAAGCAATATCATACAGACTTTGCGGTTCTGCATCATATACTTAAAAACTGAATCATATATCGGATTGGCTATCTGTATCATAACTTTTCATTTTTTCTTTCCGCAAAGATAAAAAAGTTTTGTTATTTCCGCAAAAAAATTATTTCAACAAACTTTCATAAATTGCTTTGTACCCTTCCCACATTTTTTGCAAAGTGAATGATTCTTTAAACTTTTCATAGGATTTTTGTTCCATACTTTTACGCAATGTGTCATCTTCAAGCACGGTTTTAACTGCTTGTGCTGCATTTTCAACTGTATTTTCAATCAAAAAGCCATTTGATGAATCTACCAATTCATAAATGCCGCCAACATTTGAGGCTACAATTGCTTTGTGCTGACTCATCGCTTCAATGATCGTCATAGGCAAACCCTCAAAATTGGAGAATAAAACAAACAAATCACATATATTTATGTAATTGCTTGCGTTTGGAACATCACCAAATAGTATTACATTTTTAGGAACAGAATACATTTTATGAAGTTCGTCCACTGAATGTTCAGGTGAACCTCCTAACCATACAAAATCATATTGCGGTAACTTTTTAGCGGTTTCAAGAAATAAATCTATATTTTTTTGAGCAGAAATTCTGGCTATCGAAAGGACTATTTTTCGCTTTTTTTCAAAATTTGGCAAAGAATATTCGGGTGCAATTGTGTTTTCTGCGATTCCGTTATAAACGGTAAAAACATTTCTGGTTATTTTTTCAGAAATAAGACTCTTTTTATCATAATCTGATACACCAACTATTGCACCGCAAAATTTTTGAAGAATTTTTTCAAGTGGTAAGAAAACTCTATGTTTTAATCGAATGGAATCAAAACCGTGAACCGTATAAACAATTCGTTTATGATTGAAAATGGAAACTAAACGTCCAAGCACTCCGGCTTTACTTGAATGTAAATGAATAATATCCGGCTTAAATTTTCTCACAACTTTTTTTATTTCAAAAAAAACGAAAAAATCTTTTACCGGCTTAATTGGTTTCACCATGTGTTTGAGTCGGAATTGTTCAACTTCTTTTGGCAGTTGTTGCCACATATAACCTCCTGACATACTTGTAACACCCACAGAATGTCCGTCATTTACTGCAGAACGACACAAGTCAATACAGACTTTTTGCGCTCCGCCAAGTTCTGTATTGGTAATAATATGAAGAATTCGCATTGTTATGAAAAAAGAAAAGGAAATTACAATTTTAATTTAAAATTTGCTGCGTTTTTTAAGAATGTTAAAAATCTAAGTATTTTTTGGTTTCGGGGTAACGTTTCTATCGCTATCATCAACATTACAAGAAACGGTGCAATGAATTTATCTCGATGCCTCATAGCCGCTCCCGCATTTGTTACGCCCCAAGAGAAGATAACACAACATACTCCGAGGACTACTAATAATGAAATCAAGTATTTTTTCTGAGAAGAATTAACTCCGCATTGTTTTAAATTCTTGATTGCAAGGTAAATACTACTGAAATAAAACAATGAACTGAATAAAAACGTTGCAATATCGTTTAGTCCCCTCCAATCCCATGGCATAGGAGAAAATAAAAAATAAAGTACACGAATAGGTGTGTTTATAAAAAAATTGGCAATTGAATTATCAATATCAAAACCGACTTTATATACTGCTCCTCCCTCCAAACTTTCGTATGTTTCTTTCGTTTGTTCAGCTTCTTCCATCATAGAAATTGAAAAATCTTCAACACTCAAAAAAACTATTACAAAGCCTACAAATATCACTGTTACTAATAGTTTTTGATACATATTGAAATTGATTTTTCTGTTTCTTTTATCATACAAGACGAAAATCATTACATACCCTAATGCAAGGGCAATTGTTCCACCGTGAAATAATGCTGCAATTCCAGAAAAAACACAAGCATAAATAAAGTTTACTATTAAAGGTTTTGACAACCACAGCGTAAAAAAATACGTTGAACAAGCGATAAAAAATATTATTATGGATTCTCTAATTAAAGTCGTACTCATGATGGCATAATTTGGAATAAGTGCCATTATCATAACCCCGTATGATATTAATTTGTCATCTATTTTTAGGTTTTGAAGTGTTCTTCGAGTTATGTAAATTGCTGTTAGGCTTAGTAAAATATTCAAATACTGTCCTATAATTCGTGATATACCAAAAAAATAATAAATTATAGCAACAATCTTAGAATAGTAATTGTTGATATACCAATGCTCGTGCCCATTCAAATTTGCAATAGCAGCACCTTGGTATGTATCAGAATCTATATCATTTGGTAATTGTAGTTTTGTACCATGATATGTTACCGCCCAATATAGAAGGAATAATCGAAATAGATATGATAATGCTATAACAAAATTGTCCTTTGGATAAGTTTGTTGAATGTCTTTAAATACTCCGATAGATATTATGGCAATATACAAAACGGCAAAATAGTCGATATTGTCTTGATAAAATGGGAATCGATTAATAATCAATGATATAAAACCGCATAGCGCAAATGTTATCCAAGAGCGAGACATACTATTGTATAAAATTAATTAATGCTTCAACCGAATTTTTCCAAGAAAAATCTTTTACCGCTTTTGTGTATGCGTTATCCCCCATTGAGAATATTTTTTCCGGTGTTTTGTAAAATTCAAGAACGGCATTACTTAAGCTCTCTGAATCATTTGAAGGAATGACAACTCCAACAGAAGAATCAACTTGCTCTGGAAGTCCGCCTACATTAGTAACTATCATCGGCTTACCAAATGTATATGACAGCATTATTATTCCGGATTGTGATGCCTCAATATATGGAACTATCACAATATCAATGTCTTCAAAAAACTGATACATCTCATCGTTAGAAATCCAACGGTTTATCAATTCGACATTATCATTCAAATCATTAATCTTCTTTACGTCCTCATCAGATAAATTTCCGTTTCCCGCTATTCTGAGTTTTATTTCAGGATTTGATTCATGTATAATTTTCATTGAATCAAGCAATACCGATATTCCTTTATATTTATGTATTCTTCCGAAAAACAAAATTTTATTGCTAATGTGTGTTTTTGCATTGTAAGTATTTGGACGGTAATAATTAAAATTTGCGTGTTTTATCCAACAAATATCTGAACTTTGTTTGTTGTATTTTTGAGCGATTAGCGGAATAAAATCTTTGGTGAGTGTAATCAGTTTTTCAGAACGGGTTATCACATATTTGTAATTTTTTTCCGTAAATGAATCGTATTCGCCGAGATGTTGCGAAACATCGTGAATGGTTGTTATGATTTTTATTTTCTTATTGACAAATGGCAAAATCATTCCCGCCCACAAACTAAGCATCGGAATATAAATCCAATCGGGACTAAATTTGTTGATTTGCCGGGCAGTAGATAAGAATTTGAATATGTTGATACTTTTTATCAAAAAATCAACTTTTGAATTTCCGTATGTGTCCATCCAAACATATTCAACATTCGGTAAATTCAAATCCGTTTCAAATTTATCACTGTTTTCTATCTGCTTTGACAAAATGACTTGTAACTGAATGTTTGCAGAAGCAAGTTCTTTTACCATTTCAAATGTATAAACACAACCCGCCCCTTGTTTACCCAAATATAATACGGAAAGTTTCATAAGATCTGTATTATCTGTAAATAACTCTTAACCAATTTTTTATAATTCCCGCTGCGAATTTTGCTTTTAAATTTTTTTCAAGATAATAACAACATGATTCCCAATAGTATTTGGAAGTTTTTTTAGAAAAATCATATTTTGAATTATCTTTTTTGTCGCTACCGCCTTCAAGGTGAATGATTTGAGGTTCTGAAATCAAAAAACTTTTTTTGCCTTTTTGTTGTAAATGAAACTGCAAATCTGATTCTTCATAATACATAAAATAGTTTGCATCAAATTTTGCATTATCATCATTAAGCATAAACAAGTCTGCACCAATTACATAACCGATTTCACCTTCATATAGTGAATGTATTTTTGCTTTTCCGCCGAATTTGAAAAACAATTTTTTTAGTCCAATCGAAGATAAAATGCAAGTAAAAAAAGATATTAATTCTGCTTTTGCTATCGGTAGATTTCCGCCTGAATGTATCACTTCTCCTTTTTCATTCAATAAATTTCCTCCTAACGCTCCGATTTTATCTTTTTCAGGCGATTTTTCCCAATAATCGAAAAAAAGTTTTACAGCATTGTTAAGCAAAATTGTATCACTATTCAAATAAAAAATGTACTTGCCTTTTGCGATTTTCAAACCTCTGTTATTTGCCGCTCCAAACCCTAAATTTGCATTGTTTTCAATCAAAATGACTTGCGGAAATTCTGTTGTTATCATTTCAACAGACCCGTCTTTTGAGCCGTTATCTGATACAATTACCTCAAAATCAATGTCTTTTGTTTGTGCAAAAACAGATTTCAAGCAGTCACGGGTAAGGTCGCAAGTATTGTAATTGACAAGGATAATTGAAACGTCCATTATATATAAAGTTTCTCAAAATTAATCAGTTTGTTATCATTTTTTGAAAATCACTTTTTGCTTTTTCTAAAATTTTTCTATGTTTCCTGAAATGCAAATCAAAGATACAAGTACTTCGAATTAAATAAGAAAGACGGTTAGAATATTTATATTCTGATGCATACACTGGATATTTTTCTATAATGTACATCAAATTTCTGAATATATAGTACAAACGAAAATCCGAATGGATATTCTTATGTGGTAGTAATGTCAACTTGTCATTACCTAATGAATGATGAAAAAATATGTCATAGTTTATCACTATTTGGTATTGTCTTTGCCTAATTCTGTAACAAAATTCATAATCAACTTCATCTATAAACAATTCTTCATTAAAGCCGCCAATTTCCTTCCAACAATCTGTCTTAACTATGTTCGCACTGCAAATCACCCTATTAACAAACCCCACCCCTGTTTTCCTCTGTTTAAACTTCTTGTAACAAATTCGTTTAAGAATGCCCACTAATGATTTGCTTTTCAAAACCGCTCTTGTAGAAAAACTGACAGCATTACTATTTTGTGCTGCAAAGATTTGTACCCATTTGAGGTATTTTTTTATTTCATCTGTTTCCCAAAATGAATCTTGATCCATCGTCATCACCCAATCAAAACCATCTGATATTGCTTTTTCAAAACCTCTGTTAAGTGCGTAGGCTATTCCGTAATTTTTCATAAGCGGAATATAAACAGCGTTAGAAATTTTCTGCGCAATTTTAGAATTATCTGTATTCGAATTGTCAACTATATATACTTTGTCAAATTGCGCAGAATATGTATGTATGTTGGCAACGGCAGAATGTGGACTTTTTAATTCTAATGGATTGTACCATACAATTACAGAAGTCAACTTCATGATTATATTTCGTTAATCTTAGTGATCATTTCCTCTACATTTTCACACACAATCTTTAAGAGTCCGCAGTGTGTTTGATATAAATTTTTGCTCTCATAATTATTTCAGAGAAAAAATCCATTTTCAAAAATGCAAATAAAAATTGTAAAAAGATTTTGGGATTGTAACTATAAAAATTCCATTTTATACATATTTCCCTAAATTTATTCGGACAAAAATGACTTGGATTATTGATATAAGGTAATGCTGCACAAGCATTCAAAAAATGTAAATATTTTGTAGCAAATTTGTTATTTATATTTTTTGCTTCATATATTGCTTTGATAGCCAAATATACTTGCCTAAGAGCATCAAGTTGTATTTGAGAGTTTAGAATATGACAAGAGGAGTTTTCATTGGCTTGAAAATAAAAATACAATTGTCGTTTGATAAAAATTATTTTAACTTGTTTCTCTGTAAATACATCAAAGATAAAAAGTAAATCTTCGTATGCTTTCATCTTGACATTTAATCTTTTATTCCCTATTAATTCCTTTCGTATCAATTTATTACATAACGAATGCATATATACTCTGTAATGTTGAAATTTGTAAAAAATATCACCTTTATCTTTGAATGGTGGATTTGAAAATTTGCCGTTTTTATAGAAATTCATCCCATAACAAATAACATTCACACCTTCTTGTACCGCACTATTATATGCAACTTCGTATGTTTCTTTTTCAATCCAATCGTCTGAATCCACGAACCCAATCCATTCTCCACTTGCGCAATCAATTCCCGCGTTCCTTGCTGCGCTGACACCTTGATTATTCTGGTGAATCACTCTAAACCGTCCGTCTTTCTCAGCATATTCATCGCAAATCTTTCCTGAATCGTCAGGGCTACCGTCGTCAATCAAAATACATTCCCAATCGATGAAAGTCTGAGCGGCAATACTGTCAAGACAGCGACGTAAGTATTTTTCAACTTTATAAATGGGAACGATTATAGAAATTTTAGGAATACTTTCCATAATACTATTTCTTTTTTATTTTTTCTTTCACTAATTCAACTGCAACATTTAGCGGTGTAAATTTTAGTAAAAAAGAAACACCGAAATATGTTATCAAACAAGCCGTCACAGAAAATATCATCGCTAAATATTCGTTTTCAATTGTGTTACAAATTATTACTCCTAATCCACCAATTACAAACGATAACAGCAACCATGGTAAAATTTCTTTCATTTGCGTAATGAACCCGTAATTCAAAATTTTCTTCGTATAAATCGTGTTCAAATACAATGCAATCAATGAATAAACGGCTTGTCCTACACAAACAATTATCAAATCAAAAAACATCGAAATCACCAAAATAGAAAACGCAATACTCTTTTTAATGATTTCTAATTTTAAAATTAAATCCGAACGTCCTTTAACATATAACAAATTTAAGTTTGAAAGGATAACGCAATCCCACAAACAACTGAAACTCATAATTTGCAACAATATTATACATCCGCTCCATTTATCTCCTAATAATATTAAAATCAGAGGTTTAGCAGAACCAAACATAATCATTATCAACGGGAAAACAATAAAAGTTACTAGTTGTAAATACTTTTTATAAACATCTAATAATCTTTTGTCATTATCTTGAATTTGACTTAAAAGCGGAAATGTAACTCGTTGCAATATTTGTGATATATTTCCTCCTGCGAAAAGAGCAAATTGATGTGCTCTTGTATAAAAACCCAAATCAGAACTTGTAAATTTCTTTCCAATAACAACATTGTAAATATTTGAATAAATGTTGCTTATTATTTGTGCAACCAATAATTTTGATCCGAATTTGAATAATTTTCTAAAAGATTTCTTTGAAAAAACTTTTGCCGGAAACCATTTTACAAACCAAAAACTGAAAATAACGTTAAACACTGCTTGCGCTAACATTTGAACGACCAACGCCCAAACACCAACATCGTTTAACGCTGCGACAATACCCAAAACTCCTGACAAAATCGCTACAAGTAACGAAATTTTTGACTGTGTTTTAAAATCAACTTTTATGACTAATTTTGTTTTGTTAACAGCAACTAACGAGTTGATAATTAAATTTATAGAATAAACTCGTGTTATAGAGACAAGTAACGGTTGCTCATAAAAATCAGCAATCAGCGGTGCGCAAAAAAACAGAATCAAATAAATAACAACACTTACAGAAAGATTTATGTAAAATACTGTTGAAAAATCTTCGTCAGTTCTGTCTTGTCGCTGTACGAGTGCCGTTGAAAATCCACCGTCAATAAAAACTTGCGACAACGATATAAATATTGCCAACATTCCAATTAGTCCATAATCATTTGGCGTTAGAAGTCTTGCCATTATAATGGTCAAAGCAAAGTGGACTGCTTGGGTTGAAAACCTTTCAACGAAACTCCAAATCGTTCCATGTATTGCCTGCGATTTTAAATTATCGAAATTCATTGAATATTAAGTGATTTTAAAATGTCGTCCATTGTGTTGTGAGCAACGTTTTTTCCATTCGGTGGCAGAAGATATTTTTCGAAAAACGCTTCTCTTTGTTGTTTCATCGTGTCATTGTTGTTGAGAACAACATTTTCAATAAAATTAATTATATCCTCTTGATTTTTACCTATATAATGAGAGTCCAACGCTGCAATTCCAACTTCATTTTTTTGTTTTTTTATTTCATTCATGTCGCGAGAAATAAACATTACCGGATTTTTGGTGTAGAAATATTCTATTGAAAACGAACCGCAATCATGAATCATTGCATCCGAGGTTTTAAACAAATCAATGAATCCGCCAATTTCTAATTGAGTGTTTTCTTGTGTCTGCCACCACTTGTAATATTCGTCCGCTTTTTCTTTGCCCCAATCTTTATGTTTGTAAAGTTCTGTTAATAAACGCGGATGAGGTTTAAAGGCAAATTGAATTTTATCAGAATATTTTACGGCAATATCCTGCATTAACTTATGAAACTTCAAAAAGTTGGAAAAGAATAATGACGAACAGCCTCGTTCAATTGTAAAATGCGGTGCGTAAATTATTCTTTTCTTTTTTGTGTTTTGTTTTTTCCAAACATTGTTTATTTCTGGTGATAAAAAATCATCAGCAGTCGGATAGCCGGTAATTACAACATTTCTGCCCTTATTCCATGCAAGTTCTTGAGCATCTCGAAAGCAACTTTTATTTGGATAGAAAAGTTTCCATGCCATATTTTGAAATTGATTGTTATATGCCCAATCTGCATAAATATTATTGAATCCGTATGGATATGCACACAATAACTTCGTCTTAAAATTCGGAGGATTATGTTCCGGAATCAATCCACCCCAGTAAAATTGTGTGTAGAAAACTATCTCGGGATTAATTATTTCTTTGATTTTTAGATATTTTTTATCGCAAGACTCCATAAAAGTTGTATTGTGTCTTGAAAAGAAACTACGCAAATCTTCTGAATTTTGTTTTTGTGTGTCATTTGTATATTGCGTAAAAGGAGAAATTACTACATAAACATTGAATTTAGGATACCGTTTCATTTCCTCAACTAAGTGTTGATAATGCCACATTGACAAATTGGATGCAAAAAATACTACATTTATTTTGGCTCTGTTCTTTAATTTTGATGCAAACCTTTGATGTAAATATTCGAACCAAGAATAACGTAATCCATTATACAATGGTCTTAGGCTATTTTTAAATGGAAAGTTAAACATTTTTCTTGGTCAATATTTTAATGCTTTATTGAGATTCCTTTCAAAATAAATTATTCGTAGAATACCACCGTAACATTGTGTGTTTTGATTTTTTCAGGCAGTACCTGCCAATTTCCATATTGGTCAGTCAAATAACCGTCAACATTATGCGGACACATTAATTCCACATTTTCAAATTTTATTGTTTTATCAATCGGAAAAGTATTTTCAATTTGTTTACTTCTCCATTTTACACCATAACACATTCTTATAAAATTTCTTTTGGGACTTACAGCCCTAAACAACGGTATCAAAATACGCAAAATATAATAAGAAGGTAAGGCTATTACTTTGGCTATTTGTGAACTTTTAATACATTCTAATGGCCTGTTTATCAAATTGTTTTGAATAAGACTTGCTATTCTAAACAGCAATGCAAACGATTTTTCTTCAACAGGTACAATATCAACCTGCAATCCCCTGAATTTTTTTTTCTTGTGGTCTTCTCTATCTTGAATGTACTCTGTTTTTAAATCCCTCAATACGTACCAACAACCAAAAAAGCCGCAATCCGTTTCTCTGCATTGCAAAACAAACTCTTCGCTCGGATTGTTATGTAACATTATTTGCTTAAATTTTTCAGCATCTTTCCATGTCATACAAATGTCAGTATCGTCGTCCCACGGAATAAAGCCGCCATGTCGCCGCGCGCCCAATAATGTTCCTGAATCAAGCCAATATTTCAGATTATTATCACGGCACACTTTGTCAATGAATGTAAGCATTTCTGTCATTCTTAACTGAGCCTTACGTAAAACAGAACCGTCAGGGTTGTATTTTTGTCTCAATTCTTCTTGATTAAATTTGAAATCGTTTGACATCTTTTCCTTTATAAAATCCTTCCACCACTTTCACCACAGCCTCCGACTGTTCAACCGTGATATACGACGAGCAATCTTTACCTCTTTCAATCGCCTTCAAGAACGAAACTATCTCATACCTAATGCCCTCGCCGTCGAGTTGGTAGAAATAACGCTTGTTGTTGGCGGGATTTTCGTAACGGACTTCAAAATAATCCGTCTTCCACCAAGGCGCAGGAACATAGACGTAACCCTTAGTACCCGAAATTATCAATTCGCCTTCCGACTTGACGCCTTTGCCGACTTTCAACGATGCAACTGCATTCGGATAGACAAAGGCAACTTTCGTAAACGAATCAAAATCTTCGGCAATCAGATACGAAACTATCTGTTTGTCAATGTATTCCGTCCCTAACAACTGAAATATCGGCAGCATTGCGGTAGGTCCCCACGCACAAATGCTGTTCCAAGTGTGGGCTGTCGGTTTGCCGTCGTTGCGCTCCAAATCCGAAAGGCTCGTGCAAATGGAATCCACCGACTTAATTTCGCCGATTACGCCGCTTTTCACCAACAGCAACATTCTATTGTAAGCCGTTGAATATGCGGTCTTTAACGAATCAGTCAGCAACAAATGTTTCTCCTTAGCAATCTTCTGCAATTCGTGAAAGTCATTCAGCGAAATTGCTATCGGCGATTCACACAATACGTGCTTGCCCGCGGTCAAAGCCGCCTTTATCTGTTCAAAATGCTTTGACGGGTGCGAGACAATATATACGGCATCCGAAACCGACAGAAGTTCATCCAAATCATCGGTAACAAGCGGAAGTCTTGTTAGTTTTTCATTGAAATAACCCATATTTTGGCTGCATACTCCGCTGATAGACACGCCGTTTACATATTGACTTTCTGCTTCAAATTTGTTGAGCAATGATGATTCGCCGACCAACCCTATACGAATTTCACGTTTTTCGCTGCGGAGTTCGCTGCTTGAAACGCCTTGTGTCCTATCTAAATATACAACCTTGCAAAACTCGTTCAAGTAGTCAAATTTACCGACCCAATCGCTTCCGACAGTGAAAATATCAACATCATACCGCTTGATGTCATCAATTTTCTGTCCCTCGTACTCTTCGATTATAATTTCATCGGCAATGCCGGTGCTACGGACAGCCTCAATGCGTTCCATCAACGACTGTTGGACGTTTATTTTTCCACGGGCGAGGTCGAAATTGTCAGCGGTAACACCAACAATCAGGTAATCACCCAAGGCTTTTGCTCGCTCCAACAGCCTTATATGACCGTAGTGCAGTAAATCGTATGTACCGTATGTGATGACTTTTGTCATAACTATTTATCTAATTCAAACAGTGCCTCGCAAAATTGTTGCATATATTTTTTTTCACCGATAGAAACCCTGAGACAAGTTCCAAAACTACCAACATTCGGATAAGATTTTATCAAAATCTTTTTCTCGTATTTCATTCTTTCAACGATTTTCGGAGCATCCGTTTTTGTCTTGATAAAAATGAAATTACCAGCTTCGCCTTTGTGCTGATAGCCGTTATTGTCAAGCGTATCAATCAGATAATTGCGGCCTTCGTTGAAATTGTCAATCAATGATTGCAAAACTTTCGGATTTTTAATTACCGCCTCTGCGAATCTCATAGCAAAAGCATTGGTATTGTGCGGGGTGCAGAGTTTTTGAATCATTTTTATGCCATCTGACCAACCTGCAACATATCCAAGCCTGCAACCAGCCATAGAGAACAATTTAGAAAAAGTCCGTGTCACAAAAACGTGTTCTTTGTTGAGTGCATATTGAATAAACGTCTTTGGGTAGAAATAATGGTAGGCTTCGTCAACCAATATCGTAATTTGTTTTTTGTTAGCGGTTTCAAACAGGATTTCAAATTCGTCCTCCGAATATACGTTTCCCATCGGATTGTTTGGGTTGAGAAGAATCAACAATTGAGTGTCGTCGGTCATTTCGCTGATAATATTGTCAATGTTCATTGTCAAATCCTCATTATAAGGCACTTTGACAAAGTTTCTGCCGTACATTTCAGAATAAACCTGAAACATAAAGTATGACGGAACGACACCGACGATTCTTCCATTATTAGAAGTAAATGCCTGAATTACATACCTTATGCCTTCTGCTGAACCGTTTACAAGGCACAAATGAGAGATGTCAGTACCCAAAAAATTGGCAAGCACTTCGGTAAAATGCAATGTTTCAGGGTATTGAGCCACAAATTGCGGCGTGATGTCTTTCAGAACGTCATTGATGAAATCCTGAGGTAATCCGCCCGGATTCTCATTCAAATCAAGTCTCAGAAAATCCTTTCTTTCGTTTTGGTCGAAAATTCTGAACAAATTTTCAACTTTTGGATTCAAATAGTACATACTTTTTAGTGATTAAAATTCAATTCATTATTTTTATTATATGGTGTATTTACATCTAAAACATACATCTCATGTATAGAAGAATTATAAACAGGAGTTCTCCAATCACCATATGTTCTACTTAGTATCTCATCATACATTTTTGGGCATAATATAGTGGTATCTTCGAAAGGTATCTCTACAACATCATCAAACCATTCTTTTGGCCACATTAGTTTATTGTTGTGAGTACGAAAAGAGGTCATACCGATTAATTCTCCCTTGGATTGATTACATTCATCCATATATTTTTGTTTCAAATCCCCTATTGTATAATTATTTGAGGCTGATAACCAGTCGGGAATATATTTCGAGTAAGAAGTTGTGTTGCCGTGTTCAATACTTGTTGTCGCATTCCAACCTCTAATAGCACTCCACAATTCATCTAATTTATGTTTTTGTGTATTTCTTATTTTTTCATTGTCCGAAACATAAAAAAGCGGGGAAATATCAACAAAAATTCCTTTATTATGAGATGCAATTTTTAAATTGTCGAATTCCCATTTTGTACATCCTGTGGTATTTGAATTTCTAATTCTTGCCGCGGATATTTCTGCGTTTTCATCAGATTTGTAACTTTGTAAATAGTAAGGAAATTCAAATTCTGATTGAGGAATTTCTAAAAGTTTCACATAATCATCATACATCATGGATATATCCATATCATCATCCCAAGGGATAAAACCATGATGGCGTGCAGCACCTATGAGCGTTCCGCCATTTGCTAAGTACTTTAAATCATATTTTTCGCACACCATTTTAAATTTTTTAAAGAGATCTAACAAAATCTCATGAACTCTGTTAAGTTCTTCTGTCGGAACAAAATCATTCATAATGAAAATTAATTGTTATTACCAAAATCAATATATGAACATGCTGAATGTTGTTCTCGTTGATCTTCAGATGGTAATTTCATATAGTCTCCAAACCAAAAACTAAGCACATTATCAAATTCGCGAGAACCCATTACCTTGATATTTTCAAAGTCATAATCAATACAATCCATAAACCATTGTTTAGGTAATCCGTATCTCTGCTTTAATGGATGTTTGTAATACAATTTACCTATGGATGTGAAACATAAAGTTCTTACAAGACAATCTTTATTATTATTGCTTTGCTTTGTATACAATTTCAATAATGAAAATGGTATTCGCGTTGGTATTTTAGAAAGGATTGTGTACCAATATTTGTAAAAACCTTTACATACAACACGTCCCACTTCTGACCATAAGATTTTTCTACAACAAAAACAATAAAAATCCTGAAACATCTGCCCTATTAATGATTTTGGGCAATCATCCAACGGAAATATATCAACAAAAATGCCTGTTTTACATTTCAAATGTTCTTGTCCTATTCGGATATATGTAGTTCCTGTACGTCGCAACTTTCCATATCCCCATCGATATTCAGAATCTGTTGTGTGATCCTGAAAATAGCAAATCTCTTTATTCAATTCATACATCACACTTTTAAATTTTTCATATTCTTCCCTTAACATACCAATATCAGCATCATCGTCCCAAGGAATAAATCCTTTGTGACGTATTGCTCCTAACATAGTTCCGCCTACAATCGTATACTTGATGTTATGCCTCTTACATACTCTGTCAAATTCAGCCAACATACCAAGTTCTAATACTTGCATTTTTCGAAACTCCTCTGGCGTTAAATTCCTCTTCTTAAATTCCATATCAGTATTTTATAAATTGACTTCAAAATACCACCAATCTTCAGTTTCTTTTATCAATATTGCGCCATTTGATTCAGCAACTTTTTTTGAAGCATAATTAAACTTTTTAACTGTGATAAGAGGATTGGTAAGATTATAATCTTTCGCTTTTTGTAGTAACTTAGCAAGCAATAAAGAACCATATCCTTTCCCTCGTTGTCTATTATCTATTGCATAACCTAAATTTCCTCCCTCTAAACGGGATTTCTCCGTCAATTTCATTCTAATTTTTCCAAATCCAACAGGAATATCATTTGCAATAAGCCAAAAACACACTTGAGGAACAAAATTTTGAGGCAAGTCTTTGCCTATTGCCCAATTATCTTGTTGTTTTAACCATCCCCTAAATTCTTCAAAGTTCATATCATGAACAGGGTTCGTAAAGTCATTTTCTTGACTACCTATGTGTTGTAGCATTTCATAAAATGCAACTCCGTCCAATGGAGATAATTGTTGCAATTCAAGTTTTTCTTTTAACATTACTATCGTTTTTTCCTTTTTTATATGATTTGAAACTTTATTTTTGATTGATAATATATAACAATAACATATCAGACATTGCTAAAAGGCAAAGCCGAAAAAAAATATATATATTATATAGGGTGTGTAATTATGGTATAACATTAACTAAACCATACTTATCGGAAGTATAGTTGTATATATTAAATAAGGTGTGAGTTTTTGGTATTTAATTATTGCTTTTGCGCTTGATTTTATCTTGCAAAAGTGTTTGAATGTTTTTCAGACAATCAAGGAAAAAAGCCACCCAAAGTGAAATATCTTCGGTTGGACGTTGTGCCTGACACATACGCAAAACCTTGTAATATTCGACTTTACGACTTTCTACTTCGTGTTCAAAACTTACATACTGAATCCAATGATAACCGTTTTTCAGTAATAATAAATTTGCTAATAGGCGGCTCATTCTGCCATTACCGTCTTGGAACGGGTGAATACTGACAAATTCATAAACAAAAGCAGCACATTTAATCAGCGGATGTACTTGATTTTCATTATTGTACCAATTAATAAGCGCACGCATAGCATCTTGTGTTGCATATCCGGCTTCTGTGGTTTGAAATATTATTTTCTTTGAACCGTCAGACATTGTTGCTTCGACAGCATTTGTCATCTGCTTATAATCGCCTTTGTGCCACGAATCTTTGGTACTATGTTTTAAAAGTATATTGTGTAAACTTTTGATGTCGTTTTCGCGAATTTGAATTTCATTGAACGATTCATATATAATATCCAAAGCCTCAAAATATCCGGCGACTTCTTGGGCATCACGACTTTCAAGTTTTGTAATTTTAATATTTTTCAATAGTTCTTCAACTTGTTCGTTTGACATTTGTGAACCTTCAATTCTTGTCGATGAACCGATGCTTCTAATCGTTGCAATCGTTTTGAGTTCCCGCAACTGATTAGCATCTTTATCTGCCAATGTTTCCCAAGCAGAATCGAACCTATCTAACGAACTTAATCGAGAAATCATTTCCCAATCAATGTTCACACCGAAATTATATACGCACTCTTTCATAATGCCGCAAACTTACGCTTTTTTCTCCATTCCACCAAATTTTTCTGCTAACTTTTTATTATTCAATGTTTTAGATAAGCCTTTCCCGTAACTTCACCCCCTAAAAAGTTACAGAGAAAATTTTGTTAGAAAAATTTACGGTTTGGTAGATAAAATCCCGTATTTCGTAGATTGTCCAATAATTGACATTATGTTAACTAAGAAAAAATATATTATCGAAAAAACAACAAAATTGTTGGGAAAATTATAGTGTATTTTTTTTTTTTTTAACACTAAAACAGACAAAAAAATTAATCAACACCCGCTATAATTAAGTTTCACTAACTTTCTGCAAAAAATCATCAAGTGTTAAAACATTAATATACGGAAAAGGTAAACTTTTCAGTACATTAAAATGCGAATCTTCTGAAACTATAACATCCGCACCTCCGGCGAATGCGCAATCCACAAATTTATTGTCATTTTCTTAGAAATAATTTGAATCAGACAATTAGTATCAATAACGATAGGTCTGTTCCACATAATGAATTATTTATAAGGTGTTCTATAATGAGAATTGCGTAAATTTTTCAATTTTTGCTCATTTAATTGTCCAGAATCCCATAATTCATCCATCTCTTTATCAATAAGATCCGCACAAAATTGTGATAACTGCTCTTTTAATAATTCCAGCGAATTTTCAGTTTTGATATGGGATACCATGTTGAGCAAATGGATTTGACTTTGCGAAAAGGTTATTGCTTCCATTTTTTTATATTTCAATCCTAATCAACGCTTTTAAACTGTGTACTTCTTCTCTTCCCCCCTGTTAGAAAACAGAGGCTGCAAAATGTTGCAGGAAAATGAAATTCAAAGTTTAAATCGTCCGTATAGATTACTCCACAGAGTCTTGTAAACATCAAGATTTCGGCTGCAAAGGTAGATATATTTTTAGAAATATATATTAAACAAATGTTAAATTAGAGATTTTTATAAACCTTTTTTAACAATATTGATGACTTGCGCAAACACGATTCCGTCATTGAAAAAAATAGAAATTTCATCGTCCCTTTTTAAATCTTTTGCGCCTTGAATGTTTTTGCCTTCAACAGTTATTTTGGTTTGGGCGGCAGGTACTCTGACCTCTGACATAACATTCGCAATCGTTGTTGCAAGTTGTTGGTTTTTAGCGGCTAAGTTCTTGTGAACCAACGATATTATCCGCGCTTTTTTTGCTTCTATTTCATTGAATTTTCTTCCGAAAGCAAACTTGAATTTCAACTTGAAATTTTCAACCGGAAACTTGAAATTATTGACGTAGATATTTTTGTGAAAAACTAATCTGTCAGAAATTTTCTTGGTTAATTTGTGAAATCTTTCAACTTCGGTAATATCGTAATCGATAATGTAATTGGCTAATTCAGAAGGAGATACAAAACTCATTAGACTGACTTGTTCTGTAACGGTATCGTTTGTTGCGTGTCCTATTCCGGATAAAATAGGCAAAGGAAAAGTTGCGACAGCCTTTGTAAGTTCGTAATTGTTAAAGCATTGAAGAGTTGCATCGCCTCCTCCGCCGCGAATTATGCACACTGCATCAAACTCTTTTTGGCGTGCTGAAATTGCGTGCAAACTGCTCTGAATTTCCGTTACGGCTGTCTCGCCCATCATCATTGAATTAAAAAGTGTGGTTTTGACATGGATTTTTTGAGCATTGTTGATAATGCTGATAAAATCGGCATAACCTTTACCGGTTTCGACAGAAATTACAGCGAGGTGTTTGACGATTCTTGGCAGTGTTTTTTGTTTGTTGAGAGCGAATACACCGTCAGATTTCAACTTGTTGATTGTTAATATTTTGTATTGAGCTTGTTCGCCGATAACGCTGTTGATGTCAATGTCAGAAATATCAAGTTTTAAACCGCGAGTTGTTGAGATGTGTACTGTACATAAAAGGAGTACTACCATACCGGCATGAAGAGGTTCGCCAGTTGTTTCGCGGAATTTTTGGTCAATGCGTTGGTAATCGTTTTTGTGAATAAATCCTGATGCGTTTGCAATTTGTTTACCGTCTTGAGTTTCAATTAGTTCAGGGTAACAATGACCTGATTTTGTATAGAGATTCAGTTTAGAAATTTCGGCTTTAATCCAGTATTTTTCGTTATAAAATTTATCAATGCAGTTTGAGATACTTGTAAGAAATCGGTGAAGAGAGTGGATATGTTTTTGTTCGTTGTTTTCTGACATTTTTTTGAGTTTTTTGGGTTAAACTTTGCTAATGGGCTTTCAAAATATGTACCAATTTTGTTTTACAGTATTAACGTTTTTTTTTTTTACATTTATTAAAATTTTGGTAGACTAAAAGTTTTACTATTATTTTTGATTTATCGGACATTTTTTATGAGGGCAAAATTATAAAATATTGATTATCAATATATTAACAAATATTTTAGTTAACATAATGTCAATTATTGGACAATTTACGAAAAGCGGTTTTTTATCTACGAAACCGTAAATTTTTCTAACAAAATTTTCTCTGTAACTTTTTAGGGGGTGAAGTTACGAAAAAGTTTGTGTAAAAGATTGAAAGAGAAAATATTAGCAGAAAAATTTGGTAAAAAATAGAAAAAGGTTTATATTTGCGGAGTGAATCAAAACAGATAAAACCATGTCGAAGTATCTTGACCCGAAAGCAGATTTGACCTTTAAAAAGGTGTTTGGTAAGAACAAAAGACTCGTCATGAGCCTTTTGAATGCTCTTTTGCCGTTACCTAAAGATATGAAAATTACAGATGTTGAATATTTAACAGCGGAAAACATTCCAGAAAATCCGGCAAAAAAATATTCAATAGTTGATGTTAGGTGTACCGATAATTTTAACCGCCATTTCATTGTTGAGATGCAATCTTATTGGACGCAAGAGTTTTTCACACGAACGGTTTTTAATGCTACGGCAGCATATTCCAATCAATTGGCGAAAGGAAAAGCATTTGAAATGTTAAAGGATGTTTATGCTTTGTCGTTGGTTAATGAAGAAGCATTTTGTTACAAACAAGATGACGGTTACATTCAAGAGTTTTATCTCACAAATTCCAAGCATACCGAAGATATTCGAAAGTATTTGTCGTTGATATTCATAGAACTTCCGAAGTTTAAGCCGTCGAATCGTGGCGACGAAAAAATGAAAAATTTGTGGTTGAAGTTTTTAACACAAATCAACGAAGAAACTACCGACGTAGAGACAGACCTTTTGGCAAATGAAGAAATCAGCGAGGCACTTGAAATAGTAAAAACGTCAGCCTATACGGATACGGAATTAGCAGCGTACAGGAAATATTGGCTTGACATCAGCACAGAAAAATCTGCTATTCAAGGTGCTGAAAAAAGAGCCGAAGAAAAAGGCAGACAAGAAGGACGAGAAGAAGGCAGATTGGAAGAAAGGTTATCGATTGCCCGAAACCTCAAACAAATGGGAATATCTATCGTAGATATTGTTAAGGCAACCCAACTTTCCGAAGCCGAAATCAACAAACTGTAATACAGAAGCTTACACTCTAAATATAATATATTGACTATATTTTTTTAAGTATAGTCTAAATAGTTTTTATGCCGACTACCTCCAACACTTCGCGAATAGCGAAAAATACGCTGCTCCTCTACTTCCGGATGCTCCTGACGATGGGAGTGTCGCTATACACGAGCAGGGTAATACTCAACGCACTTGGTGTAGAAAACTACGGAATCTACAATGTTGTAGGCGGAGTTGTGGCGATGTTTGGAATATTGAGCGGGTCGCTGTCAAGTGCGATAAGCAGATTTATAACATTTGAACTCGGCAAAGGAGATTTAGAAAAACTTAAAAGAATATTTTGCACATCAGTAAACATCCAAGTAATTCTAATTGCAATCATTACCATTTTGATGGAGACCATTGGCATTTGGTTTCTTAACAACAAAATGGTGATTCCAGAAGAAAGACTTGCCCCTGCAAATTGGGTGTTTCAATTTTCGGTTATAACATTCGCACTCAACCTTCTTAGCGTACCATACAACGCCGTCATCATCGCCCACGAAAAGATGTCAGCGTTTGCTTATATCAGTATTATTGACGTTACGCTGAAATTAATTGTTGCATTTATAATCGCTTACAATCCTTTCGATAAACTCGTTTATTACGGACTTCTGATAATGATTGTCGGCGCGATAAACCGCTCAATATATACGATTTACTGCAAAAGGCATTTCGAGGAGGCTACGTATAGGATTATACTTGATAAAGATATTCTTAAAAATATGTTTACTTTTATAGGGTGGGCATTTTGGGGAAATGGCAGTGTCGTATTAAAAGACCAAGGCACAAATATTCTACTCAATATTTTTTGTGGAACAGCAATGAATGCGGCAAGAGGTGTAGCCGGACAAGTAAATAACGCAATTAATAGTTTTGTTACAAATTTTCTTGTAGCGTTGAATCCTCAAATAATTAAGGAGTATGCGCAGGGAAATTATCAACAGATGCACAAATTAGTAATATACGGTCAAAAATTTGGCTTCTTCATTATGGTATTAATGTTAATTCCAATTTGTGCAAATATTGACTTTATTCTCAGTATATGGTTAGTTGAAGTTCCTGCACATACAGCAAATTTAATTGTTTTGATTTTGCTTTATTCTCTTGCAGAAACATTTGTAACGCCTCTATGCACAGGTGTCTTAGCCCAAGGAGAGATAAAAAACTATGAAATTGCATTGACAATCATATACATTGTTAATTTTGTTGTATCTTATATTGTTTTAAAATTAGGGGCTATTGTAGAAATAGTTTTCGCTTTGAACATCTTTTTTAAGATGCTAATTGGGGTCGCTTTATTGTTGCAATCAAGAAATAAATACTTTTTTCCTATAAAAAAGTTTATAAAAGAAGGCTTTTTACCAACGACAATCGTATTATTGTCCTCTGCAACAATTGTATGGGCATTGAACCTCAATTGTGCTGACAACTTGATAGAACTTATTGCACAGAGTTTAGCCAATATTGGTATATGTTTGGTTTTGACCATATGTATAGGCTTGAATAAGGTTGAACGCAAATTCATATTTGATACCATAAAAAACAAAATAAAAGAAAGAAAATGAAAACAATAGATGTATCTATTACAAGTATTGAAAAATATGTTATAAAGTATTTGATTACAGATAACAGCGATTTGCATATTCTACAAAATAAGCAGGTTGAAGCATACATCAAATATGACAACTGTGAATCATTCGATTTCGATTTGACAATTGTGCCTAAATCAATTCTTTACATTCCAATATCGCTTTATCTTCTACCCATAACATATTTTTACAATGTAGATGTTATTGTTCCTGAAATGGATAAGGTTCTTTATGGCAGATTGAATGATATGTATGAGAAGTATTCAAAAATATACGGACCTTTTTCTGAGGAATGGCGTGGAAAATTTACTATTAATAAAATTGAAGAAAATACCAATATGATGTCATCTGCCTATGAGAATATTGTCTTCTTTTCGGGAGGTGCAGATGCTTGTAGCGCGGGATTAAACAACCCCGGGAAGGAAACTGTATTAGTTAGTATTCCGAGTATTGAGTCATTGGCGAAAGAAGAAGGTGAATTGCGTATGGAGAAATTCTCTTTGATACGTGAATTTTCAAAACTGGTTGATAGTAGTTGGATAGTAATTTCAAACAATTTCAACAGAGATGTCTTCAATGACAATATGATACAAACGAGATTGAGCGAAGACCTCAAGTTAAATAGTTCAGCATTCAAGTTTGATGGATGGTTCGGTATAAAATATCTAGCAAATATGTGTTCTGTCGCACCATTTGCATATTCTCAAGGGGTAAAAAAACTTGTAATGGGAAGTGCTTTTGAACAAGAGGAAGATAATAAATCGGTAAATTATGATGGAGCAAATCCTGAATTGTCTGATTCTATTAGTTTTGCAGGCACTAAATTTTCAGAACAAGACGAAATATATACAAGACGTACTAAAAAAGTTGCAAACATTATATCAAAATGTAATGCGATGAATAAGAAGACAAAAATATGGACTTGTTTTAGTGATAGTTCTATTCAATGTGGACAGTGCGCAAAATGTGTAAGGACACAACTCAATATTCTGTGTGCAAACGCTAATCCCAAAGATTGGGGATTTGAAAACTTTTCTGACAAAGCATTTACAAAATATATCAAAAAATTTTCATATTGGGAAAAAAATGCTTGTTGGCTTTGGGATATTATTGACTCTATAAATGACAATACAAAATACGTATGTTGCAATGAGTTGTTACATTGGTTGAAAAAAATCGGATATAAAGAATATTTGAAAAAAGCTAGTTTTAAAAAGAAATTTGGCGTATGGAAAAAGTTGCTTAAAATTTATAAATATCCTCACTATGTCAGGTCTGTCTTGAAAAAGTTTAGGAAATAAATAAATGTCATTCAAGCCATTGATTAAGAAAATACTGAAAAAGACTGCGGAGTTCATCAATCCGCCTAAAAAGATAACAGCGAATGTTGTTTCGTTGGCACCAACTGATTTACTCAACGGCAGGAAAGCGTTAATAACAGGTGGCACAAGTGGTATTGGGAAAGCGATTGCAAAAGCATTCATTAATGCCGGTGCAACTGTAGTAATAACAGGCAGAAACGAAAATAAAATCGCGGATTGCCTTAAAGAATTGTCAGAAATAAATCCAATATCAAAAGCCTACGGTATCAAATTAGACAATACGAATATTGATAGTTTTCCGTCAAAATTCACAGAAATTCAAAATATTATTTCAGGAAAGACAATTGATATTTTGGTGAACAATGCCGGAATTAATCAAGGCGGTTCGTATAATTGTAATGAAAATGATTATGATAACATTTTAGATACAAACCTTAAAGGTGCTTTTTTCTTAACGCGGCTTGTTTCAAATTATATGGTTGAAAACAAAATTCAAGGCAATATTCTCAATATAGCATCTTCGTCAAGTTTGCGCCCCGCTGATTCACCTTATATAATCAGTAAGTGGGGAATCCGTGGTTTGACGTTAGGATTAGCGAAAAAACTAATAAAACATGGTATTGTCGTTAACGGATTAGCACCCGGACCAACTGCCACACCAATGCTCATAAAAGAAGACACACACAATATTTCTTTGCCGAATAATCCATCAGGACGTTATGCAATGCCTGAAGAAATTGCCAATATGGCAGTTATTTTGACAAGCGGTTTAGGTCGTATGATTGTCGGCGACATTGTTTATATGACAGGGGGTGCAGGTATCATAACATTTGATGATGTAAATTTTTGAAAAAAATGTGATTTTTCTTTGCCGTTTAAGGGAAAAACACTATTTTTGAGCCAAAATTATAAAAATGCAGAACCGTTTAGATGTATATCATGGGACAAGCAAAAGCATTGCTGATGTAATTTTGACGGAAGGGTTCAAAAAGTCTTCCGGCGATAGTCAGTGGCTCGGTGACGGCGTTTACTTTTTTACGGACGGTCTTTTGAATCCGCTAACAGCAGCAGAAAAATGGGCTGAATACAAGGCATGGAATAACAGCAGAAAACTCAATTCATATTGTTTTGTGTCTGTTATAAAGGCTGTTACAGAAGTTGACGATGAAAATTTGCTTGACTTGACTACACAAGATGGCGTGGAAATATTGGATTACATCGAAAACCATTGCATTAAAAATAAACTCTTAAACATTAACGTTGGCAATTATAGTTTTGAAGATGGTTTCCTGATAAATTTTGCAAGAGAGCAAATCACGGAACTTCCTGAAATAAAAGTTGTTATCGGAGATGTTTTCATTCAGTTGACAAAAGAGCAGCGAATAAGCAAAGTTCATAGGCACACCCCTAATTGTACTTTGTGCTGTGTCAACGATACGGAGTGCATTAAAAATGTCGAACTCAAAAAAACTTGGCGGATATGAAGTTAGATGAAAAAACAAAAGGCATTATTGACAGTTACTTTGAAAAGATTTCGTCAGAGGATTTGTTGAAACTTTTGACGGAAAAGTACAATATGCGTGTTAATGAAACATATTCCGGCAGTTATGATACATTCTTTTTAGTAGGCAACGGATTGTTTGCCAACGGAGAAAGTTTTTTTGAATATTCCAATTCAATGGATAATGTTTTTGAATCCGAAACTTCGGTTTCAAATTATATGGCGGCTTGACGATATGAAAATTCAACTTAAAAATTGGATTGTTAAGGATTTGAACCTCAGCAATGTAAATGACGGCAAAGATACATTTAACTTTGCTGTCGGGGCATATTTTGGGGATAGCAAACATGATTTTAATATCGGTTTTAAAGTTGAGGTAAACAACACATCGTTTACTTTGTCCGCAGAAATTATATTCAGTTTTACAGTAGATACCGAAATTGACGAACAGTTCAAAACGTCTAATTTCGTTAAAATTAATGCACCTGCCATTGCTTTTCCATACGTTAGGAGCATTATAACCACAATTACAATGCAATGCGGCTATCAAGGCGTGATATTGCCGAGCATCAATTTTGTTAAAGCATCCGAAAAATAATTTAATGTCACTCAAACAATACCTCAAACGAGGGTTTCAATTCATATTCAAAGGCGTTCCTAAGAAGGAAATAAAAGCTGAAATTTCTTATTCACAGCCGAATAATCGTCTGAAAAACAAAAAGATAATCATTACAGGCGGAGGTCGCGGTTTAGGAAAAGCGATGGCTCAAAAATTTATTTCCGAAGGTGCCGAAGTTTTAATTGCAGGTCGAAATGAAGAAACGCTCAGAAATGTTTCTAATGAATTAAAATGCAAATACTTAGTTTTGGATGTTGCAAAAACTGAAACGTTCAAAGACTTTATAAATAAAGCAGACGAAATGTTAGACGGCGTTAATTGTCTTGTCAACAATGCGGGAATCTCGCTTCACGAAAAAACATTCTTTGATGTTACGCCTGAAACATTTGATGCTCAGATAAATACAAATTTCAAAGGGGTATTTTTCCTCACACAGGAATTTATAACGCTTGTCAAAAACAGAAACGAAAAAGCGACAATTCTTTTTACATCTTCTGAGACCGGCGACACGATGGATTTCAGACCATACGGGTTTACCAAAGCAGCCGTCAACAGTATGGTTCAAGGCCTTGCATATCTGTTTGCAAAAGACGGAATCCGCATCAATGCTGTTGCCCCTGGGATCACGGCCTCCGATATGACAGGATATAGTCAGGACGGAAATTTATATTTGGGAATTAACGCGACAGAAAGGGTTTATTTGCCTGCTGAAGTAGCGGAAACGGCGTGTTTCCTTTTGTCAGACATTTCGGGCTGCATTTCTGGTCAAATAATAGTTTGTAACAATGCACGGACAATCAATGCCCGTTGGAAATAATAAATAAAAATGAACACGCACTACACTGTTGAAAAACACGTTCAAATTTTAATTGCGCTACTCAAAGCCAACAACATCCGAAAAATAATAGCAAGTCCTGGCACAACGAATATTACTTTCGTGGCTTCTGTTCAAAGCGACAATTATTTTGAAATGTATTCTGCCGCTGACGAGCGTAGCGCCGCTTATATTGCCTGTGGACTTGCAGCTGAAAGCGGTGAGCCGGTTGTTTTAAGTTGCACTGGTGCAACGGCAAGCAGGAATTATTATCCTGGTTTGACGGAAGCATATTACAGGCATCTGCCTATACTTGCTGTAACAGCTTCGCAAATTTTAAGTCATACAGGAGGATATTTCCCTCAGTTCATTGACCGAAGTGTGGTTGCAAAAGACGTTGTGAAACACAGCGCTGTAATTGAGCCAATTGATTGTCCTGATGATGAGTGGAAGGTTACAAATCAAATAAACGTCGCACTTTTGGAACTTTTCAGAAACGGCGGCGGTCCCGTTCATATCAACTGTGTAACACGATATAGTAAAGATTTTTCAGTTACAGAATTACCTAAAGTTCGTGTCATAAAAAGGTATTTGACAAGAGATGAATTACCAAAAATTCCAAGCGGCAAGATTGGTATCTATGTAGGCAGTCATCCGAAATGGACGGACACATTGACAGCAAAGGTTGACAAGTTTTGTTCTGTTCATAATACAGTTGTATTCTGTGACCACACTTCCAATTACAAAGGAAAGTATAAGGTTTTGAGTTCGTTGTTCGGCTCGCAAGACAACTGCCATCCTGAGGTTTTGAACTTGGATTTGTTGATTCATATCGGATATATTTCGGGCGAATATGCCAGTGTAAGAGGCAAGAATGTTTGGCGAGTGAATCCTGACGGAGAGTTGCGCGATGTTTTTGGCAAGACAACAGCCATTTTTCAAATGGAGGAGGAAGAGTTTTTTTCACGTTACCATGAGGGGACGACAGGCTCCGATGAATTTTTGAAAGATTGTCGTGAAACTTACGACCGAATTTATCAAAAAATTCCCGAACTTCCGTTTTCAAACATTTGGTGCGCCAAACAGATTTCCAAACGTTTGCCCGAAAATAGCGTTTTGCATCTTGGCATTTTAAATTCACTGCGATCTTGGAACTTTTTTGACATTCCAAACAGCGTTAACGCCTATTCCAATGTCGGCGGATTTGGTATTGACGGCAATCTTTCGTCTCTAATCGGAGCTTCGTTAGCAGCTCCCGGAAAAATATTTTTCGGTTTTGTTGGTGACCTAGCGTTCTTTTACGACATGAATTCTGTCGGCAACCGTCATGTAGGGAATAATGTCCGTATTATGTTGATTAACAATGGTCGCGGAACTGAGTTTAGAAATTACAACCACCCTGCACAAAGGTTTAATGACGACGCAGATTATTATATGGCGGCAGCATGGCATTATGGGAACAAGTCGCAAGAATTAGTAAAAAATTACGCGGAAAATTTGGGTTACGAATACTTTTCGGCGAGAAACAAAGATGAGTTTCTCTTATCTGTCGAAAGATTTTTGACACCTGAAATTACTGCTAATCCTATGATATTTGAGGTTTTCACCGATAGTAAAGATGAAAGCGATGCATTGTTTGCTATACGTAATATTGAAAAAGAAGCCACCACTAGCGCGAAAAAATTGGTAAAAAACGTTCTCGGTGAAAAAGGCATCAAGTTTGTCAAAAAAATTGTTGGAAAGTAAAAAAAAAATTTTGGATTATTCAAAATATGAATTATATTTGTGCCGTAAGTAAATTCAATCGTTATGACAACAACAGCATTTAATATAAAGGTAAGAAACCGTTGGAATGCGTTAAAATATCTCGATTATGATACTAAATTGGATATTATTACACTGCTGACACAATCGTTGAAATTGTCCAAAAAACGTAAACACATTTCAGCGAAAAAATTTTATGGCATTTGGAAAGATGATATGATGTCGGCGGAAGAATTAGTGAAAATTTTGAAATCTGAACGGCAGTTTAATCAGGATATTGTTGAATTATGACGGCAAACGGTTATTTGCTTGACACAAATATTTGTGCATTTTATCTACGAGGTAAATTTGATATTGACAAATTTATTGACCACGTAGGATGGGATAATTGCTATATTTCTGAAATAACTATGCTTGAACTTAAATTTGGAGCAGAATATTCTATGCAGAAAGATGGTATTGACCGTTCAGAAGGATTGAACAGTTTTTTGGATGAAATAAACATACTACCTATTGTCGATGCGATTGATTTTGCAGCAAAAGAGAAAATACGTCTCAGATTGAACGGAACGCCGGTTGCTGATAATTTTGATTTGTTAATCGCTTCAACAGCAATAGTTTACGACTATGTAATGGTTACGGACAACATCAAAGATTTTAAGAATTTCATAGGAATAAAAATCGACAACTGGGTAAAAAGATAATTTTATTTCACTACATATATTCACTTTATTTATCTGAATTTTAATTAATTCGGATAGTAGGTTCTTTGTCAAAAATTTTTTATGAAACGTGTTTTGATACTTTCACAGCCGTTACACAATAATTACGGTGGATTATTGCAAGCGTTTGCACTTCAAAAAGTCATTAAATCGCTTGGCTTTGATGTCGCGACCAATAGAATTATATTACACGACAATAAATTAACCACACGAAAAATATGGTCATTCGGCAAATCCAAAATCAAAAGCATTGTTTTCAAATTTTTACGAAAGAAAGATGTTTGGGTGGAAAACAGTAAAACCATTTCAAGATATACTTCAAAATTTGTTGATAATTATATACAAACAGAAAATGCCGATACACTTTCACGAAAAATTGCTAAAAAATATGATATTTTTATTGTCGGCAGTGATCAAGTCTTTAGGAAACGATGGTCGCAAGTAACCAAATATTTTCTTGAAGATTTAAAACGGCGTTCAGATAAAACAAAAATAGTATATGCCGCATCTTTTGGTACTGACGACTTGTCTGAATGGACAGAAGATGACATTAAAATCTGCAAAAAACTTGCACCCAAGTTCAGGGCAGTTTCTGTAAGGGAAGATACAGGAATAGGCATTATGAAGGACTATTTCAATATTGTTGCCGAACACGTTTTAGACCCGACACTGCTTTTAAACAAAGAGGATTATTTGCAGGTCATTGACAAAGAGGATGAACACCGTCGTAATAAAATTATGATGACATACATCTTGGACAAAACGGATGGAAAGACAGAAATCATTGAATTGGTAAAAAACAAACTCGGCTTGGAAGCCTTAGAAGTTATGCCGAAAGAAAAATACTGCGCAGAGACAACGGATATTGAGAATTGTGTTTATCCTTCTGTAAGTAAATGGATTTCGGGTTTTAGAGATGCCGAATTTGTAGTAACTGATAGTTTTCACGGAACGGTGTTTTCAATAATATTCAACAAGCCTTTTATCTGCATTTCAAACGGTTTGAGGGGTATAACAAGGATAACTTCGCTTTTGAAGATTTTTGATTTAGAAAACAGATTGATAACTTCAAAAGATAATTTTTCTGAAACACTTTTATGTCCAATTAATTACGACAATGTCAATTCAATTTGGAATCAATGGAAAACAAAATCAATGAATTTTTTGCGAGATAGTATTTGTTAAAATCATGCCTAAAATTTCAATCATAGTTCCCGTTTACAAAGTTGAGCAATATCTCCGCCGCTGTCTTGACAGTATTGTAAAACAAACATTCACAGATTGGGAATGTATTTTGGTGGACGATGGAAGTCCTGATAATTCAGGAAAAATTTGCGATGAATATGCAGAAAAAGATAGGCGATTCAGAGTGTTTCATCAGGTGAATGCAGGTGTTAGTGCAGCAAGAAACAAAGGATTGGACGAAGCAAAAGGAGAATGGATTACTTTTGTAGATAGTGATGATTGGATAGAGAATGAAATGTTCGCGGAATTGTATCAATGTGCATTGCAGAATCAAGCAGAAGTTGTAGTGTCAGGGTGTACACTAACTAATGATTTGAGAAAGGGTAATATATTTCTACCTCAATTAGGTTGGTTAAATATGCCCAAGGACTTTAAATGGTACATTCAAGGTCCTTGCGCAAAATTGTTCTCACGAACAATCTTGTACGAATATAATATTCAGTTCCCGGAAGGAATAACAATGGCAGAAGACTTATATTTCACTTTTAAAGTTTATTTTAACGTAAATAAAATATATGGATTAAATAAATCGTACTACAATTATTTCCAAAATGAAATGTCGGCTATGCATAATTTTAATTTTAAAAAAATTGATGATGAAGTGCGAGTAGTTAATATGATGTCAACAGAAATAAAGAGTGATAATATAGAATGGTTTAGTTTTGTTAATGATAAAAAACAGTTAGCCAAAAAACGTTATATTTTTGATTTAAAAACACCCAATTTTAATTTATGGAGAACTACATTTCCGGAAGTATCATGGAATTTTAAACATAATTCTGGAAGAATGATATTATTAATGATTTTGATAAATTTACATTTAGATTTTTGCTGTAAAATTTATTGTCAGTTGTTTTTGAAACCATGATTAATAATCCTCTTGTTTCAGTAATAATCCCGATTTATAAAGTTGAGCCGTATCTTCGCGAATGTGTGGAATCGGTAATCAATCAGACTTATAAAAACTTGGAAATTATCTTAGTAGATGACGGTTCACCAGATAATTGTCCGAAGATTTGCGAAGAATACGCTTTACAAGATAGTCGCATAAAGGTGATTCACAAAGAGAACGGCGGCCTCTCAGATGCACGAAATGCGGGAATGAAGATTGCGACGGCGGATTATTGGAGTTTTGTAGATAGTGATGATGTGTGCCATCCACAAATGATTGAGGTGTTGATGGAACCGCTTATTGAGGATAAGGGGTTGAAAATGAGTGCTTGTACATATACCAAAAATTCTGATAAATGGAATGAAAATTTTAATAATTCTGCACAAAAAATATCGGCACTTGATTATATGAGTATTGATTTTTGGACAGTTGCATGGGGAAAAATTTATCATAAATCATTATTTTATGACATTGAATATCCCAAGGGTAGATTACATGAGGACGAATTTACAACGTACAAACTTGCATATAATTCAGGCAAAGTAGGATATGTAGATTCTCCATATTATTATTATCGGCAAAGAGAAGATTCGATAACAGGTACGCCGTCTATCAAAGGCATAGCGGATGAATTTATAGCTCATTGGGAACGGTTGGATTTTTTTGAAGAAGAAAATGCGACTGATTTTTTAGGAAAAAGTATCAATATGTTTTCTCACAATATCATTTCCAATAAAAAAATTATCAAAAATAGAATAAAGGAATCAATAAAAAAATGTTCATATCAGGATTTAAGTTTATATAGTCGGATAAAAATAAACTTAAAAATGATTTTTCCTTTTATTGATGGAATCAAAAAGAGACTTTTTTCATAAACATTTTTACCATGATACCCAAAATAATTCATTACACTTGGTTTTCGGGTGATGAATACCCAGAAAACATCAAACGTTGTATTGACAGTTGGCACAAAATTATGCCTGACTATGAATACCACCTTTGGGATATGAAAGCCATAGAATGTATAGATTCTCCATTTCTGAAAGAAGCGATTCAAATGAAAAAATGGGCATACGCTGCCGATATGGTCAGATGTTATGCTGTCTATAATTATGGCGGAATATATTTGGATACTGATGTTGAGGTTTTTAAACCGTTTGATGATTTATTGGATTGTAGTTGTTTTATTGGAAAAGAAAATTCGATACATAAACCGTTATTAAGACGGAGGATATATTCAAACTTTTTGACTTCACATTGTTTCGGTGCAGAAAAAGGACATATCTTCATAAAAGATTGTCTTGATTATTATTCTGATAGACATTTTATATTGACAACAAATCCGAGACAGCCAGAATACTTTCGCTTGAATATGGTTTTAGCACCGTATATACAATACGAGATTGCATTGCAATATGGCTACGATCCACACCCATTTCATCAAAACATTCAAAAACTTAATGATGGAATTAATGTTTATCCAACGGACTATTTTGACCCGGGAAATACAACCAAAGAATCTTATATAAAACATTGGGCCGTTGGTGGTTGGGTTACAGAAGCAAATCTACCGAAAAGGAAAAACAATTTAATAAAAAAAGTATTTTATAAAACTATTCAAAGTATTCTAAAAAAATTTAATCTATTAATACATTCAGTTTGATATATGAACAAAAACTTTAAAATTGCAGCATTGCTTACCGGCAGAGGTAACAATACGTTAAGAGACAAAAATATTCTTCCAGTATTGGGGAAACCATTACTGTACTATCCGGGTATTGCAGCAAAATCTTGTAATTTGATCACAGATTTTTATTGTAGCAGTGATGATGACAAAATCTTGGTAGAAGCGGGGAAAATTGGTTATAAGCAAATCAAACGTCCGTCAGAACTAGCCCTACCTACTTCTCAGCACATTGATGCAATTTTTCATGCATTGGGAGTAATGAAACAAGACAACTGCGAACCTGATATTTTAGTTGTTTTGATGGCAAATAACGCTATAACAAAGACAGAATGGATAGAAGAATCAATCCGTATTATAATAAATGATAATTCAGTTTCTGCTGCGGTACCTTGCATGGAAGAACAGGATAAACACCCATATCGTTCAAAAAGAATTTCAGAAGATGGCTTTTTACAAACCTGGTTCGATTTTTCAGGAAAGCAAATATCAACGAATCGTCAAGATTTGCCCAAGAATTATATTCTTTGTCATAATTTTTGGACACTTAACGTGAAAGAAAGCATAAAATCGATAGAAACAGGACAACAACCATGGACTTTTATGGGCAACAGAATCAAACCGGTAATTGTAGAGGATAGTTTTGATGTACACGACTGGGATGACATCAAGAAAACAGAAAATTGGTTAAAAACAAATTGGATATGCTAAACATCTTTAAATACGTTTACCATTTGATATTGGATAAACCGCGAATTTACTTCAACCGCATTGCGTTCAAACTTTTCGGTAATCCGAAACGCAACTTTGAATATTTGGAAAATCTCCGCGAACAATACCAAGGGAAACGCTGTTTTATTATCTGCAACGGACCGAGTTTAAAGGCGGAAGATTTGACAAAAATTCACGAAAACGGCGATGTTTCTTTTGCATGTAATAAAATTGATAAAATTTTCCCGAAAACACCTTGGCGGCCTACTTTCTATACAGTTGCTGATGAGGGCTATCAACGGTCATTATTAAAAACAATGCAAGTTGTTGATTCTCTGTGCCAGTTTTATCGGACGGACAGTTATCTGACAACACGAAAAATCAAAGATAGAAAGGTCATTTGGTTGAATACAGATGGAAACAAAAAATATTTGGATGAACCAAAATTTGCTGATAACGTTACTGAAAAAATTTATGCTATCGGAACAACGACTTTTATGTTGATGGAATTGGCAGTTCACATGGGATTCAAAGAAATTTACATAACAGGATGCGATAACTCTTACGGAATTAACATTCAAAAAGATGGCAGTATTGTAAAAACCGGTCAGCAGTCATATTTTGAAGGTATGGACAAAAAGACTCAGGGTTTGTCGGCTGCCGTATGGCAAATGAACATCGCATACGAATGTGCAAAAAAATATGCTGATTCTAACGGCATAAAAATTTTCAATGCTACACGCGGCGGACATTTGGAGATTTTTGACCGAGTTGATTTTGATACGTTGTTTTAATTTATCATGATTCCCAAAATTATCCATTATTGTTGGTTTGGGCGCAATCCTCTGCCTGAACTAGCCTTGAAATGTATCGAAAGTTGGAAAAAGTTTCTACCTGAGTACGAAATCAAGGAATGGAACGAGGATAATTATGATGTCCACAAGATTCCATACATTTCTCAGGCATACGATGCAAAAAAATATGCTTTTGTAAGCGATTATGCCCGTTTTGATATTTTGTATCAGTATGGCGGAATTTATTTTGATACAGATGTTGAAGTTATCAAAGATTTATCACCAATAATTGAAGCGGGGGCTTTTATGGGCATAGAAAAAGATGGCTCAATTAATGCTGGTTTAGGTGTAAGCAGTTCTGCGGCGACAGAAATTTTCAAGGAAATTTTGGATTCGTATACAGAGGAAAATTTTATCAACAAAGATGGTTCTTTAAATTTGAAAACTGTCGTTACAAGGGTAAGTGATATTTTCAAGAAGTATGGCTTTACTGACGAAGAGAAAATTCAGGAAGTAAAAGGATATAAGATTTATCCGACGGAATATTTTTGTCCGAAAAATTATTTTACTGGAGAGATAAATATTACCGAAAATAGTTATACAATCCATCTTTATGACGGCAGTTGGGCGAGTCCGGCAACGCAAAAATATGTTCAGCAAAGACAATCTTTAATAAAACGCTTTGGAAAATTTTGGAGTATTTTTTCTGTAATACCATATTGCGTTTGGCAAATCAAAGACAACGGGATAAAAGGTATTTTGAAAAAAATATTAATTAAAATACAAGGTAAATAATGAAATCCCTTTTTATAATACCCTATTACGGAAAACTTCCGTATTATTTTCCGGCATGGCTTACTACTGCAAAAGCACAAAGAAATATTGATTTTCTTTTTATAACTGATTTATTCTCAGAAGAATCAGACAACATAAAAGTCCTAAATTGGTCTTTCGACAAACTGAAAAATTTTATTCAAAGCAAATTCGACTTCAAAATCAGCCTTGAACGTCCGTATAAATTTTGCGATTACAAACCGGCATACGGATATATTTTTGAGGATTATTTAGAAGGATATGATTTTTGGGGACATTGCGACATAGATACAGTTTTCGGTGATTTATACAAGTATTTGGAAGAACCTTTAAAAAAATATGATGCAATAGGTCGTTGGGGACATTTGTCGTTATACAAAAATGTGCCGGAAATAAACCGTTTGTTCATGAGTGATAAAGGATTTTTTCATTACAAAGAAGCATTTCAAAACGATTATAGTTATTGTTTTGACGAAACACCTGGAATGAAAATGATAATTTCAAAAACAGAAGGAATAAACTATTTTTTTGAATTGGATAAAATGGTTGATGCTTCCCGAAAGTATAAAAAAAGTCTCATAGGGGAACATAATTTTAATAATCAACCAAACCAAATTTTCTATTACGAAAACGGCAAACTTTTTAAGTGTTATTATAATAATGCTCAAAAAATTGAGAAAGAAGAAGTTATGTATTTGCATTTTCAAAAAAAGCAGCCGAAAATTTCTTCTGAATTAGGAGAGAGTTTTTATGTATTTTATAATGAGTTTGTTCCGCGTATTTCAGAAGAACAGGATTCTCAAATGATTGATAAAATGTCAAAATATCAATCACCTATTTACAAATTGTACGAAAAAATTACATATACTTCCAGATGGTTTTCCAATCTATTGAAAATGAACAAAGAGCAAAGAAAGATTAACAATCAGAAAAGAAATTTGGCGATATAATTTATGAAAAAATCTTTATTTTTATATACTTTTTTCCCTTTATTGTCTTTTTTTATTGTCTCTATTGGGTTAATTCAAAATGATAATAGTATATATGCCTTTTTTATCATCCTTATTTTCACAACCATATTTTTTAAGCATATCTTAACATTGAATGTTGAACCCCAAATTTTCTATGCATTTTTTATAGGTTTTTTAGTAAGATTTTGTTTGATGTATGTAGATATAAACATATCAGAAATTGATCCGGGTGATTGTCGCGATTTTAGGGATGCGGCTGAGTATTTTTTCTATACAAATAGAATCGCTTTCAGAGGACATGAGCATTTTGACGGAACAACTTTGTTTATGGGGATCATTGATAAAATATTCGGACCTCATAGAGTCATAATTCAATATTTTAATACATTGTGTTTCATGTCTGCGGCGTATTTGACATACAACCTTTTGTGTAAGTTTTCTGTCACTGAAAAAATAAAATTATTATTGATGCTATGGATGATTTTTTCTCCGCAAAGTATCAAATCTACAAGTGCTTCCAGCAGGGAAGGTTTTCTCTCATTTTTTGTCGCTTTTTCTATATATTCTTTTTACTTGTTTACGGAAACTAAAAACAAAAAAGACATTGTTCTTTCATTTGGAAGTGTTTTTGTCGGTTGTCTTTTACATTCTGGAATTATTGCACTCATAGGCGGCTATATTTTTTATTTAGCAGTATATAATTCCAATACGAAAAAGTATGAATTGGGCTTAAAATCCATATACTATTTGGGTATAATTATAATATTTTTATTACCTGTATTTATTTTGTTTGGAGATACTTTGCTTGGTAAATTTGGACACGTTGATACTGTTGAAGATATTACAGCACATGGAGCCAGTTTTGAGGGCGGCGGTTCTGATTACGAAGTCCCATTTGGCGATAATATATTGGGGACTCCACTTAGAGCCATCTATTTTATTTTGGCGCCAATGCCGTGGAATTTCCGCGGAATAACAGATATGTTGTCATTTATATTGTTGAGTGTTCCGCATATATTAATTATGCAACAATATATACACAATGTTAAATATATCGAAATAAAGAAACAAACAATTTGTCATTGGTTAATGGTTTCTGCCGTATGTATTTCAATAGTTTTTGGTTGGGGATGCAAAAATACAGGAACGGCAATTAGACATCGAGACAAATTTACATCTCTTTATGTTTGTATGCTTGGTATTTTTGCTGCTGCACATAAAGACAAGGAATATATCATCAAGTCAAATGGAAAACAAAAGATTAGTTTATATTGATTGGTTGCGTTCTTTCGGAATGATTTTGATAATAATGGGGCATATCCATTTCGGAGAAAATTTTGAACATTACATTTTCGCATTCCACGTACCGCTTTTTTTTTTCGTATCAGGGCTTTTCTATAAAAGAGATAAATACAATTTCATAGAATTTTTGAAGAAAAAAATAAAAAGTCTTGTATTTCCATACTTTTTATGGGCAGTAATTTATGAAATAATCGCATTGTTTTTCGGCAAGCAAAATTGGTTGGGAATAGTTTGGAATAATACAATACTTGTTCCGATAGGCGGTGCATTTTGGTTTTTAACTGCATTATTCATCGTTGAGATTCTTGGATTTGTTATTTTAAAGATTCAAAATCTATTTATTTGCATATTACTGACGGTTCTGATAGTAGGTGTCGGTATGTTTCACTTCGTAAATTTGCCTTTTTCAGGAGATACGGCATTAGCGGCATTAGGTTTTTGGATTCTCGGTTATTTTTACAATACTTATGTGCACATAAAGTTGTTGAATAAAAGTATGAATATATTTTTAATAATTTGTTTGATGGTATTGAACGCTGTTTCAATATACTTTTCTCCAACAATAAATATGAAAAACTGTGCTTTTGGGAACTATCTTCTGTTTTGGGTTAATTCTGTTTTTGCAATTCTAATTTTCTTGCAATTTTTTCAATGGATTTATCAGAAAACGGAATTTAAAAATACCAAATTCAGTATTTTTTTTATGCAAATCGGTATGAATTCTATCGTTTATCTACTGACTCATCAACTTATAATTCAAATTATTAAATTACCGCTGGAAAAGTTCGGTATTGATTTGTTTACAGCAAACGTTTTCATACAAACAGGTTCTTTGCTAATAATATTAGCCGTCTGTCATTGTATAAGTATATTTCTTAAAAAAGAACCGTATAATATACTCTTAGGAAAATTTTAATCTGTTATCATGCATAAGATAGCCCTTATTCAGCCATATTTCGGAAAATTCCCTGATTATTTTCCCCTGCATTTGCATACAATAGCCAAAAATCCGGAAATAACTTGGATTTTTTTCACCGATGACCGCACAAATTATAATTGGACGGAAAATACTCAGGTTCATTATATGTATTTTAACGAGATGCAAAACTTTGTCCAAAAGAAGTTTGATTTTCAAATCAGCCTTGAACGTCCGTACAAACTTTGCGATTTCCGACCTGCTTTCGGTTATATTTTCTCTGAATATTTGAACGGTTATGACTTTTGGGGACATTGTGATTTAGATGTCCTATGGGGAAATATGAGTAAATATTTAACCGATGATGTTCTTGAAAATCATGATTTTCTATTCAGAACCGGTCATTTCCGATTGTACCGCAACATCGAAAAAATGAATCAGGCTTTTAAGAATCCGAAATTACAATTTAGCTATAAAGAAATTTTTACGCATAATGAAAGTTATTGTTTTGACGAAATGAATTCGAGACAAAGAGAATTGCTAAAAGCCGGATTCAGATATTATGACAATGACAATTTGGAAGCGGACACAGATCCGTTTTTACCAGGCATAAAATTGCGAGAAGTATCCTTAACAAGGCGTAAATATAAAACTTTTAGAACGGTACAAAATTATGAAAATCAAATATTTGTATGGGAAAACGGAAGTTTATTCAGATATTATATTAACAACGAAACAGTTAATAAAGACGAGTTTATGGATATTCATTTTCTGAAACGGAAAATGAATATTCTCGGAGATATTAATGATAATTGTGACAGAATAATCATATCACCGCATAACTTACATATTGATATTGATTCTGAAATAAATGAAGATCTAATTATAAAATTATCAGACAATAAAGAAGTCTCTTTACAAGAAAGCAAATTTTACCGTTTTCTTAATTACAATTCAACAGAAAAATTAATAGCATTGAAGAAAAAATTATTTGATATTGCGGTAAAAATAGGATTGAAATAAAAAAATGTTTTGTAATGAAAATAATTTTGTGTTTTTATTATAATTTTTTTATTTTTGTCGCAACATTAAAAACTAATTGAAATGGAAAATTATACTACAATAGGTAATATGACTGCTGCATCATTTGATGCCGTGATGAGTTATTTACATTCCATTCCGATTAGTTATGAAACTAAGAAATTTGTTTACAAGCAGTTAGGTCAGGAAATATATGAAACTCATCATCAAAAGATGAAAGATCGTCTGAAACAGATTTCAGACTTGAAGCAAGGTTGGGACGGTTATGACGGATTACCGATCAAAGAAAAAACCGTAGAAAATTTTGTGCAGTTCTTGAATGTTTGCGATTTTTCTGACGTTGCCGATTGGTCGCTGTTCCCTAATACAAACGGAACATTGCTTTTGGAACAGAAAAATGCCTCAATAAGTATCGCTTCCAAAGAATTTTCTTACTATGCGGAATCTCAAAACCGATATATGGAAGCCGAAAGGCAGCCGTATACACTCAGGTCGTTTTTAGAAACTTTGAAAACAATAAATTCCTTCTTGAAAAATGACAGATAAGCCGCTTGATAACAATGAAAATGTTGCGCGGGCGGTATTTTCGCCGCTGATGATAGACGAAAATGGCAATTTGTCAAAAAAACAGATGGATATGACATCAAACAAATTGCAATTGATTTGGAGAAATTTTATACAGATATTTACATAAAATTCTTTTTGTGTTATTAATTTTTTGTGATAAATTTGCGGAGTGAACTAAAAAAAATATAGCATTATGGATACAACAAAAATTATACAAGCGTTAAATTATTTGGCGTGTCATCAACCTGACAGGCAGTTAGATAATATGAAAGCGTATAAACTTTTATGGCTTGCAGACCGTTATCATTTAAGACAAACAGGACGCACGATAACTGGTGATTCATATTATGCTATGCCTTTCGGAATCGTGCCCTCTGACGCAAAATGTATCTTGGAAAATGCTAAAACTAAATTGAAAAATCCTGATGGTTACAAGGATAAGTATATTAAAAGCATTGAAAACCATCAGTTTAAATCAGTTTGCGACCCTGATTTAAATGTGTTTTCAGAGTCAGACCAAAATGCACTTGACAAAGTATTGAATTTATACGGCAATTATAGTGCTTTGGAATTGTCAAATTTATTCCATAAATTTCCAGAATGGACGTTTTATCAAGATTTGTTGAAAGATAAAAATACTAAGAATTCTTATAAAATAGACCTCAATCATTTTTTTGAAGCATCGCCTGAAGACGGTAAAGAATTGTTTGCCGATAATGAAGAATTGTTAGAACTCACTTGTGAATTATATCATCAATACAATCGATAATAATGGAATTTCCAAATTCTTTAATAGGCGCATCCGTTAGGGAAGGTGAAGAATATTTTTTCTCCGTTGATTGTCCTATTGGAGTAAGGGAACATATACATATTTGCATAAAAAGAAACAACAAAATACTATTATTTTCAACTTGTTCATCAAAAACAGACACTGCGTTTCGATTGGCGAAATTACGCGGAATTGACATAAATACTTTTCCCATTTTTACAAAAAATAATACTAATAAATTTACGAAAGACCAAACATATATCAATTGCAACCACGTTACGGAAATTGATGAAACAGAGTTTGGAAAATTAATTCAAGAAGGGAAAATTCACCGTTTAGATGGCGTAATAGATGAACAAGGTCTTCAACTTATTGCGAAAGGTGTAAAATTAAGTCCTGACGTGGAACGCAAAATTAAAGATTTATTCTAAAAATATAACTTTTCTCTTTTTCGGCGACAGAAAAAACTATCGCCTTTATTTCTTTTTGTTTTAAATTATGACTCTTCTTCTTTCAGATAACGGACTTCGAGCCCTGTTAAATTTCCGTCTTGACGTTATCAACCATTTCCTTAACAAAAACTATAATGTGGTTTTGGTTTATCCTAAAAGCACGTCAGAGCCGGAATTGCTTAAAAAAATTCCTGAACAATGCAAAGTTTATGAAGTTTTCATGATTCCAACGGGAAATAATCCGTTGAAAGATTTTTCATATTTCAGACAATTAAAACGAATTTTCAAAACGGAAAAGCCGGATATAGTTTTCAATTATACGATAAAGCCTAATATTTACGGAACATTTGCCGCAAAACTCTTGAAAATTAAAGTAATTGATATGGTTGCCGGATTGGGTTATGTTTTTACGGGCAATGGAATCAAAAATATAATTGCTCGAACATTATACAAAACAGCATTACGTATGTCGGATAGAGTTATCGTTTTGAATACTTACAATTATGATTTACTTCTTGCAAACAAATTTGTGCAGAAAGAGCAATTAATTCTTTTCAAAGGTGGCGAAGGCGTTAATTTACAACAATTTTGTTATGGAAACTGACGATATTTTTTTAATGGTTGCACGAGTTCTTTACGATAAAGGCTATCAAGAGTACGTTGATGCAGCGGCGATTGTCAAACAAAAATATCCGAATGTAGGTATTGAACTTTTGGGTGCAACAGATTTTTCATCACCGATGGGTGTCCCAAAAAGTGTTTTAGAAAAAGATATTGCAGACGGCAAAATCACATATTTAGGTGTTACAAATGACGTTCCATCATATTTACGGCGTGAAAATGTTGTGGTAGTCATTGTCAGTTCCTACCGTGAAGGTCTAAACCGCGCCTTGATGGAAGCATGTGCGATGGGCAAGCCAATAATTACAACGGATATTCCTGGGTGCAAAGAAACTGTTGATGAAGGAGTTAACGGTTTTTTAGTTCCAGTAAAAAATGCTTCTGCATTGGCAAATGCTATGATAAAATACATTGAACTTTCTGACAATGAAAAAGAAAAAATGAAACAAGCAAGTCATCAAAAAGCCATTAAGCAATTTGATGTAAAGTATGTTTTAGAACAATATGATAAAATTATAGATGAAATATTATAGCATTTTGCTAAATAAACAAATAAAATCCCGAATTGCGACGATTTTTTTTCGTTCCGATTCGGGATTTTTTTTTTAGACAAACAAAAATTTAGTCTACTATTTTTTCTAATTCCAAACTTGCATTGTATACGTGCATTGCTTTTTGCGACATACCCATCGAAGAAAAACCTCCGTCGTTATAAAGGTTCTGCATCGTGATTTTCTTTGTCAAATCCGAAAATAAAGTAACGCAATAGTTTGCACAGTCTTCTGCTGTTGCGTTTCCGAGCGGCGACATTCTGTCTGAATAATCCATAAGATTGTCAATGCCTTTAACGCCTGAACCTGCCGTCGTAAGGGTCGGCGACTGCGAAATCGTGTTAACGCGGACCTTTCTGTCGCGGCCGTAAATGTAGCCGAAACTTCTCGCAATCGATTCCAACAAAGCCTTCGCATCTGCCATGTCGTTGTAACGGTAGAAAGTCCTCTGTCCGGCTACATAACTCAAAGCAACTACCGAACCCCATTCTTTTATCGCATCCAACTTATATGCGGTTTGAAGTATCTTGTGAAACGAAAACGCCGAAATATCCATCGTTTTTGTGTAATAATTGTAGTCAACGTCATCATAACTGCGGTTCTTTCTGACGTTCAGCGACATTCCGATGGCGTGAAGAACAAAGTCTATCTGTCCTCCGAATTTTTCCATTGCACGGCTGAAAACTGCGTTCAAATCCTCCATACTCGTAGCATCGGCTGCCACAATTTCCGAATTTGTTTTGTCCGCCAACTCTTTAAGAGAGCCGAATCTCAAAGCGGCGGGTGTGTTCGAGAGAATAAATTCAGCACCCTCCTCATAACAACGCTCTGCTATGTGCCAAGCGATTGATTTGGAATCCAATGCGCCGAAAATTATGCCTTTTTTTCCTTTTAAAAGATTATACATGATTTGTTAAAAAATTAATTCGGCGCAAAATTACAATTTTAATTTGTCGTTTTTGTAGGTTTAAGTTTATGTTTTTTTTAACTTTGCAGCGCAAAAAACAGATTTTTAAAGAAAGTGAAATTAGAATTTTTTATGGCAAAACGCCTTATAAGCGTTTCCAAGGGCAAAATTTCAAGTTCGGCGGTTAAAATAGCGGTCATTTCGGTATCGCTGTCGGTTGCCGTCATGCTGATTTCCATGGCAGTGATAATCGGCTTCAAAAATGAAATCGTCAACAAGGCTGTCGGTTTTTCGGCAAGCATCAACATCGTCAACCGCGAATCGGCAGAAAACCTCGAAACAAAACCGGTGAGCCTAAACCAGGATTTTTATCCGCAAATCGAAAATGAGGCGGGAATCTCGAAAATCCAGCCTTATATTATAAAACCTGCCGTCTTTAAAAGCGGCGGACAAATTTCCGGCGTCGCGTTAAAAGGCATTTCAAAGGATTACGACAAAAGTTTCTTTGAGAAAAACATGGTTTCAGGCGTTTTTGAAGTCAACGACACCACCGGCGGCAAAAAAATAGTCATCTCACAAAAAATGGCTGATTTACTGCAAATTAACACCGGCGACGATTTGATTGCATATTTTATCCAAAATCCGCTCAGAATGAGAAAATTTGTAGTTTCGGGCATTTATTCGACTGGCTTGGAAGAATACGACAAACTTGTTGCGCTTGTAGATATGACAGAATTACAGAAACTTAACTCTTGGACTGAAAATCAGGTTACTGGTTTTGAAGTTATGATAGAGGATTTTTCGCGCCTTGACGAAATGACCGAACTCGTACGAGATTATGCCGGTTACAAGATAAACGAAGACGGCTCAATGCTGAAAGTCGCCTCCGTAAAAGACAACAACCGCCAACTTTTTGACTGGATAACATTAACAGAGATGAACGTCTGGGTTATTTTGGCGATAATGTTTTTTGTGGCTTTCGTTAATATGAGTACGGCTCTGCTGATTATCATTTTCGAGAAGGCTCCGATGATTGGCTTAATGAAAGCGGTCGGCTCCACCAACTGGCTGATTAGAAAGGTCTTTATAATACAAAGCCTTTATATTTTGCTGAGAGGCATTTTGATTGGCAATGTTATCGCGCTTATTATAATTTTGTTACAGCATTATTTTCAGTTGATTCCGCTTGACGCCTCTTCGTATTACGTTGACTATGTTCCTGCGGATTTTCAACTGTGGTATTTTTTTGCCATCGACATTGCCACCGTGCTGATAATGAGCGTTATGCTTGTGATTCCCAGTTTCGCTGTCTCCAAAATGCAGCCGGCAAAAGTAATCGGATTCAAATAATATCCGGTTACTTTTTCTCAAACTTTTTGAAAACGGATTCTATAATCAGACTTACCAAAACGTAAATGCAGATATAAACCGCCGTTTTGAAAATAAAATCTTTCGGAATTAAGTGCTGCGGAAAATACTTGTTGAAAGCCAAAACCGCTATTATCGCGAAAACAATCCGCAAAATGTGTTTTATGACTTCAAGCCATGATATGTGGAAGTTGATGTTGAGCTTTTTCATATCCTTATAAAAAGCGAAAATCCGGCGATTTCGCATCGGCGGATTTTCCATTAGGGGAATTAGATAAATTTCTATATAAGTAAATATAACAAATAAAAAAAATGTGACCATGCTGGGGCTCGAACCCAGGACCCCATCCTTAAAAGGGATGTGCTCTACCAGCTGAGCTACATAGTCCCAAAAAAAACTTAAACAATTAATGCAGTGACCACGCTGGGGCTCGAACCCAGGACCCCATCCTTAAAAGGGATGTGCTCTACCAGCTGAGCTACGTAGTCCGCCCAAAAAACAAAAAATAAAAACCGTCTAAAATTTTTAAACAAAAATAAAACTTTGTGACCACGCTGGGGCTCGAACCCAGGACCCCATCCTTAAAAGGGATGTGCTCTATCAGCTGAGCTACGTAGTCCG
>JAFXUC010000033.1 GCA_017535325.1 Bacteroidales bacterium | reverse complement strand
CGATGCCAAAAATATCGTTTCGGCAGGGGAGGGGGTATCACCCGTTAGCCGTTGGGACTTTTTGGAAGAGGTCGCAAAAAAAGAGTTCGGCAAAACGCTGAAAGTCTACGTTATGCGTCATAATTTCAACGACGGAACGCGCACTTTTAAGGACATTGCCGGAACGTTGGCGGCATCGGTTTTGAAAGAAAACGGCGTAACCGATTATGCTGTTGCAAGCACCGGCAATACTGCAAACGCTTTTTCGCATTATCTTGCAAAAGCGGGAGTTAATTTGTATGTTTTTATGCCGCAAGATGCTGTAAAAGAGAACATTGCCTCTGTCAGCGCATACGGTCAAAAAGCCGTTATCTGCAAAGGCGACTATGCTTTTGCGAAAAAAATTGCGGGCGAGTTTACCGCTAAAAACAATATTTTGATGACAATCGGCAATACTGACCCGCTGAGGGTTGAGAGCAAAAAAACTTGGGTTTATGAGTGGCTGAGGTTGACGGGCGAACTGCCGACGGTTTACATTCAGGCGTTAAGCGGTGGAACGGGTCCTATTGCGGTTGAAAAGGCTATTCATGAGGTTTCGCAGTTTGGTGATTATAAATGTCCGAGATTTATTTCGGTTCAGCCGAGCCTTTGCGACCCGATGACATAGGCTTGGGAAAAAGCTAAAAGTCAAAACTTTCCCGAAGGTTGGCAGCATGATTTTCCGAAGATTCAGAATCCGAAAACTAAGGTTCAGACCTTAGCAACAGGCGTTCCGGGAACGTATCCGATAATTGCTGATTTGACCAAAAATTCGGGCGGCGAAATCATCACTTTTGACGAAACAAAAACTGCGGATGTTGCGCGTTTGGTGGCTTTCAAAACGCTTGAAAAAATCGGTCCAGCGTCGGCTATCGGTCTCGGCGGCTATTTTGAATCGCTCAAAAAAGGCTTGTTGAAGGACGGCGACGTTGTGATGATAAATCTTGGCGAAGGTCTTGAAAGGGCTTCGTTCTTCCTCTCTGAACTCGCTTACAATTTCGATACGGTATCTTCCGCTGACGAAATCAAACCTTTCAGCAGAAAAGATTTGGAATTCAAGTTGTGGAGAGATATTTTGAAGTAAAAAAGGTCGGGGATTTTCCCCGATTTTTTTTTGATATTTTTCTAAAAAAAATGTAATCAATTCATTTATTTTTTCTATATTTGCGTACTTTTTTGAAGAATGAAAAATGGAAAATTTTAGCGGATATTTTTTGGGTACGCAACCTTACGGCACTAATGAGGGCGGTTGTCTGCCTTATCGGGAAGATGAAATAAAAAGACTTAACTTTATGCTTGATAATGAGAGAGTTTCTGTACTTTCATCGGAAAAACGCATGGGAAAAACCTCTCTGATTAATAGTGTAATTTCGGCGGAAGAAAAACTTACTGCCAAAAAAGTTATGCCTTTGAAATTTGATGTTCCGCCTTTTAAATTCGGCGAGCAGGTGCTTGAAAAACAGTTGGTCGGCTTCTTTCTGAATAAATGTCAAAAGCCGTCTTATATGGACATGGCTTTTGAAAACGACAATTCGCTTTGGTACGCATCAAAAAAATTGCAGGCTTGTTTTCCTGAAATTTCACGCTTTTATTTGATTTTCGATTCGTTTGAAAATTTTTTCACATACACCGACTCCGCGCGGAAAGAGTTTGCAAAAACGCTTTCAGGTTTGATTTACGGGGACATTCCGCAAAAATTCAACGAGGAAATTCAAAATATTATGCTCGGAAAATCCGACGCCGTACTCCCGAAAGACGCCATGAAACTTTTGTACGAAAGCCTTAACGTTTCCGTTTTGTTTTCGGTTTCGGAAGACTCTTACAACGCAATGGCGGAGTTGGAGGAAAACATTCACGGCGTTTTTAATAATACGCTAAAACTTTCGCCGTTTGATTTTTCCACTGCGCAAAATGCTTTTCAAACCATTGCTAATCAAGATTTTGACGGATTGCCAAAAGTAACTTTTGACGAAAAAGCCGTTGAAAAAATTATTTCCGGCGTTTCTTTCAACAGCCTTGTTAATCCGGGATTTTTGAGGAACGCGGTTTTTTATTTTAGAAAAATTTCTGACGGTCAAAGTATTATAAATGAGGAGTTTGTAGAAAATTCCGGGTATTTTTTCAAAGACCGTTTTTCGTGGTTTTTGGACGAAGAAACGCCTGAAAACGAGCGGGAAAATTTTTGCAGTTTTGCCGTTAACGAGATGGTTTTGGAAACGGAATCGCAACCGTTGCCTGCCGCAAAATCTGTTGCTGAAAAAAAATATGATATTAGCGGAGACCTTTTGCAAAAGGCTGTAAATTTAGCAATTTTGAAATCTGTTATCGGCTATGGCGGGCGGATTTTTTATTTGCCTTATAATGCGGCTATTTTTAGGGCTTTGGTTTCAAAAAAACAAACCCAAATAAAAATACCTGATTTTCAGAATGTTAGAACAAATAAAGCGGTGTCTTTTGCTGACGTGAAGCCTCAGCGCAAAAGCCTTAGAAACCGTACTTTGGTGCTTGCCTGCATGGTTGTTGCCTTGATAAGCATGGCGTTTGTGTTTTTGGCGTTTTCGTTGAAGAGTGATGCAGAGCGTAATGCTAACATGGCAAAAAGTAATATGTTGACGGCTTTTGCGTTTCAGAAACTCGAAACTGACCCTACTTTCAGCCTGAGACTTTCACAGAGGGCGGTTGCTTTGGATACTGTCAACGTTCAGGCTTACAGCGCGTTGCTCAACTCTTTTTATAATACGGATATTTTTTACAACATTTCGGGCGAGGTGAAAGAAAACGTTGTGAAAGCCGAAATTTCCAAAGGCGCGAAATACGTTTTGACCTTTGTTAAAAACGATGCTCTCGGAAAATATGCGGCGCGGATTTTGGACATTTCAGGCGACGTGGTCTTGGAACTTCCTCATAAAAAAGAAGTTACGGATATTGTTGTTTCCAAGGACAATTCTTTGGCGGTAACGACCTCGTATGACAGCACGGCGCGGATTTTTGACTTTTCGGGCAAAGAACTGTTAGCGGTCAGAGACCATAAAGCGATACTTTGGGCGGCTGATATTGCCTCCGACAATTCTATGTTTTTGACGGCGGGCAGCGACTACAAAGTCAAGGTTTGGGACATGAACGGAAAATGCCTTTCAACGCTTTCAGGGCATGATTTTGACGTTTATTCGGCGAAATTTTCTCCCGACAACAGCATGATTTTAACCGCAGGCGGCGACAATACGGCAAGGCTTTGGTCAAAGGACGGAAAACTTCTCAAAGTCTTTGAAATTAAGGAAGATAACAGATTTTCCGTGTCGATTATAATTTCGGCGGTTTTTTCTCCTGACGGCAAATACGTTTTGACCGCCTCAAACGATTATTTGAACAAAAACCACAAGGTCAAACTCTTTGATTTACAAGCAAATGAGTTGGTAACGTTTTCAGGACACGAAGACTGGATCAACAAGGCTGATTTTTCGTCGGATTCCAAGCACGTCATCACCTCGTCAAGAGACAAGACGGTGAGAATTTACAACATCAACGGCAGTTTTGAAAAAGTCTTGAAAGGTCATAACTCCAACGTTTGGAGCGCGGAGTTTTTTCCTGACAACCAGTCTGTTGCAACTGTCGGCGATGATCATACGATACGCTCTTGGACGCTCGGAAAAAGGTTTGAAACATACAGCGGTGCAAAAAATGTAAGTTTTGCGTGTTTTTCGTCAAACGGTCTTAACATCGCCGTTGTTGAGGACACGGTTGCAAAGTCGTGGAATCTTACCGGCGAAATTGTCGCTGTTTTTTCAGGACACACTTCCGCCGTCAACACCGCGCGTTATTCTTATGACGGAAAATACCTCGTAACCGCTTCAAAAGACGGCTCGGTTAAGATTTGGGATGCCGTTTCGGGCAAAAATTTGCAAACTTTTTATGAAAATGATTCTGCGTGTGTCAATGATGCAGTATTTTCGCCGAATGGTGAATATTTGGTTTTTGTCAGCGATAGTAGCGTGGTTATCAGAAATTTAAAAAACAATACGGGAATTTGTGCGCCGGGACATTCGGGTGCGGTTTCCTCGGTTTGGTTTTCGCCTGAGGGTGAGGTTTTTGTAACCGGCGGCGCGGACGGTAAAATCGTTCTGCACTCTCTTGACGGTAAAGTTCTCAGGACTTTTCACGGACACGACGGGCAGGTTAATTCGGTATGTTTTTCGCCTGACGGCAGCAGCATTATTTCAACATCTTCTGACCAGACTGCGGTTTTGTGGGATAGGTTGGGGCAGATGCGGCTGACTTTCCGTGGGTATGAAAACAACGTAAACTCCGCTGTCTTTTCGCCTGATTCAAAATTTGTTTTAACAACCTCTGACGATGCCCTTGCAAGGCTTTGGACTTCGGACGGCAAAGACGTTATGGCTTTTAAACACGAGGGCGAGGTTTCATCGGCGGTTTTCTCGCCTGACGGAAAATATATTCTCACCGTCTATAAAACCTCTGACGGTATTAAAACCATGAAACTCAGAATGATAAGCCCTGACGGAATAACACGTCATATTGACATGCTTGACCTCTACGGCGATGTCTGGAAACCGGATTCCAAAACCCTGAAAAAATACGGAATGGACTAATCGTCCTTCCGGTTTTTGCGCAGATGCTGACGCCACGAAAACATCATAAAACACACGCCGGAGCAGACAAACATTGTTCCGGCGTTTTTCAGTCCGTTTTCCACCGAGGAGGCGATTGCGATTATAAGGCATAAAACACCCATGCAGAGCCATAGAATTTCCATGGCTCCGCGTTTTTCTTTATTGGTTTTCATTTGTTTGCGTCATTGAAAAATCCCCGCCGTATTCGTTGTTGAGGTTTACGATTCCGTTAACGTCAAGAAACTTGTAATTCTTGAACGCCATGTCGGATTCAAAACCCTGTTTGCCGACAATCACAGTGCTGTCGGCGTCTACGACTGTAACTTTTTTTACCGAGAAAATTTTTTTGCGGTTTTCGTCGCCGAAAAGTTGCTCGGTGAGAAGATGTGCGCCGTCTTCGTTGTAGATAACGACGTTTTTGCGTGCCTCCCAGAGTTTTTTCTTTTGATAATAAACCGCATAATCCGCTTTCAGACGGCTTTTTTCTTTGAGTTTCTCGTCATAAAAAACAACGTTAACGCCCTTTGGAAATTCCATATACGGCTGCTCAACCGTTTCGTAATGGTCGGCAACCGGCGCAGTAACCCGCGTTTGAAGCGAATGTCCCGAAAAATATTTCGTGTCAAGGTTTGTAACCGAGAGGTTTGCGAAAGTCTCGTCAACGCTGTAATTGTTTAGCGATTCCATTTTGGTACTGCAACCGCAGAGAATCAAAGCCGTTAAAAATAACGTAATTTTTTTCATCTTATTTTTTTTCTTCTTCTTTGACAGGCGGAGGCGGGGGCGGCGTTGATTTTTTCTCGCGTTTTGCTCCGGTCTTTGAGTTTTCTTTCTCCTGAATGAAAAATTTTTCGATTGCCTGATGCAAATCGTCGTTTTTCACCTTGCCGGAGATGCAGATTTCCGCGCCGCTGACACCCGTAATACGTATTTCAGACCTTTTGAGTCTGACCCATTCCACGAGAGCCTCCGCAATTGTGGTAAGCGGACCGGTTGCCGAGCCTATCAGCGCGGTCAGCCCCGAAACTATGCCCGGACCCATTTCGCCTTTTTTGGCTTTTTTGGAGGCAAGTTCCACTTTTTTTATGCTGCCGCCGTTCTTTTTTTCGATAAATGCTTTCAACGCCATAATGTCTTCTTTCGTGGCGTTGTCTTTTGCGTATTCAATTTTTATTTTCATTTTTCATTTTTTTTGGCGGGATAAAAGTAGTACATTTTTTTCATAATTCAAAATTTTCGTATTAAATTTGCGGCAATAAATTTTGTTTGAAAATGAAAAAATATTTAACTTTTTTGTCTTGTGCCGCAGTTTTGGCTTTCGGTGCATGCGGTGGCGGAAAAAATTCCGTTGACAAGGACGCTTTGCAAGGCAAATACGAGGTGGATTTGTCGGGGATGACAGATATGTTGGAAAAAGAAATCGCTGACAAGGGACAACTTCCTGCCACAATGGTTTCGATGATGCTCTCTCAACTTGACCTTACGGTGCAGTTTGAAAGCGAAAAAGCCATTATTGACGCTTCGGCTGTTGCTGCCGGATTTGTAAAAGGCCTTTCTCAAAACAAGTATTCTCTTCCGGTTTCGCTTGACTACAAAATTGAAGACGACAGCGTTCTCTATCTCAAACCCGAAAGCAGGGATTTTGAAAACGCCGGCGTTATCAAAAAAATGGGCGAGGGTTACGACTACCTCAAATTTGTCCCGAAAACTCCGAAAGGAGAGAGGGTAGAACTCACTTTGAGGCGGGTAAAATAAACCCTTTTGCAAATTCTTTTGAGATGTAGTTTTCTTCGTTCATGCAGACTTTCTGCGAAAATTTTACGCACGTTTCTACGATGTCGTTTATAACGGTTTTGTCAATTTTGTTTGATAGAACCGTTTTTGTAATCCGGTGTTTTACAATGCCATAGACGATTCCTGCGTTGAAATTGTCTCCTGCGCCGACGGTGCTGACCGGCGTAATTTCAGGCACGTTGAAATTCAAGACTTCACCTTTATAATAATATGCGCAACCGTCTTTCCCTTTTGTTAAGAAAAAATGTCCGTCGGGGTTTATTTTTTCTAATTCGTTGAAAGTTTTTTGGTCGTTGTCAGACGAAAAAATCAGCGCAAAATCTTCGTCGCTGCCTTTTACGATGTCTGCAAACTGCAAGTTTTCAACGATATACGGAAAAACTTTCGGCAAATCTTTTAAATGCGGTCGTCTGAAATTAGGGTCGTAGACAATAATTGAGCCGCTATTTTTAGCCTGAGTCAAAAGGTTTTTGATGCCGCTGCGGATTTCGGGCATTATTCCGTAGAATGAGCCGAAGAGCAAAACGTCGTCCTTCTTAAAATCCGCGCTGAACAGTTTTTCGTCGGCGTCTGTGGGCTTTTGTTTGTAAAATTCGTATTTGGCATTTTTGTTTTCGTCCAAAAAAGCGAGCGCAATGGAGGTCTGTTTGTTACAATCTGAGATAACGCGTTTTGACAAAACGCCGCTATCTGCCAAAAAGTCTTTTATAACCCCGCCGATAATGTCGTCGCAAAAGTCGGAGAGAAAAACGGGTTTCAAGCCCAAACGCCCTAACGAAACGGCAGAGTTCAAAACCGAACCGCCCGGATTACCGTTTTTCGGACGGTTGTTCTGAAAAATAATGTCAAAAACGGTTTCGCCCGTTGAAAAAATTTGTCGTTTCATAATAATCGTGAAAAAATTTTTTAAAAATAGTAATTTTTTTTGTCATTAATCAATAAAAAATATAAATTTGTGAAATTATTTTTAACACGTTTTTTAGAAATGGCAAAAATACTCATTATCGACGACGAAAGGCCGATTAGAAATACTTTAAAAGATATTTTATCTTACGAAGACCATGATGTTGACTTGGCTCAGGACGGTTTTGAAGGTTTGGACAAAATCAATAACGGCAAGTACGATATTGTTTTGTGCGACATCAAAATGCCCAAAATGGACGGTCTTGAAGTTCTTGAAAAAATTATGGAGAAAAACCGTGAAATTCCCGTTGTGATGATTTCGGGACACGGCACTGTTGACACCGCAGTTGAGGCGATAAAAAAAGGCGCATACGATTTTATTGAAAAGCCTTTGGATTTGAACCGTCTTTTGGTCGTTATCAAAAATGCGACAGAGAAAAAAGAACTCATCGCTGAAACCAAAGTTTTGAAGCAGAGAATCAACCGCAAATACGAAATGATTGGCGAATCACCCGCAATCCGTCATGTCAAAGAGATGATTGAGCGGGTTGCACCTACCGAAGCCCGCGTTTTGATTCAGGGCGAAAACGGTACGGGAAAAGAAATTGTTTCGCGCTGGCTTCATGAAAAAAGTAATCGCGCCGCAGGTCCTTTTATTGAGGTCAACTGTGCTGCTATTCCGTCTGAACTTATTGAAAGCGAACTTTTCGGACACGAGAAAGGCGCGTTTACCTCGGCTATGAAACAGCAGAAAGGTAAGTTTGAGGCGGCTAACGGCGGTACGATTTTCTTGGACGAAATCGGAGATATGAGTCTTGCTGCTCAGGCAAAAGTGTTGAGAGTTTTGCAAGAAAACAAAATTTCGAGGGTAGGCAGCGACAAGGAAATAAAAATTGACGTGCGTGTTATCGCTGCAACTAACAAAAACCTCAAAGACGAAATCCTTGCAAACCGTTTCCGTGAAGACCTTTATCACAGGCTCAGCGTTATAATTATCCATGTGCCGAGTTTGAACGAAAGACTTGAAGACATTCCGCTTTTGGTGGATTATTTCAACGAGCAAATTTGTGGCGAATATTACACTGCACCGAAAAAATTCACGAAAGATGCAATTGAGGAACTTCAAAAAATAAAATGGACGGGAAATATCCGTGAGTTCCGCAACGTTCTCGAACGCCTTATAATATTATGCGGCAACGAGATTACAGGCAAGGACGTTAAAGATTATGTTTCGCCGATAAAATGATAGAAAAATTATCCGAAATTTCTGATTTAAACAACCTTGAATTTGTAGCGGCGCATGTTACGGAAGGTTTTATAACGGGCTTACACAAAAGTCCGTTTCACGGTTTTTCGTCAGAGTTTAACGAACACAGCCTTTACAACAAGGGCGATAGTACCCGTCATATTGATTGGAAACTATATGCGCGGACCGAGAAACTTTTCATTAAACATTACGAAGATGAATCAAATTTGCGCTGTTATATTCTTCTTGATACTTCGTCGAGTATGAAGTATCCGAAAAGCGGCAAATTCAACAAGTTGGAATTTTCGGCTGTATGTGCAGCGGCAGTTATTAATCTTTTGAGAAAACAGCGCGATGCCGTTTCTTTGACGTTGTTTGATAAGAACATAGATTTTTCGTCTGAGGCAAAAATTTCGTCAACGCATGCCAAAATGCTGTTTTCAAAACTTCAAGAGGCAATCTCAAACAGGGAAATTACGCCCGAACCTCAGACGGGAACCATTGCTTCGTGTCTTCACAGAATTGCCGAAAACATTCACAAGCGGAGTATGGTTTTGATTTTTTCGGACATGATGGACAGTTGCGAAAACGAGGAACTTTACGCCGGACTTCAACATTTAAGACACGCAAAACATGACGTTGTTTTGTTTCATGTTCTTGACCGTCCGACGGAACTGAATTTTGATTTTGAAAACCGTCCTTACAAGTTTATTGACATGGAAACGGGCTCTGTTGTTGCGCTCAATCCTTTGGATTATAAAGAGATATACCGAAAACTCTCAGGAGATTTTGCCCAGGAGTTGAAGAATAAATGCTCGATGTTCAACATTGATTATGTTGAGGCGGATGTTTCTAAAACGTTTAAAGAAATTTTAGTGCCGTACCTGCTCAAAAGAGCGGTACTGCACTAAAAATTTTCTTACTTTATAATTTCAAACGAGTTGATGAATTTTTTTGAATCTTTTTCTGAAATTTCAGAGTTTGAGGCTATCGTGCCGAACTGGTAATAACGCCTTCCGACAAAAAACGCACGCATGTTGATTGCGATTGTGTCGTTCAAAGTGCCTGAAAACGAGAGGCCTTTGTTGCCGTCAAGACGCTCTGACGAAGATTTTGCAACAGAAGAACCGATGTTTTTCATGAAATTGTCAGCCTCTTTTTTCAACATCGTTTCCGTGTTGGAATCCGTTATCACGCCCGAATGATAGTCTTTGTAAAATGCAAAGTAACCCGCTGCGTCTGAGAGAGACAATGAATAGGTGAAAATTTGCATCAAACCCGCTTTGTTTTGCTCAATGCTGCTTTCCGGTCCGGCAGGAGGCGCGGGAAAGTTTATCGAAAACTTGCCGTTTGCTGATTGAAACGAATTTTTGGTTTCGTTCTTCTTACTATCATCGGTCGTAGAGCCGCCGTTGTCGGTCTTGCCGTCGTCTGTTGTGGTGGTTGTAGTGTTGTTTTCGGTGTTGCTTTTTGCATCGGACTTTTGAGAGCCGTTTTCCATGCAGCCCGTCATAAACAACAATGAACAACAAACCGTTAAAAGTAAATTTGCTTTCATTTTTTTGACAATTTTAAAATTACGTTCGGGCAAAATTAAAAAATATTTCTCTGTAAATCAAAAAAAATTTTAATGGTATGAATTTTGTTTTTATCTTTGTAAAATAAAACTTAACAAATAACTTTTTAGTAAAGATGAAAAAAATTACAAAAATATTGTTGCTTTTTGCCGCATTGACACTATTCGGCGGCAGTTTCAAGGCATCGGCTGTTGACCCCGAAAAGACCTTGAAAGTAACTTCGGAATCCCCCGAAGGCATTGAAGATAAAGAACCTACGCCCGATGTTTACTGGTTTTATATCCGTATGAAAATCGACAGCAAACGTAAGGAAATCGAAATCCTTGGCGGCGGAGCAAAAGTAATGATGGGTTCGCTCAAAAGTTTCTCAAAAGCCGTTTGGTGGGGAATTGCACACCGTCAGGTTACGATAGGACCTTTCTATTCGGAGGTTGAAGCGATTAACGCAAAGATTTATTACAAAAAATCCAAAGAAAAAATTAACGAACTTCCGCAGCCTACCGCTCCGAGTACGATGCACTGGTTTCAATGCGCGTTTACTGAGTTGAGACGCATGGGCTCATACGAGTTCACAAGAAGCCCCGCGGCTGTGTCTTCGGGTTCGGCAAACGAATTTGCTGACGCACTTTTTGAAGGTCTTTCGTTCCAGAGACTTTCAATAGGACCTTTCTGGGATTACACACAGGCTGAGGAAGCAAAAGCAATTTACAGATTGAACGAATAAAAAGGGAAATGAAAACGGGGCTGTATTTCGGATCTTTCAATCCCGTTCATAACGGGCATCTGATGTTGGCAAATTTCTTAACTGAATATTCAGCATTAGACTGCCTTTGGTTTGTGGTTTCACCGCAAAACCCTTTCAAACAAAAGGAAAGTTTATTGCCTGATTATCACCGTCTTGAACTCCTAAAACGGGCGATTGAAGGCTACAAAAAGTTTTGGGCATGCGACGTAGAGTTTCGTATGCCCAAACCTTCTTATACTATTGACACACTAACCTACCTGAAAGAAAAATACCCCGATCGCGAATTTTATTTAATCATGGGGACTGACAATCTCGAAAGGCTCGACCGTTGGAAAAATTACGAACAAATACTTGAATATCATAACGTTTTGGTTTTTCCGAGAAACGGCTCTTCGGGGGGAAAACTCGTTAACCACCCAAAAGTTACACTTGTAGAAACTCCTATAATCGAAATTTCAAGCACATTTATAAGACAGTCTATCCGCGAGGGGAAAGACGTGAGGTTTTTTATGCCCGAAAAAACCTTCGAATATCTTGACGAAATGAATTTTTATAAAAAATAAATCCCTTTCTTTTTTTATCTTTTTTTGCCGTTTATTTTGGCAAATTTAGCACATGCAAACTCTATTGCGACACCAAGGTTGCGCATATAAACAGGCTTTATTATAAAACCGTAAACATTTGGTAATGTGGCTTCTTCTATCAAATCAGCATTGTCGTCGCCGGTGATGAACACAACGGGAATTTCGTAACCGTTTTTTTCCAAAAAGGCTGCCGTTTCTATTCCGCTGAGTCTGCCGTCAAGATGTATGTCCATCAAAATTACGTCTATGTCGCCGTCTTTTTCTACCGCAGAGAGCGCGTCCGCGCCGTTATGCACTGTTCCGACGAGTTCATAGTTAAGTTCCTGAACGAACATCTGAAATATCGTACAGAGCATTTTGTCATCTTCAACGATTAAAATTTTTTTTGCCATTTTTAGTTTTTTTTTGTGCTGTTTTATGTTGCAAATTTAGTAAATTGCAGCCGAAAATTTTAATTTTTTTGTTAAAAAAAATGAATTTAATTTTAGATATTGGAAACACGTTTTGCAAGTTGTGTGTTTTTGATGATAACGAGTTGATTTTTAAGCAGATAGTAAAAGCAGAAACGGAAAACATTTTTGAGGCGGCAGACCAGATTTTTGCAAAATACAAGATAAATTACGCAATTTTTTCCTCTGTTAACACCCGCGTTGAGGGATTGAACGCGCGTTTTGAAGCCCTCGGCGTACAGTTTTTGGAGTTTTCCCGCTCTACTTTTATCCCGGTAAAAAACAGTTATTCCACCCCTGAGACCTTAGGGCTTGACCGTTTGGCGGCAGCAATCGGCGCGTCGGTCATCTCGGAAGGAAAATCATGCCTTATTATAGATGCGGGAACGGCAATAACTTTTGACTATTTAAAAGACGGAAACGAATTTTTGGGCGGAAATATTTCACCTGGTATTGCTCTGAGATTCAAGGCTTTGAACGAGCATACCGCCAAACTTCCCTTGATTAAGGAGTATGACTGGGCAGAGGGTTTCGGCTGCGATACCGTCTCTGCGGTGATGAAAGGCGTCTTAAACGGCATAAAATTTGAAATTGACGGTTATATACGTGATTTTGAGAGGGATAACCCCGACGGAAAAATAATTTTAACGGGAGGGGACACAATTTTTTTGGCTAAGAACTTAAAAAATACGATATTTGCAGCGCCAAATTTAGTAGCATTTGGTCTTAACAGAATTTTAAATTACAATGTATCTAAGAGTTTTTAAATTTTTAATTTTAATTATTCTTCTGTCTTTCAGTGAGTTGAAAGCGCAGCGGTTTACCACTTCGCCGTATTCGCGTTACGGAATAGGCGATATTTTTTCAGGCGCAACGGGGCACAATATTGCCATGGGAGGCGCAGGCATTGCCGAAAGCACGCCTTATTTTCTGAACACGGTGAATCCCGCAGCGAACACAGATTTGCTTTTGCAGCGTTTTGTTTTTGACGTAGGTTTTGACGTAAAATATACGAAAACCGAATCAGAGGTTCAAAACCAAAAAAACAGTTCAGCCACTTTCAGATATTTTGCAGGCGGTTTTGCAGTAAAACCATGGTGGAGTTTTACTTTCGGCGTATCGCCTTACAGCGCGGTAGGTTATTATTGCAAAGACACTATGACCGTCAGTGCAGGCGGTTATGAAAGGAAATACGTTGAAGCGTTTCAAGGCAAGGGCGGACTTTCGGAAGTCAGCCTCGGTACAGCGTTCAAAATCTTAAAAATGTTTTCCGTCGGCGTAAAAGGTAAATACGTCTTCGGCGACATTGCAAGAGAAGACTCCTTAAACACTATTGCCTCAGATTATACTTCGAAAACAATTTTCCAAAACGAAGAAATCATAAGAGGTTTTACTGCTGATTTTGGCTTTTTAGCGCAAAAAAGTTTCACCTCTAAAAAGGATTCGTCAAAAACATTCTTGAAACTTGCTGCCGGAGTGTATTTTTCGGGCAATACAAAACTCAACACAAGAAGCCAGTTGACGATGTTTTCAAGAAATTCGCTTGTCGGCTCTACGGATACGATTGCAAACGATACGCTTTATGACGGAAAAATCACAATTCCGAAAAGTTTCGGTATAGGAATTTCGGCTGAATTTTTTGAGCAGTTGAGAATCAATATGGATTATAGGTTTCAAGACTGGACAAACTTTGAAATGCCGGTAGAAAAAAACGCTTCATGCTTCAAGGAAAATAAATATTACGGCATGGGCATTCAATATGTAAACGCAAAATATTCTTCAAGATATTACAAAACTATCAACTATAGATTTGGAATACATAAGTGTGATACATACTTGAAGTTGAACGGTTATGACATTCAAGAGAAAGGAATCAGTTTCGGTCTCGGATTTCCTATAAGGACACTACTGCTTAACGTCAGTTGTGACTTCGGCACACGCGGGACTACGGACGGAGGTTTGTACAAAGAAAAGTACTTTTTAATGCATTTTAATGTTACCGCTCACGACATTTGGTTCGTGAAACGTAAATTTCAATAAAATTAATACTAATTTTAAAATCTTAAAAAATTAAAAATGTTATGATAAAGAACAAATTTAAACATTTCGCACTTTCATTGTCAGCATTATTGCTTTCGGGAACTGCTGCAATGTCGCAGAGTGCCGGAGAGGTTATCTCCATGAAATTTCCCGAAACAACAGGCGAACTTGCAATCAGCACTTCAACTGTTTATCAACCGACATTAAAATCAAAGTACCGTGATCTTTACTCAAAAATGAACACGGGTCTCTCTGAAATCGAAAAATTCGAGCACGGCGGCGCAGAGGCGGAAGTGTTGGAAGTTTTTGATATTAAGACCCTTAAAGATATGCAAAAAGCGGGAACACTTGCCGATTTGAAATCTGCCGTATTAAGCGAAAGACACAAAATCGCAAATCTTATGAGGGAAGAAAAATACGGCGCAGACTCTGCCGATTGTATGCGTATGATTTCGATGTTTCAAGAATACGCTAAACAGCAGAATTATGCCGATGCTTATACTTCTTGGACTGTACTTTTTAAGGAATATCCTAAAAGTACTCAAAACATCTATTCTAATGGTGTTTCAATCGTGAAATTCAAGATGTCTAAGGCGGCAAACCGCAAGGAACAGGAACTTTGGATTGACACTTTGATGATGGTTTACGACCAGAGAATCAAGTATTTTGCCGCAACGAGCAAAAACTACGGCGAGGCTTATCTTTTGGGTCGTAAAGGCGTTGACCTTCTTAAATACCGCAAAAGCCCGATAGAGGAGCCTTACAACATTTTGTCGAAGGCTGTGGATTTGGGCGGCAAATCAACCGAACTTGCAGTGGTTCAGACCGCAATGCAGGCAACCCTCGGAATGTTTGAGTCGGAAAAAATCGACGCTTCGGTGGTTGTTGACAAATATTTGCAGTTGAACGACATTTTGGACGCTCAAAAAACCGATTTTTCAAAACAACTTGAAAATCCCGCAAACGACAAGGCTGCAAAAGACGCCGAGTCAAAACTCGCAACCGCAAAACAGGTTCAGGGCGCAATCGACCAGATGTTTTCTACGAGCAAGGCGGCAGAATGCGGCGCGTTGAACAAGGCCTTTGAACCGAGATTCAACGCAAATCCCAACGACGTGGAAATGGCTGAAAAAATCGTCAAGATTTTTGACTCGAAAGGCTGCACCGACCTTCCGCTTTATGAAAACGCAACCGCAAAACTTATCGAAAGCAAACCTTCTGAACTTGCATGCTACAACTTTGCAAAAATGCTGTTGAAAAAAGGCAAGGACGACGACGCTTTGAAGTATTTGGAGCAGGCGGTAGGTTATTCAGAGGTTGACACCATGAAGGCAATTTACAACTACAACATCGCTAAAATTTATAACGACAAAAAACAGTTTTCAACTGCAAAATCGTATGCTCTCAAAGCGATTTCACAGAAATCAAACTACGGTTTGCCTTATATTCTGATTGCGATTATGTACGGCGCAAATCCTGTCGGCGAGGACGCTTTTGAAAGATCAAAAACTTTCTGGGTTGTTATCGACAAACTTCAAAAAGCAAAAGCCGTTGACCCGTCAGTTGCTTCCGAGGCTCAGACTTTGATTAACAGATTTTCGGGTTCATGTCCGAAAAAAGAAGAGGCTTTCATGCACTCAATCACTCCCGGCACTTCCGTTACGGTAGGCGGCTGGATTGGCGAAAGCACCACGGCAAGATTCTAAACAAAACAATAAAAAAAAGGGTCTGTATAAAAAGTAATTTTCTTATTTTATATACAGACCTTTTATTTTTTAATGCAGGAACAATATAAAAAAAAGCGTTTTGCGTATTTGAACAAAAACAACAGCAATAAAAAAACACAGAGTATCATTTT
>JAFXUC010000032.1 GCA_017535325.1 Bacteroidales bacterium | reverse complement strand
TTTTTTTGCAATCGTTTGCGCATTTTTTCGCCTTGTTTTACCGCCGAAAATCTTGTTATTAGCGCAATTAGGATTAATATTGCAGGCAGAAATCTAATCATCTAAATTATGAAAAAACTCTTGTATCTTGTGCTGTCGGCGTTTATGATTTCGTGCGGCGGCAATCAGACCAAACAGCCCGAAACCAAAATCGAGCAAAGCAACATTTACGAAGTCAATGTGCGCCAATACACTCAGGAAGGCACGTTGAAGGCGTTTGAGGAAAATCATTTGGAGCGATTGAAGGCGCAGAACGTTGACATTCTGTGGCTTATGCCGATATTCCCGATTAGCGAAGAGGGCAGAAAAGGCACTTTGGGCAGTTATTACGCCGTGAAAAATTACAAGGAAGTCAACCCCGAATTTGGCACGTTGGACGATTTGCAACGTCTTGTAAATCACGCACATCGCCTCGGTATGAGGGTGATACTTGATTGGGTGGCCAATCATACCGGCAAGGACAACATTTGGACCAAGGAACACAAGGATTTTTATAATCTCGATTCGCTCGGCAACCCCGCAGTGCCTGCCGGTACGGATTGGGACGATGTCGCTGACCTGAATTACGACAATCCCGATATGCGCCGCGCAATGATTGACGCTATGAAATTTTGGGTGCAAAATGCTGATGTTGATGGTTTTAGGTGCGACGTTGCGGGTATGGTTCCAACGGATTTTTGGGTTGACTGCCGCAAGGAGTTGGAAACGTTAAAAAAGCCGCTTTTTATGCTCGCCGAGGACGACAATCCCGAAATCCACAAGGCTTTTGACGCTTCTTACAATTGGAAATGTCATCATATTCTCAATGGCATTGCACAAGGCAAAAACACTGCGCAAGATATTGTATCTCTGTATGATACATTAAAACAGCAATTTCCTCAAAACGCAATTTTGATGAATTTTACCTCCAATCACGACGAAAATTCTTGGAGCAAATCCGAATACGACCGTATGGGCGACTACGTAAAGCAAATGGCTGCATTGACATATTTTTTGCCCGGAATGCCGCTGTGCTATTCGGGTCAGGAGGCCGCCAACAAAAAAGCGTTGGAATTTTTTGAAAAGGACGTTATTGATTTTTCTAATTTGCCGTTGAAAGATTTTTATGCCGAACTCAACAGCATCAAGCACGACAACTCCGCGCTTTGGGGCAACGATGTCAAATTCCTTTCGTCAGAGGACAATCTCTTGGTCTTCCAACGGGGAAATTTGAAGTGTATTTTCAATTTCAACGACGGCGAAAAAGAGTTTTCTGCACAAGGGAAATTCGTCGATATTTTCACGGGAAAGAACGTGGAAATGTCTACAAAAGTTGCGGGGAAAGGGTATGTGATATTGAAGGAGGAATAAGGCTGCAACTGAACCAAGAAGAGTATAAAGAAATTTTGAGGTCAATTTTTTTGACCTCAAAATTCATTTTTTATCTTCATTCAATAACTCTTTGGCAAGTGTTGTAACTTCATCTATGAATTTGCCCGTCGGTTCAACATTGGGAATAACATCGTCTTCTGTCAGTCCGTATGTGTCGTCATAGTCTCCTGTTTGCCGCATTGTAAACAAACTATGAAACAATTTACCCATATCAGAACCCAACGCTCCTGTTTTGATAAAGCGTAATCCAAATAAGTGGATAACTCCACTATGCGTTTGGGCTGTATCTCCGTTGGCTATTAGCAAGGCTGAGGCTGCATTATATGCTGCATAATATAAACGGTTGGCTATGTTTTCCCAATATCCAAGTTTTATTACTCCTTTGGCTTCCTTGAAGGCTCTTATGGCCTTCTCTATGCGAAATTCAACAATCGCCTTGCGCTCTTCATTGCTCAAACTCATATTGTAACCCCCTCTCTCATAACATTTTTGTAAAACGGTGTGAAACTTTTTGAGTTCCAATCTTTCATTGTGTACATGATTGGATTGACCATCGCATCAAGTTTCCACCCTAATTCTCTGATAGGATAACTTACTTCATCTATGTCCGATTGTGTAATGCGGTCTTTGTCAAGAAGAATAAGCACGTCCCAATCGCTGTCATTCCTTGCGTCTCCTCGTGCGCGGGAGCCAAATAGGATGGCACTACTTTTTAATGGCAATATATTGGCGAGAATCTTGTCAATGCCTTCTCTTATGTTTTGCAAGGTGGTGCTTTGATTCATACTCAAATATTTTTTTCGCTCCAAAGATATATAAAAGTTTCACTTTTTGCAAAATATTTTTCGGATAGATTTTTACAAAAATAGGCGGACACTCACGCATCCGCCTATTTTGTACAATTGATTGTCGAAATGTTACAAACTGTCTATCAATTCGAGTTCGCCGCTGTAAATCTGAGACCGCCAGTCGCCATTGCAATAGAAACCGTAAGTATCTTGCAGTTTCTGTGCTACTGCCACACATTGGTCATCGCCGCCTCCGTGAAATTTGATATGATAACTACCTTGTTTGCCCGGCGCGGGGTTTTCACGTGTTACGCTAACATCCTTGCCGATGGCTTTGAATGCATTTTCGATGATTCTTTTGTCTACCATTTTTAAGATATTAATTTAGTGTGCCGCAAACTTTTATGGAGTTGCGACTTCTCCTTTAAGTTCTTCATTCCACTGTAAAATTGCGTGTACAAGCGAATCGTACCGAGTGTCTGCTATTCCACATCTAATTCAACAGAACCGTCGTCCTTGAATTTCAATTTCACTTTCCGACCTGTGAGTATAGCGGCAAGAGCAACACTAGTTCCACACAATATAGCAAGTTCTGCTGTTGTTATAGTTATGGTGGCAGTTGCTCCTGCTGCAGCAATGCTAGGAATCAGAGATGCCCCTCCGGTGAAAGGAGCAGCAGCTATTCCTCCTCCTATTGCAAGCAATATACCTCCTATTTTAGCAGCTTTTTTAAGATTATTTTTTTTTCGCAACTCCTTCGCAATTTCGCCCTTTGCGATAATGTGCTTTTCTCCTGAGGTTAACGCACGTTCCAATTCTGTTTTTGAGTAAACCGTTCTCATATTACTTTAAATTAAGATTTTACAATGATACAAAAAGAAAGGGTGCAGACATCTTTATAGTTTAATAAAGGCCGACCAAAGCCCGAGAACTACTATAAAAGAAGCCCACACCTTATGCAGATGCGAGCATTTGCAAGAATCGGCAGTTCTCTTTTTGTTGGGTCTATTCTTATTAAGCCGATTCAAGCAAACACTCTTTCGATTTTGCGAATATTTTATGCGACAAATATAAAAAAATTTGAAAAATCCGCCAAATTTTTCAGCCGTTTTTTTAAAATGATTATCAAAAAAAATCACATTTAGTAAAAAACAATACTAAATGATTAAGAGGTGATATTTTTACATTTCAACTGACAAAACTTCTCGGCAAACAATCATTTCAAAACCCTTGTACATCACCAAAAGGCAATGCAAAGTAGTTCCTTTTGATTTTTGGACAACAAAACCGCTCTTGGAATATTTTTCCAATTGAAGTACGGCATCGGCTTCCTTGTTTTTGATTTCGGTTTGAGTAGTCTCAGCCTTAACATACTTAAATTCAATCAGATAACTGTGCTTTAAATCACGATAAAGGTCAATGCGCGGTTCAAGATAGAGATCGGGGAATCCTGCGGACGTGTCCGCCTCCGAATGTGGAAAATACGCCGAGCATTTGCAGGTGGAAGCCAATGTGAATCCGTGTACAAAACTTTCGCCCTTAGCCTTGTCTCGTGTGGAGGCAAAAGTCTTGACGCTCTCTGCCACAAAATCAAAAAACTCCTTCCATTTGCCGTCAAAAGCCATATCCGATATTAATTTGTCGCCCTTATAAGTATTGAAAATCAAGTTGTTAGCCTCGTAATTTTCCATAAGGTAGTTCATCAATTGCTCTTTGACAACGATGTTGGGAATTTTGAAAATAACCTCTTGCTTTACAAAACCTCCTATCGTTACCATACCGAAATAGTAAAGCAAACTTATAAAGTTTTCGCGGATTACAATATTTTCGGCGGGGAAATTCTCAACGAGTTTGCCAACAATCTGACCGTCGGTTACGAGCGTCTGAATTATTGAACCCTCAAATTCCATTTCCTTGTCCTTGCGGATAAGCATTTTGAGTTTTGCATAGTCGGTACGGATGTTTGAATCGATGATATTCTTCGGGAATTTGCGGTAGTTGCACAATTTGTCTACGAAATAGAGCAACATATCGGAGTTGAACATTGTGGTCTCGCCAAAACAATCTTCCGCAAAACAATAATTGTCGTACCACGGGCGGATGGTTTCGATGATTTTGTCGGTGGAGCATGGAAAATCGAAATATTGACTGTAATATTCAATCATATCCCTTGCCTCACTCTCGGTAAAACCGGTGATTTCGTTGAAATTTGCGGCGGCGGTGTAGTTGGTGCCGATGTTGAATCCGCTTGTGAGGTCGTCAAGGGTAACGGGCGACACACCTGTGATGTACAGCCTTTCAAAAGCGTCCTTGCTGCCGTCCTTGATGGCGTTGAAGAATGTGCGCAAATAGCCAGTGCGGTGCGTTTCGTCCATATAACGGCCGAGTTGGGTGTAATCCGACAGGATATTGTTGGTAAAATTGTCGTATTCGTCGATGAAGATATAGACTTTTTGTCCTGCCTTCTGAACCTTTTCACGGAGTTTTTTCAATTTTGCCACAGCATTATCGCATTGATTCAACTCAGCCTGCGTCTCAGGCGGAAGCAAATCACTGTATTTGTCGCAGAATGAATCAAACTCTATCTTGCATATACCGTCAAAACTTCTCTTGTAATCCTCTATCGAACCGTTCACCAACGAAAAATTGAACTCCAAAACAAGGTACGAGTTGCGGCTTTCGGTCGGGTGGTCGCCAATCCAAAGTCCGGAAAAAATCTGTTCAAACTTGTCTTTCTTGTTGATGTCGTAATATGCCTCCAACATCGTCATTGTCAGCGTTTTACCGAAACGACGGGGGCGCACCAAAAAGAAATACTTATTGGAGTACTCTATTTCGCGGATAAACCTTGTCTTGTCCACGTAATAACAATTGTCCCGCCTGAGCATCTCAAAACCTTGAATGCCGTATGGTATGCGCCTTGCTTTTGGATTCCAACTACACATAATGAAAACTTTTTTGCAAATATAATCCAAAGTTTTTTATCGGCAAAAAGTTTTTTAACCCGCTGATCTACTTTATTTGAACAGACAATCCAAATCCATCGTCAAAAATTCTTCTACGGAAATACCTCCCGAACCTACCACCAACGAGCGGAACTATATATAACCGTCTGATAATAAATTTCTTTTTTTGCAATCGTTTGCGCATTTTTTGCACCTGTTTTCCGCCCCAAAAATAGGGCTGTTATTACAATTATTTCTAATATTGCAGTACAATAAAAACATCGTAATATGAAACTAAATTTTTTGACCACACTGGCGTTTTCAGCGGCAGTATCGCTGAACCTCAACGCCCAAAACCTAAAAGTTCAGCCTGAATTCTGGTATTCTGGATTCAAAAATCCTGAGGTTCAGGTCTTGATTTACGGCGAAAACATCAGCCGCTCAAAAGCCACAATCACCGCTGCAAAAACACAACTTGTCAGCCAGCAGAGAGTTCAAAACCCGAACTATCTGTTTCTGAATCTCAAAGCCGGAAGCCCGGAAAAGTTTGAAATCATCTTGCAGGATTCAACTTCCAAAAAGGAAAAGCCCGTAAAAATCGCTTACGAAATCAAAGAGCGCACCAAACGCAGTTACGGCTTTTCTGATAAGGATTTTATGTGCCTTATCATGCCCGACCGTTTTGCCAACGGCGACCCCAACAACGACAACATGCCCGGAATGTTGGAAAAAGCAAACAATTCCGATCCTAACGGCAGACACGGCGGCGACCTCAAAGGCATCGAAGACCACATCGACTACCTTAAAAAAATCGGCTTGACTGCTGTTTGGCTGAATCCCGTTTTGGAAAACAACATGCCCGTTTGCTCTTATCACGGCTATGCGATAACCGATTTTTATAAAGTTGACGCGCGTTTCGGCACAAACGAGGATTACAGACGTTTAGCCGAAAAACTCCGTCAAAATGGCATAAAACTCGTTATGGACATGATTTTCAACCACTGCGGAAGCAACAACTTTTTGTATACTGACGTGCCTGATTCCACTTGGTTTCATTTCTGGAAAGAAGGTTACACGCCTTCAAATTACAGAGGAACGGCTTGTTTTGACCCGCACGTTTCAAAAAGCGACTACAAAAAAATGGACGAAGGCTGGTTTGACAAGTCAATGCCCGACATCAACCAAAAAAACGAGATGTTCTTAACTTATCTGATTCAGAACTCGATGTGGTGGGCTGAATACGTCGGCTTGGACGGCATCAGACTTGACACTTACCCCTACAACGACAAATACGCGATGAACAAATGGTGCAAACGCATGCACGAAGAGTTCCCGAATTTCTCGCTTTTGGCAGAATGTTGGCTCAACGACAACCCTTTCACCTCGTATTATGCACCGGGAATCAAACATCTTGACGGTTTTGAGTCTGGACTCGACCACGTTACGGATTTTCCGCTGTATTTTGCACTCAACAAAGGTTTTAACGAGGAAAACGGTTGGGACACCGGCATAGCAAGGGTTTATCAGAATTTTGTGTCTGACTTTTTGCAGCCGTATCCGGAGAAAAATTTGGTGTTTTTCTCAAACCACGACGTTGACCGCCCCGCAACCGTTGTAAAAGGCGATGTTGACAAGTTGAAAATGATTTACACCATCATTTTGACAACGCGCGGCATACCGTGTTTTTATTACGGCGACGAAATTCTTTACGAAAGTCCTGAATCCGGCGACGGTTTCAAACGTCAGAACATGGCGGGCGGCTGGCAGGGCGACAAGAAAAACGCTTTTACAGGCGAAAATCTTTCTGCAAAAGAAAAAGATATGCAGAAGTTTGTTACAAAACTTGCAAATTTCAGAAAATCATCTTCGGCTTTTTCGGGAAAGTTAACGCATTTTGTTCCGCAAGACGGCGTTTACGTTTATTTCAGAATTAACGGCAAAGACAAGGTTATGGTCGTAATCAACACCTCCGACAAAGAGCAAACGCTTGATTTAAAACGTTTTGAGGAATGTATGGACGGCGTAAAATCTATGGAAGATGTTTTAAGCGACATCATGTATATCAAAATGCCTAAAACACTTACAATTGCGAAAAAAACTCCGCAAGTTTGGAAATTGAATAATTATGAAGTAGTGGAAGAAAAGGCAGAATAAAAACAAAAAACACAATTTGTAGAGCCGCGAAAAAAAATTGCGGCTCTTTTTTTATTCCTCCGACAACTGTTGACTCATTCTACGGTAAACAGAGAAAATTTTCGCCCTCGAAACAAAGCCCAAATATTTGTTGTTGCCGTCCAAAACTGCGATGTTGAACTTGTCGGAATTTGTAAATTTTGTAGCGACTGAATCCATACTTTCATCGATTCTGACCGTATAATCGGGACGGAAAACCAAATCTTTTACGAAAACTTTGTCGTAAAGTTCGGGCTTAAACATAATCGTGCGGATATTGTCAAGTTTTATAATGCCCATAAAAGTATTGCTGTCTCTTTCCACAACAGCAAAAATATTCCGTGAGGTTTCTTCTACTGCTTTTACTAAAACCCGCAAAGAATCCTCAGGAAAAACCACCGCGAAATTTTTCTCAATCAGCGTGTCCAACTTCATAAGGTTGAGAACTTTTTTGTCGGTGTGGTGCGTCATAAGTTCGTTGCGCTGGGCAAGTTGGAAAGTGTAAATCGAATTTTTGATAAATTTTTGAGTGATAACGTATGACAAAACCGAGACCATCAACAGCGGCACCAAAAGTTTGTAACTTCCTGTTATTGCGGCGATAAGAAAGACTGCTGTCATAGGAGCGTGCAAAACGCCGCCTATTGTCCCCGCCATGCCCACCAACGCCATGTTTTCGGGGTGAATGTTGGCAAAGCCCATCAGATTCAAAATCACGGCGGTAAGCAGTCCCGTGTTAGCCCCCACAAACAACGCCGGCATAAAGATTCCGCCGACACCGCCCGCCACAAAAGTCAGCGACGTAGCGGCAGGTTTCAGCAGCAGCAAAAACCACAAAAGCAATACCACAAGCCATGCATTGCCCTTCATATTCAAGTACATTCCGTTCATAAACAGAAAGTTGAAATCGCCGTTGATACAGTCGTTTATTGTGTCGCCGCCCTCGCCGAAAAGCGCAGGAAACAGAAAAATCAGCAGTGCGAGCACCGAGCCGCCGATTAAAAATTTCAGCCAGAAGGATTTTATCTTCTTAAACAAATTGGCTGTAAAAATGTAACTTTTGGTAAAATACACCGACGATACCGCGCAGACGATTCCAAGGAGCAGATAAACCCAAAACTCACTCGCCTGAAACGTATTTGAAACCCTGAAAAAAAACAGCGGATTAGTTCCCGTAAGCGCGTAAGAAATCAAGACGCCCGTAACGGAAGCCGTCAAAAGCGGCGCAAGCGAAGCCATCGTCAAATCCAGCATAAAAACTTCCAAAACGAAAACCGTTCCCATAATCGGTGCTTTGAACATCGCCGCCAGAGCCGCCGCCGTAGCGCAGCCGAGCATCAGAAGTTTCTGCTTATAATTAAGGTGTAAAAGCCGTCCGAGGTTTGAGCCGATAGCCGCGCCTGTTACGACGGTCGGTCCCTCCAATCCCGCGCTTCCGCCGAACCCGACCGTTATAGCCGAACCGATAACAGAGGAGTACATGTTGTGGGGCTTTATGACCGCGCCTTCCTTTGAAATCGAGTACAACACCCTCGGTATGCCGCCCGAAACGTTGTGGCGTAAAATATAATTGACAAAAACGGTCGTCAAAAAAATACCAATTAACGGACAAATAAAATACAGCATACTTGTCTCGTCATCAATAAAATTTCCTAAAAAGCGGCTGATAGTGTGAGTTGAGGTTTTCAGCACGTAAGCGATTAAAGCGGCAATGACACCGGCAATAATGCTCAAAAACAGCATATACTGGTTTGTCCCTATATGGCGGATTCTCCATTCGTAAAATTTGGACATCAACCGCCTGCATTTCAATTTTCTCTTGTTTATTTTCATTCCTTTAACTTTCCGGCTGCAAATTAAAACTATTAAGCCGTAAATCGTATTAAGTGAAAATTAAATTTTTAGAAAAATGAGTTTTTTAGTCAGCAATGAAATAATTTTGGACGAAATGTTTTGATTTTGCGTATTACCCGAACAACTCCTCTGCCGTTACTTATTTAATAATCAAGAACTTATATTTTTACAAAATGTTAAAATTTCGAGTTGTTTTAATTCAAATATCTGATTATCAACAATATAATTTTTAGAACGTCGTCCCTAACTATACTTTTTTTACCACTTACGGACGAGGTTCTAAAAACTGAGTATATAACAAAATTGGACAAATTTAAAGTGGTACTTTAAATTTGTCCAATTATTTAGTAATGAGGTGTATGACAATTAGTTAACTGATATTTTCTTATCAAAAATCCGTTACTTATTTTCTAAAAATTTTCAGTCCTGTATTGTCATTATATCTGACGACTTCACCTTGCGGTAATTTATTGGCTGTTTCCAATGCTTTTAAATCACTCTCAGTTGCATTGCGGAATCCCTTATAATTACCTATATAGCCCATAACGGTTACTTTATGGTGGCGAAAAAAAGGATAACCCGTAGATTCAATAATAAACTGAGGCTCAACCAATACATCACCGTCGTATTTGCAAACAGTTTCTGAAATAAGATTACCCTTTCCTGTTTCCAAAGACGTCTTATTCAAAGGTGTATTGTTCCACTCTTTTGTTTCCGTAACTTTCTTACCGATGTCTAAATCTCCAATAACAGGATAATTGTGAACACTATTTTTAATGCTCACACTATCCGCTGTTCTGACAGTTACGGTACATGACGTAACCAAAGTCAAAACCATCAAGTATATAAATATAAACCTTCTTTGCATAGTTCCTATTTTATTTAAAATTTAGTGTACTTTGCAGGATAACCTGTTACGGTTATTTTTTTAATTTCACCTTTTTTTATTGTATACTCGAATTGGGGAGCAACCAAAACGTCAGCATCACCATTTTGCTGCAATAATTCGGCTATTGCAGCCTGTTTTACATTTTCTTTGCCGCCGCCTTTTATTTTACCTTTCGGTTCCCAATCCTTTAAAGCGGCTTTTTTGGTACTAATAGTAAGTTCTGCGGTATTAGTACCACTACTAACACTGCCTGAAACATCGTAAGATTTGGCTGTTCTGATTGTCGTTGAGCATGATGCAAAACTAAATGCAACTGCAATAATCAATAACGTTTTTTTTATCATTTTTTTTAATATTTAATTTAAATTAACTTTATTACATTGCAAATTTACAACACTACAACTTACCAACAAAGCATTTTTCGTGAAACTTTTTCCATACTTTCGTGAAACTTTTTCAACAAAATCGTGAAATATTTTCACACTTTTGGTTTGTACAAAATGAAAAAATCAAAATCAAGAATTTCTGAAATTTCAAAAAGAAGGTCGGTATCAATACTTTTGCGCTTGAAAATATTGTATACATTGGAACGGTCAAAATTCAGTTTCTTTGCAAACCAAGAGATTGAATGTTCCGTTTTGTTGAATACTGCCTCTATTTCTTGCCCTATGTGAATCGTGTTCATTTTTAGTTCAAGTTTTTTCAAACATTTTCTCACAATAAGCAAATAAAAAAAGCGTGTAGCCGTTTTCTAATCTCAAATGCTTATTTAGATTTTGCAGGCTCCGCCAAGAACCCATGACGACAAATAAGCACGGAAACGGGGCTGTCTAAAAAGTTCCTCGTCCAAATAAAAAAACAGGAAAATTCGCTTTTGTGTGAATTTTCCTGTTTTTTTATCAAAATAATTTGGAAAACTTATCAAAAATACGTATCTTGTTGAAAATTAAAAAGATATGACA
>JAFXUC010000031.1 GCA_017535325.1 Bacteroidales bacterium | reverse complement strand
GGTATTGAGGACGACGGGGTTGATGTTGTTTTTGAGGGCGTAAGGCTCTTTGAGGTTGCTCTCGGGTGTGGTGCCGTATGCAGCGGCAACATACGAGCCGTAGAAGGTGTTGTTGGGCCATTCGTGCAATGCTCTCTTGGGGCCTGTGTGCCAGCAGCAGATGCCGGCGGGATGGATGTCGGTGGGGGTCAAGCCGTCCACAGAAAAACCTTCCGACGTGTATTCGCCTTCGGAGATTGTTACTTTGCCGCCCTTGCCTTCCTCTATGTTTACGGTAATCGGGGCAACCATTGCCTGACGTGAAAATTCGTTCAAGCCGTTCTGACGGTGGTAAAACACCCACCATTTGCCACCAATTTCGCAGATAGAGCCGTGCGTGTTGCCGTCGGGAGTTGCGGATGCGATTACATTGCCGTCGGGGTCTTTTTCGCGGGCGCGTCCGTCGATGATTGTTCCGCCGTAAGTCCACGGGCCTGTCGGGGTGTCGCTGTAAGCGTAGGCGAGGGTGTAGTTGGAGGTTGGCAGTCCAAATTCGCCGTCCTTGGTGAAACGGCTGTAAATGAACACGTATTTGTCTTTGATTTTGCGGATGGATGAGGCTTCAAAGAAACGGAACTCGTTGTCGTCCTTGTCTTCAAAGCCGCCAATCATTCTTACGGTTACTTTGGTTCCTTTCTTGACTGTTGCCATCGTTTCTGGGTCGAGTTCGGCAACGTGCGATGTGCCGAATCCCCAGTAGCCGTACACTTTGCCGTCGTCGTCCACGAATACCGCCGGATCAAATTTCAGTACGCCGTCCGTGGTGTCGGGGTTGGCTTTGTCCCAGTTGATTACCTCAAACGGACCGTCGGGTCGGTTGCTCTTGGCTACCATACCGTTGCGTCCGCCCACTTGGTTGTTGGGGTAGAGGTAATAGGTCTTGTTGCCGTCCTTGTCCACTTTGAGCGCAACGTCGGGCGCAAAGAGAATGTCCGCCTCTTGCTGAGGTTCGCCCTTGCCGTTTTTATCCACTTTGAGGATTACGCCGTCCATCCGCCAATGGAGGAGGTCGTTGACGTCTGCCGACCACACTACTTGGTCGCGACCGCAGTAGTTTTTGACCTCGATGTCGTGCGAGCCATAGACATACACGCGGAATTTGCCGGGGTTGTCGGGGTCTTCAAAAACGTAGGGTTCGCCGTCAGGGATGTGGTCCCACAACGGGATGTAGGGGTTGCCGATGGTTGTGAGAGTGGTCTGCGGCGGGTCAAATTTTACCGTTTCTTGTTTTTGACTGCATGCGGCAAAAAGTGCAATGCCGCTAAGAAATAATAACGTCTTGTTTTTCATACAATTTAGATATTTAGTGTAAAAAATAACGGGACAAAGATAATGATTTTTTTGTGAAAAATAAAACATTTTTAACACTCAATCACGCAGCATCTTCCAAACTTTTTTAATACTTCTGCGTTGTTTTTTTCGCATTGTTTGTCGGGAAAAATCCATAAAACTTTCGGTTTGCGGCCGGTAATTTTCGGCTCGTAGGCATAACCGTCGGTAAAAATTATCAGACCGTCATAATGCGTTTTTGAAGTCCTGAAAAAGTCGAAAACCGGCTGAAAATCCGTGCCTCCGCGACCGGTTACTTTAATTTCAGTCTTGGCTTTTTTGAGCGGAAAAATTTCGCTTAATTCGGTGTCAAACTGCACTGTATCAACAGTTTCGATGCCGTATTTGAAAAAGCGGTTTATGACCGAATAAAACTTTTGAAGCATTTTTGACGATATTGAACCGCTGACATCAACCGCCACCAAAAGGTTTGTCCGCATTTTGTAAACGCTGCCGGGATTCTGAAAATCCGTGCGGCGGTTAGGGCGCATTCTTGTCAGGTTTCTGCGGCTGCTGATAACGCTCGCCCTGAAACCAGAAAGCACTTTTCTGTAATCGATTTGAGCCTTTAATGTCGCCTTGATTTTCTCCACCAAATCGCCCGGCAACGAGCCCCAAGAAGTTGTGTTTTCAATAATTTCGTTGATTCGGCTGCATTCAAACTCGTTTTCTTCCCAAAGTTCGCTCTGCGAAGTTTTTTTCTCATTTGGAGTGCGGGCATCCTGCCCGCCTTCGTCCTTTGGAGTGCAGGCGGCTCGCCTGCTTTCGTCTGAATCAGCGGACGAGCCGTCCGCACTCCAACGACCACCGCTCATCAGTTTTGCGCAATACCACTCAAAATATTCAGTATTAGGAAACTGAAAATTTTCGGCTTTATCAAGTATCAGCGACTTAAAATCGTAATTGTTTGTCAAAACGATGTTGCTTGCTGTTGTGCGGACGACGGCAGAACATTCGGGCTGACGTTGATAAGGATGTTTGAGCATTATACGGATTATCTCTGTGCGGAAACTTTCTTCCAACTGATTGTCGCTGACGGTTTTAACGATTTGCGGATTGTATTCAATCCTGCCTTTTCCTGTGCGGACGGCAACGGGCATTTTAAAGTTTTCCACCAACTCGTGAGAACACAAAACGCCGTGCAAAGCCGGTTCTGAAAAAAACCAGTTATCGTAAATATGCTTGCTTATACGCTCTGTTACAACGCCTTCCATCTTACAACTTGCTTACAAACGTCATTATTTTCTGATAAACTTCCATAGCGTTTGAAACCACGAACGCGACCGCCTTCGGATACATCCCCTGCGAAAAAACGGACGTAAAATGTGCCAAAGCCTCTTTGTTTTTGCCTGACTCCAAAAGCGCGATGAATTTTTTGAGGTTTTCAGCGGCTGTAAGTTTGTCTGTTTCAGAGATTTCGGCAGTTTCAAGAAAGCGGAAAACGCCCTCGTTCAGAGCCGAAAACTGATGTACTTTGTACTTTGAAATTTTTGCTTTTATATTGTCAAAATTCAAAAGCACGTCTTTTCCGCCGATGATTTTGGCGGCAGATGCTGAGGCGTAAAATTTTTGCGCCGCCTGAACGCCCACAACTCCGGCAATAATCTTTTGGTCAATCTCATGTAACTCTTTGAGCGGCAATACGATGTCCGAAACTTTTTTCCAAGCGCGGCGGTCGGGATATTTTTCGAGACCGCTGTCAATCTGCGGACGGTCGGCGGCTGTTCCGTCGAGCCAGTCGGGATTGGAGGCGATAAAATCCGTAACGCGGGAGTCAAGTTTCTGTTTTTCAGCCCACAAGAGCCATTCTTTGTACGTCGGGCGGAAACCGTAGACATTGAATCTCGACACCAAAGCGGGGTCAAGGTCAGTGAGTTGGTATTCTTCACCGTCGTTAACAGCCGAAATAAGGCGGCTGCCTTCGGGGAGTTTTCTGCCGGCGAGTTTGCGGTTAAGTGCAAGATCCATAATAGTTTGCAAAACTTCGGGACGTGCGCGGTTTAGTTCGTCCAAAAACAGGACTACCGGCTGATTGTCTTTTGGAAACCAATACGGCGGCAGAAACTCCGTCCGCTCCGAATCAGCGTTTTTTATAGGCAGACCGATTAAGTCACCCGGGTCGCTCATTTGTCCGAGAAAGAGCGCGACCACTTTGAATTTCTTTTCCGTGTAATATTCCGTCAAAATCTCCGACTTGCCTATGCCGTGCTTTCCAACAAGCATAATATTCTGATTTGCAGGGGTTTTGTCGAGGATTTCGATAAGTTCTGTGGTGTTGATGTTAATCATTGCTAATGTTTGTATTTGTCAAATCTGTGTTCGTAATCGTATTGATGTAGTCCGTCATACATGGATTTAAAACGGATTTGGATTTTGTTGTCGTCTTTAAGATAATTACGGAGATGCGCCGCCAACTCGACAATCTTTTTCAAATTTTCCTGTAAATTATCGTGTTTGAGGTAAAAAATCCCCGTTTCGTCCTCAGTCAACTTTATTTTAATCTTGGTCGTCGTTTTGTTGCCGCTGTAAATGTATTCAAGTCCCAAAGTGTTAAGCGATGTCTCCACAAGACTTTTGAACGCCGTTTCGGAAATCTTCGCTTTCATACGCGCTTTCAAAAACTTGTTGACATCTTTTTCTGCCTTGGTTTTCCAACGGTCGAAATTATCAAGAATATAGGATATGACATCACAAAAATCACCCAACCCGTCCTCATAAATTGCATACGCTTTACGGTAATAATTCAACTCATTGACATAAACGTGCAATCTATCGTAAGATGAATCCAAAAGCACATCTACATATTCGTTCAGCCTGATTTTGAGGGTGGTAAAGCGGTTGATATTTTTGTTGATAATTTGTTCAAACGCAACCCTTCCGGCAAGTCGTTCCTGTAAAAAACTCTGAGCATCATCAAGTTTCATTTTGAGAACGTTCTTATCAATATAATCCTCGAAAAACTCTTCCAAAAACAAACGCACAAACTCGCCCAAATATGCCTTCAACAAATCGTTTTCTTTTGCAGACACATTTGCCCACGCTTTTTTGAGCAGTGCAGTTTCGAGAGGTTTCTGTTTTTTAACGTCTAAGTCCATAATTCAGTTGTTTTATTCTGATGCAAAATTAAAAATTTTTTTTTGCGACAACGATACTACTATGAAAAAAGTTTTATAATTTTGCAGTGTCTTTTTTCGGCGCATAAACGTTGGGAAAAAACATTCGATTTTTATAAAAAGGCGTTTACAGACGCTTTGTTTTTCTGACGTCAAGAATCTCGCAAATTCTAAAAACAACTTGTCAGAGGCAAAGTAACGTAAATGCCCTCGTGTATGTATATGATGCTGCACACTATAATTATTATGGTGTGTATGGTTATATATACATATTTCGCGTGGGCTTCTGCGTTGCTCGTTTCGACAAGTTGGGCAATGCGAGAGCCTTTGACGTGAGACGGGCAGAGAAAATGTATGAACCGCTCACGCTTTTTTTATGTTCAATTTTTAATGTTCCGAGAGCGGCGGAAAGTTGTTATAACAGAATGGAAATCAACGATTTCATCAAAAAATTCGCCGCAAAGTTTGAGGACACCGACGAAAGCGAATTTACCCCTGAAACTGAATTTCAGGAACTTGACGAGTGGGATTCTATGACCGCTCTTATGATTATCGCGCTCATCAGGACGGAATACGACAAAAAAGTTACCGCCATTGAAATCCGCAACTGTAAGACAATCAAAGATTTGTACGATTTAGCCGAAGCAAAATGAAGAATCCGTTTGATTTGACGGGCAAGAGCGTTTTTGTAAGCGGTGCATCGTCGGGCATTGGCAAGGCGACGGCTGTTTTGTTGTCGTCGCTCGGCGCAAGTCTAACAATTTCAGGCAGAAACGTGCAACGTCTCGACGAAACTTTCCAAATACTCGAAGGCGAGGGACACAGACAAATTATCTGCGACTTTTGCGACTATGACGATACCGCCGCAAAAATTGCTGACACCAACAAGTTTGACGGCGTAGTCTATTGTATTGGAACGCAAAAGACAGGTGTAGCCAAATCATTGACCGCCAATGATTTGAAAGAAGTTTTTGACACCAATTTCAATGCCGTTGTCAACCTTAACACGCTGTTGTTTGAAGGCAAAAAAATCAACAAAGGCGCGTCGGTGGTAATTGTTTCATCCATTGCCGCTTATTATCCCGAAGTAGGAAACGCCGCTTACAGCGCGTCCAAAGGCGCATTGTCGGCTTTTGCGAAGGTTTTGGCGTTGGAGAGCGCAAAACGCCAAATCCGAGTCAACACCGTGTCGCCCGCAATGGTCAGAACGCCGCTTTTGCAAAAATTTGACGTTACGGACGAACAATTTGCCGAAAACGAGAAAAAATATCCGCTTGGCTATTCCGAACCCGAAGACGTTGCCGCTGCAATCGCGTTTTTGCTGTCGGACGGCGCAAGGCAAATCACGGGTGCAGACATTAAAATCGACGGCGGATTAACATTACAATAAAGAAAATGAATGCGTATATTAAAGCGATAGAATATTATCTGCCCGAACAAGTCCTTACAAATGATGAACTTGCGGCTGAATTTCCCGAATGGAACGCCGCAAAGATTTTCAAGAAGACGGGCATCAAGGCGCGGCACGTTGCGGCGACGGACGAAACCGCTGCTGATATGGCTGTAAAAGCGGCTGAAAAACTTTTTGCTGCGCAGCCTGACACAAAGCAACAGGTTGATTTTGTGCTGTTTTGCACGCAAAGCCCCGACTACAAACTGCCGACTTCCGCGTGCATTATCCAAAAGCGGCTCGGACTTCCGACCACAGTCGGCGCGACGGATTTCAACCTCGGTTGTTCGGGATTCGTGTATGGTTTGGCGTTTGCTAAAAGTTTGATTGTCAGCGGAATGAGTAAGAACGTATTGTTGCTTACCGGCGAGACTTACTCCAAATATTGCCACCCAAAAGACAAGGGCAACCGTTCAATTTTTGGCGACGGCGCATCGGCGACGTTGGTTTCGGACAGCGGTTTTGCGCGGATTGAAAATTTCGTTTTCGGCACTGACGGCAGCGGCGAGGACAACCTGAAAGTCAAGACCGGCGGCGCACGGTTTCCTGAAAAGGAAGGCGTTTTTGCGCTTGACGACGGCGGCTATGTCAACGCGCCCGATTTCCTGTATATGAACGGTCCGGAAATTTTCAATTTTACGCTTGACAACGTTCCTGTCTTGGTTGACAAATGTTTGAAAGTCAATAATTTGACAATGGCAGAAATTGACCGTTTTGTTTTTCATCAGGCAAACAAATATATGCTTGAAACGTTGCGGACGGTAATGAAAATTGCTGACGAAAAGTTTTTCATTGACCTTTCAGAAACAGGAAACACGGTTTCGTCGTCGGTGGCTGTTGCGTTGAAGAACGCGCAAATCAAAGAAAATCAAAAAGTTATGATTGCGGGCTTTGGTGTCGGATATTCCTACGCCGCCTGCGTGTTAAAATATTAGGAAATGCTGTTTAATTCGTTGGAGTTCTTGCTGTTTTTCCCTGTTGTCTGCGCGGTATATTTTGCTATAAAAGACAACAGATGGCGGAATTATTTTCTGTTGGCGGCAAGTTATTATTTTTATATGTGTTGGGAGCCGGTCTATGCGCTTCTGTTGCTTGCAAGTACGGGCATCACATTTGGCGCGGCAATTTTGATGGACAAAAAACCTGCTCGGAAAAAATTGTTTCTGACGCTTTCAATCGTGCTTAACTTGTTGATTTTGTTTTTCTTCAAGTATTTCAATTGGGCGGCAGAAAATGTGTCGGCACTGATGAACACACTCGGTATCGCAATGCAGACACCGAAGTTTGACGTGTTGCTGCCTGTGGGAATTTCGTTTTACATTTTTCAAGCCTTAGGTTACTCAATAGACGTTTACCGTGGCAATGTGGAAACAGAGAAAAATTTCTTTACTTACGCGCTTTTTGTATCATTTTTTCCGCAGTTGGTGGCAGGACCTATTGAAAGGTCAACCAACCTTTTGCAGCAATTCAAGGAGAAACACAATTTTGACCCCGAAAAGGCGATTACGGGAATCAACCTGATGTTGTGGGGATTTTTCCTGAAAATTGTGGTTGCCGACAATCTCGCAATCGCTGTCAATCAGGTATATAACAACATTCACGACTATCCGTCGATTACAATTTTGAGTGCCTCGGCGATGTTCTGTTTCCAACTTTACGGCGACTTCGCGGGTTATTCGTACATTGCAATCGGCTGTTCGAGAGTGTTGGGATTCAAGTTGATGGACAATTTTCTACGCCCGTATTTCTTCTCTGTTTCGGTTCAGGATTTTTGGAAACGCAACCATATCTCGCTGACTACTTGGTTTATGGACTACGTTTATTATCCGATGATTGGCGCAAGCGCAAACATTTATTGGTGGTGCTTCTGCATATTTGCGACGTTTGTGATTTCGGGCTTTTGGCACGGCGCAAATTGGACGTATGTGATGAGTTTTGCGATTTTCGGGTTCTACCTCGTTATTTGCATTTTGAAAGACAAACGTCAGAAAAAGTTTGAAAAACAGCACAACCTCAAAAAGAAGGAATGGTGGCTTTGGCTCAACCGCGCTCTGACGTTCTTGTTGGTGATGATTGCGCTGATTTTCTTCCGCGCAAACAATATTGACGATGGATTTTATGCGTTAAAGTCGGTGTTTTCTGTGGATTCTTTGTCGGGAATATTTGCGGCGGGCGGCAAGAAGGCAATTTTGTTTGTCGGAATGTTGTTCGTCGTGGAATACTTCATTGAATACAAGAAAACAAAATTCATTGAAAAACGCTTTTTGCTGTCGCATATCGCGATGAGTATTTTCTTGATGATGACAGTCTTGCTGTTCGGTCAATTCGGTGAAAATCAATTTATTTACTTTCAATTTTAACGGGTAAGAAATGAGAAATTTTTGGATATATTTGGGATGCTTGGCGGCGGTGATGTTACTATATTTGTTTGGCGGCGAATGTTTGGTTCGCCAAGTGCCAAATCCGTACAAGTACAAGCACGAATGGATGAAGAAACATCAGGGAGAGGTGGAGATTCTGACATTCGGCGGGTCGCATAGTTGGGAAGGAATCAAGCCTGAAATTCTCGGCAAAAACGGTTTCTGTCTTGCGAATTCGTCTCAAATGCTGCAATATGACGATTTTTTATTTTTCAACTACGATTGTCCTAATTTGAAAGAAGTTGTAATTGCTATTTCGTATCCGACATTGTTTGCTGATGATTATGAATACGATGAAACTCGTTGGTTTTATTGCATTTACTACAAAATTTATATGGATTGTCCGTATCATTCCAACTTCTCGAAATACAATTTTGAGTTTTCAAATCCGAAGTCGTTTCAAGACAAGTTAAAGCAATATTTTCGTAATGCGGAATTGAACAGCAACGAATATGGTAATGCAATTTTTAATACATTGGAAAATAAAGACACAGTTAGATGGAATAACGGTTCAGAGGCAAAAGAAGCAGCGACAAGACATAACGGTATCGGAGATTTTTCGCATATTGAAACAAATTTAGCGCGACTTCAAAAGATTACGGATTATTGTGAAAATCACGGGATTAAACTTGTTTTAGTAACAACGCCGTGTTGGAAACTTTATGTTGACAATTTGGATTCAATTCGGTTGTCAAAAATGCAAGAGGTTATGGTTGATTATTGCAAACGTAATCCGAAAGTGTTATATCTCAATTATTTGACTGATGAACGCTTTGTCGCAGACGATTACTATAACAGCGACCATTTGTCAACTATTGGCGCGATAAAATTCACAAAAATATTGAAAGAGGATATTGAAAGACATTGACGATAAGCGGCATTTGCAAAAATTTTGCGGGTGCCGCTTTTTTTTCAAAAAAATCCGAAAAAAAGTTTGTTTCAAATCACAATATTACATATTTTTGCGTTATCTGAAAAATAAAAATTATTCCAACAATGGAAACTAAAACAGCAAGACAACAACGTCCAGCCATACGTTATAGAGATATGGTGAAAGGAATGAACAACGACGAAAAAATAGAACTGATGTTCGTCCTTATAGAAAGTATGAGGTCGTCTATGTCTGCGGATTCAGAATCTGAACCGCCGTTGATGCCGCCGTATTCAGAGGAAGAAATTTATGCGCGGATAGCACAATCCAAGCGCGATTCAGCCGCAGGTCTTGGGCAAGAGAGCGAAGAAATGTTCCGCGAATTGGAGAAGGAGTTTGCAAAGGAAGATTATGAACTTGAAAATAGTTTGTGTGATTAATTTATGGACGAAAAACTTCAAATACTTTATATGCAGATACGCATAGTGCGGATGGCGGCGCGAAGATGGAAAACCACCGTTGCTCGTGCTTCACGTTTTTTTGACGAAAACGGCGTGTTCAAGTATATTGAAGATTTTTTCGGCGTTTTTCACGTTGAGGGCGATTTGGCGGTTTTTGATGATATAAAAAAATATCTCAAAAACAAAGGTGCGGACATAAAAGCGATAGAAAAATATGATTAAAGCATTGGAACAAGGGACAATATTATATCACGGCAGTTATACAGCGGTCGTGCAACCCGATATTGTCAAATGTGCCAAAAACAAGGACTTCGGACAAGGTTTTTACCTGACGACTGACAAAGTACAGGCAGATAATTTTGCGAAAATTGCTGTGCAAAAAGCGTATCAAAACTATCTTATCGATTCGCCTCAGGATTATGGTGTTGTGTCGGCATTCAAATATTCGCCCATTGACGGTCTTGAAATTAAAACCTTTGAAACGGCTGATTCTAATTGGTTAAGATGTATTGTGGCGCACCGTAAAAGCGGAAAATTTACTCAGACGGTACGCGATTACAAGCATTATGACATTATCGGCGGTAAAATAGCCAACGACAATACGAACGCGACCATTATGCTTTATATGTCAGGCGGTTACGGAACAGTAGGCTCAGCGCAGGCAGAAAACACTTGTATCAGTCTTTTGCTTCCCGAAAGGTTAAAAGACCAATATTGTTTTCGCACTGAAAAAGCACTTTCTTGTTTAACTTTTTTATGGCAACGCAAAGTAAAATGTATGTAAGTAAAAAGAAAATTCAGGCGGCGATAGATTTGCTTATCGCAATGGTAGTCAGCGACATAGCGGAAGAAGAAAACCGCCGTGCATCTGACGTTTTGCCAGAATTTTTGCAGTCGCGGACAGCGGCTTTGCTCTTGGACGCCAAATCCCGTTTTTGGTGGGACGGTCCTGACGCAGTGAAAGATTTTTATCGGGAAGAATTGAAACGTAATAATCAATAATTCAGACTATTCCTCCCAACGCTCGTTGTCCTCTTTTAAAATATTTTCCACGTAAAAACGTCCGTTTTCCTCGGCAAATGCCATTATCGCTTTTATTCCGGCAATCACTTTGTCAATTTTTTCTACAAAAGTCTTGTGGGGCAGATAAAATGTCGTCTTTTGACTTTTGCTGATTTTGACGGTGATTTTGTCGTTGGCTTTCAGCGGTGTAACGAAAAATTCAAAGCCCTCGTCCCTAAGCCTTTGAAACACAAGACTGTCTATTGCCGTGCGCTCAATCTTTGCCGCCATTCGCGCTTTTGAGAGTTCAAACGCATACCGTTGCAACTCCTCGTTCCACGCCGAAAAATTATCTTCCAAAAAAGTAAAAAACGTTACCATCGACTGCCGTTTTTGCCACGACAAAAAGCCGCACTCCACAAAAGCGTCAGTACGTGTAAGCACAAAACGAATCTCAGTGCGCGAATAATGTGTAAATTCAAATTGAAGTCCGCATTTCAAGGATACAATCATCTTGTTGTCGTTCAATATTTTAACTGAAACACCGGGCATTGCTGTTTGCAGAAAATCAGAAATTTCAACAAGCCGGTTGACGGTTTTGCCGCTTGAATATCTTGCAAATTCGGCATATTCGCCTGCTGCCGAAAAAACAATTTTGCCCAGAATCTGCTCCGTCAAAATCTCCGTCCGACAAGCGGGATATTTGAAAAAATTTTCGGTGTAATACTGCACAGCCCAATCAATGTTGGTATTCTCAATGTTTTGGAAAACTGGTTTTTCAATTTTTTGTGCCATAATTGATTGTTTTATTATTGTGTACATTTTTGTTTTTTCACCCCCGGAATCGCCCTTAGTCCCCACGTCAAAACGAACGACGCCACTGTGGTTATCACGCTGATAAACACGAACTTGCCAAACGCACCAATCCACAGTCCGTCGAAAATGTTTTGAAAAATCAGCATCAGCGGCAGATGGACTATGTACGCGCCAAAAGCCTGTGCCGCGCACCACGCCGGAAATTTGCCGGTGTTATAAAAGAACCTTCTGAACAGCCAAACCAATCCGTAGCACAGAAACACGCACAAAAACGACTCGTAAATCCCGAACCATTGATATACAAAACCGTCCCAAGCGTCCCCGCTGCGCAGATAGTTGCCAATGCAGAATGCCGCGCCGATTATCAATGCCGCGAGTCCCGTGCGGTCGGTCATTTTGTTGTAACCGTCAGAATGTCCGGCAATTACGCCCAAAGCAAACATCATTACGTATTGCAGATAATGCGCCGGTTCTATCTTGATGAAGCCCAAAAGCCAAATCCAATTGTCCTGCGGACTTGCTTGCCTGATGAAATACGAGCCAACGCCCATCACCGCCGCCGTTGCCGCCATAAAAAGTAGGGTAGGGGTTTTGTTGATTTTTAATTGTTTGACTATCAGCCTGATAAGCGCGTAAATAAGGCAAAATAGAAACAGGCTTTCCAAGAACCACGTATGTCCCACCTCCAACTGATGCGACCCAAGCGAAAAAAGCAGCGTTATTATAGCCGTTGGAATCAGCAGCCGCATCGCTTTTTTGCCGATGAAAGTGCCAAATCCCTGACGGTCATAACTCTTCGGCACAAAATATCCCGAAATCATAAAAAACAGCCCCATAAAGAACGCCGCGTTGGTGCTGAAAAAATGCCAAATCCACGGCATATATTCTGCGCTGTTAGACGGAGTGTAAGCCCATCCACCGCCATCGCCGTATGCAATGCCGCCGTGGTGGAAGATAACAAGCACCGTGAGTGCAACTTTCAGATTGTCAAGGTAATAGTAACGAGGTTTTGTGTCCATGGCTTCAAGTTTGTTTGCAAGGACAAAGGTAGAAATTTTATGGATTTACGTAAAGTTTTGGAGTAATTATTTTTCAAAAAATATTGAACAAAACCTTTTTCCATTCCAAAAAACTTTTATAAATTTGGCGTGCCTTATAGAATTTTGATAATGTTAATCGAACAAACAACAACATACGCATACAAACTTAAATACCTTGAAAATCCATCATTTGACAAGGTAAAGAATTTGGCAAAAAAGTTTATTGATGAATTGCCGCAGGAACTCGTTGACGATTTGTACAACTCCATCAACCGTGGTGTTGACATCCTTAAAACTGAGCCTGAAATGTTGGTGTATCTGTACTCTTTTGGTAATATGCACCAAGCGAAACTCAACAAGGCTTTTGAGAATATTCCTGAAATTTTGTTTGACCAACCCGAAATCAACATCATTGACTACGGCTGCGGACAAGCCATTGGTACAATGTGTTATGTTGATTGCATCAAACAAAAAGGTGTCTCGCAGAAAGTTAAACGGGTTACATTGATTGAACCCTCAGAAATTTGCCTAAAACGTGCTGCGCTCCACGTTTCAAAATTTTGTCCTGATGCAGAGATTGTAACTATAAATAAAACCTTTGACGCCCTCAACGCCGCCGATATAGTTTGTGATGAAGAAATCCCGACTCTCCATATATTATCGAATGTGTTGGATTTGTTGGATTTTGATTTGGAAAGATTTGTGGAGTTGATAAGCAATAATTTAAAGGGATACAATCAGTTTGTCTGTGTCGGACCGTATTTTGGTTTTTCGGACAAAGACAAGCGGATGGAGAATTTGTACTTGCTTTTAAACGGAGATGAGAATTTTTGTCAGTATTTTGACAAATATGAACTCAATCACAATAGACCATGGACAGCACAAATCAGATGTTTTTCGGTAGGAGAATTGGAGGAGAAGTTGTCAACAAAAGTAACGGATGAGGATATTGAAAATGGGGTTAAAGATGAATATGGTGTGGTGTATAGTAAGGACGGGAAAAGGTTGTTGAAGGGGAATCCTGAATTGATGGCTTATATTATTAAATTGACGACTTATATTATTAAGACGACTTATATTATTAAGAATGGCACAAAAGTGATTTGCGATAGAGCGTTTGGTGGTTGCCGTTTCTCGTCTTTGCAGCAAATTACTATTCCAAATTCGGTAACGAGTATTGGAGAATGTGCCTTTAGTGGGTGTTCATCTTTACAACAAATTACTATTCCCGATTCGGTAACAAGTATTGGAGAATGTGCCTTTACTGGTTGTTCATCTTTACAACAAATTACTATTCCCGATTCGGTAACAAGTATTGGGGTATGGGCATTTAGTGGTTGTTCATCTTTACAACAAATTATTATTCCAAATTCGATAACAAGTATTGGGAGGTTGGCTTTTTATGATTGTTCATCTTTACAACAAATTACGATTCCAAATTCGGTAACGAGTATTGGAGAGGCGGCTTTTGATGGTTGTAAATCATTACGACAAATTACTCTTCCAAATTCGGTAACAAGTGTTGGTGATAGGGCTTTTTATGATTGTTCATCTTTACAACAAATTACGATTCCAAATTCGGTAACGAGTATTGGGGAGTATGCTTTTAGTTATTGTTCATTTTTACAACAAATTACTATTCCAAATTCGGTAACGAGTATTGGAAAGTGTGCTTTTAGTGATTGTTCATCTTTACGACAAATTACTATACCAAATTCGGTAACGTGTATTGTAAGTAATCCTTTTGCAGGTTGTTCGTCGCTTTCATTGGAAAGTCAGTCGTTTCGTTTTATTATTGAAAATGGTTTATTAATTGATAAGCAGGAACAGATTATAATTTCCTATGTTGGTAATAATAAAGAGATTATGATTCCAAATTCGGTAACGAGTATTGGGGAGTCTGCTTTTAGTTATTGTTCATTTTTACAACAAATTACTATTCCCGATTCTGTAACGAGTATTGGAAAATGGGTCTTTGATGGGTGTACATCTTTGCAGCAAATCATCATCCCCGAGGGCAGTGAGGAAAAATTCAAACAAATGTTGCCGGAAGAATTGTGGGACAAATTGTATTATCTGAAAAAAGCGATAGTCCAACCAAATGATGAAAAATCCGGAAATAATAATTATCCTTTTTAACGAACAATAATTTAATTACTTATGGACGAAATCATCCCCTACGCTCACTCAAACGACATATTTGAGGATGCGAAACAGATAATACTTTCGGCGCGGAAGCGGGCGTACAAGGCGGCGGACACGTCGCTGATTATGCAGAATTGGCTCTTGGGCAAACGAATCGCAGAAGAAGTCCTTGGTGGCGAGGACAGGGCTAAATATGGTGCGGAAGTTATAAAAAAACTGTCGGTAAAACTCACCAACGAATTTGGTAAAGGCTTTACTGACAATAACTTGTATTACTTCAAACAATTTTTTGAGACGTTTCCCGAGATTTTCCACACAGCGTGTGGAAAATCTTTGATGACTAATTTGTCTTGGTCTCATTTCCGCACTTTGCTGCAAGTGGACGACCCTGTGGCGCGTGAATGGTACATAAATGAGTGTGTAAGTCAGTCTTGGGCAGTCAAAACTCTTCAACGCAACATTTCTACGCAATACTACCACCGTTTGCTTGCCTCGCACAACAAAACTGTGGTAGAAAACGAAATGAAGGTCAAAACCTCTGAGTATCAAAATGATAAATTGGAATTTATCAAAAATCCTGTGATAGCGGAGTTTTTGGGACTTGTACCGAATTCCGACTTTTCGGAATCGGAACTGGAATCGTCAATCATTACCAACTTGCAAAAGTTTTTGATGGAACTTGGCAAGGGTTACGCTTTTGTGGCGCGTCAGCAACATATCCATACAGAGAAAAAGGATTATTTCATCGACCTCGTTTTTTACAATTACATTCTCAAATGTTTTGTGCTTATTGACCTGAAAATTGGCACGGTAACACATCAGGACGTAGGCCAAATGGATATGTACGTGCGTATGTACGACGAAATCAAAAAGTCCTCCGACGACAATCCGACCATCGGCATCATTCTTTGTTCCGATACAGATGAGGATATTGCT
>JAFXUC010000030.1 GCA_017535325.1 Bacteroidales bacterium | reverse complement strand
TTTTTTCTCTTTTTCTTTCTTTTTAAGAACGTCCGTTTTGATGAAGTAACTCAGATACCTTGCCATTTCGCTGGCTTTTTTGGCTGACGGGTGCCAGTCTGCACCGTAATCCGCCGGGTCGTCAGACAACTCCTGAAAATCAAAGCGGTAAATTTTTGTATCCTGCAAAACGTTCATTGCCGATTTTGAGTTTGTAATCACGTTGAGCAAATCCTGACTCTGCTGATAATGCAGCATCGGCGAGTTCAAAAGCACGATTTTTGCGCTTGGATAATGTTTCCTGATGTTTTTGACAAATGCGATGTACGCCAAAGCAAATTTTTCGTAATCGTAGTTGTTTTCGCTCAAATCGTTTGTTCCGAGCCCCAAAACCACAACATCGGGTTTCCATTTTGAAAACTCCCATTTTGTTACCGTATCGTTGATAAGGGCGTTTTCGTAAACTCTCGGCATCGGATATTCCGAACCGCTTTTTTTGTCGCCGTAATTCTTGTAAATGCCTATGCCCGAACGCGCTACAACCATTGATACTGCGTTGAGATTCTGAATCGTAACGCCCGCAAAGGATTTTGCAAAGTTTGAGGTCGAATCGCTGAATTTGTCGTCTCTGCCTTTTGCCTCGTTGCCGTAGCCGCAGGTTATGGAATTGCCGATAAATTCTATTTTAACACGTTTTTTTGTGTCGTATTTCAAGACTTTTGCGCCGCTGTTCAACACAAAACCGTAAAATTCCGGTTTGCAAAACAAGCCTTCCGAAACAAGCATCACGCTGACGGTATGTTCGCCGCTGTTTAAGTTTTCGGCCAATTTGTAAGTAAAAACCTTTGCCAAAGAATCAGCGGTATAAGTCGAAAACTTTTTGTAACTGCTGCCGTCAACGCTGTAAACGTAATATCCGGCGTTTGCTTTCAGTTTTACTTCGGCTGATGTGCCGGAAAATTTCAGCGAGAATTTTGTTCCCGGATAGCAAAACGAAACGCAGTCAGCCTTGCTGATAACACGTCCTTCGGTAAAAACCGCCTGATTTTGCGGCTTAATTTCCGTCTGCGCAAACGCACTGCAAACACTCAGCAAAAGAGCCGGAAGAAAGAGAATTTTTTTCATGTCTTTTTCTACAATGCCTCCGCGATTTTCTTTCTCAAAGTTTCAACAGCCTTGCAAATCTGAATCATCTGCTCGTTGGAAACCGTTATGATGGTGTTGGAGCCTTGCGTGGTAACGGTGTGTCCGTTGATTTCCTCCGTTTTGTCCTCGCCTTCAATGGTCTCTATCACAACCGGCTCGTAAGCCTTTGCCAATTCTTTGAAAGCCGAAACGAGTTTCACATAATTCAAATCGTTGCCCATGTAGTGAATCAAAATCGCCATCAACTCGTCAAGAATGTATTTCTGACTTGCGATGTGGTCTTTCATGCGCTTGTTTTCTTTTTCGAGATAGACTTTTGAAGCGAGATAGAGCGACTCCGTCCAAACGCCCGTAACCATAAGCGCGCTGACGTTTGCGCGGTCGTTTGTACGCAGATATTCGTCCATCTTGTAATAACTCATCGTACTGAGAATAAGGAGCGAATCCAGATTGTTGTTGTTGGTTGCGATGCGTTTCAAAGCGGCAAAATCAAAAAACTGACCGAGTTTGAGGTCGTCGGTAAGTTTGCGGATTGTTACCAAATATTCCAAAACGTCGCCCGTCTGGTCGTAAACGTTGAGGTAACCCAAGTCGGCACAATAGACTCCAAGACCCAAAGATTTTTTGTAAGTGGTCTCAAAATTCTGACTTATACCCGTGTTAAACAGATAGTTGTGGTCGTATTTGACTTTTGAGTCCTTGATGATTGCCGATACCTCCACGGGTGAAGGGAAACTCTGAATCAGGTCTCCGAAGTCGGCAATTTTCAAAGTGTCATATTTCGCCAAAAAATCTTTTGTAAGTCCGTAAGCCTCAAAATCAACATTTACAGTGATTTCTTCTTCTGTGTTAATGTTTTGTGCCGCGTTTTGTGCGGTGTTGCCGGAACCTCCGCAACTTGTTAATGTTAAACCAATTAGCAAAATTCCCAATGCTATGGCGTTATAATATCGTTTCATCATAATAGTTTAGTAAAAAAAGTTTTATAATGCGCAAAGATATTACTTAATTGTGAATAATCAAGTTTTTTTAGTATTTTTTTGCAATTATTAATTAAAAATCGGCCCTGAACCCACTAATTCAGCACCTTCGTACCATGCCGCAAACTGTCCGGGAGTAACGCTTTTTTGCGCCTGGTCAAAAAGAATGTAAAGTCCTTCTTCTTCCATTATCAGTTCGGCGTCTTGCAAAGGCTGACGGTAACGGATACGGACTCTGTAACGCCGTCTTTCACCCGTTTTCAGCGCTTTGTCAGGACGGACGAGATGGATTTCGTCATGTCTGATAAACAAGGCTTTACGGAAAAGTCCGGGGTGATTGTCGCCCATGCCGATATAGATAATGTTTTTTTCGATGTCGGTTGCCAAAACGTAAACGGGCTCTTTGTGTCCGCCGATGTTAAGACCTTTTCTCTGACCGATTGTGTAATACTGCGCCCCGATATGCTTGCCGATTATAAAACCGTCGTCCTCGGTATAAACATACGGCTTTGACAAAGCTCTGTAATCCTCCGGGTCGTCGTGCCTCAGACGGTAAACAAAAGCGTCGGGAGTCATTTCCACGATGTTGCCTTCTTTGGCTTTGAGTTTTTGTTGAAGGAAAACGGGAAGGTCTACCTTGCCGACAAAACAAATGCCTTGCGAATCTTTACGTTTTGCGCAGGCGAGGTTTTGTTCGGCGGCAATTCTTCTTACTTCGGGTTTGATGATTTCGCCGACGGGAAACAGCACGTTTTTCAACTGCTCCTGACTCATCTGACAAAGAAAATAACTCTGGTCTTTGTTCGGGTCGTCGCCGGCAAGAAGCCTTGAATATTCTTTGCCGTCTGCGCCGGTAACCGTGTCGCGGCGGCAGTAATGTCCCGTTGCAACATAGTCTGCGCCGAGTTCTTTGGCGTATTGGTTGAAAATTTCAAACTTGATTTCCCTGTTGCACAATACGTCCGGATTCGGCGTTCTGCCTTTGGCATACTCGTCAAACATATAATCCACAACGTGCGAGAGGTAACGCTCCGAGGAGTCCACAACGTGAAGCGGAATGTCCAACTGTTTTGCCACCATTTTTGCCACCATCTGGTCTTCTTCCCAAGTGCAGTCGCCCGAAAGCGTAACCGACGAGTTTTTCCAGTTGATCATAAACAAAGCGTGGACATCGTAGCCCTGCTGTTTTAAGAGATACGCCGCAACGCCGCTGTCAACGCCGCCTGAGAGTCCTATAACTACTTTTTTGCTCATTTTCTTGCTTCAAATTTAAAGGCTGACGTCTCTTCGGGAACAATGTCAAAAATGTCGTTCTGAAACACGAAGTCAAAATCAGCCGCATATTTCGGTTGTTTTTTTACGATTGAGGCTTTTGAGGGCGCGGACTCCAAAACGAAATCCTTTTCCCTGCCTTTTGAGGTTTTATAGAGGCTGACTGCCATGCTTACCGAGTCTTCGCTGAAACAAAAACCGCAGTCTTCAATTAAATATTCCGCAACCTTGCCCGCAAAAATAACATCTTCGACGGCAGGTTTTCTCGCGCTGCCGCTGCAAACGAGGGTTACGGGTTTTGAGTCGTTTTTGAGTCTTTTTGTCAGAGCCGAAAAGTTCAGAAACGAACCCGCTAAGATTTGGTCATAATCGTAAATGACGGAGCGCGTATAAGTGCCGTTGGTGGTGCAAAACGCCAACTTTCTGCCGAAGACGTTTTCCTTTGTCATATCCACCGGCGAATTGTTGAAGTCGTAACCTTCAAGTTGTTCGCCTTTGTATTCGCCGCAAATAATATAGTCTTGCTCTTTTTTGAGTTTCAGCGGCATGTCTTCGTCGGCAAAGGTCTCCACTGAGAGTGCGCCGTTTGCAAGAGCCGTTGTCATCGACGAGGTAAACCGCAAAACATCAATCAAAACTATGTTGAAATGTTTTTTGTGGTAACGGTATAAATCCGGCGCAAAAACTATGTCAATGTCTGGTGTCATAATGTTTGATTTCGCAAAGTTCCACCTCGTAAATAAGGTTTACGTATTCTTCGCCGCCGATTTTTGTGCTTCCGAAAGCGTAAGACGAGGGAACGTAAAACCTTGAAATTCCGCCTTCTTTCATTTTTGTAATTCCAATCTGAAAGCCCGGCAGACAGATGTCGGAATCTGTTGAAAAATCAGGAATTGTTGCCGGCAGAATATATGTGAGTGCCTTGTCCAAAGAAGACGACATTATGGAATCCGGCTTGTTGAGTTTGCACATTTTGAACTTAAAAGCCACCGTGTCGCCGGCCTCGCACTCCTCGCCTGTGCCTTCTTTAACAACTTCGTAATAGATGTTGTTTGTTTTTTCGGCGTTGATGTTACGGGCTTTGATGTAGGATTTTATATCGTCAAGGTCTTCTTCGAGTTGCGTTTCTTTTTTGCAGGCAAAGAGCGCGACCGAAAACGTCAAAAGCAACAAAAAAATTTTTTTCATGGTAGTTTTCTTTTTTAATTTTTTACTGAGAAATTTCGCGCAAAATTAGTGATTTTCGGTTTACTTTGCAAATCTTTTTATTCCTTCTCCGCTTCTTTAAGTTTTTTTCGCTGTTTGCCTCTTGCAAAAGCGTCCTTAAACTTTTCCGCGAGTTTTCTTTCGTCTTTTTGCTCTTTTGACTCAAAGCCCATTGTCGCCTTGACGCCTGAGAGAATGGATTTTACCCAGTAGGACGTAAAACTGCGCGTAGAATCCGGCTCAGCGTATATGTAGCCGATTTTTTTCGTGTTTTTCTTTTTTACAAACATGTTGACAAGAAAAGAAAGCAGTTTGCGCTTTTTCTCCTGAACGCTGTCGGCTTTGTTTAACGCGACTTTCAAATCCCTGTATTCAAACGACGAAATGCCTTTTGAGGAAATATTGTCGGAATGGAACATAATGTTGGCGGAATAAAGCGTTCCGTCGTTGATTTTTGCAAAAAGCGAATTTTCCAAAAACGGGTTCAACACCGGCAAATACACTGAATCCACCTTGATTTTGCAGTCAAACTCCTCTGTCATGGAACTTCTCGGATACTTGAAAGAACCGGAAACGGCGGCCTTGTTCATCAGAAGACCTTTCATCACAAAAGACATCGTGTCGGTGTATCTGATTTGGCTTTCGTCGTTTGAAAGGTTGTAAATATAACCGTTTATGTCGTTGATAGTCATTATTCCCGGCACTGAGGCGGCGGGGTTTGACTGTTCGATTGCAAGATACGTGTCAGAGATTTTTGCGGTTTTGACATTCAGGAAAAACGGAATCCTGTCCAGCCATTGCAACAAAGTCGGCTGAACTTCCGTGCCGTTTGGCTTGGCATTGTCGCCGTAAGCGAGAAACGAAATTTTGTCCAAATACAAAGAATCCATGTTGAGGGTTTTCTTCTCGATTGCGGTTTTCCAGTCAAAATTTTTTGCGACGGCGTTTTCGCAGGTGATGAAGGTCGCCGAGCGCGAAATGTCAAACGCCTTGCAAAAGTCGTAACGGTTGGTGTAAGGACGGAAATCCATGTTTTTAATCCAGACGGTGTGAGTGTTAGGATTAAGCACCGCACGGGGAAAATTCAACTTAAAAACGCTGTCCTTCATATAAAAAGTGTGGTCGTCAATTCCCGCCAAAACGAGTCTGCCCGGAATGTCAAAATCCTTGTATTTCAGAGTGTTGAGTTCCGAAATATTCAAATCCATGTTACGGAGTTCTATTTTGGGCTTGTTGTCCCTGAGATTGATGTCCATGGAAAAATCCTTTGAAGTCAGGGTGTCAACCTCAAAAGCGATTGTGTTGAACATTTTGTACAGGACAGTGTCCAAACTGCTTTTTTTGTTGCCGGGGAAAATTTCGACTTTCGGACTTTTCATGTCCATAAATCTGCCGGTGATTTTCTTTTTGAACATCAGGTCCAAATAATTTGCGTTTGTAAGCAGAATGTCGGGACAGGTAACGGTTGTGTGTTTCGGGTTGTCGGGCATTCCCCAGAAAAATCCGCCGACTTTGAGACTGTCGTTTTTTTCAACGGCTTTTTGCGTGGTGATTTGGCTCGAATCTTTGAGGACGAATTTGAAACTTTCAAGGTCGATAAACGGTTTTTCAAAATCCATGATGTAGCCGGTTTTTTGAAAATTCGCGCTGTCGATGCTGAAATTTTTGACCGTCAAATCGAACTCAGTTTTCACGACCTCCGTCTTGAACATTTCTTCCTCGTCGCCCCGGAAAAATCCGAAGACGGAATTAAATGTTGAAACGCTGTCGATTCTGACGCCTTTTACCGGGCTTTTGCTTTGTTTTTTTTCGGTTTTGACGGTTGTATCCGCCTTAAAATCAACGTTTTTGGCGAGCAGTACGGAAGCATTGTCAAACTTGAAAACCTCAGCCGGAAGTATGCCCGTTTCGGCAAATTTCTTAAAATCGGCGTTTTCGATGTAAAGTTCTGGAATATAGACGTTTATGAGATTTTTCGGCAAAAATCTTCTGTTTGGACGTTCCGAAAGCAAAAGCGTTTTTATTTTAAAGAAATTCTTTTTGGTTGACAGGTTGATGTTTCCCGTCCTCACCAAATGCACGCGGTCGGGCATCAAAAACTCGAAGTTGTTGATGTCCAATTCGTAATCCTTTGCGAGCATGATTTTTTTCTCGGACGAAATGCTGTCTTTGCTGAAAAAGAATCCTTCGGTAAAAAATTTGAAATTCGAGGCGGTGGAGGCGAGTTTGTTGTTGAGCGTGTCGCGGAAACCAAACGCCAAAATGCTTGAATCGGTAATCAGAGTGTCGGCTTTTATAAGGTTCAACCTCTGAGGCAAAACGTCAGCCACAAGTCTGTCAAACGCCGTATACAACTGATAAACAGAATCTTGCAGCGAATCCCTCTCTATTTTTAAAGTGTCGTGCACAGGAGTATTTGTTTTCAGTTGCGGATATATGTTGATGTGGATTTGCGGCTTTGTGACAAGCAGTTTTTCAAAACGGATTTCCTGTTTGAAAAATATATCGAGAAGTTGAATTTTTGTAAATTCCGCCTTACTTACGGAAATATCAATCGTTGACGACTTTTTGAGCCTTTTCATTGTTTCGATAATTGACGAATCCCGGTCGTAAGTGTAAGTAAATTTTTCTATTAACACTTTGTCTTTCCGGGTGTTAACTGAAAATTCACGGCATCTTAGCGTATGAAAATTTTTCGGGGTTTTCATCACCAAGTCTTGAAGTTGCAGGTTGACGTTTGTGGTCAGAAAAGGCAGAGTGCCCTCGGTAAGTGTTTTTTTGTTAATCGTAAAATTGCTGAGATTAAGCGTCATTTTGCCCGAAAGTCTGAGGCTGTCTTCCTTAATCGCGGTTTTTGAAGTAACGTCAACACTGCCTTTTGAAATTATTACATTTCTGATTTTCAGCGATTTAAAAAACTCGTCCGAGAGTGCCGACACCAAATTGTGTTTGGGAGCGGCATTGTTTTTGGCGGTGTCAATAAAACTTTTTGTCTCTATCTCCGGCAGAATTATTTTTACCGTTGCGGCATGATAATCGCCTGTGTTATAAGCCTTTATGATGTCGATATCAGAAATCTCGACTTTCGGGATTTTGATGTTCATTTCTTTTAAGGTTGAGTCGGCGGTTTTATAGGTCGGACGGATAATTATTTTGTCTGCGCTCAGGCTTTTTTCCTTGGTTGAGGCAAGAATATTTTTTGCAGAAAACTTGTGTCTGTTGTCAGGCAGAAACATTTGATAATCAGCGATTTTGACACCGATATTGTCGGAGTACAAAATTTTCTCCCTGTTTTTGTACGCCAAAGAATCCAGCAGAAATTTTTCCAAAAAGATATTGATTTTTTCTGAGGTGTAAGTCGGTTTTTGAGGCGTTGCCGCTTTTGTGATTCTGAGTTTTGCGTCCTCAATTTTGAGCGTGTCCACCGCGACGGATTTCAGAGTCCCTTGAATAAGCGGGTAAAAGTTGCTTGAAAATTTTTCAAACTTTTTTGTCTTTTTGTTCATTTTTCCAGCCTGCAAAAATTCTATTGACGGCTCTGAAATAATGACGTTTTTCAGGTTGACGATTTTCTCAAAATACGCCTTGTTGATGTCAAGTCCGGTGATTTTCAGGGTTTTAAGCCCGACGTTGAATTTGTTGTTTGAGATGTTTGTGTTGGCTTTTGCCCCGTCGGCGGCGAGTTTTGCGTCTTTGGCGTAAATTATTGAGTCTTTGGTGTTTACGTAGAGTTTAGAGGCTTTTAGCGTATGAATGCTGTCGCCGAGAATTATGTCATAGTTCTCGGAATTTAATTCTATTGTTTTTGAAAAAAACAGAGTATTTCTTTTTTGATGTTCCTCTTTGTCGAGATAGAATTTTTTTAACGTGATGTCTATTTTTGAAACTTCGATGTTCCGCTTTTCGTTTTCGACTTTCGTGTTGAAGTCAAAATATCCGTCATTTATTTTTATAGAATTGACAATCAGAGCGTTAAGAAACGGTTCTATTGCCGGAAACAAGTCGTTGTGAACAGCGTCGTATTTTTTGCCTTCGCTTTTCTTAGGTTTTGCAACGAGGCTTACTTTCGGGTTTTCGAGTTCTATTATGTTGATTCTCAGTCTGTCTCTTAAAAGAGCGAAAAAACTTACGTTTTTGACGGCTATCTTTTTTGCTGAAATATTGTAAATACCTTTGTTATAATCTTTTTCGCTGATTCTTTTGAGATAGACAGCCGTATCTGCCGAAAGTGAAAAATTGTCTATTTCAAAACTTTTTGACAGGAAATTAATTCTAAAACCGTCAAAATTCATGGAATATAATCCGTTGCTCGACCTGTTGACGATATTGCAGAGTCCGTCTTTCATTATCGGCAGGGCGTAGTAATAGAAAACATATTGCAACACACTAAGAATCACGGCAATAATTAAGAGCGTTTTTATCAGACGCTTTAATCTGCCGCGTTTTTTCACCGGTTGTTTTTCGGTTTGTATATCGTGTTTTTCGTCTTCCATTTGACTGCAAATGTAAAAAGTTTTTTTCTATTAAAAAAACTTTCATAAATTTGCAAAAACTAATTCCGCATACGGTTATGAACGACGAAATAAAACTTCTGCCACAAGGCATAAACGATTTTGCGCGTATACGCCGCGAAAATTATTATTACGTTGACAAGTCTGCTTATATCGAAAAGATTGAGCGGGACAGCAGTTATATGCTTATCGTCCGTCCCCGTAGATTTGGTAAAAGTCTCTTTCTGAGTATGTTGGAGAGTTATTACGACGTAAAGGCAAAGAACGATTTTGATATGCTGTTTTCGGGTTTGTATATCGGCGAACACCCTACAAAATGGCGGAATTATTATCGGGTGATTAGCCTTGACTTTTCGCAGGTTTCTTGTGAATACGACAACCTTACGACAAGTTTTTACAAATATTGCAACAACCGTCTTGACGAGTTCGCAATGAAATACGAGGATATGTATTATCCCGGTTTTGCCGCCGACATCAAGAACGAGGATTTCACGTCCGAAAAAATCAACATGATTGCCCGCCGCGCCAAAATGTACGGCAACCACCTTTATTTAATTCTTGACGAGTACGATAATTTTACGAACACCGTTTGGACTTTGAAAGGCGAAAACATATATAAATCAATCACTCACGGCGAAGGTTTTTACAGAGATGTATTCAAAAAGTTCAAGGGAAATTTTGATAGAATTTTTATAACGGGAGTTTCTCCTGTAACTTTGGACGATTTGACAAGCGGATTCAACATTGCGGAATATGCTTCCAATTTCCCGGAATACAATCAGATGTTCGGTTTTTCAGAAAACGATGTCCGCGAAATGGTAAAATATTATATTTCAGCGGGTTTAATAAAAGCCGACGGCGAAAATTTCATTGATGACTTTATCGAAATTATGCGTCCGTGGTGCAACAATTATTGTTTTTCATACGACAGTTTTAATGAGAACGAACCGAAAATGTTCAATGGAATGATAACAACATATTATATTTCGCATTACATCACGAAACATAAATTTCCTGAGGACATGTACGTTCCCAACGCGATGATTGACTATCCGAAACTCGATCATCTTATCCGTCTTGAAAAGGACAACGAAAATCTCCGCCGCAACGCGATAATTATGAAAATCATCGACAACGGTTTTGTATACGAAAATATTATCGGTCATTTTCCGGCGTCGGAGGTTGTCAATTTAAGAAATTTCATCAGTCTTTTGTACTATTACGGAATGTTGACGATAACAGGTACACGCGGTGTCAGCTGCAAACTTTCGATTCCAAACAACAACGTCAGAATGCACTATTACAGATATTTACAAAGCGAGTACGACAAATATTTATCTGTTGACAACAGCGAACTTAGAGCCTCTTTTGACAATGCCGCAATAGACGGCAATTACAAAGAAATGCTGACTTTTATTGCCGTGGCTTACAAAAATGCTTCCGTAAACCGCAATTCAATCGAAGGAGAAAGAACGATTCAGGGCTTTTATATGGCATATTTGGGCATGAATCCGTATTACCTTATGAAACCCGAAATTGAACTTGCTCACGGTTACGGCGACATTTTTCTCTTGCCGGACAAAAGATTCAACTTTGTCAACCACTGTTATCTTGTTGAATTTAAGTATGTTAAAACCACATGCGAACCTCAGGACGAAACCGACGCATTTGAAGCGGCAAAAGCGCAGTTGGCGGTTTATTCGTCTGACAAACAGATTGTCAAGATGATAGGGTCTTCAAAACTTCACAAAATCGTAATGATTTTCAAAGGTGGTGATTTGGTGAGGTTGGAGGAAGTTTTTTGATTTTCAGTGCTGTTGCAACCGACGGCACAGCGCACAAAACCACCCAGACAAAAAACATTTTGTAACCGAAAAGCGTCTGCAAATATCCGCTGACCATTCCCGGCAACATCATTCCAGCCGCCATAAAAGCCGTGCAGACAGCGTAATGCGAAGTTGAATTTTCGCCCGCTGAAATTTGCATCATATAAACTGTGTACGCAGTAAAACCGAACCCGTAACCGAACTGTTCAATGAAAACCATCGACGAGACCGCAAAAAAATTCTGCGGCTGAGCCCACGCCATGTATGCATAAAACAAATCCGGCAAATTCAAGGCTAAAATCATAATTATCAGCGACTTGTTAAGGCCTTGGTTCGCGATGAAAATTCCGCCTAAAATTCCGCCCAAAATCATCGCAATAAGCCCTACCGTGCCGTTTATAAAGCCTAACTCACTTGTTGACAACTCCAAACCGCCGTTTTCAAGCGAATCCAAAAGAAACAGCGGCGCAATTTTCGTCAGTTGCGCCTCGCTCAGCCTGTAAAGCAGTAAAAAGCCGATTATCAACAAGATACCGTCTTTTTTGAAAAACGTTACAAAAGGTTTCAGAAAATTTTTGTCCTTTTCTCCGTCCTGTTTTTCTTCTCCGAGCGGCAGCGTAAACTTGTGATAGACAGCAAGCAACGCCATCAGCCCCGCAAAAATCGCGAAAACAATTTGCCATGCAAACTTTGCGTCTTGATATTTGTCTGTCAACTCTCCTGCCAAAATCACCAAACCGCCTTGGCAAAAAATCATCGAAAGTCTGTAAAAAGTGTTTCTGATTCCGACCCAAAAAGCCTGCGTATCTTTATCCAACGCCTTGATATACAAGCCGTCAGCCGCAATGTCGTGAGTCGCCGAGGCAAAAGCCGCAACCCAGAAAAACACCAGAGTATATTTTACGGCATTGTCAGCGGGAATAAAATATGCCACCCCCGCAAACAAAATTCCGCACAAAAACTGACAAAACGTTACCCAAAATTTTGAGTTTTTGAACATTTCCGTAAGCGGCGACCACAGCGGCTTTATCAGCCACGGAATATAGAAACTGCTTGTATAAAAGGCGATTTCATCATTGTCAAGACCGATGACTTTGTAAAAAATCACGCTCAAAATATTCACCGCCATATACGGCAGACCTTCCGCAAAATACAGGGACGGCACCCAAAGAGCCGCCTTTTTATTTCTTGTTTCCGACATAAATTTTCTGCAAATTCGCACCTTTATAATAGTGCGCTAAAATTTCCTTATATTTTTTGCCGTTTTCAGCCATGACAGCCGCGCCGATTTGACACAGACCTACGCCGTGTCCCCAGCCCGCACCGTAGAGAGTAAAGCCTTTTTCGGACTTTTCAACCGTAAACGCCGACGAATAAAGGTGCGATTTTGACAGCAACCGTCTTATTTCCAACTCTTTGCCGACGATTTTTGTCTTTTTTTCGCCGGTAATTTTCAGACGGTAAATTCTGCCCGAAGTGCCGCGGCTGAGAGGTGTCAAATCTGTAATCAAGCCGTAATCTTCGCCGGATTTTTCTTTTACAATTTCAGACAATTCCTCAAAAGTGTAAAAAACTTTCCAACGGTAAAAGTCGGAATATTCGCTGTCGTAAGAGTTAAGTATTTTTGACAGAATTTTTTTGCCGTCAGTATTGCAATAGGCTTCGGGCGAGGATTTTATAAATTTGACGGCGTTTTCCTCGACGGTCAAATCCGGCGTAAAATTCTCTGAAAAATCGTCAATTTTTTCCAAATAGTTGAAATGTTTGTCCTGCCAGCAGTTTTCAAAAAGTTCGGTCGCACCGCCGCAGCATTTTGAAAAACGCGCGTCGCAGATTTCGTCATTGTACATCAAAACTTCGCCGCAGGTCGCTTTGACGGCTTTTTTTACGTTCGGATTTATGGCGCGGGTTATGCCCTGATAACGCTGACAATGGTCATCGGCACAGACGTCAAAGTATTTATGAACGCCGCTGTCATACCAAGTACTTATCTCACAGTCGCTTACGTAAGGTGTTCCTAAATACGGAATCTTATCAATCTGCCTCAAAGCCCAAGAGCGCGAAATCACTGCGTGCGCTTTCAGCAACTCCAAAGGACAGTCGCCGTTCATCTCTGACGAAATCACCGACTGTAAATATAATTCAATCGGTATCATATTGATTAACAGCAGTTTGTTATCAATAATTCTGAAAAGAAAACCGCCTTTGAAACGCTGATTCTCCTTCCTTGACCAGTGAAAACCTTTGCCGATTTCGATGTCGGGAACTTCCATGTAAAAATTTTCGTCATCGTCATTGTCTATGAGATAAACCTGGTCGTTTTTGTCGTCAGAATCATTCAAAACAACCTTTTTGCCGTCAATACGCACGGTAAAAGTTCTTCCTAATGACGATTTGAGAGTTACTTCTTTGTCATAACTTCCTAAACCGATCATCATAACCGGCTCTTTGTCATAATAGTTACTGTACATTTTGAAAAGTTTGATTGTTAATTGACGGCTCCAAGGTTATAATCGAACCGTCTTTCATGACAATATTTCTTCCCTTATCGACTGCGTTGATAGAACCGATAATAGAAAACATATCGTTGTTTTTTATTTTCTCATAATTTTTCAACTCAATCGTGAACAGGAGTTCGTAATCTTCACCGCCGTTGAGGGCTGCAATTACGGGGTCGATGTTAAACTCTTTTGCCATTTTTTCGGCTTCGGGGGCAACGGGGATTCTTTCCTGAAAAATCTCGCAGCCCATGTTTGAAGCATTGCATATATTTATAATTTCGCTTGCAAGACCGCTTGACAGCGAAATCATTGACGTGGGTTTTACCTCTTTTTTCTTTAAATAATCCGTCAACTCTTTGGGACTTTCGGGTTTTAACTGACGTTTGAGAATGTAGTCATAACCGGAAAGTTGCGGCTGTGTTTCGGGATTTGCGTTAAAGAGTGCTTTTTCTCTTTCCAAAAGTTGAAGACCTAAGTACGCGCTGCCCAAATCGCCCGTAACGCAAAGCAAATCAGTCGGTTTTGCGCCGCTGCGGTAAACGATTTCTTCTTCATCCGCCTCGCCCGTAACGGTTACCGCAATCGTGATTCCCTTGCGTGAGGTTGTAAGGTCGCCGCCTAACAAATCGACTTTGTAATTTTTGCACGCCGCGTGTACGCCGTCAAAAAATTCGAGTATGTGCGCCTGCATTACGACATTGCTGACAGCAAGCGAAACCGTAATCTGCAAAGGCTTGGCGTTCATGGCGTAAATGCTTGAAACGGCTGCCGTTACAACTTTGTAACCGAGATGTTTGAGCGGTGTGTAAGTAAGGTCGAAGTGTATACCTTCGGCAAAAATAAGACTTCTTAAAAGTGTTTTTTTGCCGCCCGAAAAGTCCGAAACCGAAGCGTCGTCGCCGATACCAAACAGGGTTTGAGAGTTGTATTTTACGGTTTTTTCTTTGATTTTTTTCACCAAACCGTTTTTGCCGTACGGAATTGATGTATTTTCGTTGTGTAATTCTTCTTTCATTTTTTATTAAAGTTACAAAAAAATTATGTAATTTTGCCTTGCAAATTTAATCAATTTTTGGACAAATGAAAATAAAAGTTTTATCAATATTTTTGTTGTTAAGCGTTTTGCCGTTCGGGTTGAAGGCTCAGCAGGCAATTTATGACATTTCGGACTTGGATATTTTTCCGGACGACAATTCCACGGCAACTGTCAGAATACATTGTGATTCAGACCTTAAAGCCGTCGAAAAAAACATCATCGCCGGAAACAAAAAACGTCAGGCATACGGATACAGCGTTCAGATTTTTTTCGGCTCCGGCTCCGACGCTCAGCAAAAAGCCGAAAACACGGTGAAAGATTTTAAGCGGGATTTTCAGGACGAAGAGGCTACTATCGTTTATGAAGCACCTTATTTTAAAGTTCACGCGGGAAACTGCCGTTCAAGGCTCGAAGCAATGCGGCTGAAAAAACAAGTTGAGGACAAATTTCCGGGCTGTTTTATCATCGAATGTAAAATCGGTTATCCGAAATTGTAAAAAAAGTACCGAATATTAATTTTTTGCAAAAAAAGTCGTTTTTTTTTATTTTTTTGTAAAAAAATTGTTATCTTGCAGCCGTAAATTTTAAGAAGAAAATAACTCTTTATTTTTATATCCCTCTATTTTTAAAAGGGAAACCGCTGAGAGTTCCTTCCTGCGGTTTCCCTCTTTGTTTTTTTATTCGTAAATCTTAAATTCCACTCTCCGGTTTTGGGCTTTGCCTTCTTCGGTGGTGTTGGGCGCAACAGGTTTTTCTGAACCGTAACCAATTGATTTTATGTTGTTTTCTTTACAGCCGAGAGATACCAAGTATTTTTTTACGGCATCGGAGCGTTTTTCTGAAAGCATTTTGTTGTGCTGCAACGAACCTGCGTTGTCGGTGTGTCCCGAAATTTCAAGTTTTATCTCCGGTCTTTCTTGTATGAAGTCCGCAAGACGTTTTAATTCGGGATAAGATTCGGGTTTCAAATCGTATTTGTCGGTATCGAAAAATATGTTTGAAAGGCGGATTGAAATTTTTCCCGTCAAAATGTCTGTTATCGAATGCATTACGATATTGTGTTCAATGTTTTTGCCTTCTTTCAGTTTTTCTGTGTTGAGGTTGCCTGAAACCGGGTAAAAGCCCTCATATTCAACGTAATAGCCGTAATTTTTTCCCGGAGGCAGCGTGATGAAATATTTTCCCGTTGACGGCTCGCATTGAAGGTTGCCGAGAAGTTTGCCGGTCTCCAAGTCTTCCCATTTGATTTTTGCGGCTAAAATGTTGCCCTTGTCGTCGGTAACCCTTCCCGTAACAGAGGCGATGATTTCGGGGCGCATTTCTTTCGGCAGGTCTATTGTGCAGATGTTTGCGGCAGAGGCGGTTATCTTGCTGAAATAGGCTTTTGTGCCGTCGGTCGAAATTATGTAGTTGTAGTCGTCGGAGGCTGTGTTGATTTCTTTACCGAGGTTTACAGGCTCTGACCACTCAGTCCACGAGGTATCGGACAGTCTTTCGCATTTGAAGACGTCAAGTTTGCCCAAGCCGTAATGTCCGTCAGAGGAAAAATACAGGGTTTTCATGTCGGACGCCAAAACGGGACTTCTTTCAGCAAAAGGCGTGTTGACGGTTGTCCCGATGTTGACCGCCTCGCTCCAAGTGCCGTCGGACTGTTTTACGCAGACGTAGATGTCGGTGTTGCCGTTGAACGCGCCGTGAAAATTCTTTTCGTGCTGATGGTAATTTCCTGTGTTGCCTTTTCGGTCGGAGATAAAAAATATCGCGTTGCCGTCAGCGGTAAAAGACGCGTCAGCCTCCCATGAAAAATCGGTGTTGAGACTTTCCATTTTTTTCAGCGGTGTCCAGCCGCGCAAAGTTTTTTCTGTGTAATAAATGTTGGAGTCTTTGTAAATCAGCAGCATATTGCCGTCCGGCGAAACCGCGAGCGGTGCCTCGTTGCCTATCGGGGTGTTGAACTGCGGAAAAAGTTCCGCCTGCTGCCATTTGCCGCTCTCGAATTTTGAAACGAAAATGTCTTCCATTCCGGCGTTGTCTTTGCGGCCGTAACCGCAGAAATACAGCGTTTTGCCGTCGGGCGTGATTACAGGGGCGTATTCCATGGCGTCTGTGTTGACGGTACTCGGAAAAGGCGTAGAAGTGTATTTCTTTGACGGCGAGTTGAGTATCGCGGTGATTTTGTCAATGTCTTTTGACTTGTTCGGAAAAAGTTGTCTGTAATCCTGCAAAACTTTTGCCGCCTCTTGAAAACGTCCCCATTCCAAATACGGTGAAATCAGCCGTTGAAGTGCCACAAATGCCAACTCGTTGGGCGCGGCTTTTTCGATGTATTCCTTATAATAAGGTGTGTATTCTTCGGTAAATTTCAGATGAAATTTTAATTTTTCGGCATATTCGGCGAGTTGTTTCTGGTTTTTGTCGGCTTCCGTATAAAACGGATAATCGGGATACTGCTTTTCAAATGCCGTGATGCTTGAAATTTCGCCTTCCGAGTATGCCTTACGGCAGATTTCTTTCCACATGGTTTCATATTTTTTTGCGGCGGTTCCGGCATACGGCGATTCGGGATAGTCAGCCGCAAAACTCTGGTAACTTCTGAAATCGGCGTGGCTTTCCAGATTTTGCCATTTGATTTCAGCCTCGTAATTTTTTGCCTCTTTTACCTGCGGGTCTGCGCCGTCATAATTCTGGACAAACCACTGCAAATCTTGAAGATTTTTTTTCTGTTTTATTAAATTCAGTTCGTTTTGGGCAACCTTGCACATTTTATTATATATGACGTTCTGGTCAATGCCGTAAGCCGACTGAAAAATTTCTTTTGTTTTCGGATTAAGACGGTTGAAACGGTCGTAAGCGTTGCGCAGAAGCCTGAAACCTTTGATATTGTTGAAGCCGGAAAAACTGCTGTCGGTAACTATGCAGCCTTTGCCGTACATCGCTGCAACGGTTTCCGTGCCTTTGTCAAGAGCCTTGTCAAAGACTTTTTGAGCCTGAGCCAGATTGCCTTTTTGCAGATTGTCAAAACCCTGTTTCAAAGCCTGTGAATAAGCGTTTGCGGAAAATATTGTTCCTAAAAGAAGTAACGTAATTTTTCTCATATTTTTTATAACGATTTTTAACGGCAAATTTACAAAAAACTTCAAAAAAACTTTGTTTTTTTCAAATATTTGTGCTATAATTGCAGACATTTTTTTTATGTTTTATGCCGCAGTTTACGGAGATAGTTTCGGAGTTGGAAAGGGTTTTCCCGAAAAGGTTGCAGGAAGACTACGATAACGCCGGCGTTCAGGTGTTCGCCGGAGACGGACAGATTACGCAATGTCTTGTAACTCTTGATGTTACAGAAGAAGTTGTGGATGAGGCGATAGCCTTGGGCTGCAATCTTATTGTGGCGCATCACCCGCTGATTTTCGGCCGCGGGCTATTGAATATTACCCCTGAAACGTTTGTCGGAAGAATTGTTTTGAAGGCTGTCAAAAACGGCGTTTCAATCTATTGCGCGCATACAAACGCCGATGCAATGCCCCTCGGAACGGTTGGTGTTATGTTTGAAAAACTCGGAATCAAAGAGTTTAAGATGTTGAAACTCTTGGAAAACGAGGATTTTGAATGTGGCGCGGGCGGAATAGGGGAGTTGCCGAAGGAAGTTTCAACGTTTGACTTTTTGAAAAACGTAAAAACCGTATTTAACTGCGGGGCAATACGTTATACTAAAATAATAAAACCGTCGGTAAAAAAAATCGCGATTTGTCCGGGTTCGGGAAGTTTTCTTTTGAAAGAAGCCGTAAGACAAAAAGCGGACGTTTTTTTATCGGGAGATTTCACCTATCATAAGTTTTTTGAGGCTGACAAAAAGATTTTGATAGCCGATTTGGGACATTTTGAGACAGAAATCGGAATAAAAAACATTTTTAAGTGCATACTTCAAAAAAAATTTACTAATTTTGCGGTGAAAATTTCGGATATTAATACGAATCCTATAAAATATTTATAAAATAATGACAACATCTACTCAGCAGAAAGCGGACAATTCCGAGGTAAGTATCGAGGACAAACTCCGCGCATTGTATTCTTTGCAGTCGATTGACTCCAAAACTGACGAAATTCACCGTTTGTGCGGCGAACTTCCGTTGGAGGTTCAAGATTTGGAAGACGAATTGGTGGGACTTGAAACGAGAATCGCCAAAATCGAGACGGAAATTACCGCTTGTCAGAGCGAAATCGCCAAGAGAAAAAACGACATTGTGGCTGCAAAAGAGGCTATAAAAAAATATCAGACACAGCAGTTGCAGGTTCGTAACAACAGGGAATACGATTCCATAAGCAAGGAAATTGAGTTTCAGAATCTTGAAATCAACCTTTGCGAGAAAAAAATCAAAGAGGCGGAAACACAGTTGACAACAAAGAAAAACCTCTTGAAGGATTCAAAAGACCGTCATGAGGACCGTCAGAAAGACTTGGTACGCAGCAAGGCGGAATTGGAGTCGATTATAGCCGACACTCAGAAAGACGAGCAGGTATTGAAGTCAAAACGCGGCATTTACGCTAAAAAAATCGAAGACCGTCTTCTTAACGCTTATACGAGAATACGCGGCGCGGCTAAAAACGGTCTTGCTATCGTTCCCGTACAAAGAGACGCGTGCGGCGGCTGTTTCAACAAGATACCGCCTCAGAGACAACTTGACGTGGCTTCTCACAAAAAAATCATCGTTTGCGAGTACTGCGGAAGAATCCTGATTGATGAGGCTTTGGCAAACGAGATTGCAGACAGTATGCAACAATAAAAAAGTAATTATATGGAAACTGAAAACGGTAATTTGTTTGCAAAATATTCTTCGTTTGTGGACGATGATGAAGATTTTGAAGTCGGAGAGTTGGAGAATTTTGACATTGACAAGATTGCTCCAAAGCCCTCCGGCTTTCAGGATTTGTCGTCCGAAAGTCTTCTTGACGAGGAAGATTTGTTGCAACAGGCAGAGATTTTGAAAACTAATTTTAATTTATAAAAGAACTATGAAAAGATTTTTTAAAAAACTATTGATTCTCTCGGCTGTGTTTTTGCCGGTGTCGTTTGTTGCGGTGTCATGTTCGGAAGACGCACCGAATTACGCTTATTCTACAAAAGACCTTGAAGGCAAATGGACTTGGAATACGGATCAGTCTACGGGAGAGTTCAGCGGAACTTTTGATGTGAAGATTTCAAAAATTTCGGACACGAAAATCACAATCAGCAATTTCCACAATCAAAGCGCATCTATGGAGGCGGAGGTTTCGGGTACAACGCTTACTTTCGGCGGCGGCCTTAATTCGCAGTTTGAGGTTAAAAACGGTACGGGTACGATTTCCAACGGTTATCAGACGATAAAGATAAAGTACGAAATCCTTGATAAGGATGAAGAAGAATCGGAAACGGTGGAAGCCTCGTTGTCATCGGGCGTTATTTCTAAAAAATCTGTTGCCGGAAATTAAAAAAAACATTCAAGATTGTTATAAGTTTTCATAATTTTTTAGTTTTAGCCGGACGCAAAACTTTTTATTAAAAGTTTGCGCCCGGTTTTTTATACGTGTTTTATGTATAAAAAATGAATATCGTTTAAGTGAAATACTTAAACGATATTCAAAAAATATACAAAAATATGAGTGATTATGCGTTTTTGGAATCAGTTTCTGAATACCAAACTTTCCGCTTCTACGGAAAACGAGTCTCCGTGTTTCTTGAAGTTATCGGTTTTGGAAATGCCGTTAACAACAGCCATTGCCACGGCAACAATCAAAGTTGCCAAAAATAATAATGTTGTACCCATAATAGTAAAGTTTTAAAAATGTTAGACTATAATTGATTTATTTTTCTTGTTACAAATGTATGAAGTTACAATATATGTACCAAATTTTTTGTATAAACTTTTTGTTAAGTTGTATTTTTATACAGTTAATATAGAATAAGTGTTTTTTATTGAAAAAATATTTTGCGGCTTTGAAAAAAAAGCATTAAATTTGCAATTAGGTAGTACGTATAAAAACTTATGCGATATGTTACAACTCAAAGCGGGATATTTTACAAGCGCAATAGAGACTCTCAAAGCAAACGGTTTCATGAAAGACAAAGTGGAGCCGCTTTTGGAGCAATTGTCATATTTTGATGTAGAGACAAATATCAATATGACGGACGAATCCTCGGATGCGGCTGTTGCTGTTTTGTACAATATTGTTTCAAGGGGTACTCCGGCGTATGCTTCGCAGTTTGTGGAGGACATTCTCTCTACTACCATCGGCAAGACGATGAAAAGAATTTCGCCGGAGGGCGGTATTTACCGTGAAATGCCAAAACGCGAGGTTCAGGACTTGGTTTTCAAGGCTTTGCACATTATAGAGCCGAGAATCAAGGCAAAAAGAATCAAAAGTACCGACCCGCGTTTAGAAATGATTTACGACTTTCTGACCTACGGGGCTGTATTTTCTCAGGGAGATTATATTTTTCAGTTTGCAAACATAGACTGTGATTTTCAGAGTATTGTAAAGAACTCAAAAAAACTCCGCCGCGATATTGAGGCTTTGAAAGCCAATCCGTCGTATACATTTTTGAATGAAAAATGTGATTTGAATTTTTCCGCGCCCTACGCCGAAAATTCGTCGCTGACACTTACTTATAAGTTCAATACCGACGATTCCATGGTGGATACCACTGACTGGATTACCGAAGACGCGGTTTCGGCTTTGCTCAATCCTTTGGGTATTGACGGCAGGGTGGTTATCCGTAAAATGGATATTCTCTCGCACAAGACCGACGAACTCTCTTTTTTCACGCAGAGTCCGTATTTCGATATTATCAGAGAAAATTACAATACACCGCTTTATAATACAGAGGACGGTATCGAGGCTTTGCAAATCGCGCTTACGCCTTTTGCGATTGCCAGAATACAGAAAGTTTTGTTGGAGGCTGTTAATTCGGGTGCGCTGCCCTTGGATGCCAAAAGTTGGAAAATCGGCGTTATCGAAAGGGACGTGCCTTGCGCTTTTTTGGCGGTTGAGGATTTGAAGCAGCATTTCAACAAATTTTTTACGCTTGAAAACCTCGGCAGGGTGTTCCCGAATGTTAAACTTGACATTTATTTTTCTGACGAGTTTGCTTCTACCGAGTTGAATCTGCTTTATCAGGGCAGCAGAGAAAACATTTCGGAGTTTGACTCTCCAAAAGAATACGATTTGCTGATAGACATTTCGGTTTTGGCACGCAGCGGTTTTGACGAAAAGATTGTTGAGACAAAAGCAAAAAAATATGCTTTGATACGCTCTGCAAAACTTCCCGTTGCCGAAACCAAACTTCTGTTTAACAATTACATATATTACGACATCAACCTTCCTTTGCGTAAAGAAACCTCTGCTTATGACGAAGACTCTTCCGATGAGGAGGACGAAGATACTTCGCCGGAGGTTGAAAAAAGTTTTGAGCAGGAAGAGGCTTTGAAGTTTTTCCTGAAAAATATTTTCGGAAAAAACAGTTTCTTGGATTATCAGGCTCAGAGCATTGCTTATTTGCTCAACGGCGAGAATGTGCTTCATGTTTCGCCGCCTGCCACGGGCAAAACTTTGATTGCGCTTTTTGCCGCCTTGATGAAACCCGGTTACAGTTTTGTACTTTCGCCGACGCTTGCCGTTATGGACATGCAGTTCAATATGCTTAGGGAGCGCAGAATCGAAACCGACTATTATGTAAATCCCGCTTTGCAAAATTCTTACGACAGGGATTTGGCTGTCGGGGATATTGTCAGCGGCAAAAGCATAGTAACGTTTCTTTCGCCGTCTTTGGTACACGATCCGTACATCAGGGATATTTTTAAGAGAATTGACTCCCGAAAAATTCCCGTGTATTTTGTGATGGTGGACGAGGCGCAGAGGGTTTGTCTTCAAACTTTTGACTTCCGCTCTTATTATCAGGATATTAAGAATATAATCGCGGGAAATTTTTCCGACGAAAACATCAACATTCTGAGGACTGGCGCGTTTACGTGGACCAAGGAGGCTAACATTATTAACGAGATTTCGCAAAAACTTCAAACCGAAAGGGTTGTTATTTCTGACGAGCCTGCCGGAAAAGTCAGCCTTTTTGTGCATGAGGTTCAGTTGAAAGGCGCGGGCAATACCGACGATTTGGGCGCGTATGCGCGTAAAGTAAAGCAGGCGGAAGCGGAAAGAATTATTTCAAACGCCAAAAATCCCACGGCTGTAATCTTTTCGGAAAAGTGTCCCTTTGACGACAAGGATTATAAAATCAGCGGTTTGGAAACCGGTTATTATGCCGGCGACATCGTGGAGTTGGACCGCGACATCACAAGTTCGGAGGCGGTTTCGGGAATGAAGGCGTGCGAGAAGTTTATTTCAGGAGAAACCTCCGTGCTTGCAGCGGCTCAGTCTGCCGGAACGGGTATCAGGGTAAAAAAACTTACAAACGTAATTTATTTTGAGCCGCCTGTTTCGTTGGACGCTTTTTGCAGAATGAACCTCCGCGGTGCAAAGGACAAAACTGTTACGGCTGATTTGTTTATCAACACTGTTGACAGAAATTTTTCGGGTTTTGAAACCGTCAGAGATTCCTCCGGCAGTATGAAAACCGTTGAAAACGAATCTGTTACAGACTTTGACACGGTAACTAACCTTCAACGTCTGCAATCGCAGAATCCGGGTCCCGACAAAGAAAAAGCCGTGATTAAGGAAATTCTCGACGGCGTTGTTTTTCCGAGGTATTCTTTCCGTCAGACGATAATTGACGCGGTTTACAACGAGTTTAACATTGACATTCAGATAGATGCGGAGCCGAGTTTCAATCCTTATCAGTTGTACATATATTCTTCTGACAAGACCAAAAGTCTTGGTTTTATCAATTTCAAGACCGGCGGACTTAACATGCCGGAGATGAGTTACGATAAGACAATCGCCGAAAAAATTCAGACATATATCTTTGATTTGATAAAACTTAACACCGAAAATCCGCTTGTTTTTCTTTCCGTTATGGAAAACGAGAACGAGGCGGAAGAAGGCAACGGTATTCAGACCGCGCTTGATTTGGTGGAAGAGGGCGGCAAAACTTCTGTTGTCATACCTTTTTATAACAACAGTTTTTTTGAGGCGGCTCAGTTTTTGAACACAATTTTAAAAACTGACATTACTACTACCGCTTTGAGGCGTTGTTACAATCAGAGCCGCAGTTATGAGGCTTTTGAAAAACTGCTTGCAAAGTTGTACAATGTCAGGGTAAAAAATCTCGGCGAGGGAAAACGTACTGAATTTCAGGCGTTTTACGAAAGATTCCGCAACCGCAGGGATACTCTCAGAGCGATTTCGAGGTTAAAAGAAATAGACTTAATAGACGATTATCTGATAAATTCAGCGAAAGAAGAGACCGAAGTCTTTATGACAAAGCACAACAAGGATTTTTACAGGATGAAACTTCTGCCTGTTTTGCAGAGAAATCTTACGAAAGAAAAAGTGCTTTTGTATCTTTCGGACATTGACGAGGAAAAATATCTTCTGATAGAAAAATATGCCGGCGTTTTGATAGACTTTTTCTATGCCGAGGTTTATCCTCTTTACGAAAGGGCGGCAAAAGATTCGGGAAATTTCTTCAAAAGAGTGCTTCAAGAGCAGAAAGACGGAAGTTTTTCAGAGGAGGTTTTCTCCAAAAATCTTCAAAACTATTTTGTTTCGCGCTACAAATGCGGATATTTGTTTGAGGACGAAGAGGAGGCTTTCCCGAAGGATGTTGACGGTATTATAAAGGCGGTCTCCAAGACCGACGGCAATATCAACGAACTTCTGAGTTTGCAGGCCTCGGTTGACAGCCATGATATTTTAAGGCGCGGTTTTGCCGACAAGATAGTCTACGGATACTGCCGTCTGTTTACTTTGTCGCAATTCGACAGAGAAGGCCGTTATGAGGCGTATCAGACTATCAGCGAGGGTCTTGACAAGTTGAGACATACAGAAAAGACGGAGCAGTTTGTAGAGGATTTCAACAAGTTGACAAAAAAAATCAGCGAAGAAAATTTTGATTTGAAAGACGAATCGGAATGTATTTTGTCTATGAAACTACAACTGAACTGGCTTAAAAAGTTTAATGCCGGGGTCTTAAAAACCCGCGAGGTTTTATAATTTTTTTTAGAACTTTATAAAAAACGATATACCGATATGAAAGAATTGATTAACAACGAGTTGTTGCAGTTGCAAAACGAACTTGAAAGTTTGAAGTCTGCCTCTGAGATGATTTCCGAGGCGGGTAAGGCCTCTGATGCGGTCATAGAGGAGGCAAAAACCATTCACAAGGAGTTTGCCGGTAATTTGGACAAACTGACTTCCCTTTACCAGAAATACATTGACCAAATCAATACCGAAACTTCTCAAAAGATAGCCTCGGTGGCTTCAACGGCGGAAAACTCTGTTAAAAACCTCGTGTCGGAGCAGTCGTCGGTTCTCAAAAACAATGCTGAGGAGGCGTTGAAAAAAATCGAACTTGTAAAATCCTCTTATCTGAATCAGGCGGAAAAAACCGACCAACTTCTAAACTCTTACCTCGAACTTGCCCAGAGTACGACGGAATTGAAGGACAAAATCGGGGCGGTGGATTTTCCTGCAAGGTTTGAAAAACTGAGCGTTTTGCTTTCCGAGGCAATTCAAGGTCAGAAATCCAACAATGAGGAACTGGAAAAAATTAATAAGGTTATCACTGACAATCAGGCTTTTAAACAGTCGCAAAAAAACTCAGCCGCTATTTCTTCCTTGAAAGGTTTGCTTTGGACGGTAATTGTTTTGTTAATCGGTTTGATTGGTTTTTCGGCGTTTTTGTATTTGAAGTTCAAATAGACATTTTTGTTTTGAATTATAAAGTTTCGAGCCGGAAATCCTGCGTTTTTTCAGCGCGGGATTTCCGGTTTTTTTTATTAAAAAAAATTTATTAAAGTTAATGTCAATTTTTTGTGATATTAAAAAAAATATTTATCTTTGCAGCCGCTAAAAGTATACGCAATGCATAATAAAAAAATATAAAAATAAACGTTTAACAATGTCAAATAAAGGATTAATCAGAGTCCTCGCGGTTGCTTTGGCACTCGCGTGTTTGTTCCACCTCTCGTTTTCGGTGGTAACCTCTAATGTGAAATCCAAGGCTGCGAAGTTTGCGGCGGGAGATCCTGACAAAGAGGCTAAATATTTGGACTCTATCGGTTCACAGAAGGTGTTTTTTGGGTACACTTACAAGGAATGTTTGGAAAACGAATTGAATTTCGGTCTTGACCTTAAAGGCGGTATGAACGTCATTTTGGAAGTTTCTGTTCCGGATGTCGTTAACGCTTTGTCGGAACACAGCAAAGATTCCACTTTTCTCAAAGCGATGTCGCTTGCAAAAGAAAGACAGAAAAACTCTCAGGACGATTTCATTTCGCTTTTCGGAAAGGCTTACGAGGAGGTTGCACCCCACGGAAAACTCGCTTCTATTTTCTACGTTAATGAAAATTTGAAAAACAGAGTAACCTTCAACTCTACAAACGCTGACGTGCTTAAAGTTTTGAGGGAAGAATCTGAGGCTGCTATTGCAAACTCTTTCAACGTTTTGCGTACCCGTATCGACAGATTCGGCGTTACACAGCCTAATATTCAGCCTTTGACCGGTCAGACGGGCAGAATTTTGGTAGAACTTCCTGGCGTAAAAGACCCTGAAAGGGTTAAAAACCTCCTTAAAGGAACTGCCAACCTCGAATTTTGGGAAACATACGACGTTACCGAAATCTGGTCAAACATTACGGCTGCCAACGCAAAAATCAAGCAACTTATCGACGCAAAATACGATTTTGACAACAATGTTGAAAGCGTTGTATCTGCAAGTGATTCTTCAAGTTCGCTTATTTCAAATGCGGATTCTTCCGGTTTGAGCCTTATCGACAATGCAGATTCTGCTTCGGCTCAAAACCAGTCTTACGAAATGTTTGCAAAAGAGAACCCATTGTTTGCGGTTCTTCATCCCGTTCTTGACCAGAACAACAATCTTGTAGGCGGTGCGGCAGTAGGTTACGCCAACTATAAAGATACGGCTACGGTCAACAAATATTTGAACGCTCCGAAAGTTAAGGCTTTGTTGCCTGACAATTTGAGACTTTACTGGTGCGTCAAACCGATGGACAGAGACGCTTCTCAGTCTTTCTACGAACTTGTTGCCATTAAGTCAACTAACTTTGACGGCACTGCTCCTTTGAACGGCGATGCTATTACAAACGCACGTGAGGAGTTTGACGAGCGCAAAGGCGGCTCTGCAATGGTTTCGATGACAATGAACGGCGAAGGCGCAAGAACTTGGGCAAGAATCACTAAGGCTAACATCGGCCGTCAGGTTGCAATCGTTCTTGACAACTACGTATATTCTTATCCGACCGTTCAGTCTGAAATCTCCGGCGGAAACTCTCAGATTACCGGTAACTTCACCGTTACCGAGGCAAAAGACTTGGCTAACATCTTGAAGTCAGGTAAACTTCCTGCTCCGGCAAAAGTTATCGAAGAGGAAATCGTAGGACCTTCTTTGGGACAGGCTACAATCAATCAGGGTATGTGGTCGTTTGTAGGCGCATTCTTGATTGTGATTGTTTACATGATTTTCTATTACAGAATGGCGGGCGTTGCCTCGGCTATTGCTTTGGTTTGCAACGTGTTCTTCTTGTTCGGCGTTTTGGCATCTCTCGGTGCGGTTTTGACGCTCCCCGGTATCGCCGGTATCGTCCTCACAATGGGTATGGCAGTGGACGCCAACGTTATTATTTATGAGCGTATCCGTGAGGAACTTCACAACAACAAGGGCTTGAAACTTGCTATTCAGGACGGTTACAAAAACTCTTACTCGGCAATTCTCGACGGTAACTGTACGACTTTATTGACCGGTATTATCCTTTACATTTTCGGACACGGTCCTATTCAGGGTTTTGCCACAACGTTGGTAATCGGTATTATCACCACCCTCGTAACGGCAATTTTTGTAACACGTTTGTTCTTCGATTACCTGTTGAACAAAAACAAAGACATTACTTTCTGGTATTCAGGAAACGAGTTCGCGTTGAAAAACACGAAAATCAGTTTCATCGACAAGAAAAAAACTTATTACATCATCTCGGCTGTTGCTATTGTAATCAGCCTTGCATCGATGTTCACCAAAGGTTTTGACAAAGGCGTTGACTTTGTCGGCGGCCGTACTTTTGTAGTAAGGTTCGACGCTCCTGTTTCTACGGTTGACGTTGCTGACAAACTTGCCGCTCCCATGGGTACTGCTCCTCAGGTTAAGACTTTCGGTTCTGACAATCAGGTAAAAATCATCACAAAATACCGTATTGAAGACGAAGGCGAAAACGTGGATTCTGAAATCCAGACCATGCTTTACGACAACTTGAAGTCGCTTTACAAAACACAGAATATCACCCGTGATATGTTCCTTCAAGGTTTTGTAATCGTAAACGGCTCTCCGAAGGCAAACGACAGCAATGCCGTTGAAAACTACGGTTTCCAGTCTTCTTCAAAGGTCGGTCCTACGATTGCGGACGACATCAAACAGTCGGCTGTATGGGCAATTTTGTTCTCGCTTATCGTAATGTTCCTCTACATTCTCGTAAGGTTCAAGAACTGGCAGTACGGTGCGGGTGCAACGGCGGCTTTGATTCACGATACGATTATCGTGTTGGGTGTCTTCTCTCTGTTCAGTTCGCTGCTTCCGTTCTCAATGGAAATCGACCAGTCGTTTATCGCGGCTATCCTTACGATTGTCGGATATTCTATCAACGATACCGTGGTTGTGTTTGACCGTGTAAGAGAGTTTATCGGTCTCCACACCAACAGAGACTTGAAGACCAATATCGACCTTGCAATCAACTCTACGTTGAGCCGTACCGTCAACACCTCAGTTACGACAATGTTCGTATTGCTCGTAATCTTTATTTTCGGCGGTGAGGTAATCAGAGGATTTGTATTTGCATTGTTGCTCGGTATTATTGTCGGTACTTATTCATCAGTATGTATCGCTTCGCCGATTACATACGACTTGCTCAAAAAGTTCAAGGGCGGCGACTCTGAGGCTGCTAAAAAATAGTATTTATGTAAATTATTATTATAACCGGAGCGGACTTTAAAGTTTTGCTCCGGTTTTTTTTATTTTTTTTTGCATAAATGGTAAAAACTCTTTAAATTTGGCTTTCAAAATTTTGTTGAAAATTATGAAGATTAAACTGTCAATAATGAATTTTCTCCAATTCGCTGTTTGGGGAGCGTATCTTACTTCGATGGGAACTTTTCTCGGTGCAAACGGTTACGGAGAAAATATCGGTACTTTTTATGCGACACAGGGCATTGTATCGCTGTTTTTTCCCGCAATAATCGGAATGGTTGCCGACCGTTTTATTCAGGCGCAGAGACTTTACCAGATATGTCATTTTATAAGTGCGCTGGCGATGTTTGGCGTTTGGAATTTCGGCAGCGGTGAAATTAATTTTCCTGCAATGTACGGCTGTTTTTTCATCGGAATAGGCTTTTATATGTCGAGTCTTTCGCTTTCATATTCAGTGGCTTACAATGCTTTGGACAAGTCGGGAATGGATACAGTGAAAGATTTTCCGCCGATCAGGGTCTGGGGTACGGTAGGTTTTATAGCCACGATGTGGGTTGTTGACCTGTTGGGCTTTCAGGACAATTCAAAACAGTTTTTGGTTTCAGGAATTTTGGGCATTGCGCTTGCCGGATACGCCAACTTTGTCCCGAAATGCGAAATCAAAACCTCGGAAGGCAAAAAATCTTTTGCCGCAATGCTTGGACTTGACGCTTTCAAACTTTTTGCCGACAAAAGAATGGCGATGTTTTTTATTTTCTCGATGCTTTTGGGCGTTGCCTTGCAAATCACAAACAGTTATGCAAACCCGTTTATAACGAGTTTCGGTGCGATTGAGGAGTTTGCCGGCACTTTCGGCGTAAAACACGCAAATATTTTGATTTCGCTTTCACAGATTTCAGAAACCTTGTGTATCCTGCTCATTCCCTTCTTCTTAAAGAAATTCGGAATCAAGCGGGTTGTTTTGATTGCGATGGTCGCATGGAGTTTGAGGTTTTTGTTTTTCGGACTCGGAAATCCGGGCGGCGGTGTCTGGCTGTTTGTTCTCAGTTGCATTGTTTACGGTGTGGCGTTCGACTTTTTCAACGTTTCGGGTTCTCTGTTTGTTGACAGGGAGACAGACAAAAACATACGCTCGTCGGCTCAGGGGCTTTTTATGCTGATGACCAACGGCATAGGCGCGACAATCGGCACTTTGATAGCGCAAAAAATCATAAATGCAAACGTATATTCAGAGACTGAACCCATGGCAATTTGGCAGGGCTGGCAGACTTCGTGGTTTGTTTTTGCCGCCTACGCCTTGACGGTTGCGGTTTTGTTTGCGTTGCTTTTTAAATATAAACATAAAACAGAGTAGTATTTTTTTGATGGTAAAATTTTTCGGACATGAAATGCGCATTATAACGGTTTGGATTTTTCTTGCCGTTGTAATGCCCTTGAATCTTTTGGCGGACAACTATCCCAAGAAAGACTTCGACAGTCTTGTCGTTGCCGTAAAAACCATGCCCGATGACATCGAAAAATATAACTTGATGCAGTTTTTGGCGGTCAACCACCCTGACCTTGATATTGTGGAGCAGTATTCCATAATGGCTTTGCGTCTTGCAAAAAAACTTGAAAGAAAAGACCTTGCCGCAAATTCCGCCGATATTGCCGGCTGGTGTAAATTTCAAAAAAGACAGTACTTGGAGGCGGGACAGTATTATAAGGTGGCGTGTCAGTTGCATGAGTTGACCGGCGATTCTGTCGGAAAGGCTCATTCTTTGATGTGTCTCGGCAATTCATATTTCGCCCTTAACGATTACCAAAAGGGCATGGACAACGCTATGGACGCGCTGAGGATTTTTGCGCGTGCAGGCGATTCTTCAAGAGTCGGAATGGTTTACCGCGGACTCGCTAATTCGTGTATCGACTTCCGCCTTTACAAAACCGCTGAAAATTACTTCGTCAAGGCGATGGATTTGGATATGCGGACGGGAAACTTGAAAAATCTTGCGCGTGATTATTACGGTATCGGTCTTTGTATCAGCAATGATGCGAGGGTTTATGATACTCTGAGGAGAAATATCGCAAAAGATTATTTCCTTAAAGCGAGGTATCTGAGTTCCGAGACTTCTGACTATCTGTTTTTGGTCAACGAGAATTTTGATTTGGCGTTGCATTATGCCGAAATGTCGGTTTTGACCGGCGACTGGAATTTGGCTGACAGCAGCGTTATCTGTTACGAGCATTGCAAAAAATATATTGAATTGATGAAATTCAAGGAGTTTGACGAAAATCTTGAATTAGTAAAGGCGGCACACAGCGTTTTGGCGGGCAATTACAGCCACGCTTTTGAACTTTTGGACAGTTTTTCCGCCAAAACTACGCTTTCGTTTTCTCAAAGACAAATACTGTCAAGAATTTACTTTTTGTTTTATGTAAGCACCAAGGATTATCAAAAATGGGAGGAATACATTGAAAAAGAGATGATTCTGCGCAACCGTCTCTATGTCAGCGAATACGGCGTAAAACTTGACGTTAAGAGCGAAATCACCGACATAGATATTTTTCTCTCGGAATATGACAACGCTTTGAAAGACAACAGCCGCCATATCATCGAAACCAAAAAGCATAACGAATTTGTAATTCTTATTTGGATTATAGCAGTTTCGGGAAGTTGCCTGATTATCGTTTTGCTTGTTTTCTTTTTTGTGAAAGACAGAAAACGTAATAAAATTCTCTTGTCGCAGCATGAGGAAATTCTTTCCGCCAACACCGAACTCGCGCAGTTGAATCTTGAAATTACCGTTCAGAGCGAGGAACTTCAATCCCAGACCGAGGAAATTGAGCGTCAGAAAAATTTTCTTTGTATGGCCAACGCCAATATCATGTGCAATCTTGAAAGCGCGGGCGAACTTCAACAGTCAATCGTTCCCTCAAAGGCTTTTATGAAAGAGTTGTTTGAAGACAGTTTTGTGCTTTGGCGGCCTTTGGATATTGTCAGCGGGGATTTTTACTGGGCGACAAAAATCGGCGGCTTAAAATTCGTGGCGGTTGCCGACTGTACGGGACACGGCGTTCCGGGAGCGTGTCTGAGTATGCTCGGAACGGCGGTTTTGAACGGCGTGGTCGCAAAAATCAATCCCGAAACCGTTAACGCGGGTCTCGTTTTGGATTTGCTCAGAGACAGAATCGTTACGGCTTTGTCAAGCACGGTTGACGGCGACAAGGTTCATGACGGTCTTGACATTGCGCTTTGTATTTTTGACCCGAAAGAAAAAAAGGTTTCATACTCCGGTGCTTACCGTCCGTTGTGGATTTTAAAAGACGGTGCTGTAACAGAGATAAAACCCGACAGAATGCCGATTGCGCTTGACAAAGACCACGTAGGCAATTTTTCAGACCATGAAATACCGCTTGACGGTTCGGAGTCTCTTTATATGTTTTCTGACGGAATTATAGACCAGTTCGGAAAGACGGAAAGCGGCAGGGAGACCAAATTTCAGCCGAGACGCTTGAAGGAACTTCTGGTGAAAATCGGCACTGAAAATGCGGATTTTCAACGCGCGGAAATCGAAAAAACAATAGACAACTGGTCGTTTGGAGTGCCGCAAACTGATGATATTCTGTTGATTGGCATTTCAGCAAAGACCTTTTAAACAAATTTTATTAAACGGGCTTAAACATTAAACTTCGTTCAAAAAATATTAATCCGTGTTAAATAATTTTGACATTAAAAAATACTGCTTTATCTTCGCAGCGGATTAAAAAAAATGACTAAAAAAAAATTATTTAACAGGAGGAATGAATTATGAAAGAGACATTGAATTTCAAAATTTTGGTTGCGGTGTTTGCAACCGGTCTTTTGGGCGGTGTTGCCGGCTACGGAATTTCAAAGGCGGTAAGCGACGGCAGTGAGCCTGAAAAAGAGCAGGCAAAAATCGAAAATACAAGTTTTGCCTCCCTGCCGGCTGTATATTCTGCGGCGGAGCCTACGGAATTTTCTTCGGCGGCTGAAAAATGCATCGACGGCGTGGTACATGTTAAAACAAAATATGTTCAGGAAAACCAGGGTTACGACAATCCTTTTTTCCAATACTTTTTCGGCTTGCCTGAAATGCAGCAGCAGCCTTCACAGGCTTCGGGTTCGGGCGTGATAATCTCGAAAGAGGGTTACATTGTAACCAACAACCACGTTATCGAAAACTCCACTTCGATTGAAGTTGTCCTTAACGACAGGCGCAGTTACGAGGCGCGTTTAATCGGCACTGACCCTGCAACGGACATTGCTCTTTTGAAAATTGAGGCGGATTCTTTGACTGTTATTCCTATCGGAAACAGCGACAACCTTAAAATAGGAGAGTGGGTTTTGGCAATCGGCAACCCGTTCAACCTGACTTCAACAATTACGGCGGGCATTGTCAGCGCAAAGGCAAGAAACATCAACATTCTTGACCACAAGGCGGGCGCGATAGAGTCGTTTATTCAGACCGACGCGGCTGTTAATCCGGGCAATTCGGGCGGCGCGCTTATCAATACCAACGGACAGTTGGTGGGAATCAACACTGCAATCGCCTCACAGACGGGCAGTTTTACGGGTTACGCTTTTGCAGTTCCGGTAAGCATTGTTCAAAAAGTGGTTGCAGATTTGATGGAATACGGTGCGGTTCAGAGGGCTTTGCTCGGAATCAGAATTTCTGACCTGACACCCGAAATCGCGAAAGAAAACAATCTTGCAAAGATTAACGGCGTTTATATAGAGTCGGTGCTTGAAGCCTCGTCGGCAGACGATGCGGGTCTTAAAAAAGGCGACATCATTATTTCTGTTGACGGCAAAAACACCAACACCGTTGCACAACTTCAAGAGCAGGTAAACCGTTTCCGTCCGGGCGACAATACAGAGGTTTCGTTTGTAAGGGACGGCAAAATTCAGAACACCACCATCACTTTCAAAAATGCTGACAGCGGCATGGCGATGCGCAAACAAAAAGTCATGGAGGTTTTGGGCGCGTCTTTTGAGGAACTTTCGTCCTCGGACCTTAGAAAGTTGAATTTGAGAAACGGCGTTCAGGTTACTGATTTACGCTCCGGCAAACTTTTGAGCGCGGGTATCAGAAAGGGCTTTATCATCACCGAAATCAACAACACGCCCGTAAAATCAATCGGCGACATTGAGAAAATTGTTGCCGGAATCAAGGGCGGAGTTTATCTCGGCGGCGTTTACCCGAGCGGTCAGGCGGCATATTATGCTTTTGGTTTGGAATAAAAAATTGGGATGCAATATTTTTACGGTGCGGTGCGTTTTTTCAGAATAAGGGAAAGGCGTGCCGCGCCTTGGTTTGTTAAATAATTAAAAAAGTAAGATGAACTTGAAAAAAATTTTAACCGTTATAATTTTTAATGCCGTGTTTTGTGCGGGACTGAGTGCGCAGAACGAAAAATGGTTTGGCTCAGACGGCAAAATTCTTCCGCAGTATCTTGACGACAACGGACTTTTGGCGGAGGAGTTTTTGCCTGACGCATACGAATTTACATCAATTGAAGAGGCTATTGTAAATCCTGAGAGGGTGATAAAACTCAACCTTTCGGAAAAAAATCTCACGGAAATTCCCCCGGAGGTTTTCCTGTTTCCGAACATTCAGGTTTTAGACCTTTGGAACAATGCCCTGACGGAGGTTCCCGAAGATATTTCTCAACTCGCCAATCTTCAATATCTGTCTCTTAACGAAAACAAAATCAGCAGTTTGCCTGCTTCTATCGGCGAACTGAAAAACCTTTTGATGCTCAATGTCGGACAAAATCTTTTGGAAAGTCTGCCCGAAGAGGTTTCCGGTTTGGAGAATCTTATGGATTTGGTGGTTGACGAAAACCGTTTGAAAAGCCTGCCGGAGAATCTCGGCTTGATTTTTACGCTTACCAACCTTTCGGCAAACAACAACAAAATTAATTTTTTCCATATTTGTCCGGGCGGTTTTATGGGGCTTCAAAGTCTTGATGTCTCCGACAATGAAATTGAGACTTTTTCCTCCAATATCGGTGATTGTCAGTCGCTTATGATTTTTGACGCCCACGGCAACAAAATCTCCGTTATCCCTGAGGATATATGCAAACTTTCGCATTTGCCGTATATCAACCTCAGCGGCAACCAGATTAAGCAGTTTCCGAAAAACATCGGAAAAATGGCGTTTTTGCAGATGTTGGATTTGAGCCGCAACCAGATTTCCTCAATTCCGGCTTCTGTCAGCGGTCTTAAAATGATTCAGGAACTTGACCTTTCCGGCAACGGACTTTCCGTTTTGCCGAAGAATATAAGTTCGTGGTCTTATATCGCAAAACTCAATCTTTCGGGCAACAAATTGAAAGTTCTGCCTGCGGAATTGTACAAACTTGAAAATCTTATGATGTTGGATTTGCAGGACAATTCTTTGGCTGAGGGCGAAAAAGAAAAAGTCAGAAAAAAATATCCTTTTGCTAAATTGTAGAAAAAAAATGAAAATACGTACAGGTTTCGGTTATGACGTTCACCGCCTTGAATCAGGGCTCGACTTCTGGCTCGGCGGCATCAAAATAGAACATACAAAAGGCGCGCTGACATTCCGACGCGGATTGTCTTATTCATGCGGTTTGCGACGCGCTTTTGGGTGCGGCAAACAAGCGGGACATCGGTTACTGGTTTCCCGACAACGACGAAAAATTTAAGGGAATAGACTCAAAACTCCTGCTCAAAGAAGTCTGCAAAATTATCCGTCAGGCGGGTTATGAAATTTCAAACATCGACTGCACGATTTGTCTTCAAAAGCCGAAAATAAAGGATTATATCCCGAAAATGTGCGAAGTTTTGTCAAAGGTTATGGACACGGACTCGGACAACGTTTCCATAAAGGCGACAACGGAAGAAAAACTCGGTTTTACGGGCAGGGAAGAGGGCATTGCTTGTTATGCTACTTGTTTGATTTACAGCGGTTTAAAATAAAATTATAAAAAAAAACGCCGGAAAACGGTTTTAAGGCATAAAATATGTTGTATATTTGGCAGAGTATTTTATCCTTATTAAGTAAAATGAAATTTACAAAATATATTTTAACGGCAGTTTTTTGTCTGATTTCCCTGTTTTGTGCCGCAGACACAAAGGACGGTATGCTTGACAGTTTGGACGCACGTTTGCAGAAAAACTACGAGTTGGGCGCACCTAACAGCGAAAATCTCGAAATCCTGAAAAAACTGTACGATTTAACCAAAATTTCTGACGCTTACCTTGCTTTGGAATATGCGGGTCAGGCGTTGCAACTCGCAATTACAGATGACGACAAAAACCTTCAAGCGTTTTGGTCGGAAGCCCTTGCAGATATATACTTTGAGCAGAAAGTGTTTTATTTGGCAATGGAGCATTATTTTCAGGCGTATTCCATTTATCTTACCGAAGGCGAGAGCGTAAAGTCCGCATACGCGCTTTTGAAATACGGCGACACGTATTTTATTCAAAACGTGGAGGACGTTGCGATGAGCAATTATGAAAAAGCCGACAGTATTTTCAAGGTGTTTTCCTGCGACGACGGACACGCGAGCGCGATGGACAGAATCGGAAAAGTGGAACTCAACCGTTATCAGTACGACAAGGCGATGACCTTTTTCAACGACGCTTTAACTATCAGTCAAAATATTAAAAACCAGACACTTGTAGCCGAAACTTACCGTTATATGGCATCTGTTCATGACCAAAACGAGGAGTACGAAAAAGAAGACCAGTGTCTTAACAACGCCATTATAAAATACCGTCTTGCCGGCGACCGTTACGAAATGGCAAAGACGTATTATATTTTGGGCGAAATGCACGTCAAAAACGAAAACTACAACGAAGCCGTGATGATGTTTACCCGTGCGGGCAATATTTTTCAGGTTTTCGGAACGATTACTTATATTGCGGCTGTCAACAACCGTCTCGGCAGACTCAGTTTCATAAAAGGCGACACCGAAAATGCCAAGAAAAAGGCAATGGAGGCACTTTCGCTTGCCGATGCCAACCAGTGGCTTGCAGAAAAGGCGGACGCTTTATTGTTGCTTGCCGACATTGCTAACAAGCGCAAAAAAACTGACAGCGCGTATTACTATCTTTCGCGTTATACTATTGTTAACGATTCGCTTCACGAGGCTAAAAAAGCGGAAAGTTTTTCTGAACTTCAAGTCTCGATAACCACTAAGGAAAAGGAAAAAGAACTTGCCATTTACGAGCAGACGCTTCAAAAAAGCAGGATTATGACCACGGTTATAATTATAATTGCCGTTTTGGTGGTTTTGTTTATGTTGTACGTCTTTTTCAATTCGCGCAAGATTAAGAAGGTTAACGCGTTGCTTACCAACAAGAACGAAGAGATCAACCGTCAGAACGACGAGATTCTCCGGCAAAAGGAAATCGTTGACAAGGCAAACGAGGAAATCAGTTTCCGCAACCGTGAAATTGAGGAAATCAATCAGTCGATTACTTCCTCAATCAATTATGCGGCGCGTATTCAAAAGGCGTCTTTGCCGAATCCGGATTTTATTAAAAAGCATTTTGTTGACGGTTTTGTGTATTTTTATCCGAGAGAGGCTGTCAGCGGCGATTTTTATTGGTTTTCTGAGGTTAAAATCCAAAGACCGCCGTCGCTTTTCCGCCGCAAGGACGTTGACGAGGACGAGGCAAGCAAACTTATAGTTTCGATTATCGACTGTACGGGACACGGTGTTCCGGGTGCGTTTATGAGTATGTTGGGCGATGCTTTGTTGAATCAGATTATTAACATTCAGAAGATTACAGAGCCTGACCTTATTCTTAACGAACTGCACAAACTTGTCAGGACGATGTTGCAGCAGGAGACCACCGAAAACAACGACGGCATGGACGCGGCTGTTTGCGTTATTGACAAGGCTGCGCACAAACTCTCGTATGCCGGAGCAAAGAATCCTTTGATTCTTATTCAGAACGGCAAAATCGAAAAAATCAACGGCGACCACAATTCCATCGGCGGTATGCAGAAAGAGGCTCAGAGGATTTTTACGCGCCACGAGTTTGACATTACCGTTCCGACGACATTTTACATTTATTCCGACGGTTATCAAGACCAGTTCGGCGGACCGTTAGGCAGAAAACTTATGGCAAAGCGTTTCCGCGAAATCCTGACCGAAAATATCGACAAGCCTTTTGACTGGCAGGAAAAACATCTGCGCAAAACTTTTATCGAGTGGCGTGGCGACCATATTCAAATGGACGATACAACGGTTATCGGTGTAAAATTATCCTAAATAATACGGCATTATTTTTGTAGTGTCGTTCCCTATGTAGAGCCGCAATGTTTGCGGCTCTGACTGATTCATCTGATAAACAATTCAATTAAACATTTAAAGAAAAATGGGCAAGAAGAAAAAAGCAAAAGCCCCTGACTATTTAACCGCCGTAAAGAAGGCGGACAGGGAACGTGAAATTACGCTGCACGGAAAATTGATTTCTACGCGGCCGCTTAGAGTGGAAAAATCCAAAAAGGTTTATGACCGCAACCGTTACAGAAAAGGAGGCTGTTCACATTATGATGACAGCCTCCTTTCTTTTTTTCTTATAATGAAGTATTAATTATTGCAATCCCAAAATTCTTGCGTTTAAGATTTCGTTGTCGGCTTTCAGGTCGTTGACCTGACGTTCCAATTCGGCGGTACGGTTGACGTTTTGCGTGATGTTTTGGGCGATTACGCAGATTTTTATCAGGACGTTGTATTCGTCTCTAAACGGTGTGAAAGTCTCGTGCAAATAGACTGTTTTGCCGTCAAAAACGTATTTTGTAGTGCCTGTGTGGATAAGTCCTTCCGAGAGTTTGCCGAGTATAGCATTGAAGTTTTCCACGTCCTGACCCGTCATAAACGAGCGTATGTCGTGGTTTTCTATTTCGTTGATCGGCATGTCAATAGAGTTCAAAAGCCTGTTGTTCATCAAAACGAAGAAACCCTGCGGGTCGAGTTCGTAATATCCCGCCGAATTGTTCAAAATGAACTGGTGCTTCATATAATCGTTTTTGAGTTGTTCGTTCTTTTCGTTGAGTTTTTGAATAACCGACGAATTGGTTTCCGCCTGATTCTCAAAATCGTCGTGAAGTTTCTGATACTTAATCGTTTCGCGCTTGTTCTGGTCTTGAAGGCTTTCGATTTGAGATTTGAGGGTTTCGATGTTTTTATGCACTTCCGCCTCCTGCTGAGCCAGACGCTCTGATTTTTGGTGCGACTCTTCAAGAAGTTTCTGAGTGTTCATATTGATTTTAACGTTTGCGATAGAAGCCGCAATCGTTTCACCGATTTTCTCGATAAATTCAACTTGGTATTTCTCAATTACTTGGAACGATGCAAGTTCTACAATACCGTAAGTTTCGGCGTTGACTTTCAGCGGCACGATAACAAGGCACGTCGGGTCAGCCTCGCCGAGACCGCTGCTTATGTGTACGTAACCTTTTGGCAAGTCAGTCAAGTAAACCGTTTCGTTTTCCCTGAAACACTGACCTACAAGGTTTTCGCCGATTTCGATTCTTTGTTTTACGTATTTCAGACGGTCGTAGGCGTAGAAAGCGGTAAGTTCGAGGTGAATGTCGTTTTCGTCTGAATCGTCCACAATGTATATTCCGCCCATGTTTGCGTCAAGAAATCTGACGAGTTTTTCGATGACGCGGTTAGAAAGCACCTGCATATCGTCGCCGGCGTTTCTTAACACTTCGTTGAACTCAGCCAAACCTTGTGAAGCCCAGTTGCGTTGCGAGTTTTCTATCTTTCGCTGCTCTGCGTCTTTGTCGGCTTTGATGAGGTTGTCGCGCATGACAAGCAGTGAGTTTGCAAGCACGTCCTGTTTGCTCTGCGGTTTGAAAGCCGTTGAAAAGTCGCCCTCACCGATGTTGATTGCAAACTGTGAAGTCTCTTTAAGATTGGAAACCAGAGTTTTAAGAGCCTCTGACATTTCACCGATTTCGTCGTTGTTTTTCAGCGGCGTAACCTCCGGCAACGAACCTTTTGCCATTTCAACGATTTTGTCTTTTACGTAGTTGACCGGCGTTACGAGCGAATGTCCAAGTATAAAGGCAATTATAATCATCAGTCCGAAAAACGCCAACACGCTGTATTGCAACGTGTAGTGCGCCTCGTCCAAATGATAGTCAGTCTCTTCGAGGATGTTTCTTGAAGCGTTCAAAAACTGGTTTGAGAGTTGTGTCGCCATTCTGAAAGACCTTTTGTAACAGTTTGAGAGTTCGCCTTCAAGCAGGTTGAATTTCGTGAAGGAATAATTTGTGGCATCGGCAAATTTTTCTTCGTTGCTCAGGTTGTCAAGCACGTCGCCTTGAAGCGAAAACAGCGTGTCAACAGTAGCCGTGAGTTTGAAATACAAATCCTTGTTTTTGTCGCTCCAGCGGTCTTTGTCAACAAAGCCTACGATTTTTGAGCGCAAAGAATCGTAGAGTTCGCCGTGGCACGACTCTATTTCGTTCAAAAGTTTCGTGTCATGAACGTCGCCTTTGAGTGTCCATTTTGTTACCAAAAACTGCGATTCTTGAATCAAATCCTTCAATTTTTCCGTGTAAAGCATTGACGGATAATTCAAATCGATATTTTCAGAGAGTTTGTCGGCGTTGCCTTCCTGCGCATCGCTCAAAGTCTTGAACATAACGAAAAGCAGTATTCCCAAAACTGAGAATCCTACTATTAGTTTTAGTTTTACGGTAAAATGAAAGCGTGATTTCATCTCTATATTTTTGTTAAAATTTTAATTATCAGTTACTTAACTAAATTTGCATGAAACAAATTCTGCTTAAAATTAAGCAACAAATACGCCAAATCCAAATTTTTTTGCAAAAAATTAATGCATAATTTTAAAAATCAGTTCTTCGAGCAGGCCTCCGGCATCTGTCGAAACATTGTTGACGCCCTTGCTTTTCAAATCGTATTCCCTTAATAATGAGATACATTTGACAACTTTTTGAAGGCTGAGCCGTCTTGACGCGGTGTCGTAATCCTTCAAAAAAAACGGACTGCAACCCATCATCGCCGCCTGCTTTTGCGCGCCCTGACTTTTGTACTGCCAATAGACAAGCATTTTTGAAAAAAATCCGTAAAGCGAGGTTATTGTCAGAACAAGCGGGTTGTCTTTTTGGTTTTTTGCAAAATGGTCTACGATTCTTGCCGCCTTTGCGACGTCGCCCCTGCCGATAACGTTTTGAAGTTCAAAATTGTTGTAATCCTTGCTGATTCCGATGTTGTTTTGAACATCGTCAAGCGTTATTGCGGAGCCTTGTTGTTTTGTGATAAAAAGTTTGTCAATCTCGTTTGCGATTTTCGACAAATCCGTTCCGAGATATTCCGTCAAAAGGTTTTTGACTTTTTCGTCGCAAGTAAAGCCCGCGCTTTTGACGTAAGAGTCTATCCACGCGGGGATTTTGTTTTCGTAAAGTTTTGCCGAGGTAAACAGCACGCCGTTTTTCTCGATTGCGGCGCAGATTTTTTTGCGGGAGTCGAGTTTTTTGTATTTGTAACAAATTACGAGCAGCGTTGATTTCAGCGGTTTTTCGGCGTAAAAAACGAGGTCTTCGATTTTTTTCAAATCCTGAGCCTCTTTTACGATGACAACCCTGTTTTGCGCCATCGCGGGAAAACTTTTTGCCAAAGCGTCAACGCTCCGTACGTCAACATCTTTGCCGTAAACTACTGACTGATTGAAGATTTTCTCCGTTTCGTTCAGGACATTATCTTCGATGTAAGACGCAATTTTGTCTATGAAATAGGGTTCGTCGCCTTGCAAAAAGTAAACCGGAAGATATTTTTTTGCTTTTAAGTCCGACATTATGCCCTCAAAAGTCGCCGCTAATTTTGCCATTATTCCTCGTCAAATCTTAAATGCTTAACACTCATACCGTTGTTGATAATTTCCTGCAAGGATTTTATTCCGATGTGGAGATGGTCCTGTACGAAATTTTTTGTAACGGCGTTGTCGCTTTCCCTTGTCTTGACGCCCGAAGAAATCATCGGCTGGTCAGAGACCAAAAGCAGTGCGCCGCAAGGTATCGAATTTTTGAAAGCGACGGTAAAAAGTGTCGCCGTTTCCATGTCAACGCCCATTGTACGGATTTTTCTGAGGTAGTTTTTGAAATCGTCGTCCCACTCCCAAACTCTGCGGTTTGTGGTGTAGACCGTTCCTGTCCAGTAGTCGTGTCCTGAGTCCCTGACGATTGCGGAAGATGCCCTCAAAAGCGAAAACGCCGGCAGAGCGGGTACTTCGGGCGGTAAGTATTCGTTTGAAGTACCTTCGCCGCGGATTGCAGCAATCGGGATTATGATGTCGCCCAACTTATTGATTTTCTTCAATCCGCCGCATTTTCCGAGAAAGAGAACGGCTTTGGGTTCTATTGCCGAGAGGAGGTCCATGATTGTCGCCGCGTTAGGGCTGCCCATTCCGAAGTTTATGAGCGTGATTCCCTCAGCCGAGACGTTGGGCATGTTTTTGTCAAGACCGACAATCGGCGCGTTGAACTCCTTGGAAAACATTTCCAAGTAATTCTGAAAATTAGTGAGCAGAATATGCTTGTCAAAATCTTTCAACTCTCTGCCTGTGTATCTTGGCAGCCAGTTATTTACAATTTCTTCTTTTGTTCTCATAGTTTTTACAATTTTTTTTGTTAATTTTGCGCCGCTTTGTTAAAATCGTTATGCAGCAGTTAAATTTACCTTCATATAATTTTTCGGTCAAAGACGGTGAAATCTTTGACATTATCCGTAAGAAATACGTCCGTCTTACGCCGGAGGAATGGGTCAGACAGCATTTTGTCCGTTTTCTTATCGAGGAAAAAGGCTTTCCGCAGAGTTTGATGTCAACGGAGACCGCTTTGAGGCTTTTCAACACCGTAAAACGCACCGACATAACCGTTTTTTCCAATTCGGGCGATGTCGTTGCGGTAGTTGAATGTAAAGCCCCGGCCATAGAAATCAACCAGTCAACATTCAGTCAAATAGCGCGTTATAATATAAAACTACAAGCGCGTTTTTTGATGCTGACCAACGGTTTGACCCATTACTGTATAAAACTTGACAAAGATACAAAGAAATATGAATTTTTAAAAGAAATTCCGAAATATAATGAATTAATTTCAGCATAAAATTCGGCGGCAGGAGAGTGCCTGCATAAAAAAAGAGAGCCCTTAAAAATAAGAACTCTCTTTAAAACCAAAAATTAACCTAAAACAAACTAATTAACCTAACAAAACTATGAAAAATAATATATTTTTCAACTTTTAAATGTAAAACGTCAAAATTTTAGTTTTATTGTTTGTTTCTGTTGTTTTGTTTCTTTTTTTTTTAAGAAAGGAGTGTTGTTATCACAACAACACCCCAAATACAAATAACAACCTAAAATCAAACTATTAACTCAAAAAATTTTAACATTTATAATTGAATCACATCAAATGTTCCTTAATTATTACACTGCAAAGTAACAACATTTTTTTTATCCGTGCAAATTTTTGAGCAACTTTTTTTTATGATTTTACAACTTTTAACACTTTTAAAAATCGGGTGTTGATTATCAATAACTTACGTTTACTCCAACCATGCTCCGATAAAGCCAAATGACAATTTGTCTTTACTTTTGGGAGTGATGATTTCAAAAATTTCGGAATTTTCAACAGAAAATTTTGCTTTTTTCTGCGCAAAAAACGCATTTTTTGAAAAACTCGGAAAAATTCCGTGCAAAAAGTATGTCGGCGACTGCTGTAAATCCTCTAAAAAAATCTCTAAAATCTCCTGATTTTTTTCAATTTTTACCTCTTTTGTGAAAGTAAATCCGTCCGAGTCGGTAAAACCGATATTGAAAGTCTGAGGCTCTTGAAGCGGCTGGAACATCAGTTTTAATTTTTTGACGTTTTTAATGCCGTTTTCTCTGGTTTTTATAATGCCGCGTATGTCTTTGAAAATCACCGACATAATTTCTTCTTTCGGCTCGGAATAGATGTAAAGCGAATTTTGCGAAAACGGCATGTTAGAAGATTTTGTAACATGAGTGTTACCCCAGTCGGGAAAAATTTTTGCAAAAACTTTTTCATCGTCGGCGGCCGAGGCTATCAAAATTATGTTATCGGTTTTGTCTTCTATATGTGTTGAAAAAAATTCCTTTTCGTCGGCGTCCCAATCCAAAGGATTTGCTTGATTTTCAGAGGGATAAGTCGTGCATTTCCCGCCCGAATACACCAAAATATAATATCCGAAAACACCTTTATAATACCAATTTTCGGGAATCGTAACCGCATAATCGTAGTACGATGTTTTTTGCATTTTTATTGACTTGTTGTTGTCCCGCCAAAAAGAAATGTCGCTTGGATAAACTACCACTGAATCAATTACTTGCGGGGAAACAATTTTTGCTTTCAGCACCAAAGGCCCGCCTTTTTCGTGGCAGGGTTCAGGCGTATGAACCAAATAAATTTTATCAACGTTAGTTTCAGGCGCAAAAAATTCCGACACCTTTATATTATTATAGCAAAAATTTTTGTCAATTTTGGCTTTGGATTTTTGGTTTTTCAGAATGTAAACGCCCGGCAAAACCGAAAGTTCATTCTTATTTTGTTTAAAATCAGCGTTTTCAGTGATTTTTTCAACAGAAAAATCTCCGCCCAAATCCTGCAAAAAAAACTCCATTTTCCTGAAATCCGAGACCAAAACGCCGACTTTCTTTTTCAGCGACGTTTTTTCAAACGGGTCATTTACAATTACCTGGTCGGGCAAAACTTCCAAACGCCAGACGCCTTTGTCCAATTTGTCAAGAAAATACGCGCCTGTGCCGTCGTATTTTACAAGTTTTGACGTTCCGAGCCCGCAAATCTCTTTCAACTTTTTCTCGTCTTTTGGGGCAATCTCGTTGGTGTTGGTGTAGAAAAATTTTTCACCGCTGTTGAAAACCGCGAGATTCCTTTTGTAACTGACTGTCGTATTGTAAAATACGGTGTCGTCTGGATACGGTTGAATTTTGGCGTACATCGGGACTGTTTTTGCGACTTCGCATCCTATTTTCAGACCGATGGCTTTGCCGGGAGAATACAACAAATTCATGTAATGTGTCTGATAATCAGTGTTGTAGCACGCCAAAAATGTTGCGTCGTAAGCAAAATGCGTTATCCACTGAAAACCCGCAGAACGGAAACTCCTGATTACCGCCGGATAAAGATACGTGTCAAGAATGTCGCCGGGGTCAAATTCGTAAATGATTTTCGCCTTGTTTTTAAAACCGTCAACATCTTGAAAATCAATTTTATATTCGTCAATATATGGCAAATAATTGAAACTGAGTTCGCCGCCCGAAACAAGTCCCGTCGGATACCATTGATAAGTTCCGCCGTCGATTTCCGTCTGAAAATACGCGCTTACAAACTCCTTGTTATGACTGACATTATAAAAAATCGGCTTGTTATAACCGGTTGATTTCAAGGCTTTTATCATTCTGTTTATGTAGTTTTTTGTGTCTTCTACGGACACCGAATGGCAAGGCTCGTTGTTGATTTCAAAAGCCACAATGCAACTGTCTGACAGATAACTCTTTCCCGTAAAACTGTTGACATGCTTTGCAAGTTGCATGACGTAGTTTTCCTGCGCTTTAACTGCCTGTGGGTCAGAATGAACCGCGCATTTGTCGTAAAAATAAGTAAAGCCGTCGGTTTTTTCGTTTTTTTCGGGATACCCGTTACCGAAATTGGTCTGCAAAGTAAAAACTATGTCAATATGTCTTTCTTCAAGTTTTTTGACTAAATAATCCAACACTTTAAGATGCTCGTTTTCAATGAGATTGCCGTCATGGTCAGAAATTTCAACGTCCCAGAGATGGAGACGGAAAGCGTTGAAACCGAGCCGTGCAAAATGGTAAACGTCATTGTCAATCGCCTTAAAACGGTTGGTGCCCAAATAATCAGCAGCCCTGAAAGAGTGCGCAAACGGCAGAGTATAGTTAGTCCCGCAATAAGAGACCTCATTTCCCGTACTTGTCCGCCTTAGAACTCCCTGACTGTCAACGTATAAAGGAAAAGTTTTGCTGTTTTGCGCCATTGCGCTGCAAAAAGTAAAAAGCAATATAAAAAAAAGTGCTATTTTTTTCATTTTGATTAACGTTAAATTTGTAATTTTGTGGTTTCAAATTTAAAAAATAAAGTAGAAATGAAAAAAATTTTAACGCTTTTAATTTTCGCGCTTTTATGTGGCGGTGTTTTTGCGCAGGATTCCGAAGTACCCGAATTCCTGCAGAAACTGAAAAGTCTGAAAGGAGTTTCGGACATAGAAATTCTTCAATCCAATGTTTTTAAAGAAAAATATGTAATCTATTTTACACAAAACATTGACCACAAAAATCCTCAAAAAGGCACTTTCAAGCAGCGTGTTATCGTCGGTTTCAGGGGATTTGACTGTCCGACGGTGCTTGTGACGGAAGGTTATGCCATTCTTGTATATCATATTTTGTTTCATTTTTTAAATATTCCTTTTCTATATCACATTCTTCAACTCTTGAAATCTCATTTTCTTTATTTTTATCTTCAAAAGAATCATCACATATTTCTTTTTGATTAGGCTTTAGATTATTATCTTCATTTATTTCGATATCAAAACTTAATTCTTCATTATTAAAATTATCACTATCTAAATTATTATCTATATATCTTTCAGTATTATTTCCTATATTTACTGTATCATTTTCGATAGTATTTTTTGC
>JAFXUC010000029.1 GCA_017535325.1 Bacteroidales bacterium | reverse complement strand
TCCGTCAGACTGACTATTGGCAAAATCATCTCAACGAATCCGAAATTTCGTCTTGGCGTGGAATTGCCTTTGAAGAAATCTGTCTGCAACATATCCATCAGATTAAGAGTGCGTTGCAAATTGCAGGCGTGTCTTCCTCAGAATCATCGCTCATCGTAAAAGACAATCAAAACGCCGGTATGCAAATCGACCTCCTCATCGACCGCGCCGACGATATTGTCAATGTCTGCGAAATCAAATACAGCAAATCTCCTTACACCGTAACGAAAGATTATGCCGCAAAACTTTACAGCCGCGCCTCCGCCCTTGAAGAAGTCAATCCTTCAAAAACATTCCATCTGACCTACATCGGCATCAATCCGCTCGTAAGCAACGAATATGCGGAGGTGTTTCAATCTGTGGTTACGGGAGAGGATTTGTTTGAAAAATAAATGAAAAACATTTTTTTTGTAAAAAATCAAATATTGAATTATATTTGCAAAAACATTAATCTGTACTAAATCTATGAACACCGTAATCTTATTTTGGAATCCTGAAATTTCGAGTTTTAAGTACGAAGATTTCACAAATTCCATAAAAAATATAAAAACCGAAACCTTCAATTGGAGCGTTTGGGAACATGACAAAGCCAAAAAAGGCGACAGTTTTTTCCTCGTTAAGTGCGGCGAGGGAAAAAACAACGGAATCTGCATGAGCGGACATTTCATTTCTGACCCGTACCTCGGCGCACACTGGAACGGCAAAGGCGGCGAAGTCTATTATATGGACATGAAAATCGACGCGGCAATCAATCCGCTGTATTTCCCCGTTTTGCCGGCGGAAGAACTGCAAAAACTTTTTCCCGCTTTTGACTGGACAGGCGGACATTCAGGCAGAGTGCTGCCCAAAATTTATTCGCCGCAAAGCCTTTGGCAACATTTCATAGAGCAAAACAAGGGCTTTTTTGAGCCTCAGACATACCTCGACAGTCAAAAACAAAAGGATTTTACCCGCGAAGATTTCGTATTTTTCTGGCACGAATATCCGCACAACCCAGTTTCAAAAACGTGTCTCAGTCAGTGGTACGACTGCGAGTTTTATGTTTCGGGCAAAAAATATTTCACGGCTGAACAATACATGATGGCATCAAAGGCGTTGCTTTTCAACGATTTGGAAATTTACGGAAAAATTTTCGAGGCAAAAACACCGCAGGAGTTTAAAAACTTGGGCAAACTCGTAAAAAATTATGACAGCAATACTTGGAACGCCCACAAAGACCGAATCGTCATAGAAGGCAACATTGCAAAATTTTCGCAAAACCCTGATTTAAAGAATTTTCTGCTTTCAACCGGCGACAAAATTTTGGCAGAGGCAAGTCCCGTTGACAAAATCTGGGGCATTGGCCTTCCCGAAGACGACGACCGCGTTCTTGACCCCGCAAACTGGCAGGGCGAAAACCATCTCGGCAACGCACTCATGAAGGTAAGGGAAATGTTAAGACAATAACGCCTGAAAAAGAGAAAAATAAAATGCAATTTGGCATTTATCAGAAAAATAAATTTGTTATTAACGAAAAATCCGCTTATCTTTGCGCAAATAATTTTAAGTAAAATACATGGAAAAAAGAGTAGTAATAACGGGCTTGGGCATTTATTCGTGCCTCGGCAAAAACCTCGAAGAAGTGAAACAATCACTTTGGAACGGGGTTTCGGGCATTATATTGGATCAAGAACGCAAAGAATTAGGATTCCGTTCGGGATTGACCTCTAAACTCGACATTCCCGACTTAAAAGGGCAACTCTCACGCGCTCAGCGTGTTTTTATGCCCGAACAGGCAAAATACGCTTACGTGGCAACAGTTGAAGCCTTGAAAAACGCAAATATCGACCAGGATTATTTGGACAAAAACGACGTGGGACTTCTTTACGGCAACGATTCAAGCGCGGAGCCGGTTTACAAAAGCGTTGACACAATGTTCCGCAAAAAAGACACAACCTTAATCGGCTCAGGCGGAATTTTCCAGTCTATGAACTCTACCGTAACGATGAATCTCGGCTGCATTTTCAAACTTCGCGGCATCAATTTAACTATTTCTGCGGCTTGCGCTTCGTCAAGCCACGCAATCGGTCTTGGCGCACTGCTCATCAAAAACGGCTTGGAAGAAATGGTCGTTTGCGGCGGCGCACAGGAAGTAAACCCGTATGCTGTCGGCAGTTTCGACGGTATCAGCGCGTTTTCAACAAGAGAAGACAATCCTACGGCGGCTTCAAGACCTTTTGACAGAGACAGAGACGGACTCGTTCCGGGCGGCGGCGCGGCAACGGTCATCATCGAAGAATACGAACACGCCGTAAAACGCGGCGCACCGATAATCGCAGAGGTTCTCGGCTGGGGATTCTCTTCAAACGGCGACCATATCTCCTCGCCCAATGTTGAAGGTCCTGCAAAATCGCTTGAAAAAGCAATCAAAAACGCCGGAATTGACATCAAGACAATCGGTTACGTTAACGCACACGCTACGTCAACGCACATCGGCGACATGAACGAGGCAAAGGCAATTGCTCAGGTTTTCGGTGACAACAAACCGTTTGTTACCTCAACAAAATCCCAGACCGGACACGAAATGTGGATGGCGGGCGCGTCAGAGACGATTTATTCAATTCTGATGATGAAAAACAATTTCGTTGCAGCAAACCTCAATTTTGAAAACCCCGACGAAGATTCGGCAAAACTGAATATTCCGGCTCAAAGAGTTGAGGCTCATTTTGACACGTTCCTTTCAAACTCTTTCGGTTTCGGCGGAACCAACTCAACGTTGATTGTCAAGAATTTGTAACATACAACAATAAGGTATCATAAAGGGGCGGAAAAATTTTCGCCCTTTTATGTTTTTATTAATTAAATCTTACCTAAAAATTAATTCAAAAATCTATTAAAGCATTTGCACAAAATTTGCATTAAGAAAATGTAACACTTATAATAAAAAAAATTAAACTGTATGAACAGATTAGCAATTCTAATGCTTTCGGCACTCACAGTATGCTGTGCGCCGCAAGTTTTTGCACAAGACGAAACCGCAGCAGAATACGGTTTGAAAGGGGAAGAACCCGTTATTGAACACCGCGCCGACAGGGTGCTGATTTTTCCCCAGAGAATGGCTCTTGATGACAACACCACCGTTATGGATCTCCTTCAAATGTTTCCTGAGGCACTTTCAAGAAATTATGAAAACCTTGACGACCGTTATGTTGTCCGCGTGGAAAATTTCAATTACGAGGCAAACATCAGGATTTTTCTTTCGACACTAAGGGCAAAATACGTTGAAAAAATCCAAATCTGCGACAACCCCGACGTCATGAAAGGCAGCAAAAGTCTCGGCGGCGTCATCGACATCAACATGGTAAGAGGCGCAGAAGAAAAAGACATATATATAGGTGCGGAATTTGACACGGAAGGTCTTCAAAGCGCGCCCGTTATCAACGCTGTTTACGGCAACGGCAAAACGGACGTACTTTTAAGCGCAACACTTTCAGACAATTCGCGGCACGGCGAATATGACGGCACAGCCCGTTGCGCCGCCAAAATCAACACCGCGCTCAACAACAATCACAATCTCATGTACGATTTTGCAATGCGCTACGGACACAGCGGAAACGCCGATTCACGCTATTACGGCGGACAAGTCCAGTATGACGGCATTTTCAACGACGCGGGAACGGCTCTCAGCGTTTCTGCCGACGTGGAATATTACGACGACGGCGCGAAAAACGAAATTCTGTCCCTTACAAGCAGCAAAGAGCGTACAAAAGAGATTTGGCAGGTGTATATCGTGGAACTTTATACGCCAATAGTTGACGGTCTCGAACTTTGCGCAGGTTGGGAATTGGACTATGCAACAACAAACCTCAACTCAAAATATTTTCAAACCGTTGACATTTTCAGCAGTTTTATGAATCAAGCGGTAGAAGTTGACCGCGACCTTACCACTTATAACAACGACTTTTACGCGCAGTTAGACTATACTGTCGGACCGTTGTCGCTCTCTTTGGGCGACCGTGTGATGTGTTATCATTACGGCTACAAAGACGAAAAAATCGACAATCCTTACAATTTGATTGTCGCAAGCGCAACCCTTACTCCGAACTGGCACCATCAAATTCAGGGCTCGTATTACCGCCGTTTTGTTGCGCCTGATTATATTAACATTCACAGTTTTCCTCTTTACGACGAAATCGGTACTCCTGTTTCAATCGGCAATCCGAAACTTGATTATCAACCCGCTGACGTTTACCGTTTGATGTACACTTATTCGTCAAAAAAATTTCAGGCTTCGGCAATCGGACGTCTTATCGACACCCGCGACATCGTAACCGAAACACAAGGCACGTATATTCAGCAGCCTGTTACAACGTTTGAAAACGACCCGGAAGAATGTCAAATCACAAACATTGACGCTTCGTTTTCGTATACGCCGGGCATGTTCAGTTTTGTGGCAGGCGCAAGTTTTTACAACAATCATTACTACGGAGAAAACACTTCTTACGAATATATCCGCTTTGCGCCGACTCTGAATCTTCCGTCAAAATGGAAAATCTCGGCTCAGGCTCTCTGGTGCAGCGACAAAACTCCGGAAAAAATTATCACCGGCGCGGACGTATACGGAATGTTGTCGGTTCAAAAAGGTTTCGGCGAACATCTGACCGTTGCCGCACAATGGCACGATATGTTCTGCAAGGATTTAAACAGGGCAAATTTTAGAATTTTGTATTATTTTTAAACACACAACAAAAACATGCAATCAATCAAATTAATCATCACGGCATTGACGGCTATGGCAATCAGCGGCTGTTCGATGAGCGGCGATGACAAAATACGCGACTTTGAAAACCTCTCTGACAAAACAATCGCGGTTCAGGAAGGCACTACGTTTGAGGCGATATTTGCAGAGAAATATCCGTCATACAATGTAATAAAAGTGCCGACGGCATTTGACATTTACAAAGCCATCGTTTCGGGCAAGGCTGAATACGGCATTGACGAGGACGTTTCGGCAGTGCTGATGCTTGCCGGCGGACTCTCAATCGACACGGCAAACGCAAATATGCCGGCAGTACCGATGGGTGCTGTTTTCAACAAGAAAAACACGGAATTGCAGGCGCAGTTCAACGATTTTATCACCGAATTGGAGCAAAGCGGACAACTTGCCGAAATCCGTAACAAATGGTTCAGCACTTCGTCGCCGTCTTCACTCCCGGTGCCGAAACCGCAGGTTACAGAGGGCGAGCCTTTGAACATCGTTACCGAGGGCGATTATCCACCGTTCAACCTTTCAATCGGCGGAATAGTTTCGGGTCTTGACGCTGAATTGTGGACTTTGTTTGCCGACAAAATCGGACGTCCGGTAAAAATAACGGTGATTCCATTTTCCGACATTATCCCGTGCATTGCGGAAGGGAAAGCGGATATGTCCCTCTCAGGAATTTCAATCACGGAGGAACGCGCTAAAAAAGTTCTGTTCTCAAAACCGTACAACAACACTTACACGATTATAGTCTCGTCTAAGAGAGTTAAATAAAAAAAGAGGTTTTTCAACCTCTTTTTTTTATTTGATTATTTTGTCTCCAAAATTGCCTTTGCAATGTAGTCGCCTACTTCTTTTGTGCCGTATGCCTTGCCTTCGGCGATATCTTCTGTACGAATACCGTCAGCGAGGGCTTTGTTAACAGCATCGGTAACGATTTGAGCCTCCTCTTTTAAGCCGAAACCTGTTTCCAAAAGCATTGCAGCCGAAAGAATTGCCGCCATCGGGTTAGCGATGTTTTTGCCTGCTGCCTGAGGATATGAACCGTGAATAGGTTCAAAAAGCGAGGTGTAAACGCCGATTGACGCACTCGGCATAAGGCCCATACTTCCTGTAATTACCGAAGCCTCGTCTGTCAAAATATCACCGAAAGTATTCTCTGTTACCATAACATCAAAATCCTTAGGCGTTGTAACAATTCTCATCGAAGCGTTGTCAACAAACATATAAGAAGTCTCAACCTCAGGATAATCTTTGCTGATTCTCTGAGCCGTTTCTCTCCAAAGTCTTGACGAAGCCAAAACGTTAGCCTTATCAACAACCAAGAGTTTTTTGCGGCGTTTGAGAGAAAGTTCGTATGCGCATTTCAAAATTCTTTCAATCTCAAAAACTGAATAAAGGTTGGTGTCGAAAGCCGATTTGCCGTCTTCCGTGCGGCCTTTCATACCGAAATACATTCCGCCCGTAAGTTCCCTTACAACAACGAAATCAGCACCGTCAACGATTTCTTTTTTAATCGGCGATTTGTGAATGAGTGCCGGGAAAGTATAAATCGGACGAATATTTGCAAAAAGTTCAAGACGTTTTCTGATTGCCAAAAGGCCTTGTTCGGGACGAACCTTTGCATTCGGGTCGTTGTCGTATTTCGGACTGCCAAACGCACCGAAAAGTACAGCGTCAGATTGTTTGCAAACTTCAACCGTTTCGTCGGGCATAGGATTGCCGCAAGCGTCAATTGCCGCAGCACCGCCTAAAACGGGAACGTATGTAAACTTATGACCTCTGATTTTTTCTATCGCTTGAAGTGATTTCTGCGCCTCTGCGATAACCTCGGGACCAATACCGTCGCCGGGTAAAACTGCTATCTGCTTGTTCATTTGTGTAAAATTTATGTTTTGATTTTTTTTTTGCAAAATTAGTCTTTTTTTTTAATATTAAAATGATTTTTTATAATTTAGCACCATGAAAAAGGGAAAAAAAATTTCAGCATTTTTCGTTATCTTTTTGTTAACGGTAATTGTCGGGATTAAGGCGTTTGCCCAAACCGGCAATTTGGATTGCCGTATAACGTTGATATATTGCGACCAAGATTCATTGGTGTATTCAGCCGACAAGTACGCTGACAAGCAAAAGCGTATTGATAACATTCAAGTAAAAAACAAAATCAAAATCGTTTATACCGCCGATTCTGACGGAAAGAAACTTTACAACACCGAATATGCCTACCGTTTGGATAATTGCGACGAAGAATATTCGCCGTGGTCTACCCAAAAAACCGCGATTTTTGTCAACATGAAAGAAGGACAATACACTTTTACCGTAAAAGCGAGGACAAACACGCTTGTCTCCGAACCCGTAAAACTGAATTTCACGGTAAAACGCCCTTTTGATCTAAAACTGAAAACCGCTTTGACACTTATAATCAGCATGCTGACAGCCGCTGTCATTTTTCTGCTGATAAAAAAGCACAAAGACAAAAAACATTTAGCGGATTTGACGGAAAAACTCTCCGTTCAAAACGAGGAGTTCAACAACACAAAATCGCAGTTGGAAATCCAGAAAGAAAACCTCAACAACACTTTGCAGAATCTTTCCGTTCTCAGCCGTTCAGGACAAAGAATTATCAAAGCCCTGACAATGAGCAATTTATCGAAAGTTGCAGCCGAGGAGTTGGAGAAGTTTTTCCCGACTGACGGCATGGGCATAGGCGTATACAACGCGCCTCATACAAGCATCGACTTTGCGGCGTTTGTGATGAACGGCGTTACGATGGCTTTTGCGCGTTACAACCTCGAAAACAAAAACAACTTGGTGGTCTGGTCGTTTCTCAACCACAAATCGCTCGTTATCTCCGATTATAAAAACGAAATCGGACAATACGTTGATATTAACAAATTCAAAATAGACACGACGCTTTTCGGCTCGGCGGTCTACGTCCCGCTTTCCGACAACGACATGACAATCGGCGTGCTGACAATCAAAAGCAAAAAAAACAATTATTTTACGCCGTATCATTTGGGAATTATCCACAATCTGGCGACGTACATCGAATATGCGATTGTCAACATCTCGTGCATGAGAAAAATCAACAGTCAGAAAAAACTTTTGGAAGAAAGAAACGTGCTTTTGCAAACCGCAAACAACGATTTGAAAACCAAACAAAACCAGTTGGTAAGCCTCAATGCCGAACTCAAACGCTTTTCGATTTCGGTAAGAAACACCGAAAACGCCGTCATAATGCTTGACGAAAACAAGAACATTTCTTGGGTAAACTACGGATTTACAAAGATTTACGGTTATACTTTTGAAGAGTTTATTGCTAACGGTGCATATTACAAAACAGCCCTGAGAAACCCCGCAGCAATAGAATATTACGACAAGGCATACAAAGACTGCAAACCCGTAACATTCACGCTTTTGCATTACAACAAAGACGAAAAAGAAATATGGATTCAGTCGTCCATAACGCCGATTTCCGACGAAGAAGGCAACGTGATGTTAATTGTGGTTGACACTGACATTTCGGCTGTCAAACGCGCCGAGGCCGAAATCCGCAAACAAAGCGACGAAATCGAGCAGAAAAACAAGGAAGTTACAAAGTCGATAGAATACGCCTCTGTAATTCAGTCGGCACTTATGACCGGCAAAAACCTTTTGCACGAATGTTACAAAGAAAGTTTCTTTCTCAACCTTCCGAAAGCCATTGTTTCAGGCGATTTCTTCTGGATGGGGCAGAAATTCGGACGGAAATATCTCGCGCTTTGCGACTGTGCCGGACACGGCGTGCCGGGCGCGTTTGTCTCGCTCATGGGCAAAATGTTTCTGGACGAAATCTTGCAGGAGGTTACACAGGAAAACACTCCGGGCGACCTCATCAAGCAACTCAACGACAAACTTTACGAATCAGTCAGCAGTCTCAGCAACAAAGTCGGCGGCATTGACGGCATGGACCTTTCGCTGTGCATTATCAACGAAAACAACACCGAAGTAGAATACGCCGGAGCATACCGTCCGCTCTACATTGTAAGAAAAGGCGAATTATTCAAACTTCTTCCTGACAGATGTTCTCTCGGAAACATAATGCCCGGCTCGGATTTTCAGTTTCAAAACAGCAAATTTGATATTAAAAGCGGGGATTTTCTTTTGATGTCCTCTGACGGTTACGCCGATCAGTTCGGTTTTGAAAACGGCAAAAAATTGGGACGCAAAAACTTCACTAACCTCATTATCAAAGCCTCAGAACTGGATTACAACCAAATGGCGGACTTCTTTCTCAGCGAACATCTCGCCTGGCGCGGCACATTGGAGCAAGTGGACGACATTTCAGTTGCAGGAATTATAATTCCGTAATTAATTTTTTTTTTATAACTTTGCACCCGAAAAATATTCTATCAACAGTGAAGAAAACCTTATTTTTATTTATATTGCTGCTTTGTGTTTTTCAGGCAGTTGAAGCCCAAAATCAGGACACGGCAAAAACCGCCGGACGCAAAATCGAAATCGTCAATTCCAACACTCTGGAAGTTGACGAGTACCACGGCGCGGACGTAAAAGTCTTGAAAGGCGACGTTCAGTTTTATCATGACAGTGCTTCAATGTACTGCGATTCAGCACTTTACAATTCCCGCGAAAACAAATTCCGCGCTTACGGAAGGGTTCACATGTACAGGCTTGTGGAGCAGACAGACACCGTTCATCTCTGGGGCGACTCTCTTGACTATGACGGCGCGACAAGGTTTGCACGTCTGAGGGAAAACGTCAAAATGGTGAAAGACTCCATGACGATGCTCACCGACAACATCGATTATGACATGGCTAAAAATTTCGCCAATTATTTCAACGGCGGCACCACTTTTACGGGCGAAGACACGCTTGTCTCTGAACTTGGTTATTTTTATCCGAAAACCAACGATTTGGTCTACAACAAGGACGTAGTTGTCCACAATCCGAAATACGTGATGTATTCCGACACGCTGACACACAATATCAAGACAAAAATTTCGACTTTTCTCGGACCGACCGAAATCGTAGGCGACAGCAATTATCTGTATTCGGAGCGCGGCTGGTACAACCACATAAAAGACGAGTGCCAACTCACCAAAAAAAGCCTTTTGATCAGCAAGGAACACCGGCTTTCGGGCGATACGATAATGTTTTTCAGAAACGAAAAATACGGAATCGGACGTTCAAGGGTGGAGATTACGGACACGGTTCAAAACGTAAAACTCAAAGGCAACGAGGCGCGTTATTATGAAGTCCCAGAAAAAAGCCTTCTTACCGACAGCGCGCTGATGATTTATTTCTCTAAAAAAGACACGATGTATCTTCACGCCGACACGATTGTTTCGGTTACTGACACGCTTTTTGAGCAAAAAGACACCACCGTTTACCGCATAATCCGGGCGTTCAGCCACGCCAAAATGTTCCGCCGCGACATTCAGACGATGTGCGACAGTTTAGTCTACAACATGTCGGACAGCATTATAACCATGCACAAAACGCCGGTAATCTGGCATTTGGAAAATCAAATCACCGCCAAAACGATAAAACTCTACACCTCCGGCAACACTATCGACATGGTTGAAATGTTAGGCAGTGCGTTTGTCTCGCAGCAGGTTGACAGTGTGCCGCGTTACAACCAAATCACCGGCAAAGACATGGTGGCGTATCTTGACTCCAACAAAATTCAGGAAGTGGAAGTGATTTCCGATGCGGCTACGATTTATTACACCATGGAAGATTCCATCGTAACAGGCATGAACACAGCGACTTCCAAAGATATGGACATATTTTTTGAAAACGGCAAAATGAAACGGCTCTGGTTTTTCAAAACCCCGAAAGGCACGCTTTATCCTTTGGAAGGCCTAACCAAACGCCAGTCGTTTCTCAACGGTTTTGTCTGGTACGACAGCCACCGCCCTTACAAGCCGGAAGATATTTTCAAATGGTCAAAAGTTACTGAAACAGTGATTTCAAACGAATCCATCGAAAAAGAGGAAGAAGAAAAACGCAAGCAGGAAGAAGAGGAAGACTGGTAATTTTTTTTCCTTTTTATTTGTTTTTTACGATAATTGTTTTTAAATTTGGAGAAAATAATTACCGTTATGGACAGTTTGTATATAATTTGGATTATAGCCGCCATAGTATTCTTAGTGATAGAACTTTCGGCGGGAAATTTCGTTATGATTTGTTTCTCCATCGGAGCAGTTTCCGCCATGCTGACGGCTCTGTTTGGTTTTTCGCTGACAATTCAAGTGATAATTTTCGCGTTGTCGGCGGTAGCGAGCATTTTCTTTCTGCGCCCGATTATTGCCGAGCATTTCAACAAAGGCGGCAGAAAAAGCAACGCCGACGCCATGATAGGACGCACGGGCAAAGTTACGGAGGCGATCGAAAAAGACGGTTTCGGACGGATAGCCCTTGACGGCGACGTTTGGAAGGCTCAGACCATTGACGGACTGCCGGTTGCAAGCGATACCAACGTCAGAATCATCGGCAGAAAAAGCACAATCGTTATTGTTGAACCCCTGAATAAAATTGTTGAATCATAATAAATAAACACTTCAATCATGGAACCTACTGTAATCGTGATAATTGCAATAGTGGTTTTTGCAATTATTTTCGTAAAAAAGACTTTGGTTATCATACCTCAGTCAGAAACCAAAATTATCGAAAGGCTTGGAAAATATCATTCAACGCTTTCTCCGGGTATCAACATCATCATTCCTTTTATTGACAAGGCAAAAAACATTGTCATCTTGCGCAGCGGACGTTATTACAACTCCACTACAATAGATTTGAGGGAACAGGTTTATGATTTTGACAAACAGAACGTTATCACAAAAGACAATGTTCAGACGGAGATCAACGCGCTGTTGTATTTTCAGATTATGGACCCTTTTAAGGCGGCATACGAAATCGACAATCTTCCGAACGCCATCGAAAAACTTACGCAGACAACTTTGCGTAACATCATCGGTGAGTTGGAATTGGACGAAACGCTTACTTCAAGGGACACAATCAACACTAAACTTCGTGCCGTTTTGGACGATGCCACCGACAAATGGGGCGTAAAAGTAAACCGCGTGGAACTTCAAGACATTACCCCGCCGCAAAGCGTTTTGACGGCAATGGAAAAGCAAATGCAGGCTGAGCGCAACAAACGTGCGGCTATTTTGACCTCAGAAGGAGAAAAAGCCTCACGCATTTTGGCTTCTGAAGGTGCAAAAACGGCGATGATTAACCAAGCCGAGGCAGCAAAACAGCAGGCTATACTTCAAGCCGAAGGCGAGGCTCAGGCAAGACTCAAAAAGGCTGAGGCTGAGGCGTTTGCGATTCAAAAGATTGCCGAGGCGGAAGCGGCTGCGGTTCAAAAAGTTGCCGAAACAATCGGCACGTCGGCAAATCCGGCGCAGTATCTTATCGCTCAAAAGTATATCGACATGATGAAAAATCTCTCCGCCGGCGAGGGTACAAAGACGGTTTTCATGCCATACGAGGCATCAAACCTTTTAGGCAGTATCGGCGGTATAAAAGAATTGTTGAAAGAGACAAAATAAAAATTAAGTAAAAAACTCCTCAACCGTTAACGCCGATTGAAAAACGTCCGCATATTCGTTGCTGACAAGCGGGGTAACACCGATGTAAGTCAGATGAAACGTCTTTTTGCGGTTTGTTTCTTCAAGTGCGGCAATGCGGCTGAGGAGTTTTTCTGCATATTGCGGCGTTACTGCAAAAGCGGATTTATAAAATTTTATCTCACAAACGTTGACAACATCATCAGCACGGTCTATCAAAAGGTCAATTTGCATACCTGAATTTTCACTGTCTTTTACGATAAGCGAAGACTCCTCCGATGCTATTCCTAAAATTTGTAACGCGCTTTTTTTTGATTTTTTATGCGCCAAAAATAATCAGATTTTTTCAATCAAAACTATTAATAAGTGTTAATTATTACAGAAAAACGCCTTTATTCCGCTACGAAATTATTTTTTGAGGTTTCGTAGCGGAATAAAGGCGTTTTTTGTTGGGTCAATTTTTTAGAGAAAACTAAACATGAGAAGAAAATTGTTTTTGTTTTTTCTAAAATAAAAGATATATTTGCACTTGACAAACATTAACTACAATGCAAGAGACGAACCGCATAGAATTTAAAAGTCAATACACCGACGAACTTGACATTGAGAAAGAGGTGATAGCGTTCCTCAACTACCGTGAGGGCGGTATAATCTATATCGGCATTGATGACGACGGCAAACCTGTCGGCGTTGATGACATTGACAGCGTTGTCCTTAAAATCAAGGATAAAATCCGTAAAAATGTTTCGCCGTCACCTATGGGACTATTTGATGTTTTGGTTGAAAACATTGACGGTGTGGATGTCATCAAAATCTTTCTTGCATCCGGCAGCGAAAAGCCGTATTACAAAACCAAATACGGAATGAGTACACGTGGCTGTTATATCCGTGTCGGCACAGCCGCCGAACCGATGCCGACCGCAATGATTGAGGATTTGTTTGCGCATAGAGTTAGAAATTCGCTCAGAAATATAGTTTCGCCTCGTCAAGATTTGACATTCAGTCAGTTACGTATATATTATCAGGAAAAAGGATTGCATTTAAACGGCAATTATTTGCGTACACTTGAGCTTTTAACTGACGATGGACGGCTGAATTATGTAGCCTATTTGTTGGCAGACGAGAATGGAATGTCAATCAAACTTGCAAAATATTCAGGTACTGACAGGGTGGATTTGACTTCAAACAATGAGTACGGATATTGTTGTCTTTTGACTGCCACCAATCGGTTACTTGACAAATTAAAAATTGAAAATCAAATACATACAACACTAACATACAAAAAACGCATTGATACACCGCTTTGGAATCCGCAAGCCATACACGAGGCGGTCATCAATTTTATCGTCCATAATGATTACAGTCGTGAAGTGCCGCCAAAGATCGAAATTTTTTCAGACCGTTTGGAAATAACATCATACGGCTCTCTGCCCGAAGGACTTGCGGAAGACGAGTTTTTTAGTGGCGTAAGTCTGCCGCGCAACAAGGAACTGATGCGCATTTTCCGCGACGTGGATATGGTGGAGGCGTTGGGGTCGGGAATGCCGAGGATTATGAGTGTGTATAACCGTGAAAATTTCACGTGGACAGAGCATTTTATGCGGCTTGTTGTTCCATTTGACGAAAGTTTAGTAAAACAAAACGAAAGTTTAATAAAAGAAAACGAAAGTTTAGTAAAACCGCTTCAAAACTTTAATGAATTGGAACAAAAGTTAAGTGAAAAGAACGGCAAAAAGGTTGCGCAAAAAGTTGTGGAGCGGCGTATGAAAATCCTTGAAACAATCATAGCAAATCCGTTTGTAACAATGGAAAAGTTGGCTCAAATGTTGGACATCAGCATCGTCGCCGTCAACAATAACTTCAACGAACTCAAACGAATGGATTTTATCCGACATAGCGGACCTGTTCGTGGCGGCTGTTGGGATATTTTCAACGACGACGTTAAACAATTTGTAAAACATTATTTTAAGGATAAAAAATAATTGCTTATATTTGCACTTGATAAACAGAACATTTAAACAGAAATACTACGAAACAGAAATAACTTTTAACTAACATATTATAACATTGGGCTTTACGCTCTTATTCTCAACTTAGAAAATCTGGAAAATTTTGTTGACGAGAGAATAAGTTTGCGAAAGGTTCACGCTATATATGCGTGAGCCGTTTCGTGCTTATTATCGTCAATGGCATTTTCCAGAGCCTTCTAAGTTTAATAAGCACACAAATGGAGAGAAGAAAAAGAAACGGCTACACGCTTTTTTATATATGCTTATCTGAATTTGACCGTGAGCCTCAAAAATACAATCGTCAATGGCTCAAAATCAGACATATAGTATCGGAGAAAAAATTAAGGCTGTCCTAAAAGAACAGCGTAGGAGTGCTATATGGCTTGCCGACCAACTCAACTGCAACCGTGTGAACGTATATGACATCTTTGAACGCCAAACCATTGACACAGAATTGCTTATGAGAATTTCTATTGCTTTAAAATATGACTTTTTTGAGTATTTCACAGGAATATATAGGGAAAAAAATGAAGATGTAAAATAATTTATTACATTTTGTAAAATTTTATGCTACAAAATTATAGCCACGATTTGATAACAATTTCTTTTCTTTGCCGATAAAGATTTCAGCCAAAAACTGAATTGTAAAGTTAACTCAATGTTTAATCCCTTAATTTTTTCAAACTATGGAAGAGATGAAAAATCAAAACGATGAACTCCAATCGAGAAGAGAGTTTTTCAAGCAGGCGGCAAAGGCGGCTCTGCCTATTCTCGGTGTAATCGTGCTGGGTGGCGCTCCTCAGATTATTAATGCAGCAACAACACCAAGCAATTGTAGTGGAGATAACTGCTCATACACTTGCCAAACAAGTTGTGCTCGAGAATGTCGCGGAACATGTTACTCTATGTGTAAGGATAGTTGTCATAATAGTAGCAAATAATTTATTATCAACTATTTCGAGTTAAATCAATAAGTGAGTTATATAAAGATTTCCTTTCTGTAACTCACTTTAATTAAGTATTCATAAGATGTTTAAGTTCACATTATTAGTCTTTTTAATTTGTCTTTCTAATATTTTGAATGCGCAAATTAAAGATAGTCCCGTTTTATTCTATGCAAGAGAAGATTCGAGAGTTGTAATTATTATGCAATTTAAGAACTTTGAACATTATAGATGTTGGGGAAACAATGCTAACAAAGAAACTGTTATACAAAATTTGAAACGAAATATAAATTTCTATGAAGAGTTGTTTGCTACGAATTCCGGTGGTGTAAAACGCACTGATCCGAATGCGTGTCCATCGTATAATGGATATGATGGTTATGGTGAGTTAAAATATAGTGATATGTCGAATGAATTATGGTATGTCTATGAAAGATTTTTTCCCCCTGCTTCGGACGGTATGTGGACTGCTCATACACAATACAATGCTATCAAAAAAGATTTTTCGGAATATATGTATTGGTGGGAATTTCTTGACAAGCCCAATGAAACACCAAAAGTTGTGAAGTTGCCACGTGTAACAAAACAACAATTATTGGAAATTAAAGCGGTTCGACCATTTTTAAACAATTAATTATGTAGGGAAATGAATACTAATAAACGAAATCGAATTATAGCACTGATACTATTTTTAATTTGTCTTTTCAATAGTACTTTGAATGCGCAAATTAAGGATTCTCCTGTGTTGTTTTATACAAAAGACACGTGGAATCATGTTGAAATTATTCAATTTAGAAATTTTCAATGGTTCCAAATTTATACAGATAATGAAAAGGAGAAAGTCATACGAAATTTGAAACGGAATATAAATTACTACGAAGAATTGATTGCAAGTGGTTCTGTAAAACCACGAGAAACAAAAGCTCAACTTAATCTTGGTCTGGGCGAACTTAAATACCGACCTGATATGTCAAATGAGTCTTGGTATGTGTATTCGCAGTGGAATACAGGATATTCTCAGGTACCTGAACGAACATATTATGATGCTTTTAAAAAGGACTTCTCGGAGAAATTATTTTGGTTTGAGCCAATAATTGGTGAACCGTCTAAAGTATCTCGTGTTACCAAACAGGAATTGTTAGAAACCAAAGCGGTTCGACCGTTTTTAAAATAAAGTTTAATCTTTAAATTTTTTTATTACTATGGAAGAGAATAAAAATCAAAACGATGAACTCCAAACAAGAAGGGAGTTTTTCAAACAAGCAGCAAAGGTTGCCTTGCCCATTTTGGGCGCAGTGGTATTAAGTGGCGCACCGCAGATTCTGAACGCAGCAACAACACCATCTCAATGCACTGGAACTTGTACAGGTTCTTGTTATGGCGGCTGTAAGGGTTGTGATTCTACTTGTGAAGGAGGTTGTGACCATGGTTGCAGCAGAAGTTGTAGTGATTTTTGTGCGCGTAGTTGTCAAGGTAACGGTTCTGGAAAGAACAACGGTTGTCAAGGTTGTTCCGGTTATTGTTTTGGTAGTTGCACAAGTAGTTGCAATGGTAGTTGCAATGGCAGTTGCCAAGGGTCGTCTTATAAGGGACGTTAATCGAATGAAAATGACCAATAATATAGAATTATGTTTTTCAAAAAAATAACATAATTCTATATTTAATAGAACGATGTATGAAATTAGATGATATAATCAAGAAGTTATTTTGCTGTGCGCTAATTTTCGTGTATTCTTTGTTTGCATTTAGTGTTAACGCTCAAGGAACAGATTATTTATATGTCAGAACATATGATGCGCAAGGTAATGTAATAAAAGAGGCAGACAGCAAGTGGTCTCAATACATATCTGTTTCAATTTTAGAGTATGAATTTATGGGATACTACCATAAATCAGCACAAACAGGGGTGTGGACGAATATGGGAAATGGAGATTGGAAATGGACTGCGGGAAATACATATGGTTATAATTCATCTAATAATGGATGGGATATATATGTTTTGACTATTGCATATCACACTGATTATTTGTACGTCAGAAGAGATTTATCCGTTGTTAGATGGACATTTATGGCAGGAGGAAATGGATGCTATAAAGAATATATCAGACAAAAAAGACCCACAATTGATAGATTAGGACCAACCCATTAAAAATGTGAATATGGATATAAAAAACAACAAAGAGGCTTGGCAATCAGGCGTTTCAAAAAACATTACTTTCATTGTTACAAAAGACTGCCAACTTGCTTGCAAATATTGCTATCTTGTCGGTAAAAACATAAACGAGCGTATGAGTTTTGAAACTGCCAAGAAAGCAATTGACTACATACTGAGCCGTGAAGACGAATTTAACGAAGAGTCTGTTATTTGGGACTTCATCGGTGGTGAACCGTTTTTGGAAATCGACCTGATTGACAAAATCTGCGACTATCTAAAAATGGAAATGTATAGGTTGAATCATCATTGGTTTAACTCGTACCGTTTTTCGTTCTCGACCAATGGTATTAATTACCACGAAAAAAAAGTGCAGAAGTTCATAGAGAAAAACCACGAACATTTGAGCATAGGAATCACCATTGACGGCACGGAACTCAAACATGATCTCAACCGCGTTTACAAAAACAGTGGTAAAGGTTCGTACAAAGATGTTGTGAGAAATATTCCGCTTTGGATTGAACAATTTCCATTTGCGGGAACAAAAGTTACAATTTCTTCCGCTGACATTCCCTACATAAAGGAAAGTGTATTACACCTTTATTCGCTTGGAATCAAGGAGGTTAATATCAACGTTGTTTTTGAGGATATTTGGAAAGACGGTGATGATAAACTCTTTGAAAACCAGCTCATTGAACTCGCCGACGAAATCATCGACAAGGAATATTACAAGGATTACGCTTGTTCGTTTTATTCCGAGCATATTGGCAAGCCGATGGACATAAAACTCGAAAACCAAAACTGGTGCGGCGCGGGCAAAATGCTTTCCGTTGACGCGGCAGGCAATTTCTATCCGTGTACAAGGTTTGCTCAATATTCTTTGCGAGAGAAAAAGGCTTGGATAATCGGCAACGTCAACGACGGAATCGACAAAAACAAACTCCGTCCGTTCCTCACTCTTGACCGTCTGACCCAAAGTCCGCAAAAATGTATTGATTGCGAGGTTGCTTCGGGTTGCGCTTGGTGTCAGGGCGAAAACTATGACGCCGCCGAAACGCCGACTATCTACCAACGTGCCGTCGCTATCTGCAAGATGCACAAGGCACGTGTGAGAGCCAATAACTACTATTGGAACAAACTTTTCCGCAAACTCGAACTTGAAGGCGAAAGGGAAGAATACGAGAAAAACAAACCGAACGAACCGTTAAAAATCTGTTAAAGCCATGTTGCAATATTTAGTGATACTTTTATCTGACAAATCCGTACCGTTTTGTCATTATGAAAACAAAAATACCGGCAACCTTTTGAGCCTTAACGGTTTAAAAGATGCTTTAAGGTTTTCGATGTTGGAAAATCTTTCGGTTCAGTATGTTTTTCCCGAAGGCGGACTTCCGGCGGAATATCTTTCGGTAATCGAAGAGGTTGAAAACGTTAAAATCATGCCCGCAAATTCGCCGTATGCTGACAAAGCGGACGTACTGATTTTCAACGGTTTATCAAATCTTAATCCGATAAAACAAGGAGTTCCGTATGTTGTAAGGCTCTACCGTGAGGAATTTTTTGCAGATTACGAAAAACTTATACCGCTATTTGAAATGACACCGCATTTGAGCGTGGTTTTCAAGGATTTGATTAAATTCAACGAAAATGATTTTGATAAATACAAAACCGTTTTGGAGAATTTGTCAAAAACTATTGAAACGCTCTATGCCAGCGGTAAAACTCCGCAATTTAACCTCTTGACCGACAGAATGTATTTGGACAAAATGCGGAACTGCGAGGCGGGCGTTAAAACAATCACGTTAGCCCCTGACGGAAAATTTTACATTTGTCCTGCGTTTTATTACTGCGGCGAAAAAGACGTAAATCCGCTTGGCATAAAGAATCCTCAACTTTACAAGTTGGACTACGCGCCTATTTGCCGCCGTTGCGATGCGTTTCATTGCAAACGTTGCGTTTGGCTCAACAAACTGACGACGTTGGAGGTTAACACGCCGTCTTACGAGCAGTGCGTAACGGCTCACATCGAGCGCAACGCTGCAAAATCTCTCTTAGCCGCAATCAGAAAACACGGCAAATTCTTGCCGCAAATGCCTGATATTGCGGATATTGATTATCTTGATCCTTTTGATAAAATAAAAGAATAAAAATGGCAAAAAAGAAAGTAGGACAGGTAACTGTCGAAGAAAAAAACGAAATCCAGACCCTTTTTGAGCGCAAAAACGGTCTTACCGAATTGTCAAAAATTTTGACGGCTGACAACACCGAACTTTACGAAAAACTCGTGAAAGATTTGGGCGAAACCGGCACAAAATTTCAGTCTTGGTGGGACAGAGTGTCCACAAAATACGCTTGGGAATCCTCGCCAAACGGACATTGGGAAATCAATTTTGACACTAACGAAATCTTTTTAACTGACTGATTATGACACTGTTAATGATTGGTGCAACAGAGTTGATAATAATTGCTCTGTTGGCGTTGCTGCTTTTCGGCGGCAAAAAACTGCCCGAATTAATGCGCGGTCTCGGCAGCGGCGTAAAAAATTTCAAAGACGGCATGAACGGCATTATTGACGGCAAGCCGGAAGAAATCAAAAGCGAGGTTGTTGACGCAAAAACCGAAGACGCAAAAACTGAAAATCAGCAGTCAAATGGCTCAAAGTGATGACAAAATGACATTCGGAGGGCATCTTGAAGTTTTACGCAAGATGCTTTTCCGAATTTTGGGCGTAACGGCGGTCTTGATGGTTATCATCTTCTGTTTCAAGGAGTTGACGTTTGAAATTCTGCTCGCACCCTCAAAAAGCGAATTTGTTTTTTACCGTTGGGTGGAGGGTTTGTGCGGCTTTTTCGGTTTTGAAACCGCTTTTAAAGCGTTCACTGTCAAGATGATAAGTACGGAATTGGCGGGACAGTTTCTTGTCCACCTTTCCACTACTTGTTATTTGGCGTTGCTTCTTGCCTCGCCGTACATTGTTTACGAGTTGTATCGGTTTATCGCGCCTGCGCTTTACGAAAACGAAAAAAAACATTCCGTAAAAATTGTTTTAGCGGTTTACGGATTGTTTTTCTTAGGGGTTTTGCTGAGTTATTATGTCATTTTTCCCGTGTCGTTCAATTTTTTAGGCACGTATCAGGTTGATAATGAGATAGAAAACCAAATCAATATTTCGTCTTATTTCTCGTCGTTTATTTCGCTGACGTTTCTTATGGGTTTGGTTTTTCAGTTGCCTGTTTTGTCGTTTTTCTTGGCGAAAATAGGGTTGTTAACGCCCGAAATTATGCAGAATTACCGCCGCCACGCTTTTATGTTGATAATGATTTTGGCGGCAATAATTACGCCGTCGGATTTGTTTTCGCTGTTTTTGGTCGGCTTGCCGGTTTACGGGTTGTACGAGTTGAGTATAAAGATTGTAAAGAAAAGTTGTAATAGAAAATAACAAATATTCCGCTACGGACTTTAAAAAAATAATTTCGCAGCGGAATAGTATGGCTTTTATTCTTCTTTCGGTTTTTTCATAATTGCGTAGATTTCAAAACAGAAACCTGCCAAAACCACAATCGGTGCCAAGGTAATGCGCGTAAAACTGAAAATCGATTCGTCAAAAACATTCGGGTCGTCGCTTCCGCCGCCGCCCATGAGAATAAAACCAAGAAGGATTATTCCCAAACCGATTAACATCAGTTTGTAATTCTCTTTTGAAAGAGCCATCGAAAATTTCGATTCTTCTTTGTCGCTTTTGTATTCCATTTTCTTAAAATTTTTTTATAACTCCGGGACATCGCCCGTTAAAAGTCTCTGTGTTAACAATGCCGTCATCGAAACGCCCAAAATACCGTGAAGCCCGATATTCTGTCCCGTCCAATAAACATTTGAAGCAAGTTTTTGAAACGGCATTTTCTTCAAAACTCCGTATGCACTGCCTTCTGCCGTCGAAGTGTAATCACGGTAAGTCAGCGGCGTAGAAACGTAAAATTTGTCAACCGCGTTTTTTATTCCCGGAACGTATTTGTCCGCCAAATCAATAAGTTGCGCGGCTTTTTTCTGCTTGAATTCTTCGTATTCGGTGCCTCTGTGTCCGGGTTTTGAACCGTTGTCAAATCTCTCGACATCCTGCCAGAGCATCGGGGTCAGAAGGTCGATGTTTTCGGCATATTCACCGCTTTGAGGTACGGCGTAACTTATCAACGCACACTTAGGAAAGTCTTCCGCTTTTTGAAAACCCTCCTGCCAGACTTCGCCCTCGTGAATGTAAACGTTTCTGTTTAAATACTTCAACGCATTTTTTTTCAGGGCAATATTGACGGTCAACATTCCGAAACTGTTTTCAAGCGAAGAATAACGTCTTTTTTGAGCGGCGCGGATAAACGAAACCTTGTCAACAATCTTCATCAGTTCCAACGGATGAACGTTTGAAATGACGTTTTTTGTTTCGATTTTTTCGCCGTTTGAAAGTATGAGTGCTGTCAGCGCACCGTCTTTTTCTTCTGAGGCAACGACTTTTGCTTTCGTCAAAATTTCTCCGCCGAACTGTTTTATTTGCGCGGCAAGAGAGTCAGCAATCTGCATTCCGCCGCCTTTTATGCGGTACGCGCTTTGGATAAACGACGAATTAATCTGCGCAAAATGATAAAGCGGCAGTTTTTCCGTCAGAGGCAGTTTCGGTGAAGTTCCCGACAAAACATTTTTCAAAACCTCATTTTTAACGTTTTGGGTAAGATAATCCAACGCGCCGGTCGAAAACAACGAATCGTCCGCCAACATATCTTCCTGTTTGCGGGAAAAAGCATCAAAAATATTTTCTCCGACATCTTTCATCAAGCCGACGTATTTTTCCAAACAAGCCCTGTCATTCGGGAAATATTCCGTCATTTGCGCTAAAAAATTACCGTAACCGTTTTTGAAAAGGTAGGATTTTCCGCCGTAAAACACTTCATCAAAACCCTCAGTATCAAGTTTTTGCCACGGAAGTGTCATCAGGTTGAAAACTTTGAAAATGCGGTTCAGCGGCTGACCTTCGTCCAAACCGCCGATATAATGAAAGCCCGTGTCAAAGGTTACGCCGCTCCTTTTAAAAGTCTGCAAACAGCCTCCGATGACGGGATTTTGTTCCAAAACAATAACTTTCATACCTTTTTTTGCCAAAAGATATGCACATTCCAAACCGCCTAATCCTGCTCCTATTACCGCAACGTCGTACATATTTTTCTTAAAAACCGGTAACAAGTTTACCCGAAAGGGTCATAAAAGTGGTTGCATCATGAAAAATCTCGGCATTAAGACCAAAATCTTCCGAAATTTTTATCTTTACCGTCAAGTCCGGCGAACCGTCGGGAGTTACCATAGCGGTAAGACGGCAGCGGTCTATTGTTTTAAGAGTAAACTGCCTTGACATCGAACTCTCAGCCAACTCCTTAATCATCAATATATTGCAAACGCCGGGAGTTATCGGTTTTTCGGGGAAATGACCTTTGTAAATCTCGTGCGCGGGATTCAGTTTCACGCCGTAGAGATACTCTCCCGCTTCGTTTTTTTCTTTGGAAACGATGGTATAAAAATCTTTAATCAGCATTCTTTGAAGTTTAAATTATGTTCCAACGCTTTTTCCATTCGGCATAAAAACCGGGTGTTGAAACCTCAAACACGCCTTCGCGGGTAACAAACAACTGCGAAGTTTCGGCTTCGATGATAACAGCGTTGTCGCTTTTTCTTGTAATCAGATACTCAAACACCATTTTGGCAGCCCTCGAAGGCACGTAAGTGATTTTCATTGTCAGGACTTCGCTAATCCGCGCCGAGTTTCTGTACTTTATGCGCATATCGGCAACAGGAGCAAGATAGCCGCTGTTGAAAATGTGCAAATATTCAAACCCGTATTTCGCGCCGAATTTTTCGCGGGCGTCTTCCATATACTTGACATAGTTGCCGTGCCAAACCATCTGAATACCGTCCAAATCGTAAAACGGCACTTGAAAATCATATTCAAGGCTCAAAACCTGCTTTTCAGGAGTCTGCATCTGCTTCATTTATTTCTTTTTGTCCATAAAGATTTTAATCTTGCAAGAGGCGGCTTTTTTGCCGTTGCACAAAACCTCCGCATCCATAAGGGTAACGTTCATCGCGCTTGAAACCACTTTCAAAGCCGATTTCAACTCGTCGCCCTGACAAACGGGAAATTCAAGATTAAACTTTTTGATTTCGGCTATATAACCCAAGACAATCGGACGCTTGTTTATCCAGTCGTTGTAACCTGCAAAACAAGCCGCCGATTGTGCTATATGTTCTATAACGCCGCTTTCAGAAAACCGTCCGTCCTCTGATACGAGAATGTTGTCTTCCTTTATTGTAAGACCGGTTTCAACAGAGTTTTCGGTTGCCGAAAACAACTTGTCAACCATCAAAAACGGTTCCCTCTGCGGAATAAAAGTTTTAATCCCTTCACCCGAATACATTACAGGCTCAGACATCTTTTATTATATAAAGTGTTAAGCGTTAAGTTTTTCGTAAACGAAGTCGTAGAGGTTTTGGAAAGTTTTTACCTGAGCGACACTTTGTCCCTTAATCGCAACGCCGAATTCCTCCTCAACAAGTGCAATCATATCTACAAGGCTGAGGCTGTCCAACTGCAAAGTTTCTTTTATGTTAGCCTCGGGCGTAATAGCCGACTCTTCCACCTCAAACTCGTTAGCGAGAACGGAATTCATTTTGTTTATAAGTTCGTTTTTCTCCATTTTAATTAAATATGTTTTGTAAAAAAATTATTATAACGGGCGCAAAGTTCGTCATTTTTTTCTTTCATAACAAACTTTTTGCCCGAAAATTAACAAAAAAATGTATTAGTGCTATTTTGAGTTTTTCAGCAGCCACATATCATCGGCTTTGATTCCTTTTGCAAGAGCCTCTTGATAAGCGTCAACGATTTCCTGTGCATCGTCGCTGCCTGTGATTATAACACGGTAATATTCAGAGCCTTCCGCTTTCAAAACCTCTTTTGCGTTTATCTGACGCTTGATTTTGTTGGCGTTTGCCTTGTCGCGGAAAGATCCGCCTACCAAGTAATATTTTTTGTATTTTGTTCCTAAATATTGCGGCGAAACGTTGCTGAAACCTGCACGCGCCAAAATGCTCAAATCTGAGTCTGTCGTGATGTTTTCTTTGATTTCAACGGTTTCCGGCTCTTCAATATCGGTAACAGTAATCTCCGGTTTTGTAATCTCGGTCTTTACCGTATTGTCTTCTGCGGGTGTTTTTCCGCTGAAAAATCCGAGAATATTGTCCTTAAAGATAAAGAACAGAATCGTCAGGAGCGCAACAATCGGCAGAATTATCGCCAAAAGTTTCAAAAGGCCGCCTTTTTTCTTTTCTTCTTCGGGCTTTTTGTCGGTTGTAGTGGTTGTGGTTTTTGTGGTCGTAACTTTTGTTGTCGTAACCTGTTTTGTGGTTTTTCCGAGCGAAGTTTTTGCTTCGGGAGCGGCAACTGCAGCAATTCTCTGACCTTCTTCCACCTTTTCCACTTCTACGGAATCCATGCCGTAATTGTCTATCAAAAGGTTGGAGGCAACGGCTTTTAATGTTATTTTGCCGGTTTCGTCCTTCGACAAAACGCCTACTTCATCTATCGAAAGACCTGACTTTTCGTTGAACTTTACCTGAGCGGAGTTGACAAATTCCGCAATCATTTTTCCGGCGTCTTCCACGCTGAATTTCAACTTTTAGGTAAGATAGTTAACCAACTTATTTTCAGAATCTTCTGTTTTGGTTTGGTTGAAAGTTACCAGTTTTGTCGGGGGATATATCACCCCTGTTTTTTCGTCTAACTGAGCGGACTGATAAGCCGTTTCAAACGTACCGAATCCAGGTACTGTAATGCTGTCGTTAGTCAGCAAAATGTCTTTGAATATAGAATTTAAACTTGCCATAAGTTAATAACGTTTTTCAAGTATGTTTGATTGAATTTTTTTCCAAATTTCAAAAAGCAAATATAAAGGTTTTTTATTTTATATAAAAATTTTTTTTTACCTTTGAGCCGAAAAAAAGATAATTAAATTAGCAACAATTTAATACATAAAAAAATATATGAAAAAGATTTTAGTAACAGGCGGAACCGGTTTTATCGGTTCGCACACCACTGTTGAACTTCAACAAAAAGGTTATCAGGTAGTTATCGTTGACAACCTGAGCAATTCTTCCGCCGAGGTTCTCGACAATATCGCAAAAATCACGGGCGTAAAACCCGTCTTCGGAAAAGTGGACGTTGCAGACAAACAGCAACTTTTTGACTTTTTGAAACAAAATCCCGGCATAGAATCCGTTATACATTTTGCGGCTTCAAAGGCTGTAGGCGAGTCCGTTCAAGTGCCGCTGAAATATTACAGAAACAACATCAACGGACTTATCAACATTTTGGAGGCGATGAAAGAGTTCAAAATTTCCAACCTTGTTTTCTCGTCTTCATGTACAGTTTACGGTCAGCCCGAAAAACTCCCCGTTACGGAGCAGTCGCCGATTCAGCCCGCGCTCTCGCCCTACGGCAACACAAAACAAATCAACGAGGAGATTATCCGCGATTTTGTAAAAGTCAATCCCGATGTTCATGCCATTGCGTTGAGATATTTCAACCCCATCGGCGCACATCCGTCGTCGCTTATTGGCGAACTTCCGCTCGGGGTTCCGGCAAATTTGGTACCTTTTATAACGCAGACCGCAGCCGGCATACGCCAATGTCTGAGCGTTTTCGGCAACGATTACGACACTCCCGACGGCACGCCTATCCGCGATTACATCGACATTATCGACCTTGCTAACGCGCACATTGCCGCAATCAACCGCATGGAAGAAAGCAAACAAAAGCAGAATCTTGAATTTTTCAACATCGGTACCGGCAACGGACTTTCGGTTTTGCAATTAATAAAGGCGTTTGAAGAGGCAACCGGTGTAAAACTCAATTACAAAATCGTCGGTAGAAGAGAAGGCGACATCGAAAAAGTATGGGCAGACACTTCTTTCGCAAACAAGGAACTCGGCTGGAAAGCAGTCGTTCCGCTCAAAGAAACAATGCTCAACGCCTGGAACTGGCAAAAAAGTCTTATGAAATAAGAAAAGGGGCTGATGCCCCTTTTTTTATTTTAAAAAACTGAATTTTGTCATTTCCTCAAACCTTTTTACTCTTTCTTTGATGTCTTTTTCGGTAATGTTTTGAAGGTTTTCAGTTCCGAACTTCTCGCAGCAGAAACTTCCCGCTACCGAACCCGCGATTACAGCCGCTTTGACGGTTTCAAAATCGGTTTTGCCTTTTGCGGCGATATATCCTGAAAATCCGCCCGCGAAACTGTCGCCTGCGCCCGTCGGGTCAACAACCGTGTCCATAATCAGTGCCGGCGCAAAAAATACTCCGCCGTCAGCAGAAAACAACAACGCACCGTTGTCGCCTTTTTTTATAATTAAATATTTAAGACCTCTTGCAAGAATTTTTTTAGCGGCTTTCAAAAGTACAAACTCGCCTGAGAGTTGACGCGCCTCTTCGTCGTTAATCGTCATAACGTCAACCATTTTGATTGTTTCTTCCAAATCTTCGAGAGCGGTGTCCATCCAGAAATTCATCGTGTCCATAACAATCAGTTTAGGACGTTTTTTCATCTGGTTGATAATCGACTGCTGAATTTTCGGCGTTATGTTGCCTAACATCAAAACGTCAGCGTCCTGATAATTATCAGGAACTATGGGCGAAAATTTTTCAAAACAGTTAAGTTCGGTTTTGAGAGTGGTTCTTTGATTCATATCCTTATTGTAAACCCCCGCCCAAAACATAGTTTTATTGTCTTTGTCAACTTTTACACCCGAAGTATCGATGCCTTTTTTGTGAAGAATTTCAAAATAACTCTCCGTAAAATCGCCTCCGACCACAGAAATGATGTGGGATTTCGCGCCGAAATACCCCGCAGAGAGGGCAATATACGGCGTTGCACCGCCAATAATTCGGTCTCTTTTGCCAAAAGGAGTTTCAATAGCGTCAAAAGCCAGACTCCCGCCAATTACTAATTTACTCATAATCAATATATTATAAAAAAGATTAATTTTTTTTGAAAATTTTTGCAAAAATAATTTTTTTTTTCGAAAAAAACACATTAACTTTGCAGCGCAAAAAAGAAAAAACAACGCTCTTTTTTAAAGACTATAAATTATAAAAATATTCTCCAATAGCTCAGTTGGTTAGAGCATCTGACTGTTAATCAGAGGGTCAGTGGTTCAAGTCCACTTTGGAGAGCAGAAACGGACGGCGGAATAAAAAACGGTGTCCGTTTTTTTTATGCAATTTTTTTGAACAGTTAACAATAACAAAAATGCTGATTCTTAACGACGTATTAATTGACGAAGATATTTTTTTACAAAAATTTGTCTGCGATATTTCCGCATGCAAAGGCACTTGTTGCATAGAAGGCGATGCCGGTGCGCCGCTTTTGAATGAAGAATTGGATGATTTGGAAAAAAATTTCCCAGCCGCAAAGGAATATTTAGCCGAAAAAAACATAAAAGCAGTTGAAGACCAGGGTTTCGGAGTAATTGACGACGACGGCGACCTTGTTACGCCGCTTGTTGACAACGCCGAATGTGCATTCGTTACTTATAAAGACGGCATTGCGATGTGCAGTTACGAAAGGGCTTTCCTTGACGGCAAAACCGCTTGGAGAAAGCCCTCATCATGCTATCTTTATCCCATAAGAATCGTTAAATCAGGACCTTTTAGAGCCATAAAATTCCACCGTTGGAGCGTCTGCCATACGGCTCTTACTAACGGCAAAAAACTCGGCGTACCTTGTTACAAGTTTTTGAAAGACCCGATTTCACAGGTTTTCGGCGAAGATTTTTACAACGAACTCTGCAAAGTCGCAGAAGCGTTTCTTAGTGCAAATCGGCATTAACGAGCCTCAAAAATTCTTCCCTCGTGGAAGTATTTTTCAAAAACGCGCCCGTAAAAGCCGAAGTCGTCGTAACTGAATTTTGTTTTTGAACGCCGCGCATCATCATACAAAGGTGCGAGGCTTCTATCACGACGGCAACGCCCCAAGGATTAAGAGTCTCCTGAATACAGTCGCGGATCTGCATCGTAAGACGCTCCTGAACCTGCAAACGCCTTGCGTATGCGTCAACAACCCTCGCAATCTTGCTGAGTCCGGTTATCGTTCCGTTAGGAATGTAAGCCACGTGAGCCTTTCCGAAAAAAGGCAGCAGATGATGTTCGCACATGGAATACAGTTCGATGTTTTTCACCAAAACCATTTGCGAATAATTCTCTTTGAAAAGTGCACCTTCAAGAATCTTTTTCGGATCGGTTTGATAACCCTGAGTACAAAACTGAAACGCTTTTGCAACCCTCATCGGCGTATCTTTTATGCCGTCGCGGGTCAAATCCTCACCCGTTACGGAAATCATGTTTTTAACACTTTCGGCAATTGTTTGTGTTGTTTCAGAATTGTAACGCTCAATTTTTATGTATCTTGTTTTAGGAGAATTTTCTGCCCCTTTTTCCGTTATTTCTATCATTTTTTTCTTTAATTTTGGATTTGCAAAAATACAGAAAAAAAATGAAACTTCACAAAAAACTTTTGATAGCCGCTTCCACAAAAAACGAACTGTCAGCTTCAAAAAAACTGACTGAAACCGCTGATACTGACATATTTATAACCGGGACGGGAACTTTTTTGCCCGTCTACACGTTAACAAAACTTTTTTCTGAAAGGCTGTACGATTTGGCGGTTTTCTTCGGAATCTGCGGGGTTTATGACCAAAACGAAGACCTTTTGAAACTTTACAGCGTTGAAAAAACTATCTTTGCCGACAGCGGAATCGAAGACGAAAACCAAAATTTCATACCGCTAACAGAATCAAATTTTTTCAACAAAAACGCTTTTAAAATGTCTGACGGATATTTTGTTAACCCTTGGGCAAAAGATTCCGGCTTTGAAACCGCCGCCTGTAACACCGTCAACCGCTGCGTTACCGAAAAATCTCACGTAGAAAAAATGCTCAAAAAATTTCCCGCGAAAATCGAAACCATGGAATCGGCAGCGTTTGCGTTGGTCTGCCTCAACGAAAAACAAAAATTCTTGGAAATACGCTGCTCGTCAAATTACGTTGCCCCGAAAAACGAAAAAAAATGGCAGGTCTTGCCTGCCATAAAAAAGTTGGGAGAAACAATAGATTATTTCCTGTCTTCAAAAATTTTGGATTCCGATTCTGAAAGTTTTTCGTAAAGTTTTTCGTATTTGTTGTCGCCGCCGAGCGTCTGACAGTCTTTATAAGCCGCTTTTATTGAATCTGTTGCGGCAATAATGCGCTGAATCGGAAGCGTTATGTTGATGTCAGGCTCGCTCAAAAGGGCATTGTTGCAATAACTTTTCAGAGAGTCGAGTTTTGCGATACCTTCCGAAAGCACATTCTCATCCGGCAAATGCGTCAGGTCGTTGACATCACCGAGTATCTGGGACAACTGTTCAAAAAAGTAGCCCGAAACCATAATCGCCGCCGTGCCTGCCTGCTGATTCTGCTCCGTCTCCATAACACACTGACTAAAAAGCATTTCTGTACTCAGAGTGTCGTTTTCTTCGGTGAAAGTTTCGTAAAGTTTCGGCAAAAGTCTTTTTACCCAGAGGTTTTTGTCCTCGTCCTCACGCGCAAAAGCAACCCCGAATTTATAAGCCGATATGTTCTGACGCAAATTTTTAAAATCCTGACTGCCTGCCATTTTCATATCGGGGTTTTCGGGACGGTGATGACGGCGGACTTTCAGGGAGTCCCAAAACGAAATGTCATATCTGTCAAATGCCATCGGACCGCTTTTTTCCTGCGGAAGTTCCTCTTTCGGAGCCTCTTCCCTTACGCCCGCGCTGCCGATTGAAGTTTTGCCCCTGTCAACAAAAGCCATCTCGGAAGACTGCTGAGGCTCGTTTTTTACAGTCTGAGTGCCGCAACATGCCAAACAAAACACAGCAGACAACAAAACCGGAGTTAAGAAATTTACTTTCATTTTTTATACTTTATTTTTTTAACATTATTCCGGCACAAAAACGCTGACTTTCACCGCGCCGCGCCGAAAAAAACTTTTTATCATCACATTTGGTGCAAAACGCTGATTTTTCGATATTTCCTGGCTTCAAACCCAATGCCGTCAAATCGTCAAAAATCATCGTTTTCAAATCCAAAAAATATTTTTCACCTTTTTGACTGATTGTATTGTCGGAAAAACGTGGATTTTTGAAAAATTTTCCCGCACAATCATAACCGACTTCATAACATTCTTTTCCAATTGACGGACCTATGCAGGCAATCATTTTGGAAAAATCTGCGCCGAAATTCTCTTTCAAAAGTTTTGCCGCCTTTGCCGCAACACCAAGAAAAGTGCCTTCACGCCCCGAATGAACCGCCGCAACAGCCTCTACATCAGGAGAATACAACAAAACTGGCGTACAATCAGCACTCCGGGTTATAAGACAGAGATGTTTTATGTTTGTTAACAAAATATCCGTACCCTGAATAGCCGAAACTTTCGACAAAAAACCGTTTCCGGCATTTTCTTCGGTAACAATTTTGTAATTGTCTTTATGAATCTGCGTTTGAATCACAAAATTTTCAGGCTTTAAAACCAAAGCCGTAGCCAAAAGCATACGGTTTTCGAACGTTTCTTTGTCATCACCGCCCGAATATCCGATATTGAAATTATTTCCATAGCCAAAAGGATTTTGCCTTGTGGTAACAAAATCCAAAACCTTAGGAAATTTGTCCAATATAGAAAACTTCAAAAGCCCGTTTAAATTGTTGAAAACTTCCATTTTTTTCTCTAAAAAACACCGCAAAGTTAATCGTAAAATTTTATCGCGGCAACCTTGTAAGAAACTTTTTTTGTAGTTTTTAGAAAATTTTTGTAACTTTGCCGAATTAAAAAGTACGAAATGGAAGAAATTGACAATTATACAAATATTCAGCGCGGTTGTTACGGAATAAAAATCACCGGCAAGGACATCAACGGCGAAGGTTGCGCAGCGTGTCTTAACACCAACAGTTGCAACAAGTTGAACGCTATTGACTGGCTTGATAACATTCCCGAAACACCAAGTGCATATACGGACATCGTAGAAGTAAGATTTAAAAATACAAGAAAGGGATTTTACCGCAATGTCAACAATCTTGACCTTAAAGTCGGTGATTTTGTGGCTGTTGAGGCTTCTCCCGGACACGACATCGGAGTAGTTTCGATAAAAGGTCCGATGATAAAGTTTCAACTCAAAAAAGCGAAAGTAGACCCAAATTCCGAGTTAAAAAAAATTTACAGAAAAGCAAAAACCTCCGACATCGAAAAATGGAAACAATTTGTCGCAAAAGAAGACCAAGTAATGTTGCGTTCGCGTCAAATTGCTGAAAGTCTGCGCCTTAATATGAAAATCGGCGACGTAGAATTTCAAGGCGACGGCACAAAAGCAATTTTTTATTATATCGCTGACGAAAGAGTCGATTTTAGGGAATTAATAAAAATAATGGCGGAAGAGTTTAAAATCCGAATCGAAATGAAACAAATCGGTGCACGTCAAGAAGCCGGCAGAATCGGCGGAATCGGACATTGCGGCCGCGAACTCTGCTGCACAACCTGGATTACAAATTTTGTTTCGGTTTCCACAAACTCGGCGCGTCATCAGGAACTCTCTCTCAACCCGCAAAAACTTGCAGGTCAGTGCGGAAAACTCAAATGCTGTCTCAACTACGAACTCGATGCTTACATCGACGCTCAAAAAGATTTTCCGAATATCCGTCAGCCGCTTGAAACCATGGACGGAACGGCTTACCACCAAAAAACCGACATTTTCAAACGCGTTATGTGGTATAGTTACGACCAACATTCTTCGGCTAACATCACCGTTGTACCGATTGACCGCGTTAAGGAAATCATCGAAATGAACAAAGCCGGCAAAAAACCCGACACTCTGCTCATCAACGACCGCAACACCGAAAGCGAACCCGTCAGCGAAAAAGAAACCGAAACAGATTTTACAGACGGCGGCGGCACCGACAGCATTACTCGTTTTGATAAGAAGAGAAAGAAAAAGAAGAAAAAAAACAATAATAAACAACCGCAACAAATCAAGCAAAAACCGCCGCAGCAGCCTCAAAACAACGGTTGATTTGGCAAAATTATTGTAGCAAAATATTTAAACGAAAATTAATTATGCAAATCAGTTCTTCAAGTCCCGTGTGGCGAAAAATGATTTCAGGGCAGATAAAAGTGCCGTTGAAATATTTGGCAGGGAAAATTGCACTCAGTCATTTGCAGTTGCAGGTAAAAATAGGTCGTTGCACCGAAGAGAAGGCTGCATACGAAATGTATATGATATATCTGAAAGGTGAGATTAATCCAATTGTTCAAGCCGATATAGAGACTTTGTTAAAGTATAAATAAACTATTAAGAGTATGGATAGAAAATTGTTTTCACTGGAAGAGACCGCAAAAATGATACTTTCAGGAAAAAAACTTTTACTTGCAGGCGATGAAAAACTGCTATCAAAATTGCCCTCAGGCGATTGGATTGCGGGAACGTGCGATTATTTCATCGCCAAAGAAGGCGGCAAGGAATGTAAGGACAAGATTTTTGTAACCGATATAACTGATTTTCAAGACGAAATTATCATCAAGACATACGATGATAATACACTGAAAAACATTTACGCAGAGGCTTTTGATAACGGTGTAACAGTCTTAATCATACCACCTTACAGTGCTGTTCATTCATCATTTGCCCTTAATGCGCCGTCATACGAAAAATTTGCACAAACACCTCTTGTAGGCTGGGTTGCCTCGCATATTTTCTATCCTGACCGTGCGCCGGACAAAGGCTATGTTTTTGCCAGCAGTGTGGCGTCAAAAACCACTGACAAGGCGGTTGCAATGCATATCCGTCTTAAAAAAGGAAAATACGCAGACCTTAATCTCATAAATTTCTATTCTCAGGACGACGAAGGCGATGAAATAGAATTTTTAGAAGACGGTTTTGAAGTCCAAGACGTGCTTATAAACGGTGAAAAGAAGAATTTTGCCGATTATATCATTCAAAAACAGATAGACATAAAACTGCCGCTCGTAATAGATATGGACTCGGTAACAATCAACACGAGCCTTTATTGTCTGGCGGGCGACAAGGTGAAGTTTTTCGCGCCGGTTTTCAAAGGCTTTGTATACAAATTTGCAAAATCCGCAGGAAATATCGAAAACGATTTCTTGAAAATCGCGCCTGACAAAATGCCGACTTTTGCAGTCATCTGTATTCTGAATTATTTTTACGCAGGACTTCAAGGCAAACATCTGGACGCGCTTTACGCTCCCGTTGCCAACGGAGAAATCTGCTATCAGTTGGTCAATCAGACGATTGTAACGATGGACATAAAAGATATTTAATTGGAGTGCGGGCTTCCAAGCCCGCTTTTTTATTTTATATCGTAAAAATTTTCTTTACAAGCAAAACTATCAGGGACACAACTCCCGACAACAAAGCAGTTGTAAGACTGAATGTTATAAACGTGATCGCCTTTTTGAATTTCATGTTTTCTTCCATAATACAATAAGTTTTTTAATTCATTTCCTTCTCCTATATAACACGCGAAAAACTACAAACCCTATCATTTTTTTCAAGTTTTTTATTCAAAAACTTACTTTTTTTCAACTAAATATTTTTCAGCCTTACAATACGATTCCGAGTACGTGAACATCATCGGTCTGTTCGTAGTCGCCTTTCCAGTCCAAATACGTCTGCTCCAACACTTTGCGCTGCTCTTCCATCGAAAGGCGGCAGTATCTTAAAAGCACTTTTTCAAAATTTGCGGTGTAAAAACGTTTTTGCTTTTCGCCGCCAAACTGGTCGGGATAGCCGTCAGTGGTGGCGTAGGCAATGTCGCCGTGGTTAACCTTGAATTTTATGTTTCTGAACGGAGTTGTATAGCTCCTGTCAATGCCAAGGGTCATGTGGTTGGATTTCAGGCGGATAAGGTATGCGTCGTTTTCGTCATTGGCAAAAATCTTGCAGCCGGTGGTTTCGCATATTTCCTCGGTTTCCTTATCGGGCGTACCGAATCTCAACAGATATGCGTGGGAATACGCGCCGGCATAGTCAATGACGCAGTTTTGACGGTCGTAGACAAACAGACTTGCGTCTATACTGTCGCTTGACGTGTCGTCTTTGTCTCTTTGGTGAAGTTGGTGGATAATGCCGTTGCGCACCATGTTGAGAATGCCTGCGGAGTTGAGGTCGTCAATTTTGTTAATCGTCTGGTTGAACATCACCTGTCCGAGCATGCTGATAAACGCGCCCGGCACACCGTGTCCCGTACAGTCAGCAACGGTAAATACCGCAAGTCCGTTTTTGTAGCCGACCCAGTGGAAGTCGCCGCTGACAATGTTTCTGGGCATGTTGATGACAAAATGGTTGCCGAGAATCTCGTCCGAGAATATCTTCATCGGCTGGATTGCGTCTTGAATACGGCGAGCGTATGTAATGGACGCATTAATTTCCTTATTTTGCTCCTCAATTTTTTCGTATGCGTGATGAAGTTCGGTGATATTAGTGCTTACCCAAACTATCATCATAATTTCTCCATTATCGTCCAAAACCGGCGTTACATACGACTGAACCCAAAACGGCTTGCCTACCAAATGTTTCATCTCGGCAGTATACGATTGTGTCTCTTTTGTTGCAACCACTTTTTCGTAAGTTGCTCTTGTTTCGGGAGTCATTGCCCCGGCTTTTAGCGCGGGATGGGTGTTGAGTTCTTCTTTCGGAATGTGGGTTTCGCGCGAAAAAGCGTCGTTGAACCAAATCATCTTGCCTTCTTTGGTCGTGATATAAATCGAGTTGCCGGTATTTGCGGCTACGGCAGAGAGCATTTGAAGTTCTTTGTTGCGGTCTTCGAGTTTTTGTTTTGCCTCATGCAGTTCCGAAATGTCGGTGTTGACCCACACTATCATGGAAATTTCACCGTTGCTGTCGAGCAGCGGCGTAACGGCAACCTGCTCCCAAAACGCCATGCCTTCCAAATGTGTAATTTTTGTGGTATAACTTTGCGACTGTTTGGTTGCAAGTACTTTTTCGTAAACCATTCTTGTATCAGGCGGCATTGCCGAAGGACGGAGCGCAGGGTGAGTGTGAAGTTGTTCAATCGGAATTTTTGTGTCGCGGGAGAAAGCCTCGTTGAACCAGATAAAATCGCCCTTGACATCCGTAATAAAAATGGAGTTGCTCGTCATTGAAGCCACGGCTGAAAGTATCCGCATTTCGGTAATGTCGCTGCACACCAAAACCATCATCTGTACTTCGTTGTTTTGGTCAAGGACAGGCGTTACGGTGGTTTGCATCCAGACATCGCTTTTTGACGGTGTGAAATACGAGATATTCATCACGAAATCAGCGGATTTCTTTGTTTTAAGCACTTTGTCGTAAGCCTCTCTTGCCACCTGCGGCATCCTGGAGCCTTTGAGCGCGGGATTTGTATGCAAATCCTTGAAAGGTATGTCCGAATATCTCGAAAAAGAATCGTTGAACCATGTGAAATTGCCGTCAATGTCGGTAATAAAAATAGCGTTTACCGTTGCCGCTGCCACAGTTGAAAGTATGCGGAGTTCCTTATTGATTTCTTCGAGTTTTTCTGTTGTGGCGTGGAGTTCCTGATTTTTCTGGGTGATTTCTTCCTGCTGCATTTGAAGCAGTTGCGAGCGTTTTTCCAAAGCGTCGCGCTGCTCTCTTAATTGCATGTTTTTCTTCTTCTTTTTGTAGAACAGCAGAATAATTACCGAAGACATTACAACCGACATAGCACAAAACGCCGCAATCCAATAGATAACAATCTTGTCCTGCCTGATTGTAGCGTCCTGTTCGTCCTTGATTTTTTGGGTGTAGTTGCGTTCCTGTTCAAGCAGATAGTCCATCTCCTCGCGGGCTACCTCCTTGCTTTGTTTCATGTCAATTACGTCTTGATAATAATTGTCGGCAATGTCAAGGAATTTATACGCCTTTTCGTAGTTGCGCTTTTTATGGTAATATTTTGAAAGTCCGAGCGAAGCCTGATGCAGAAGTCTGACGTCGCGGATATTGTAAGCGGCGTTGAACCCTCTTTCAAAATTTATATATGCCGAATCCGGCTGTTTAATTTCGGTGTAATATTCCGCCAGCGTGATATATGACTCGGCAATTTTGTCTTTGAGACCGAGTTTTTTACGGATTTCAAAGCCTGAAAGCATATTTTTGAGAGCCTTGTCATACATTTGCTGTTTTTGATAGGTGATGCCCAGACCGTTGTAGCCGTCGCTGAGATATTTGTAAGAATTGAATTCCGTGGAGTCAAGTTCAGAGTTGTTGAACCCGTAGATACCCATCTTGTAAAGGCTTACAGCCTCATCATATTCTCCTGTGGCGCGTTTTATGTCTGCCGAGACTATCATTGCGGTGTTCAGATAACTGTTGTATGTTTTGCCGCCCGAATCTAATCCGCGCTTAAAAATTGTCAAAGCGTCCCAAATGTATCCGTCAGCCTTGTTGTAATCTCCGTCGTTGAGGTAAGTGATGGCGGCGTTTAGATACACCTCGCCGGTCAGAAGGGTGTCTTCCGTGTAATCGTTTCTTACGATGGATACGGCTTTGAGTACATTGCGGAGACAGAGAATCTCGTTGTGCGCGTAATCGTAACTGAAACTCAAAAAACAATGCACCTTGGCAAGTTGCCTGTATGCGTTTTTGGGTCTGAGGTATTTGACGGCTTTTTGAAAAACGGATATTGCAAGATCGATTCTGTGGTGCTGAATATGACTGTAAGCCTGCATTATCTGGGCACGGAGATAAATGTCATTGTTGCCGGTGGTCTCTGACAAAAGCGTTATTTTTTCAAGACAGCGTTGTTTGCCGCCTTCGTCTCCGAGTATGTCGTAGAGTTGATATATGCGTGCAAGCGAACCCGTTACCTTTTCGAGGTCAGTTTCTTTGTCCACAGCCTTTTCCGCCTCGTCCAGCAACTTGATCCACAGTTGTCTGTCCTTGGTATCGGCATTGTTCAGGGGTGTGGTGATACGTTGTTCCTCCTCGCAGCGGATTTGGTTGTAAACGTACTCAAACTGCCCCCTACAATAGTTGACAAAGGCTGTTAAAAGTAATATGGTTAATAGCAGTATACGCATTGTTGCAGTTTTTTTTCAACAAAAAAAAATACATCAAATTTTGTTCCTAATGAACCGCACAAATATAATGTTTTTTTGAAAAAAACTGCAAAAAAAATGAAGATTCTGTTTTTTTATTAGAATCTTCATTTTTTTCAAAATCTTATTCACTTTTTATTACGCCGAGTTTTCTAAGACAGACATGAGCGGCTTTTTGCTCTGCCTCTTTTTTTGAATTGCCTATCCCGGAAGACATCTCGGTGTCGCCGACTTTCAAAATTGACACAAAATATTTACTGCCGGGAGCATCAATGTCGGTTTCAAAAGCAACCGTTTTTTTGTGTTTTTGCCCCCACTCTATCATTTGTGATTTATAGTTGTAATTATGATGTTCCAATTCAACTATATTCAAATATTTGGGCATTATCCTCTTGATGATGTATTTTCCCGCCTTCTTGAAACCACGGTCCAAATAAACCGCACCCAAAAAAGCCTCAAACGCATCACCGTAAAGATGAACGCCGTGAAGTCCGTTCTTTACATTCGTTCTTACCAACTTGTCAAGACCGATATGCTTGGTGAGTTCCGTAAGGTTTTCACCGTTGACAATCCTCGAACGGCACTGCGTTAAAAAGCCCTCCTGCTCCTCAGGAAATTTCTTGTAAAGGTACTCCCCTATCAGCAAATCCAAAACCGAATCGCCGAGAAATTCAAGCCGCTCGTTGTTGATATAAAAGCCGTCCTGCTTGCGCAAAGACCTCGAACGGTGAATCAAAGCCGTCTTGTAATATTCAAGCCGGTTTGGGAAAAAACCCGTAATACGTCTTATTTCTAAGACAAATTTCTTGTCGGAACGGAATAAAAATTTCAAAAATGACAATAAATCAGTAAACACTGTTTGTTTTCATTTTTTTAGACAAAGACTACAACTTCTTGAAAACAACCGATGCGTTATGACCGCCGAAACCAAAAGTATTGTTCAGGGCTGCATTGATTGTTTTTGCCTTTGCCTTATTCGGTGTAATATCAAGCCTCGGGTCAATATCCGGATCAGGTGTCTGGAAGTTGATTGTCGGGGGAACGAGATTGTTCTGCATTGCAAGAACGCAGGCAATAGACTCTATCGCTCCGGCACCGCCAAGCAAATGACCCGTCATACTCTTTGTACTTGAAATGCTCAAATTGTATGCGTGTTCTTTGAAAACCTCTTTTATCGCAATTGCCTCCGCCTTGTCGCCGAGTCCGGTAGAAGTACCGTGAACATTGATGTAGTCAATATCCTCAGGTTTTAAGCCGGCGTCTTCGATTGCCATGTTCATAACCTGAATAGCACCTTTTCCCTCAGGATGGGGAGCCGTAATGTGATGGGCATCGGCAGAAGCACCGCCGCCGCCTATTTCACAAAGTATTTTTGCGCCTCTTGCTTTGGCGTGTTCGTATTCTTCCAAAACAAGACAGCCCGCGCCCTCGCCTATTACAAAACCGTCTCTGTCCTTGTCAAAAGGTCTTGATGCGGTTTTCGGGTCGTCGTTGCGGGTAGAAAGGGCTTTCATCGAATTGAATCCGGCAAGAGCCGCTATTCCGATAGGAGACTCAGAGCCGCCCGTTACAATAACGTCAGCCTTGCCGAGCCTTATCCAGTTGAAAGCGTCTATGATGGCGTGTGCCGAAGATGCACATGCCGATACTGTGGCATAATTGGGTCCTCTGAAATCATATTTCATCGAAATATAACCTGCGGCTATGTCGCTAATCATTTTCGGGATAAAAAACGGCGAAAACTTAGGCGTACCGTCGCCCTGCGCAAAATCCATAACCTCGGCAGTCATCACGTTGATACCGCCGATACCGGATCCCCAAATCACACCGGCACGTTCATGCTTGAAGTCCGAGGCAAGAAGTCCCGAATTTTCAAGGCCTTCCGCCGTGGCAATAAGGGCAAACTGCGTAAACAAGTCCATTTTCGCAACCGCCTTTCTGTCAAAATATTTTGTCGGGTCGTAATCCTTAACCTCGCAAGCAAACCGTGTTTTGAATTTTTCGGGATTAAAACGGGTAATTGGACCTGCACCGCTTACCCCGGTTTTTAAGCTATCCCAAAACTCGGTTATATTGTGGCCAATCGGAGTTATGGCTCCGATGCCGGTTACAACTACTCGTTTTAATTCCATAAAATTTTCTCTTTTTTTTAATTATTACTTGGTGTTGTTTTCAACGTAAGCAATAGCATCGCCTACCGTGATGATTTTTTCAGCCTGCTCATCCGGAATATCAATTGAAAATTCCTTCTCAAACTGCATAATCAACTCTACGGTATCAAGCGAGTCTGCTCCCAAATCATTGGTAAAACTTGCTTCGTTGGTTACTTCTGACTCGTCAACACCTAATTTGTCTACGATAATTGCTTTTACGCGTGATGAAATGTCTGACATAATTAATTTAAATTTTAGTTTTTAAATATGTTTTCTGTTTAAAATTTTCGGGTGCAAAATAAACAATTTTCAAGCGAAAAAAAAAATTTTTTTATAAGTTTGCAGCGTGAATTTTTATTTCTTAACATTTAAATAAGTTTGACGGCGTATTTCTGTTATAAAAAATGTTAAAATTTTTCTTGTCATATCTCTTAACAGTGCTTTTTGTGCCGGGCGTGTATGCTCTCGACATGAAATTTTTGCGTCTGCGCCTCAGCGTTGACCCTGCCGTCAGATATATAAAAGGCACAGCAACGGAAGTTTTTTCAACCGACAACTCCCTTTTGCCGCTGAAAATCGACTTGTCGGACTCCTTAAAAGTAAATTTCGTTTTACACGGGAAGGACACCGTCGCCTTTTACCGCAGCGAAAACCTGTTAATCATACCCCCTGACAGAAGATGGTCAGAGACCGACAGCATCACCGTTGACTACGAAGGCGTACCGCAAAGTTCGGGCTTGGGGTCGGTCAGTTTTTCCGCGCACAACGGCATACCGGTTTTTTGGACACTCAGCGAGCCGTACGGCGCAAAAGACTGGTTTCCGTGCAGACAGGACATTTCTGACAAAATAGATTCCGCCTTTATAATTATTGAATGTCCTGAAAAATACCGCGCCGTCTCCAACGGCAGCCTTTTCAGCGAAACCGTCTCAGACAGCACCCGCATTACAGAATGGCGGCACAAATACCCTTGCGCGTATTATCTTCTGGCGGTTGCCGTTACGCAATACAAGGAATATTCCGACTACGTTGTAACCGGAAAAGACACCGTCAAAATCTTAAATTACGTCTACCCTGAGCGTTACGAGCAGGCTAAAAGAAAAACCTGGCGGCTCGCTCCGGCTTTCAAAATGCTCTGCGACTCATTCGGGGAATATCCTTTTATAAAAGAGAAATACGGACACGCGCAGTTCGGCTGGGCAGGCGGCATGGAACATCAGACAATGAGTTTTATCAGAGACTTTGACCTAGATTTGATGATTCACGAATTGGCGCATCAGTGGTTTGGCAATATGATAACGGGGAGAAGTTGGCGCGACGTTTTCCTGCACGAAGGTTTTGCGACGTATTGTGAATGTTTAGCGGCGGAAAAAGGTTTTTCAAGTTGTTATGACGACTCGCAGTGGAGAAAAGTTACCGTCCTGAAAGCCTGCCAACTCAAAAAATCCTCGCTCAACATTCCTGACACCAACGACATACACCAACTTTTTGACAGCCGCAACTCTTATTCAAAAGGCGCGATGGTGCTTCATCAGTTAAGAAAGGAGTTAGGCGACGGAGTGTTTTTCAACTGCATACGGGAATATCTGAAAGACAGCAGATTACGCTATCAAAATGCCACAGTGGAAGATTTTATAAACATTGTGAAAACGGTTTCAGGTCGTAATCTTGACTGGTTTTTTGCGCAGTGGTTTTACGGTGCGGGGTATCCCGTTTACGAAATTAAATGGCAACAAGAGCACGAAACAATTTTGAATATCCGCATTTCGCAGCAGACAACAGACAGTCTGACACCGTTTTTCCGCTCAAAAATTCCGTTGATGGTTTGCGGCGAAAACGGCGAAAAGGTGTTTTACCGTCTTAACAATTACTTGCAAGATCAAGATTTTAACATTCCGCTCAACTTTTATGTCAGCGCGATAATTTTTGATCCCTACAACGATGTTTTAACTACAAACTCTATTGTCAAAAAAACGCAATTTATTTTCGATAAAAAGTCTAAAAAGAAGAAAAGACGACAGTCTCAAACCAGTTGAAAAAATCCTCGTACCAAAAAGCGGCTTTTTTGTCGGCACCTTTTATCAGTTTCGGGTTAACACCAAAACCGTGTCCGCCATGTTCATAAAGTGTGAATTTAAAATTCTGATTGCTGGCTTTTAAGGAGTCGGCAAGCATGACAGAATTTTGATATTTTACTATCGGGTCGTCTTTGCAGGCGATGAGAAAAATAGGCGGCAATTTTTTTTGCGTATTGAGTTCCAACGACATTGAATCTTTTTGCGCTTTGGTATAATGCTGTCCTAACAGATTGCGTCGAGATTTTTTGTGAACATAGCCATCTTGCATTGTTACAACAGGATATATCATTATATTAAAGTCAGTCTTTAAGTAAACGGCTGAGGTTCCTGAAAGGTGTCCGCCTGCCGAAAAGCCGCAAACGCCGATTTTCTGAAAACTGAAATTCTCTCTTACATATTCCAATGCTTTTTCCAAATCTTGCATTTGCGAGGGATAATGGTTGCCTTTTATGCCGCGTCTATAAAGCAGTACAAAACTGTTAAATCCTTGATTTTGAAATACTTTTGCCGGATAAAAACCTTCGTTTTCTTTTGCTAAATAACAATAACTGCCGCCCGGACAAAAAATCACCGCGCATTTGTTATCTTTTTGCCTGTCAGCAGGATAACAATAAAGTTTAACTTTGTTTTTACGGTAATCGTCAGGATTTTCGCCCCAAAGTTTTACGCAGGTCTGAGCCTTGGATTCCGCAAACAAAACTATAAACAGCAAAAACAAAATTTTCCGCATTTTTTTTTATTTCAACAACAAAAACGTTCCCAAAACTATCAAACCCAAACCAATCCATCGCGTTAACGGGACAGCCTCGCCAAAAATCCAAACCGCTGCCAAGACACCGAATACGTAACTGAAACTTGTCAGCGGATAGGCAACGGAAAATTCAAAATGTCTTAAAATGTAAAACCAAATTAGCATTGCGGCTGTCATGCAAAGTCCGCTGTATAGCAAATGCCAATTTGTTAAATACGATTTTATGATTTCCCATTCAAAGCGGAATTTTTCGGCTTTTGACATCGCAATTTTCAAGAAAACCTGCCCGAAGGCCAAACATGCGCACTGCAAAAGCGATAACAACAAAAGTTTCAACATTGTTTGTAAATTTTTTCTACGGTTTCTTTATCAAATATTTTTTCAGATTCAGAGGTTTTCGAGACTAAAAACACAACCGATTTTAAGGCTGAGTTTTCGCCCGATTCAGACCAGCCCGCCAAAGCGTAATCACAAAATTCAAGACTGTCACCCACAATATTTACGAACTCTTCCGGCAAAAACTTCTCAAAAACATAAAACGAACTCTCGCCCTTAAAACCGTGCCGTATGCAGATTTCTCCGGTCATAATATTCGGCAGCGTATACACGAAAATTGACGGCGAAGGATAGTAATCCTCTGTGTCGCTAATCGTCTTCTCAAAGTTTTTGTCGGTTTCGCTTGACGAAAAGTTATTCATCATTATCACTGAAAAATTGTTTTTGTCTTCCGGAAAGCCGTCTTTTATGAGTTCCGCGCACAAAAAACCCGCTTTTGAGGCTGAATCCATCTTAAAAAATTTCGGATAATTAAAGTTTTCCTTACGGTAAACCATAGTAAGAAAGTTGTTTTCAAGAGTTTCACTATCAGACAAGAATTGCTTTTCTCCATTTTTTCCGTATGAAGAATTGCTGCAATTTAAGAATGAAAAACTTTTTATAAACGCCATTTTTTTAATTCTTTTTAAAAACCGCTGCGGCATTTACTCCGCCGAATCCTGAAATCAGTTTTACGAAATATTTTTTGTCGGTTTTTAGGTTTTCGGTTGCGATGTTAATTTTTTTGCTGACACCCTGCGTTTCATAGCCAAGAGTTTTCAAAACCTCTCCCCTCTTTAAGGCATTAAACGAAAGCACCGTTTCAATAAGCCCCGCCGCGCCTAGAGTGTGTCCGTAACAGCCTTTCAGACCGCTGACCGGCACATCGAAAAGCCCCACACTAAAAAGCGCGTTAGCCTCCATTTCGTCGTTGAAAAAAGTTGCCGTGCCGTGCGCCGAAACAAAAGCGATGTCATTTTTGTCAACGTTTTTCAGCACGTCATTAAGCGCGTTAACAGCACCTTCGGCAGTTTTTGACGGACTTGAAATATGATAAGCGTCGTTTCGGACAGAGCCTGAGACAAAATTTCCACAGTCGGATTTTTTTAAGACGACAGTCGAAGACGCCTCGCCGAGATTTAAGCCGTTGCGCTCAATGTCAAACGGGCGGCAGGGCTTTGACGACAAGGCTTTCAGCGATGAAAAGCCCGAAACGGTAAACTTACTCAACACGTCAGCACCCGTAATGACCGCCGTGTCAATACGACCTGAATTAATTGCCCGCGCCGCCGCAATCACAGCGCAAAGTCCCGAAACGCAGGCATTTGAAACCACAACGGGAGTAGTTTTTATACCGAAAAATTCCGCTATTTTTTGGGCAGTTTGCCAAAGGCTCTCTTTAAGTTCTCCTTTTGTTGACGAGAAATAAAACGCTGTTCTGTTGTTTGTTACATCAGTATCAGAAATTGCCTTGCCAGTTGACAGCAAAGCCATTTTTTCAAGTTTTGAAAATTCAGCGGCGTTTTTATGAAAAAAATTCTCAAATTCCGAGTTCAAGAGTTCGTTTTCTATTTCCGAGACAGTGAATTTTCCGTCCAAACCGAAAAGATTTTCAACGGTTTTAAGTCCTGATTTTGAAAGTTTTACGTTGTCATAATTCTCCTTTGTCGTAAAACCCAAAGGCGAGATAATATTGTCGGAAAAGATTTCAACCATGTTTTAAAAAAATTCAAAAAAGTTAAACCACTGACACGGATAATTTTTGATTTGAGTTTCGAGTTCTGCGGCAAATTTCTGAGCCAAAAGCGCGGCTTTTTTTCGCGGACTGTTTTCCTCTTCTGCCTTCAACTCCCTGACAATCACCTTGTAATGATAAGTTTTTTCACGGAAGACAAAAACCGCCAAAACCGGCACGCCGCGTATCGCCGCAACAGAAAAAGGTCCTGTCGGAAATTCCGCCTCCGTCAACCCGAATTTACAACGGATTGTTTTCGGGCTGCCTAAGGCTCTGTCAGCGGGCATTGTTACGATGTCGCCGTCTTGCAAAGCGGAATTGATTTTAAAAAGGTGCGACATATCGTCTTCAACGGCAAGCATTTCTACGTTGTTTTCTTTGAATTTTATAAGCCTCTGATGTTGAAGCATTTGCCCTTCGCCTCCGAAAACCAAAGCGTAGATTTTTTTTATGTCTTGTCTTAACAAATAACCACAGATTTCAAAATTTCCCGTATGCGAGCCGACCATCATAAAACCGTCGTTTTTCTTAACGAGGTCATAAAAGAGATAGTTGCCGTCGTCTTCAACCGTGAATTTAAGTTTTTGCCCTGAAAATATTGAAAATCTGTCCATTAAGACTTTGCCAAAAGTGTTGTATGTTTTCCAAGTTTTAAAAAATGTCTTGAAAACACCATAGCCGTAAACCTTTTGAAAGTAATGTTGAATTGACTTTCTGGCTTTGACGCCAAAAAGCATATAAAACGGAATTGTCAGATACATAAAAAAATACCCGATTCTCACGTCGCAATATTTAAACAGGAGGATCAGAAATTTCTGACCGAAATTTCCGCCTCCTGTTACTCCTTTCCATTTATCTGATTCCGTTACAGCCATCAAAAATTATTTTTTCAAGCCTAATTTTTTAGCGATGTCTGCCGGAATTGCATCTTTATGAACCATAACATCAATGGTTTTCATGGCGACAAACGTTTTGGTGAAATACCAAGTGCCTTTGTATTGATTGTCGGTTCCCCAAGAGTTTTTAGCCATGTAATATTCTTTGCCGTTTTGGTCTTTTGCGATACCGTAGATTAACATACCGTGGTCATCGGTAGTTTCCCAGTTGTCGTAGCCTAACTGACGGAGCGCCTGAGTTGCTTTGATTTCGGGAAGCGGTTTTGAGGTCAAAAATTCGCGTTTTGACCAGTCAGAAGTAAGTCCCGTCCAACGCGCTTGGTCAGAGCCTGAAAATTCTGCTGATTTAACATCGGGAAGTTGTCCGATACCGTTGCGTGAGAAACCGAGTTCCGAAACGTCAGCACCCCAAGCCAAAGTATAACCTTTGTCAACGGCGTTGTCGATGATTTTCATCATTTCGTCCATCGGAACATTGTAAGCCAAATCCCAACGCCAGTTGTCTTGAACTTCTATAACCATTTTCTCGTAAAAAGGATGATGTGTGAAAGAGGTTATCGAAACATAGTCGTCCATGTTTAAGCCCAAAGACGCTGCATAAGACTGAGGTGTATATTCTTTGCCTTTGTAGGTAAATTTTTCGGGACATTTGCCGAGATATGTGTCGTAAATTGATTGAAGTCCTTGTTTCCAAAGCGGAGAAAGTTTTTTCGCATCACTTTTTGCGATTGCCGTAACGTAACTTTCAGTGATTTTGTCAAGTTCGTTGTTGTTAGGAAGACTATCACCGTAAAGAGTTCCCATTGTTGGCATTGCTTCTTGCGGAATAATTCCGTAATATTTCCAGCAATAAGCCACATCATAAGCAAATCCTCCGGGCGAAAAAGATACGTCGCCATGCGTTCTCACTGCTTTTTCGGCTCTGTCCATCATTGTTTTGTTGACAACGAAAGCCTCAGAAAAGTCCAGTTCACCTTTGCCCAAGCGCATAAGTTCGCTTTCAAAATAACTGAGCGTAGAAAAACACCAGCACGTGCTGCTGCGGTGTTGATTTTTAACGCTTGAAATCGGTAATTCTTTTACCGTCTTAAATTCAAACTGTGCGGCAGCAGGATACATTACACCGGCAGCCAAAACACTTAAAAGTACCTTTTTTATCATTTTTGTTTTTTAAAATTAATGAATCCAAAAATCAGATGCAAAGGTAGAAATTTTTTTTGAATTTATAAGGCTAAAATTTCGTCTTTTGTTAAGCCTGAATACCGTATGATTTTTTCAAGAGGTTCGTTGTCGGCTTTCATCATACGGGCAGTTTCTACGGCTCTTTGTTTTTCACCTTTTTCAATGCCGAGTTTTTCGCCTTTTTTCAGACCTCTTTCCTCGCCGCGTATTTCCGACTCAAACATTGCCTCTTTTTCGTTGACAAGAGATTCAAGGCGGCGGTCATAACGGAGTTGTTCTTCCTTGGACATACGGGCATAAACCAACTTTTTACGCGCCTCAGCCAAACCGGGAGCAGTAGTATCGGGTTTGATGCTGTTGTTTTTAAGAAAATTAATCCACTCGTCCATAGCATCGGCAACGACTTTGCGGAAAGCATTTATTCTTATAAGATAATACCTCGGAAAAACATCGCCCGATGTTATCTTTTTATAAGTGTACATTTGGTCTTTACCCGTTTCGTCTTTAATTTGCTTTATCTGCTCAACGGTAAGTTCTTCCCTGCGGCTCAGTTGCAAAGGATTGTGCGTGTGTACACCTATAAAATCAGATTTGCACTCATAAAAATAATCGTCGCCGACACCCAAATCATAATAAACAATAGATATAGAGAAAACCTGTTTAATTTTGTCGTAATCTCTGCCAGAACCTATTTGTTCCGTTACGGCTTTGGAAACACCGTAAAGTATACGTTCCAAATAATATGTATAACGTGTGGTCTGAACCTCAACAATGAAAATTTCGCCCTGTTCATCTACCGCCTTAATGTCAACACGGTTGTATTTATCGTCAGCGTTGTCCTGATTACTTTCGCTTTCAAGAATTTCCATAATTTTGCATTTCTTTTTCAGAAAGACTTCGATGAAGCCCTCCAAAATGCCGAAGTTAGCCTTATCCCTAAGCATGTGCTTAATGGCATAGTCAAAACGTATGAGAAATTCTGATTCCATGGTGCGGATTGTTTTTCGAGTTATTTATTGACGGCAAAGATAATGATTTTTTGATAAAACAGCAAAAAAAACGACTACCGAAAAAAGCATTTCGACAATCGTTTTTTTATAAAATTCATTCAAGCATGGTTAATTGCTGTGCCGAACCGTAACAACCCCCGGCTTACCGCGGTCCTTCGAATAGAGGTAGTTGTCCGGGGACACGTCGTTCTCGAGGAAGTACAAACAAAACGCGAGGTCAACGTCGTCGGACTCTCTCGACCAGTAATAGCCGTAGTTGCCATCTGAAACCGGAAGAAAAATGTACGAGTCGTTCTCTATACTATATGCAGTACTTGGTGAATAATTAATGCTCGAATTAGTAATCTTACCTTTATCCGCATCGGCATGAATTTTGAAAACATAATAACCTTTATGACCTTGTGTATTGTCCCACCGCCAATAACAATCAGATACAAGGTTTGCAAATTCATCAACAGTAGGCCAATCTGCTCGTTCTTCATCAGTTTTGTCACTCCACTTAACACCCGTAGAAGTAACAGTGCTCGAAAAATAAACTTCTGTTCCATCGTCCAATACAACGCCGAGGTCAACGTAACCGTCGGGAACAAACTTACGGATTATTCCGTAAATATTAGCCTTTTCTGCCGTTTTTGCCTCCGTAATGCCAAGGTCTTCACATGTAAGCGATACTTCGTCGGGAACAACTATCCAACCTTGTCCGCTGCCGTTCAAATTCAAAGTAACAGGGTTGCCGTCTATCGAAAAATTAACAGTTTCTCCGCCTTTGTTTTTCCAAACAACTTCAATATAAGCGTTTTGTTCTTCCAAAGAAATATGGTTTCCCTCAGCAGAATATATAAAATCCGCTGTCTGATAACAGCCTTTTTTTACAGCATCTTCACGGGAAGTTGCGGTTACTGCCGCTGTAATCGGAGTACCTATTTTTGCGGTTAACTCTGTCACATCGTCTACAAGTCCGCCACCAACGATTTCGCCTTCAAAGACCGCAGTTTTGCCGTCATTAGTGATATTTTCTTCTGCAACCACTAACGTCTTCAACAAACCGCCGTCCTTATAATAAATTTTGAGTTCATCACCGGGCTCAAAAATCGGTTGAAGATCCTCTTCCATATCGCCGGTACAACTGAGTTTTGAAAGACCTTTTTGATTTACCGTAATTGAAATCGGCAAGGTTTTAGTCTGAACGGTTTCTTGTCCGTTGTTTACAACTGCATTGTCATTGTTCTCGTCTTTGCTGCAAGAGGTTGCAAGCAAAACGGCTACTGCCAAAGGCAGAATTCTTAAAAAAGTTCTTTTCATTTCTTTTTCCTCCCTTTTTTACCAAGATTGATAATTTGAAGCACCTAAGGTTGCACCTGTGTTCGGTCCGCTTGCCGCCAAAAGTTTCGGCGTGTCTTCGAGGTCGATTACCTCAAAATCGGGCTTAACGTACTTTTTTCTCGTCGGTGTACTAACGACTTTTTGAATCTGTTCTTTCATCGTATGAAAAAAAATTAAAATTATTACTAAAAACAAAAATCCCTTGCGGACAGCATTGTATTACCGTCCGCAAGGGATTTTTGTTTATATCTTAAAATACGGGAACTGAGTTTTACCCCCCCCGTAAAGTATTCTGTACTTTTATTATATTTTGAGTTACTTTAATCATAGTTATCTTTGTTATTAATGCCGCAAAGTAAGTGTAAAAAACATTTAAAAACAAAGAATATATGTTAAATTAATATTAATTATACACACAAAAAAATGCCCGACCTTGTCAAAAAAAGCCGGGCATTTATATAATCATTAATTTTTAAAACTCACCTTTTTTGGGACGGAAACCGCCGTTGCCGCCCTGACGGTTGTCGTTTCTTGGACCTCTGCCAAAACCACCGTTGTTGGGACGGGGGTTGAAAGGTCTTTCACCCTGCGGACGCGCAGGTCTTTCAACGTAACCTTCGGGTTTGGGAATCAAAACTTTGTGCGAAAGTTTGAGTTTGCCGGTTTTCTTGTCAATGTCAAGAAGTTTAACGTCGATTTCATCGCCTTCTTTCAAAACTTCGCTGACGTTTTCAATACGTTTCCAATCTATTTCTGAAACGTGAAGAAGTCCTTCTTTACCGGGGAGAATTTCAACAAATGCGCCAAACTCTACAACCGATTTTACAACGCCTTTGTAAACTTCGCCGATTTCAGGCTCTGCAACTATTGCTTTTACTTTTGCAACTGCTGCGTCCATATCTTCCTTGTTAACAGCCGAAATAGAAACGATTCCTACGCCGTCAACCTCGTCAATGGTAATAACTGAATTGGTCTGCGCTTGAATTTCTTGAATAATCTTGCCGCCGGGTCCGATAACCGCTCCGATGTAGTCTTTCGCAATCGTGAATTTCTCCATTCTCGGAACAAACGGTTTGTAATCTTCTCTCGGTTTGTCGATGGTCTGCAACATAATATTCAAAATGTGTGCGCGACCTTCTTTTGCCTGTTGAAGTGCTTTTGCAAGGATTTCGTAACTCAGACCGTCAACTTTGATATCCATCTGACAAGCCGTAATACCTTCTGGCGTTCCGGCTACTTTAAAGTCCATATCGCCTAAGTGGTCTTCGTCGCCGAGAATATCCGAAAGAACAGCGTATTTATCTGATTCTGTGTCGGTTATCAAGCCCATTGCAATACCTGAAACGGGACGTTTGATTTTAACGCCTGCGTCCATCAAAGCCAAACAGCCGCCGCAAACGCTCGCCATTGAAGAAGAGCCGTTAGACTCCAAAATGTCAGAAACAACGCGGATTGTATAAGGATTCTCTTCGATTGAAGGTAGAACTTTTTTCAATGCTCTGTGAGCCAAGTTGCCGTGTCCTACCTCACGTCTTGAAACGCCTCTTGCGGCTTTTGCCTCGCCCGTTGCAAACGCGGGGAAGTTGTAGTGAAGAAGGAAGTTGTTGCGGCCGGTCTCCAAAACGTTGTCGATAATCTGCTCGTCAAGTTTTGTTCCGAGAGTACAAGTTGCAAGTGATTGAGTTTCACCACGGGTAAAGATTGCCGAACCGTGAACAGACGGTAAAACGTCAGCCTCGCACCAAATCGGACGGATTTCGTCGGTTTTACGGGAATCTAAACGTTTGCCTTCGTCAAGAATTAAGCGGCGGACAGCAGTGCGGAGTTCGTCGTGGAAATAACGGTCGATAAGTATCTGTTTTTCTTCGAGTTCCTCTTCGGTCAAGCCCAAACTTTCGATAAAATCCTGTTCGATTTTGTCAAAAGCCTCTGCTCTTTCCTGTTTGCCGAGACCCTGTTTTGCTGTATCGTAAATCTTTTGATAAAGTTCGTCTTTGATTTTCTGTTGAAGTTCGGGGTCGGAAATTTCAGGTTCGTATTCACGTTTTACAACGCCTTTTTCCTGAGCCATTTCTTTCTGAGCCTGACACATAGGTTTGATAGCCTCGTGAGCGGCTTTGATAGCCTCCAACATTTCGGCTTCCGAAACCTCGTTCATCTCGCCTTCAACCATAAGGATATTGTCGTAAGTTGCGCCGACAACCATCTCAATATCAGCCTTTGCAGTCTGTTCAAAAGTGGGGTTGATAACGATTTGTCCGTCAACTCTTGCAACTCTAACCTCTGCAATCGGCTCCTGAATCGGCACGTCAGAAACGCTTAAAGCGCACGAAGCGGCAAGTCCTGCGTAAGCATCGGGCATTGTCTCTTTGTCTGCCGAGAGAAGATATACATTTACAAAAGTTTCAGAGTGATAGTCTTTCGGGAAAAGGGGACGCAAAGCGCGGTCAATAAGGCGGGCTGTAAGAATCTCATAATCAGAGGCTTTACCTTCACGTTTTAAGAAACCGCCCGGAAATCTTCCGTTTGCGTAATATTTTTCTTGGTATTCCACCGTCAGCGGCATAAAATCCGCCTCGGGGTTTGATTCTTTTGCCGAACACACCGTTGCCAAAAGTACGGTGTTGCCCTGACGCAAAACAACCGAACCGTCTGCCTGTTTAGCGAGTTTTCCGGTTTCAATAGTAACAATACGTCCGTCGGGAAGGGCTATTTCTTTGGTAATAATATTCATTGTGAGAAAAAATTTTTTGAAAAAAGAAAGGCTGCGTGAAACAGCCTTTCAGACTTTTTAAGATTACTTTCTAAGGTTCAAAGCCTTAATCAATGCTCTATATCTTTCGATGTCCTTTCCTTTGAGGTAATCAAGGAGTGAACGTCTTTTACCTACCAATTTTGTCAATGCTCTTTTTGTACCGAAATCGTGAATGTTGTTTTTCAAGTGTTCGGTCAAATGCTGAATACGGTAGGAAAATAAGGCAACTTGGCTTTCAACCGAGCCGGTGTCTTTATTAGACTTTCCGTAAGTTGTGAAAATCTCTTGTTTCTTTTCAGCGTCTAAATACATAATTTTTAACTATTTATAAAATTTCTACAATTGTAACGGGCGCAAAGATACGGATATTTTTCGGGACGGCAAAATTTTTTTTGAATTATTTTCTAAAAACCGCCACCGATGCGCATATCCCCAACAAAAACGGATAAAAAAGATACGGAGTAATTTCAGAAGGCGCGATTTTGCACAATCCCGCCGCCAAAAGCATCTGAGCACCGTAAGGAATTATACCTTGGGCAAAACATGAAAAAGTATCAAGAATACTTGCCGAGCGTTTGGGGCTGATTCCGAATTTCTGGGCTATTTTCAAAGCCGGATGACCGACTGTTATAATCGCGACGGTATTGTTGGCGGTGCAGAGGTCGGCAAAAAACACCAGAGCCGCAATGCTGAATCCCGCGCTGCGCCGTCCGGAAATTTTGCGGCAAAGTTTTTCCACAAGATAGTCCATGCCGCCGTTGTAGCGAATCAATTCCAACATTCCGCCCGCCAAAAGCGTAACGATTATCAGTTCTGACATTCCGAGAATGCCTTCGCTCATCTCAGAGAGCCAGCCGAAAAAGTCATAGCCGCCGGTAAATATACCCGTAAGACCGGCAAGAACTGTCCCTAAGAAAAGCACAGCAAGAACATTAAGACCGCATACCGCCAAAACAAGAACCGCAATGTAAGGCAGAATTTTTATTACCTCAACATCCGTCTGCGGCACTCCGACTGCATATCCGCGTCCCAAAAAGAAATATATGACGGCGGTAATCAGCGCGGCGGGCAGGGCTATAATAAAATTTTCGCGGAATTTGTCCTTCATCATGCAGCCCTGAGTTTTTGTCGCAACGACGGTAGTGTCTGAAATAAACGACAGGTTGTCCCCGAAATATGCGCCGCCCGTTATTACGCCCGCCATCAGAGCGGTATCAATACCCGTCTGAGATGCCATACCCGCAGCGACAGGCATAAGCGCGGCAATAGTCCCGACAGAAGTGCCGACCGCAAGCGAAATAAAACACGATGTCAGAAACATGCCCGGCAGCAGAAAATTTTCAGGCAGAACCATAAGCGCGATGTCAACAGCAGCCTGAACGCCGCCGGTTGTTTTCGCACTCTGCGCAAACGCGCCCGCAAGCACGAAAATCCAAATCATCAGCATTATGTTTTTGTTTCCCGCGCCACGGCTGAACCGCGTAATCCTCTGATTAAGAGTAAGTTTTCTTGTAATTGCTACTGCATAGACAGCCGAAACTATAAACGCGACAGTTATCGGCACTTTATAAAAATCGTTGAAAATCAGCGATGTAACAAGATACACCAAAAGAAAGACAATCAGCGGCGTAAGTGCCAAAAAATTGGGCTGGCGCGAAGCAATATTACGAATTTGTTCTGTACTCATTTTTATTTTCTGCTCATTCTAAACAAAAACGCTTTTTCTTCTTTTGTCAAATTGTCGTAACCGGATTTTGAAATTTTTTCCAAAATCTCGTCCGTGCGTTTTTGGTCTTCGGCCTTGTTTTGATTGAACTCGGCGTCAGTCATTTCGCGGACGTCTTTTGTATTTTGATAACTGACTTTCATTTCGGGCTGGCGTCTTCTGGTAGAAGAAAACGAAAACAGAGACACAATCTTGTCAATCAGATTGTTGAAACCGACGGTTATGTCTTTTCCTTTTTTGAGGTTAACGGCAAACAACAAGCCGAACAACGCGCCGCCCAAGTGCGCAAAATGTCCGCCCGCATTGCCGCCCGTCAACTGAAAAACGTCAAACACAACGTATGCAAGGGCTATCCACTTGAACGTTACCGGCAAAATTCCGAAAAACAAAACCCTGTAATCAGGCTGCAAAACGGCAATCAAAACAATATACGCCGTTACAGCCGCCGACGCGCCCAAACAAACAGAAGTCGGCAAAGCCGCTTGAAACACAGGAAAAACATTGTAACTCAAGAGATAAACAGCCGCTCCCGTAAGTCCGCCCAAAAGATAAACTCCAAGCAACTGACGGTTGTTTAACAGCGACTCCAAAATCTGTTTTATGCAGAAGAGCCACAGCATGTTGGCAAAAATATGCCAAAAATCCGTGTGCAAAAACATATACGTCAAAGGCGTGTAAAACCTGAACGCCAACTTGTCAAGCGCGGCAGGCATCGCTAAATATTTCACCGCGAGATATTCCATATAGCCTTGCATTCCAAACAGATAAAACAGAACGTCAGCCACGGAAATAAACAAAAACACAGCAATATTGATAATCAATATTTTGTTGACAATCGACTGTTTAAAAGCCGTCCTTATAAAATTTGTGTCCATTTTTTCTAACTATTAAAAAATTCGTTGTGCGGGTGTTTTCTCCACCACAAAATCAAAAGTATTCCGAACAACATTCCGCCAAGATGTGCGAAATGTGCAATGTTATCACCATTAAAATCGTTGACGCCAAAAAACAACTCAGCCGCGCCGTACAAAAGTACAAAATATTTTGCTTTTATCCCAATCGGAATAAACATAAATTGCAGTTTCATGTCGGGAAACATCATTCCAAAAGCCAATAACAACCCAAAAACCGCACCCGAAGCACCTACAATCGGTCTTGCCACAAAACTTTTTTGCATATCTTGCATCAGTTGCACTACAAATTGCGAAAATCCGGGGTCGTTTTTGTATTCCGAAATAAAATCGTCAAGTTTCGGCATATTAAAAAGATAACTATACTCGCTCGCAAAAGCCTTCAAACCTTCCACGGACGGATTGTTAATCAGAGAGTTAGAGGCCTCCTCCATAGGTACAATCTGATAATAATTGACAATCATATTAGTTAACGCCGCTCCCAAACCGCAGACAATGTAATAAAAAGAAAAACGCTTGCTTCCCCAAACGCTTTCAATCACGCTGCCAAACTGATAAAGCGCAAACATATTGAAAAATATGTGCGTAAGTCCCGCATGAACAAACATATACGAGAAAAACTGGTAAGGACGAAATTGCTCCGCCTTAATATAATAAAGAGCCAAATATTCGCCGACAGGTTCAAACAACGCGCACAAAGCATAAACCGCAATGTTAGCAATCAGCAAGTATTTAACAATAGGTGTCAAATTTACCATCTCTTATAAAAATTTTTTTTCCAACTCTTCAACTGTCAAAATCACAACAGCAGTTTTACCGTCCGGCGAATAATTCGGCTCGCCAGTGGCAAACAAATCGTCGATTAAATTATTCATTTCTTGAACGTTAAGTTGACGTCCCGCTTTTATCGCCTGACGTCTTGCAAGCGATTTTGCCACAATATCTTTTATTGAAGTCTTGATATTACCGTGCTCTTCCTTGTAATTTTCTATAATGTCAGTCAAAACTTCAACCGCCTGATTTTTATCAATATACGGCGGAATACCTTTCAAAACCGGCAAAGTTATGTCCGTAAAATCCAAGTCAAAACCGATTGAAAGAACCTCGTCCCTCAAATCATAAAGCATTGAGGCTGAAAGCGTGTCAAGGCTCAACTTTTCAGGATAAAGCAACTTCTGAATACTGTCAGCGTTGTTGTCAATTTGTAAAAGATACTTATTATACAAAACTCTGTAATGCGCTCTGTACTGGTCGATTATCATCAAACCGGATTTTATTGGGCTGACAATGTATTTTTCCTTTACCTGAATGATTTTTTTCTCGCCTTCGACCGCCGACTTGTCCGAAACGAAAAAAGTATCCTCAGTTTCATAAAGTTTTTGCCAGTTTTCAAGATTGTGTTTTTCTTGTACCGGCTGATAATTACCTGAACTATAACTTGTCCGTGTACTTTCAAACGGATTATAATAGGGATTAAAATTCTCCTTCGGCATTTCGGGAATTTCCATATCCTTAGAAAAATACGGCAACGAAGCCGCTTCCGCATTGTCAAAATCTATTGCTGGGGCAACATCGTTTTTATTCAGCGTTTCTCGTATACCCGCCTGAACGAGTTTGAAAATATCCGAAGCGTTTTCAAAATTGATTTCCGTTTTTGTCGGATGTACATTAACGTCTATTGTTCGCGGGTCAACCTCAAAATACAAAAAATACGGCGGCGTAGTATCCGGCGAAATCAATTTTTCGTATGCCAACAAAACCGCTTTATTAAAATACGGATTTTTCATATAACGGTTGTTAACAAAAAAATACTGCTTGTCGTTACGTTTTTTTGCAGACTGAGGTTTGCCGGTAAAGCCTGTGATTTTTACGATTGAAGTATCTATTTCCACGGGAATTAAATCCTGATTAAGATTTTTTCCACAAATTGCGATAATCCTCTGTTTAAGAGTGGCTTTCGGCAAAGAATACACCGTCTGAGAATTATGGTAAAGATAAAACTCTATCATCGGGTGTGTCAAGGCAACTCTCTGAAACTCAGTTATTATGTGCTGAAACTCCGTAGAATCGGCTTTCAAGAATTTCCTTCGTGCCGGCACATTAAAAAACAGCGACTTAACGGCAAAATTTGTACCCTTTGGCGTAGAGACCGGGCTCTGCGAGATAAACTGTCCGCCGCTAAAAATCACCTGCGTACCCGTTTCGTCGCCTTCCTGTGCAGTTTTGAGTTCTACCTCTGCAACCGAAGAAATTGAGGCAAGAGCCTCTCCCCTAAAACCTTTTGTATAAATACAAAAAAGGTCGTCGGTTTTATAAATTTTGCTTGTGGCGTGACGTTCAAAACTCTTCAAAGCGTCCTTTTCACTCATTCCGCAACCATTGTCAATAACCTGAATAAGAGTTCTTCCGGCATCTTTTATGTTGACAGTGATTTTGTCCGCACCCGCATCAACGGAATTTTCAACGAGTTCCTTTACAACGGAAGCAGGCCGCTGGATAACCTCTCCGGCAGCAATTTGATTGGCAAGTGCCTCCGACATCAGTTTTATAACTTCCGCCATGATTTTTTTTACATAAAGCCGAAATACCGGTTAACAAAATAACAAATCAAACCCAAAATCACGACCAGCACAAAAATTCTTAAATTACTCTGTTTCAATTCTTTGTGCTGACGCTCATAACGGCGTTTGAAAGTTCCTTTCTGAATGAGCCTTACATTTTCGCCCGAGTTGTTTTCAACGCCCATTTCGGCGTGAATTTCGTCAACCCTGCGGTTGATTTCGTCCTGCACGGGGTCGTAATAACGCGGAATGTACTCAAACTCATGTATTTTGTTTTCAGGAAAAAATCTCGGTAATCCCATAATAAATTTAAAGTTTTAACAAAAATTTCCGACAAAGATACAAAAAAAATCTTTGCCGCCAAAAGAAAATTTTCACGGCTTTTTTACGTGCAACTGCGCCGAAATTTTTATCGCCAAATCCGTAAAGACAAGTTTTCCGTAAGCGTTTCTTTCGATATTGCGCGAGGCCTCCGAAAAAAGTTCCGTCAAATCAGAAATGTTTCCAATGTGGATAAACGGCGCAAATTTTTCCGCAAAAGACATCTCCGAAGGTGTCATTCTGACAAGTTCTTTTGATACGCTGCCCAACATAAAACATTCGCGGATCATTCTCTGACAATAATCAAAAAAGCGTTTCTGCTTTTCGCGTCCGAGTTTTGAAAGGTCGTCGGAGAGTTTTATGATTTTGTCGTAATGCGAGGAGAAACTCTCCCTCATCAAAGCCGTAAAGAGTTCAAAATCAGGATTTCCCTCGCCGCTCAGGAACTGGTTCAAAATAGAAACAGCCTCCAAAAAATCACCGCCTGAGAGAATCGACGCATTTTGAATATTCTCCTTATCCGCCTCTGGAAACTCCCGCTCCAATGCCTTGGAAGTCTCTTCGGTCGTCAAAGCGGAAAATTTTACAAGTTGAACCCTCGACCGTATAGTCGTCAGAATCTGTTCTTCGTTTTCGGCGACAAGTACGAAAAGCGTTTTTGCGGGCGGCTCTTCAAGTATTTTAAGAAGTTTGTTGGCGGCGGTTTCGTTCATTTTTTCCGCCATCCAGATAATCATGACCTTGTATTCGCCCTCAAAAGTTTTGAGATTGAGTTTTCTGATAATCTCCTGACTCTCCTGCGCAAAAATTGCTCCCTGCGCGTTTTCGCTGCCGATAAAATCGTACCAGTCGTCAATGCCGTGGTACATGCTTTTCAAAACAAACTGCCGCCACTGCGCGATGTAATCGTCAGAAACGGGCTTTTTTGCGGACGTGCCTGTTACCACGGGATATACAAAATGCAAATCCGGATGTATAAGTTTCTGAAATTTTATACACGAGGGACAAACCCCGCAACTGTCTGTTTCTGTGCGGTTTTTGCAAGAAATATATTGTGCGTAGGCAATAGCCGTAGACAGTTTTCCTGAGCCCGGAGGCCCTAAAAACAACTGTCCGTGGCTTATGCGGTTTTCCTTAACGGAATGCAAGAGAAAACGTTTTACTCCGTCGTTGCCCTGAATGTCTTGAAACTGCATACCTTATTAATAATGGAACGAACTGCCCGTTAAAAACTCCCTCAAAATTGATGTCGGAGGAATCTCGTTGTCAGGGAACTCCTTGAAATACGACAAAAATTTTATAAGTCTCTGAGCCTCTGCATATTCAGGCACAGTTTCGGTAACGTTTTGCAAAATCGGCTCTGCATATACTTTTATAACGCCCAACTCGTAAGGCAAAGCCGAATTAAACATCACGTCAGCCTCCTCCTGAAACGGGAAAATATTTTTGTTTTCGCCTCTTCTGACGCTCGGCCAGCGGCGGATTGTCTCCTCGGCTGAGTAATGACGGTAACGGAAATCTCTGATAATACGTCTTAAAAGTCTGTTGTCGGTGGTCGGAATTCTGTTGTGCGAGTCGATTCCGATTGGTGTCAGAGCAGAAACGTAGATTTTGAATTTGTTTTCCGGGGGAATCATGCCGCTCATTTTCGGGTTAAGACCGTGAATGCCTTCTACGACAAAGACTGTTTTTTCGTCGGCTGACATAAACTCGCCTTTGTATTCACGCTTTCCGGTATGGAAATTATAAACGGGCATTTCAACTTTTTTGCCCGCCATCATATCCAAAATATCGCGGTTAAATTGTTCGTAGTCAACGGCTTCGAGGGCTTCAAAATCGTATTCGCCTTTTTCGTCGCGGGGCGTGTTTTCGCGGTTTACAAAATAATTGTCCAAAGAGATTTGGACGGGTTTCAAGCCCGCAACCCTCAGTTGAACGCAAAGGCGTTTTGAAGTCGTGGTTTTTCCCGAAGACGACGGACCGGCAATCAAAACGAGTTTCACGTTGCCGCGCTGTTTGATTAAATCGGCGATTTGAGCGATTTTTTTCTCATGCAACGCCTCGGCAATTTTTATGATGTCGCCGCCGCAACCGTTTTTAGCGGCTTTGTTAAGACTGTCAACGGTGGAAATACCAAGAAGTTTGCCCCAAGATTTGTACTCGCGAAAAACTTCAAAAAGTTTTTTCTGCTTTTCAAGCGGCGAAATAGTCATCGTCTTAAAATCTGTCGGAAACCTCAACAACAAACCGTCATAATATAGTATTAAGTCAAAGACTGTCAAAAACTTAGTATTAGGCACAAGATATGAGGTGTAATAATCCTGAAAACCGTCAATCGAATAAACGGACGAGAAAAAACGTCCTCTGTTTTCAAACATTTCCACCCTCTCGGTCATGCCCTGTTTTTTGAAAATTTCCGCAGCCTCGGTAGAGAGGATTTCTTTTCTGTCAATCGGAAGTTTCACGTTAACAAGTTGTTGCATACGGCTTTTAACCTTTTGAACGAGTTCTTCCGTCGGCTTAAAATCCTTGTTGTCAAAAGTGGAAAGTTCGCAGTAAAAACCCTTGCTGATACTATGATCGATAGTAATTTTCAAAGTTTTATCCACATCGTGCAAGGCTTTAACAAGCAAAAAGCACAAAGAACGCTGATACATTTTCTGACCGTCAACGCTCTCCATGTCAAAAAACTTAATCACTTTCGGCTTAAAAAGCGAGTAGTTAAGTTCTTTGACCTTGTTGTTGACAAAAGCACCCAACAAAGGTTTATCAAGAGTAATATTCTGATCCTCTGCTATTTCTTCAAGCGTTGTACCGAGCGGATATTGTTTTGTAACATCGGTGTTAACGCAATATATATCCAAAGTTTTTTTCTCCATATTCTTCAATTTTTTTCAAAAGATAAAAATAAACCGTTTTCGCGTAGAAAAAAAGTTAATTTTTTTTAATTCCGTCTTACTCCGACCTGAATCCTTTCGCCGCTGTAAATCTCCCTTGCAAACGCGCGTATGTCCAAATCAACTTTTTCGGAGGTAAAATCGGGGACGTTATAGGAAAAAAACAGGTTGCCGTAAAACTCCGCCGGATTTTTCTGAGGAAGCAAAAACGGTTTTGTACAATTTCCGTTCTCGTCAATATGACTGATAAACAGCAGATTGTTGATTTTATCAATTCTCCGGCTGTTGAAAACAAACCACCTCGAATTTGTCGAAAAGTTGTGAAAAGTTTCAGCACAGTCAGAATTGACTTCTTTTAACGGGTGTATTGTACTGTCAGCCAAATTCATAACATATAAATCCGACTCCTTGTGGTGAATCGGAAAAACGCTGTAATCCGCCACACAAAACATCAAAAACCGCCCGTCGTAACTCGGACGCGGATGCGTTATACTCTTTTTTATTTCCTCAGCGTTGACAAGAGTATCGAAATCCGGACCTATTTTGCCTTTTTCTGCATCAAAAGACGTCTTGACAAGACTGTAACGCATAGCGTTAAGATCACCATCAAGAACGTATGGCTTTGAAGTACAGTAATATATAGTCTTTCCGTCAGCAGAAAAAACAGGATAACTCTCAAAGTCTTTCGTCATCAGGCTCTCGCATAGAATCAACTCGTTTTTTTCAACGTCCATAACAAGAGCGTCTGAGGCCATGTCAAAAACTTCAATGTATTTTACTGTATCCTCAAAGAAAGTCTGATGAATAAGATTCAGCGAATAGGCAATATATTTTCCTGTCGGATGCCAGTACGCATACATACAATTCGCTATGGTGGAGTCAGTTGCTGTCTGCAAAAGTTTTCTTTTACCGCCCTGCTGAATAAGTGTCGCAGAGTTTTTGCCGCGAATATGAACTTGAAACTGGTTCGGATTGCAACGGTTGGGAACATGGCAGTTCATACACTCGCCCTGAATCGCCATACCGTCAATAACAGCCTCTTCGTCAAACGTATGAATATCCCTCTGAAAAATCCCGATATGTGCAAAAGTCTCATAACCTGGGGGTATCAGCCTGTAAGTCAGACCGTAATCATTGAGGGAATCTTTGCTGACATAAATAAAAAAATCACGGTATTTTTTCCATACGCCGTTATTTTTTACCGTTACGGAGACGGTGATTTTGCCGCCGGTGTTTTTGAAAGTCAGGTCATGCCATTCTTCAATATCAAAACCGGCATAACTTCCTGACGATAAAAGTTTTGAGCCGTCATCACCGGTTATTTCAACATAAACCTTCTCTGAATTTTTCACGTTAAAATTAAGCGGTGCAATGCCGGCAGGAACAGTAACACCTTCATAATCAGGAAAAATTTCAGGCAAAGCATCAACAATCTGCACATTTTCAGGACTTTCAGTACATGAAAACGTCAAAAAACAAAACAAAAATAAGTATAAAAATTTTTTCATTGTCGCGTGTCAAATAAACAATACTTCCAAAAGGATTTAGAAAATTTTCCGGTTGTAAAAACCTTGCTTTTAGGATTTATCAGATATGCGCGGTCAAACTCCCTGAAATCGTCCTTAACTTTCTCAGAAATAAATTTCGGCATATTTTCAAACGCATACCCGCCCTGAAAACACGCATACAAAAACGCCTGCTGATAAATCTCCGGAATTTCTGCCGTGCCAAAATGCTTGGTATAAAGCGGAAAATATTTTACAAAAGCCCCTAAATTTCTGTTAATCAATGTTGAACACAAAGCGTAATTCAACGCCATACGGTTTATTGGACGGTTTTCAAACAGACAAATTAACATTTTGTCCAAATCCGAATTTGAGAAATTCAAACCGTTCTCAAACCTCTGACTCAAAATTCCCGCCCATTCTGGATTTTGCCTGATTTTTTCTTCGTCATAAAGACAATCCTCAGCCTGTAAAGCCCATGAACGGTAAAACAAAGTCTTTTTCAACTTGTTTAGATAACGTTGTGCCACGTCGTAGCGGCGGTTAAGAATGTACGCCCCGGCAATACGCTTAAAAAACCTTCCGCTATTTTTACAGTTCAAAATTCCAGACTGCATATCAAAATTATACCTCAGAACGGAATTGTTAAGACCTAAATAATAACACGCCTCGGCGGTAGGTCCGCACGAAAAACACGTGTAGTCAAACTGAGAAATCAGACCGTTGTTGCCGCTCTGAGAAAACTCAAAAACCCTGTCCGGCATCTGATTGGTCATAGCAAGGGCAAGGTTTATGCCCGTGGACGCGAAATCGGATTTCAAATTGTTTTTTTCGGCGAACTTCAATAGACTCTCCCACTTTCCGAAACGGGAGAAATAATCAACTTTTATATAATCATAACGTAAATTATCATATTTTTTTATCACTCCAAAAACCAAAACTGATAAAATCGCAGCACATTGAGTATAAAACAGCCACTTTTTCTCAGGAATTTTCACAAAAGCCGCCAAAACGCATGATACCGCCGTAAGATGTTGCCATACAGGTATTTCCATTCTGAGACGATAATAGTCTATTCCACAGAAAATGTCTATAAGCGGATAATTCCGCGTAGTAACGTACGCGACAAAAAACTGAAAAAACACAAGGGTAAGAATTTTAAACACGTTCCGCGCCCTCAAAAGTACGTAAATCCACACACAATATCCTATAAGCCAGTAAATCAGCGGAATAATCAAAAACTGAATCCACGGGATTTTGTCAGTGTTGATTTTTGTTGCGGCAAGCGACAAAAGCACAGCCACCGGGAAAGTAAACATCATACTCTCATCGCCTGAATAAACCCAAATCAAAACAGACGGCAACAACGCGGCAAACTGATTTTCATTATTTTTCAACAATAAAAAAATCCCTGTCAAAACACCCGCGACAACTGCCGCGCCGGAAAAAGTATTATAAAAAAACTGAACCAAAAATTCAGCCGTCCATACAGCAAAACCTCCCGGCAGAAGAAGATGCTCTTTCAGATAGTCAAACGAAAACAGAAACATCTGATACTGCTCGTGGTAACTCAGCCATTCAGGACGCATAAATGCCCAGAAACAAAAGGCAAGAACGGCAAAAACCGCCGCAATAATTCTCTTTTTATCCATGCCGCAAAAATACAAAAAAAGCCGCCGTCAACCAAAACACCAGCGGCTTTTTTTAAAAAAAACAAAATGAAAAATCACTAATTCTCAAATCTTATCTCCTTGATAACAGCCTTCACATTGCCGATTGACCAAAAACCTGCACAATAAACATGCGAAGCGTCCATCTTTGTTCCGTCGTCCTTTGCTAATTTGGCAAGTTCAACTTTAACCGTCGTATTGCCCTCGAATTTATACGTAGCGCAACCGCCCCAATAATTGTCGGAATCAAACACCCGGAACGAAAATTCGTATGAATTGAGTGCCTCACAGTCCTCCATTTCTACAACCAAATACTTGTATGCAGACAAATCCACAGGAGACTCATATTTCCAGCCGGCAAAACCGTACTGTCCGGTTGTAAAAGTTCTTGTTTCAAGGTCAAAGGTTCCCGTTTCATAAATGCTCGGATTGAAGGTCGCCAAATCAAACAGCCCTACAACACTGATTTTTACGTCCTCAGAAAAATCACCGCAGGTTACTTTCACAGTTGTTTCACCGATAGTCTCGGCAGAAAAACGTCCTTCGCCCAAGTCTTTAAGAACAGCAGCGTCAGCAATTTCAAAACTCAGTCCGTCAGTCGTGGCAATTTTGTAACCGTCCTCGTATTTGAGTTTCACATTTATGCGTACCGACGCACCCTGCATTACGGCATTAGGAGCAGAAACCTCAATTCCTGTAACCTTTCCATGACTGACCTCGCCGCCGGCATATTCTTTGTACCAGTTGTAAGCCGCCGTAGGACAAGCCTCCGGATCTTCAAGAAATTTCTGCGACCTTTCGTCAAGACTTGAATGATTTTTGTATTTAGCCAAAAGATGCGGTGAAGTAAAAATCATCCAACTGACGTTTCCGTACTCGTCAGCAATTCTCTTGAAAGGCTCGCCGAAAGCCGAGGTTGTAGAACTTCCCCACGCAACGTGATGGTTTTCGTTGTACTCGTGCGGAGACCAGTCCATCTCCGTTATAATAATAGGCGCGAAACTTGCAACACAGCCTACGTTTGCAGCAAAACCCGCACGGAATTTTTCCTCGTTTCCGTCAAGCGGAGTGTTGAACTCCTCAGCACTGACTTGTGCCGGCGAACCGTACCAACCCGGATAACAGTGAACCGCATAACCGACATTCTTGCCTTTTATCGGATAATTGGCAAAAGCCTTGTAATCCTGCTGATATGCAAGCCCAGGAACCCAAACTACGTTTTCGCAGTTAGTGCGGATAAGGTCTACTACGTCCTGAAAATACTTGCTGTACTTCTCGTCGCCGCCATTAAACCTAACCGGCTCGTTAGCGAGTTCAAACATAACATACGGATTATTTTTAAGATACGGATGAGATGAAACTATACCCCAAACTTTTAACAGATACTTTTGATAATCATCACCGTATTTTAATTCTCCATCGCCGCAAACTCCCGGAGGACGCATTACAACAGCCAATTTATAATTGTTAATACAAAATTTCGTCATCGGGACAAAAACCTCGTCAAGATATTTTTTAAACCTTGTCTCGTCGAAATACAGATGAGCCACAGCCTCGCCGTTATAACCACTGTTTTGCTTAACCGTCCAATGCGGATCCATGTGAAGACGCATCCATGTCATTTCCCAGCCGGCGTCCATAATGTCGCGGATAAGTCCCTGATTGTATTTTAGACAACCCTCAACATCTTCGCCGTTCCATTTAGTTCCCTGCTCGTTGAACCACGGACTATAAGTCTGTCCGAAACCGTGAAGGTTGACAATTTGTCCGTTCATATCTTTCAAGAAACGTCCTTCAACATGAAATCCGACATACTCGCCGTCAGAGGCTATACCCATAAGAGCAAGCATTTTTGAAGCGTACCTTTCACCTAAGATTCTGTAACCTTCGGCGTTGAAATGGAAACCGTCCTGACCGTTGCCTTCACAGCCTTCGGACGAAATAACGTAAGAATTAGGCAAAACATCGGGAAGTTTAGCGATAACTTCATTATGACCGTAGCAAATTCCGCCGTTCTCCTGACGCAGCATTTCTCCTGCAAGCAGAGGACAATTCTGCGGATTAAGACCAAGGTCGGCAATAATGTTGTCGTAAATTTTCTTTACACGTTCCGGCCATGTCGGATCAGTGTTGTTGGTCTCTCCCTGATGAAGAAGTATACCTTTGATAACACCGCTTTTCTGAGCCTCTTTCGCAGCGTCAATAAGCGTTTTGTAAGGGTTGTTGTCATACTCTTTGAGATAAGCCTTGTACCAGTCGGCATGGTCGGACTTGTTGCAGTAAGCCTCACAAGTCTCTTTTTCAAAGGCCTCAATTGACGCACCGCCGATTGCAACCATCACCACTCCTACCCTTTCGCCGGAAGGAAGTTTTGAAGCGACCTTACGTCCGAAATAGTCAGCCGGAGTAAGCCCCGTAGTAAAACGCGCCAAAGGCGGATCTGCCTTTCGCCAAGTGTAACGCTTTGCACCGTAATGCTCAACGTCGCAGTTTGCGACAATCATCGTCTTGAAATTGTCGGGAATACCGGTTCTGTCCTGTTCCTCAACAGCAGCGTTGCCCTCCATGTTGGACTGTCCGAAACACAGGAAAACAGACATCTTGCCGTCAGGAACCGGTTCAGGCTGAGGAGGAACAACGGTTGAGGTATCCTTTCCTTCATCAGGATTCCAAGGCTTGACCTCCGGTTTGTCCTCATCCTTGTGGCAAGCGGCAAAAAACAACGCCGCTAAACACGAAATCAAAAAAAATTTTTTCTTCATTTTATAATTGGTTTACATTGTTAATCCCTTTCAGCAAGACCTTCGGCGAAGCCTCTGTAAGCCTCCTTTCTCTTCTTGAACCCTAAAGTCCAGATACCGACGGGCTGACCGTTACGCCAACCGCCCTGATCGGTTATCTTTCCCGGCGCGTCGGTAAGACACCACTGACAAATACCGTACTGCTGCGCCTGGGGAACTATTTCAAAATATTTTTTAATGATAAACTTATAAAAGTCAGCCATTTTTTTGTGCTCTGCGTCCGTTACCTGCTCTGTTGCAATAGAACCTGCCCATTTGTTGCTGCCCCTGACATAGCCCATGTCAAGTTCCGAGATACGGACGAGTTTGCCGGAGTTAGCCATTATCTGGAACATCTTTACGATATGGTCTTCCGCACTTTTTTGCAACTGTTCGTTTTCGTAGCAACTGATGTGCATCTGAGTACCGAGTCCGTCGATTTTGGTTACACCGTCGGCTTCCCACCTTTTAACCCATTCAACAAGGCTTCTGACTTTCCAGTTGTCGTCCCAGTCGCTTTCGAGGTTGTAGTCGTTGATAAAAAGTTTCAAATCATCAGGATTTCCTTTGTAATGCTTTCTTGCCGAGGCAATTACAGTGCGGACATATTCAAGGTCGCCCATGAAAGCCTGCCAATAGAAAACTCCTGACGAAACATTTGACGGGTCGGAAATGTTGTTGTTTTCGTAATTCTGCAAGTCGCAGATTCCGTCGCCGTCTTTGTCACCGCCAGAAAGTGCCTCGTTTACAGCATCCCAAGCCGTTACAAAACCGTCAGTTGCCTCCATCATGCCTTTAATCCAGTTGTCCATAGCCCATTTGAGGGTGTCGCGTTTCTGTTCTTCGGTAAGCGGAACGGTCTTGTCGCTGCCCCAATGCGTGATTTTAACGCTTTCAACCCAAATATCGCCGACAAAGTCGCCGGACTGCAACATAACATGTCCGCCGCCCTCGGCAAGGTTTTCAACAGGAATCTTCACTTCCGACATAGTTTCAGAAACGTCTATTTTCGTATTGAAAGTCTTTGACCAGCCGCCCATTACAAAGGTGATTTTGCAGGACTCAGACGCTTTTATCTTTAACGTAACCTCATAATTGCCGCCGGTTTCGGTCGGAATATTGTCAGCGATAAAATACTGCACACTGTAAAACAGCTTAGCCTCTTTTTTGTTTACGCAATGCAGAAGTCCGTTTTCAATCCTGACATCGTAATCAACATTGTTGTCAGCATTTTGAAACTCGCCGTGCCACATATTGTAAGAGGACATCCCCTTGTAATCAACAGAAAGGTCGGTTATTTCAACGGGTTCGGCGTTCGGATCCTGAACAACTCTGTCTTTCATAAGACCCAAAAGATAGCCCGGCTGTTGCTGCGAATGCCATGCGAGCGTATGACCGTAAATAGTAAGATTAGCCGCCTTTGCGTCAGCACAGAACATCTTTACGTTGTCGAAATTCATCTGACCGTTGCCGTTAACAACAGAGCCGTATTTCATGGCGTTTCCTGCAACTATTTCGTCAAAATGCACAGAAACAGTATCCTTTATGCCGTTAGTGTTGGCGTGAAATTCATTAACGGCCAACGCGCCCGAAAACTTGAATATCGGATGTTTTGCTCTGTCAATATACTCTTTTAAGAATTTAGACCCGTCAAAATCCGAGGGAACAGGCTCCGGAGTAGGAGTCGGTTCAGGAGTAGGAGTCGGCGTCGGAGTAGGTTCAACAGCAGACGTATCCTTACCGTCATTGGGATTCCAAGGATTGACCGGTTTGCTATCCTCTTTGCTGCAACCTGCCAAAACAGCAGCCGCAACCAAGGAATAAAGGAAAAAATTTCTCATAATAATTTATGTACTTTTTTATAAATTGATTTATTTTTAATCAGAAAATTTCGATAACCTGTAAAATTAAATTGCTCTTAACGTCAGAATAGTAAAATTTAACGCTGCAAAGATAATAACAATTTTCGGTTTAATCAAATAAAGTTAACATTTTTTCTACCGATTGATTACGTTAAATTAATATAGAATAAAAAAATCCGGCGTTTCCGCTTTTGCAGCAGAAAACGCCGGATCTTATAGTTAACTGTGCTTCTGTTTTGACTAATTTCCGCTCAAACCGTCAGCAAAACCTTTGAACGTCTGCTTACGCAGGAATTTGTCCGTCCAAAGACCTTTCGGCAAACCGTTCTCGTCTGTAAGAGACCACTGACAAATGCCGTACTGCTGTCCAGCAGGAACATTTGCAAGATAAGTCCTGATTACTGACGTATAGAATGCAGCCAAAGTATTGATGTCTGCGTCAGAAACATCACTTGCTTTGATTGAAGAACCTGAATTGTCAACAAAGTTGATGTCCAATTCAGAAATTCTTATAAGTTTACCTGTGCCGGACAAAGTTTGCAACATAGTCGAAACTTTGCTCAAAGTCTGCTCGTTTGCCGATGCATCGGTAGAACAGTTAAGATGCAACTGAACGCCGATACCATCAATTTTTACGGTATCGTTTTCCCATGTGTTAACCCAGTTTACAAGGCTCGCACATTTTTTCTCGTCGCTGTCAAGACCGTACTCGTTTACGAAAAGTTTCAAATCTTCTTTTGAACCTTTAAAATGTCTGCGGGCAGACGATACTGCATAACGAACATAATCTACATCGCCGAGATAATCCTGCCAGAAGAATACGTCATTATATTCTTTCTTTGTATTCGGTTTTTCAGTGCTTTGAAGTCCGTAAATACCGTCCTTCTGTACTGCGCCGTCAGAAAGCGGATCAGAAACAATATCCCATGCTTTTACGTAGCCAGAGGTGTTGTCCATCATATTGAAAATCCATGAATCCATAGCCTTTACAAGAACAGCGGCTTTTTCCTCAGGAGCGATTTCTCCGGCGGGAAGTTTTTCCTCTACCAAAAGTTTTATGTTGTCAAAATAGAAAGTATTTGTAACACCATCGCCGTCGTTAAGGTTGAAAGCCAAAGAATAAGACTGACCTTTTTCTGCATGTTTAGGCATAGAACCCTTCAATGTAAAGGTTTTCCACTCCGTTTCTGCGTTTATATCGCCAAAACCGCCGGTATAATCACCCGCAGCAGCATGAGTCTGAACCGAAATCTTCTGTGCAACAGCCGCTTTTACGTCCATAACAAGAGTTACATTTGCAGTAGGATCAAACTTCTCCTTATAATCAGGAACTGTAATAAAAAACTGGTTGTCCCATGCATTAGCAGTCTTTGCTGCGACATCTATTTTAATACATTTACCGTCTTTGCCGCCATCAGTGAATGATGCGTTAACATCGCCACCAGCACCTTGTATACGGAGTACATAATTTCCGTTTTCTGAGCCTTCACAATCGCTGTTTTCAACAATGTTTTTCTCTATAGTTGCAGGTTCATCATCTTTAACTTCCTCATAATGCAGCACCTTTACAGATTTGATATAAACAGTACCTACAAAATCACCATGTTGCAACATTAAGAATCCACCCTCAATATCAAAGAAATCGGTTCCTGTGATTACGACATCCGACCAATCATCAGTAAAAGAAATTTCACCAGTTTTTCCTTCACTCCAATTGCCGACTTTGTAATGAGCCTTACCAGCTGACGATCCTTTCATATTAAGAACAACTGCGTATTTAACACCGGCTTTTGTATTAAAACCTCCGACAACATTATACTGCACATTCCAAAAGTTTTCTGCCGCTTGAGGAGTTTCAATAGCAACAACACCGTCATTAAAAGTAACATTAGCGTTATCTCCTGTTCCATCCCATGCCAATGCAGTAATTTTAGTTGCATCAACATCTACAACTTCCTCGGTTGTTGGCATCATCATTTCTTCCTCATGAGCAATCTTTACAGATTTAATGTAAACTGTACCTACAAAATCTCCATGCTGCAACATTAAGAATCCACCCTCAATATCCAAGAAATCTGTTCCTGTAATTACGACATCCGACCAATCATCAGTAAAAGAAATTTCACCAGTTTTTCCTTCACTCCAATTGCCGACCTTATAATGTGCTTTGCCTGCCGTAGAACCTTTCATTGTAATAGTAACGGTATATTTAACACCCGCTTTCGTATTAACACCTCCGACAACATTGTATTGCACATCCCAAAAATTCGGGGTAGCCTCAGGATTATTTACTTCAATAACACCGTCATTAAAAGTAATTTTATCCGCTATGCCATCAGGACGCCAAGAAACTTTATCAAACTGGGATGCTTCAAGATCCGTAACACTACCCTGAACGGTCTGTCCTCCCCTTGCTTCGCGTTCTTTCTTTTTTTCCTCTTTTATCTCTTCGTCTCTTTTTTCAAACAGAGCCTGATAATAATTCGGTCTTTGGTTCGAGTTCCAAACAAGAGCAGAACCAAAAACGCCTACATTTGCTTTTTTTGCAGCATCAACCAAAGTATTGACATTGCTAAAATCCATTGTACCGTCGTCTGCTATGCAACTACCATACAACATTTCTGTTTTAGTGGTAATCTCGTCAAGGTTAGCAGCCGCCAAAGCACCTACATTGCCGCCTTTTGCGAACTCCCCGGCAGAAACCGCGCCGCCGACTTTAAAATCCTGCGACATATTGGAAGCCGTCTTGTATGACTTCAAAGGCTCAAGATTTTTCAATTCCTCCATCACCTGCACAGAGAGCGGAACGCTCTCGACAGGCATATTCTGAGTCAAATCGTCGGCACAAGAAGACAAAAGTCCCAGCGAAAGTGCCGCCAAATAATAATATCTATATTGTTTCATAATGATTTCGTTATTTGATTTCTGTTTCAAAAGTATTGAGAACTACGCCCCTACGCTGCAAAACGAGGGTCTCCTTTACGGGGATTTTTTTCTCGCCGTCTATAACGGTATAATCGAGGTACAATCCGTCGCGGTCTTTGTTGCCCCACGCCTTCGTTTCAGAATGGTCTTTGTACACGCAAGAGCCATTCTCAACGGTGTAAGACGCACCGTCAGGAGCAGATACCATTCCTGTTGCAAAGTCAAGAACGAGATTGTAATTAGTTCCGTCAAGACCTGCAACGTATGTTACCTTGTTGAGGTTTACAGTCTTGGTATTTACAATAGGCTCGTTGGCGTTTCTGATATAATACCTGCGAATAGAGTCGTTGCCCTGCTGATAGCGGAAATCGCCTACTGCGACAGGATAATCGGGCAGTTCGGGCAGTGCAACCACGTGAATAGAGTCCTTTCCATTGATACTTGTAATGCGGCGCATAAAATAGCCCTCATATTTGCTGATGTAATTGATGCAGAACAATGTGTAGTCTTTCGGTGCTTCCTTCCACGCGTCAGTATTGGTGCGTTGCGGAGCTGACGAATACACACTCTCATCATATTTACCTGTATTAATATGGTCAGCACCGCTCTGGCTGGTGATAACCAAAGGTATTACATAACCGCCTGTAACGGCTTTTTCGTCTTCAAAAAACGCATCTGCAAGACTTACTGTAATTGAGCCTGTCATTTTGCCGTCAAAATTCATAGCTGTAGAAGACAGAGAGTAATAATTTTCAGGCATAGACTCAATTTTGTCGCCGCCTTTAAAATAAAGGTTAGTAAGAAGCGATTCGTCCTTTTCTACGTTTACGGTAATATTCTTGCCTTTGTATGCGCCGCCCATAGTAGCAGATATTTTACACATGTGGGCATTGTCGAGGTCGGTATTGTAGGTGTCTTCGCCCATGACCAAAGTCCTTATCGGAGTCTGGTAGGCAAAGTAAACAGATACGCCGCCTTCATAATCTTCAAAATCTTTGTCAGCGTTTTTGCAGGAGTTTAATCCCGCAAACGCCAACAAAGAAACTGAAATATATTTGTACAAATTTTTCATTTCAATAAACATTTGTGTTATTTAACATTTTTTTATTAAAGGGGCTGTCTTTTGGGACAACCCCGATAATCTTTATTTTCTATAAATTATTAAACAATTACCAGCCGGTGTTTTGAGTAAGTTCAGAAAATTTCAAGCACTCATAGTATGGAATCGGTCCATAGTACTGGTAATCCTTGTAATCACGTCTCTCAACTTCACTATATGTAAAATTGAGTGTTTTGTCTGCGTTTTCCGTAATTGTAACGCCATTTGCATTTTCGTTAAGCAGCGGAAGTTCCACCATCCAACGTCTTAAATCCCAAAAACGCTTGTTCTCGAAACAAAGTTCAAGGCGTCTTTCATTGCGGATAAGTTCGCGGAACTTGTCTTTGTCGCCGGCACACTCGTCCAAATACCTTGTGTCGGTAATGCCTGCCCTTTCGCGGATTGCCTTAATGACATCGTATGCAGAGAAGGATGCATCACCTACCAAAGCCTTGGGACCTACCGCCTCGTTGGCGGCTTCGGCAAAATTCAGGAAAATTTCAGTGTAACGTATGCGTGCAACAAGGTGCTTAGCATTTACTCCGGACGAAGGATCCAAGTTCACACCTTTTGAACGGAGAAGTTTTTTAAGGTAATAACCTGTTTTTGTAGACTTTCCGTTTTCCTGATTGTTGGCATCAATGTTGCTTTCGCCGGTAGCGGGCATCACCACGGATATGGTTTTGCTGTTGTTGCCTAACACATCGCCGTTAACCAAAATGTATTTTTTAAGACGGGGATCACGTCCGGCATAGGGGTTGTTTTTGTCATAACCGCTGTTGGTCACGTCGGTAATAGGATAACCGTTTTCCATCGGGAATGCATCAACAAGGTTTTGTGTAGGATTGATGTCGCCGCCGCCATAAATAGACGGAGGATAACAATCGGATTCGAGGCTGCGGTTTTCGTTTTCACTATAATTGTGCCACAAAACTTCACCGTGGGTTGACTTGCCTTCCAACGGCTTAAAATTGTCCACACGTGAATCGTCAAACCAGAACCATCCGTCCTTATCCATAGAGGAGGCTGTTTTGCCAGCATCGGCTAATACTTTTGCAGCATCTTGTGCGGCAACAGACCAGTCAATACCGGTATTAGCCGATTGATATGCCGGCGAGGCAACCATAAATTCAAACTGAGATCTTATGGTCTTGATAATAGTGCCGTCTATTTTACCAATATTCTGTGTGCCGTATACACGGTTGTAACTGCTAAGATTAACTTCGCCTTTACCATCACCCATAATCTGTTTGATATTTTCCGGCACATCATCCTGAGATTCTATATCTCCGAATTGTGCGGGAAGATATTTGAGGGCAGTGTTGAAGTCGTTCATAATAAAATCAACACATTCCTTAAACGTAGAACGAGTCTGAATAAAATTACCGTCACTTTCAGCCTTGTCATGAATAGGAATACCCATAAGAGTACCTCCCACCATACCTGCGTGAGCCTCAAGCAGTTTGTAATGGAAAATTGCCCTGTATGCGTATGCCTCAGCCTTGAAACGATCTGAATAATATTTATTTAAAACATCATCGGCTTTTACCCAAGTAATTTTATCGGCATTGTCGAGAAAAATATTACAATAATTGATAGCCGCATAACAATTGTCCCATCTTGAAAGGGGGTTGTAATCAGATTTCCAACCGCCTTGTGCTATGACAGAATAAGAATTGTTTGTCTTGTTGGAGACCGCATCATCGGTAGCCAAGTCGCTCTGCGGAGTAGAAGGGTACAACCCGTCTACCATCGAATAAACCTGGCCAATAAGTCCCTGCGCCCTTCTTGGACTGTCGTAGATTGCCTCCAGCTCGCTTTTGTTTTCGGGTGCGGGTTCAAATACGTCTTCACACGCGCACAACAAACCTGCTGCTGCAAACAACGGGAATATATAAGATTTTCTTAATTTCATTTCTTTATTAAAATTTAGAAGTTAACTTTAACACCTAAGTTATAAAAACGGGTTTGTGCAGCCGCGCCAACATTGAGAGTAAGTTTTTCTCTCTCTTTGGATATGGTAGCAAGGTTGCTTCCGCTAACATATACCGACACGCCCGATATAAAACCAATGTTTTGGAACATAGTAGAGGGCAAATCGTATGTAAGTTGAACCCTCGTGAGATCAAAACGAGAGATTTTTTTCATCCAAAAATCGGATGTCTGACGGTTGTTTGCAGATGACCCTGTCGTCAGACGCGGATACTCTGCGGTAGCCGCAGTTTCGGGAGTCCATGCGCTGCGGACGTTGGCAGAATATTTTTCCTCGCCGGCAGGCCAGTAGTAACTATTGTTGTAGAGTGACGAATATCCGGTTTGACCAATACCCAACATATAAAGTGTGAATCCTTTGTACGAAGCAGAAAGGTTGACACCCATAGCGTAAGGAGCACCATACGCCCAGCCGTTAACCTCACCAAGATCTACAATGTCCTTGTTGTCAATTATACCGTCGCCGTTCTGATCTTTGTATTTAAGGTCGCCGGGTTTGATTGTGGCACCGAAAGAACTCTGGTCAGGAGAGTTGGCGATGTCGGTTTCGTCTTGGAAAAATCCCAAACATTCATATCCCCAGTGAGCGTTGAGGGCAGTGCCTTCACGATGCTGGTATTCGTATTCATACTGTGAGTCGTCGCGCTTGTTGGCTTTAACATTTACGTATGTAAAATTGAGACCTGCGCCAAAATTAACCTCTCCGATTTTTGTACGATAGTTGATTGCCAGGTCAAAACCGCGGCGCAAATCGTCATTATAGTTGAGGTTGGGAATAAAGTTAGAACCGTTGTAGTTGAAATACGAGGGATATGCTCCCGTCGGCTGATATATCAGACCTGTTGTAAGGTTTGTATAAGCCGAGAAGTCGAATGTAAGACTATTATTCATCATGCCAAGACGCAAGTTTGTAGAAAGTTCTTTGCGATGAACATATCCGAAGTCAGGATTGTCGGCATTTTTGCTCTGGAAACCAGGTTGACTGCCGCTATTACCCCAAGATACATAACCGCCTGTTGCGTATGCACCAAGATACATATAATAATCATCAATATCAACATCCTGACTCAAATCGCTTGCGCTGACGCTAAGCATAAGACTGCTGATAAGTCCCTTATTGAAGAAATCTTCATTGGAAATATTCCAACCAAAAGAAAGCGAAGGAGAGAATCCGGCACGCGAACCTTCCTCCAATTTTGCGGAATACGGCATTGCAGCAGTAAATGCGGCGAAATAGCGTTTGTCGAAATCGTAGTGAACATCCAAACCTAAGTTGGCGTTGGCTACGTGGTGATATTCACCTGAGTTTTCAATTTGAAAACCGTTGGCAAGCAACATAGCATTTACTGTATGAGAACCAAATATACGATTGTAGTCAAAATGAGCGAAGAATGCAGTCGTACGGTTGTTGTATCTTGCGCTAATGTTTTGAACACCAGAATGTTGATCCTCATTAATTTTTTCAAGACCGATAATTTCATCCTTACCATTAACATTAGTCCATTGCGGAGCATATACTGCATATTTGTCAGTAAAACTTGTGTTATATGCAGTATTATAGTCCATAGAAGCCTGTGTATGGAAAGAGAAACCTTTCAACAACTGAGAGAGGTCAAAATCAAGTCTCAGGTCAAATTGAAACTGTCTGATGGTTGATTTTGTTTTTCCAGCGTACAAAAGATCGGCGAAAACATTATTTTGATCGGTTGTACTACCAGCCAAGAACTTACCGTCGTATATATTATCTTCCAACTTTATAAGTTCCTGAGCCTCTGTTGCATATTCACTAATCAGCGAGGTCGGGATAAACGGAGAAACCCTGTTGGGACGCCATGAAGATGCCGCACTCCAATAATCTGCACTGTTAACCACGTATCCCTTGCTGTTGTACATAGTTACGTTTGCGTCAACGGCTGCCGAAATATATTCGTTGAAGTTCATATCAACGTTACCTCGGATATTGAAACGGTCGGTACCGAGGTTTTCTCCTTCACCAAATTTAAGGTTGCTGTTGGCTGTGTAGTAACTTACATTAGAATAATAACGAGCAAACTTGCTACCACCATTGATTTCTGCTGTTACATCGGTGCGGTTGCTAATCTTGCGGATATAGTCGGAAGAATAGAAATCCACATCCGGGTAACGGTAAGGATTGTCGCCGGTAGAGGTATAGTAAATATCCTCGTCAGAGTAGAGCGGAGTGAGACCGTCATTTTTACGGGCCTGATTGTAATAGTTCATATATTCGGCTGCGCCGAGATATTCGGGATAAACCTTGTCCACATAAATTCCGGTGTTTGCACGCGCCGAAATTTTCATCTCCTGCTCCTTGCCGCGTTTGGTGGTAACAAGTATCGCACCATTAGCACCACGGCTTCCATACAATGCCACTGCCTGCGCACCTTTTAAGAAAGTAATGCTTTCTATTTCGGAAGGCATTACATTATCCAAAGAACGAGGAACACCGTCCACTATTGCCAAAACCTCAGAATAACCCCATACACTGCCACCGTTGTAGCCGCTTACAAATGTGTAGAGGTTGTCCATCGTATAGGTAAAGTAGTTTTTGTCAATAATGTCCTGAACATTTACGTAAGATACGCCGCCCAAGATTTCATCGGCTTTTTCGTCTCTAAACGCGATATGCACCAAACCTTCAGAATCTTCTCCCTCCAATTCAAGAGTAACGGTTCCAAGGTCTGTATTGCCTCCCACCGGAACTTCTTTTGATTTGTAACCGACGAAAGAGAATACCAAAGTTCCATCATCGGGAACTGAAATGGAAAATACGCCTTCCGAGTCGCTGATTGTGCCGGCAGTAGTGCCTTTGAGCACTACCGAAACACCCGGCAACGGCGTACCGTCCTGGGCTTTCACTTTTCCCGTAACGGTGATGTTGTCGTTCACATCTGATGTGATTTCCACAGCAGAAGCGGCATCAACCGCACCCGCGCTGAGCGGAAAACCGGCAAGTGAACAAGCAACCAATATATTTGTCAATTTTTTCATTTTATCCTAAAAATTTTCAATAAAAATCAATTTACAATTTTCTAAATGCTACCAACCCGGATTTTGGGGGAAGTCTTTATACAGGTAAACATCATTGTCCATAAACGGGAACCAGTAATGTTTTGACGTATAGTTGCGCTTGATAATCAAGTCATCAAGATTATAGTCTTTTACTTCAGCTTCCGACGGGTCATTTTTAGTATACCATTCGTCGTTTTCTACACGAGTAAACGACGCTGCGCGCTTCTCTGTATAAGGAGCCTCGGTGAGCAGCAACCAGCGTTGGAGGTCGTTGAAACGGAAACCCTCGAATGCAAGTTCGCAGGCGCGTTCACGACGTACACAGTCCATAAAGTCAGTTCCGGAAAGATATTTACCCGATACAGGATCCACGCCAACTCTTTCACGGATTTTGTTGACAGCGTCAACAGCAGTAAGACTGCATGAACTTGCCTTGTAAGTGCTGTTTGAGCAGCCTGATGCTGCCGAACCAGCCTCTGCATACATCAAGTAGACATCAGCAATACGCATATAAGGAACATAACATGCCAGACGGGAACTCCTCAACCATTTGTCGTCAGAGTTAGCCTGATGTGGAACAAGTTTCTGTTCAAAATATCCAGTACGGCTCGCCTGAGTTTCGTCACGCATTGCGCCTCCGGTGTACAGAGTTGCATACGCCAAATACTCATGGTTGGTACCTTTCACATCAGCAAGAATATATCTGACACCGTCAAAAATGATGTCGTGATAGAAACGCGGATCGCGGTCTTTAAACGGGTGAGTTTTATCCCAGCCGGATTCGGGGTCGCTTAACGGAAGTCCGTTTTTCATACCGTAAGCATAATCAACATAATTTGCTGTAGGCATATTGATTGTTGATGACTGGCACAAGTTGTCTAACTGAGGACCCCAAGTACATGCAAATCCCCAGTCGGCAGCGTTTAATTGGCTAAACGGAGTGCCACGCATCATAGCTTCCTTAGCACCAGGTTGCTTACAGTTAGCATCGATGGTATAAAAAATATCATCGTAACTGTTGTCAGACGACTGTTTGTGGTCGGTAAGATCCTTAACAGAAGCGTAGTTGTATTCTGCCCATTTATAAGGAGTCTTGCCGGTTTCTATAAGTTCTATTGACTGACCCAAAGCCTCGGCAGCCGCTTTTGCAAGTTCTGTATCGTAACTATATGTTTGTCCACCACCAACCTGAGCACCGTTTGTTGCAAGGGGGCTTGCAGCATAAAGCAACATCTTACCTTGATAAGCAAGAGCAGTAGACTTGGTAATACGGATATTGTTTTTGCCCAATGTGGCAGTACCAGCCGACGAATTATCCCAGTTGTCAGGCAGATACTTGGCTGCCTCGCCAAAATCCTCTGCCGCTCTTTTTGCACATTCCTGGAATGTCGGGCGGGGCAACTTCTCAGTACCGTCAAGTACCTGGTCAATATAAGGAATACCGCCCATGTAAATCATAACTTCCTCATGCCACCATGCACGGAAGAAAAGCAATTGTCCCATAATAGCGTTCTTCTGCTCTTGGGTAGCATCAGTAAGCAAGTCCATATTGGCAAGACCGAGGTTTGCTTTACGGATATTGTAAAAAGCAGCCGAATAGATGTGGTGTTTCATACGGTCGCCACTACGGTAATCTTCGTCGCCGCCATGGTAGAAATAACTGCCGCCCCAAGCACCGCCTTCACCAAACCATGCGCGGAAGTTACCGTTGTCCATAGGACGTGTCAAAAGGTGAGAACCTGCAGGGTTTACATACTCGTCTTCACCCCAGTTGAAAGCTGTCTCCCAATAATTGCCTATCTTATGAGGAATGCTGTTGTATATTTCCTCTACGAAACCCTGAAAATTTTTAAAATTTTGAAAGGGAGCCTCTGTAGAGACATCGGAATCCGGCTCCTTGTCGAGATAGTCAGTACAACTTGAAAAACCGACCGACACCGACAAAGCCAACGCCACCGACATTATATTGATAAATTTTTTCATAATTTAAATTATACTATTTATTAAAGTGAGAATTTCAAACCTAAAGTAAACCTCTTGACAGTAGGATACTGACCTTGGTAGCCCACACCGGAAAGGTTCGATTCGCGGTCATCAGGCATCCTTGTGTAAACCCAAAGGTTGTTGCCGTTGAGATAAATCTTCACATTGTTGAATTTATAACGGCCTACTTTCAAAGAGTTGAATGTGTAAGAAATTTCGGCATTTTTCAATCGTATATATGAACCATCATAAAGGAACTGAGTACCAGGTCTGTTGGCATCAGAAGTAAGATAACGGGGTGTTACGACATCAGCGTTGTCATGGTCTTCTGCCCACCAAGTTCCAGTATCGTAAACATTGTCCAAGTGATCGAGACCAAAAGAACTAAGTGAAACATCACGGGTTACATTGGTTACGCCATAGAATTGAACGAATGCACTCCAACCTTTGTAGCTAACACCCAAAGTTGCATTGTAAGTGTTTTGAGGCACATTAGAATAATAGACGGGTGCTCTGTCATCGCTGTTGATAACACCATCGCCGTTAAAATCCACATAGTAATAATCGCCGGGAAGTTTGAAGTTATCCTGTGTATCAAACTGCGGGCTTGCATATATGTCATCATAAGTCTGCATAAAGCCGTTACTCAATTGTGAAGTTGTTTGACCGATAGCAAATCCGGCTTGTTTACGGTATGAAGGCAACAATTCGCTGTCCTCTTTTTTAATAACCTCATTTTCAGCGTGTGTCATATTGAGGTTAGCCCATACGTTCAAACCTTTGACTGCGGGAATATCTTTGTTGAATTTGAGTTCAACCTCATAACCTTTGGTTTTTACTTCGCCGAGGTTTGCCGTAGGTGCAGCCATACCCAAGTAGCGGGGAACAGCAGTACGATCGCCACCGCCGATGAGAATGTCAGTACGACGGTCACGGAAGATATCAAAGTTACCCATGAACATACCTTTTAAGAAAGAATAATCAACACCTACATTAAACTTGCGGACAACTTCCCAGTGTACATCTTCGTTACCAACAGTACCTTCGTAATAATAATTGTAGATACTCTTGTTGTCGTTGCCGCTCCAACCGCCGTGCATTTCGTTCATATATGCAGAACCGCCCGTACCCCATGTTGAAACATAGAGCCAACGTTTGCTGTTGTCCCATGCACCATAAGAGTCATCACCGATTTCACCATAAGAAGCACGGATTTTCAAGTGTTCTATTATGCCGCTTTCACGGAGACTGTTCATAAAGGCCTCATTGGAAACCGTCCAACCGAGAGCACCTGAATTGAAGAATGCAAAACGGTTGTCCTCAGAGAATTTCTCAGAACCGTTGTAAGCACCGTTGTATTCAAAGAAATAACGGTTGTTCCAGTTGTAGGTAAAACGGAAACACCAGTTTTCCCTCAAACGCGGAATTTCAGAGCCGTTGGTCTGCTCCTGACGTTCAAACAAGCCCATTGCAGTAATGTTATGTTTGTCGAAAGAGCGATCCCAGTTCAAACGGATCTGATAGTTAAGATTTTTGTACGGCGGAGCAGTCCAATGGTTTACATTACCGCCGTTGGTACTCCAATCTACGGGGTCTGAAAAATCGTAACGGTTTGTTTTGTCATATCCGTCGGTAGGTTCGTAAAAAGATTCTCCTGTATGAGGATCAATATTTTTGACCAAGGGGCTGTTGTATCTATCCACAATACCACGCTCTTTTTCGGTGAAACGGTTGTCCCAAGATATCATACCGGTAAGTGAAAGACCTTTGGTAATGAATTTCAAATCCTGCTCCAAAATAACGTCGGTAGCAATATTGGTAGTTGTAGTACGGTTTGTACCGTCGCCGTATGCCATTGACTGAGCACCGTTGCTTACGTTTTTGATACCGAACACGTCATAGTTACCCCATGCACCGTCTTCATATTGAGGATAATAAGCATTAGAAGGAATACCATAAACACCGGCCCACTGTTGTGAAAGAGCCCACTCGCCAAGGTTAGAATAACCGGTATTGGCCATAGGCGTATTCTGCATACCTACGCTTCCGGCGAGGTTGGTTTTCAAAACCGTAGTCTTGGTAATGTTGAAGTCAAGGTTTGAACGCACGTTAATACGGTTGTATGCATAACCTGATTCGTATCCTCTGTTGTTTTCGAAACGTTTAAAAAGGTCTGACTCGTTTGTCCAGTCGATAGAAGAATAATAACGTACAAACTTGCTACCACCAGAAATGTTCACATTGGCGTTGTATGCCATTGCCTGGTTTTTAAAAAGGTAGTCTTGCCAATCGATATTCGGGTAACGCTCAATGATAAGATTGCCTTTTTCATCGCGGGCATTAGGATCCTGATTGCGGTAGTTGTTAATAAACAATTGATTTTCAATCTTGTTCCAACTTTCAGGATTAAGACTAAGTTCGTTTTCAATAGCCGTATTACGAGCCATTAACGCATCGTAAGAATCATACTTACCAGGAAGTTTGCTGACTGTCTTCATGGTAGAAGAGAAAGATGCATTGATTTGGGCGCGACCTTCACTACCACGTTTTGTTGTGATGATGATAACGCCGTTAGCACCTTTGACACCGTAGATTGCAGTTGCAGAAGCGTCTTTCAATACAGAGATGCTTGCAACAGACGATACATCTACACTGTTCATAGGACGTTCGATACCGTCTACCAACACTAATGGTGCGCTTGAGTTCCATGAACTTGAACCACGAATAACAATATCGGGGTTTTCTTCACCAGGCATACCGGTGGATTGCATTGTAACAAGACCGGGAAGATTACCGGTAAGAGCCTGACCCAAATCGGGAACACCGGCTGCACGCTGCAAGGTTTCGGAATTGGCCTGCGTAATTGCACCGACAACCGAGGCTTTTTTCTGCTGTCCGTAACCGACAATAACAACCTCTTCGATCTCAGAGGTCTCCTCCGGAAGAGTAACTTTCAAATTGTTGACAGCATCCATCGTAATCGTCTCGTAACCGATAAACGAGAAAACGAGTTTTGCACCGTCAGGAACGGAAATTTGATATTTACCGTCCAAATCGGTAATCGTACCCGAGGTGGTGCCTTCCACCATCACGGTAACACCCGGCAACGGTTCTCCGGCTTCGTCGGTAACCGTTCCCGTGATTTGCTTGGTCTGCGCCTGAGCCGAAAGCACTCCGAAGAACAATGTCAGCAGCATTGTCATCAGAAATGACTTCATACCACGAGGGCAGACTTTTCTGTTTAACTTGTCTTTCATAAAAAATAAAAAATTGAGATTAAATTAAAATACCTTTTTATGTTTTAATGTTTTTCTTTAATTCTTTCCGGGCTGACAAATTGTCATAATCCGAAAAATAATTTGTTTTAAGTTTCTTTCATTACTTTTCTTTACCTCCGCTTTTTTAAAAAATTTAACAATCCTTTTGTATTTTTTTGCAGTGTGAAATTAACACAAAAACCTTAGACAGACTAATCTGAATGTTTCAAAAGTTTACATTTTAGTAACAAAATGCCGTATTTTTTTGTATTTTTGTTTCAAATAGAAAAAATATCCGTTTTACGAAACATTTATTTAACATTAAAAATGATTGTAGTTAACACACCTAAAAATAAGCCGGTCTTTAAAAAAAATGCTTTTAAAAGACCGGCTTAACTTTTTTTATAGTGTCAATATGTCAGTAAATACTATTTAAAAATATTCGGCAAGAACTCTTTCAGACATCTGCGCCATGTGAGCCATTCGTGATGTGTGTCGGGCGAAACGTAATACTGCGGATTAACGCCGAAACTCTTTAAATGCTCAACGAGTTTGTCGGTTCCGAAATTTTCCTGACTTCCGATACCGAGAAACATGTATTTTATCTGCTTGTTGAACTCGTCAGCCCTTGACAATATGCCGCCGTAGTTTTGTTTTGCGTCAAGACCGAAAATCGCACCGCTGAACGCGCCCATGTAATAGAACATGTCAAGATGCGTTAAAACTACGTCAAAAGTCTGATGTCCGCCCCAGGACAAGCCAGCCATAGCGCGGTGTTTTTTGTCGCTCAAAGTGCGGAAATTCTTGTCAATCTGCGGAATCAAATCCTCAATCATCACCTTATAAAAAGATGCGCCGTATGTGCTGCGCTCTGCCGTGTTGGGACCGCCGTTGCGGAAATCAAACGGTGCTTTTACGTCGCCGCTTTCCATAACCACAATCATTTCAACGGCTTTGCCTTCTGCGATTAAGTTGTCGAGAATATTCTGTGCGAATCCCTGCTTTGTCCAGCCGGTTTCGTCCTCGCCCATACCGTGTTGAAGATAAAGCACGGGATATTTTTTCTTGAAATTGGTTTCGTAACTTGCAGGAGTATAAACCATTGCTCTGCGCCATTCTTGTTTTGCGTTGGAATAATACTGGAACGAGCGAACCTGACCGTGGGGAACGTCTTTTCTCGGACGGTAATAGTCGCCTTCTTTGCCTTCGGGAATTTCGATGCCGCCTGCCAGACGGTTGCAGCCGAAATAAGTGTCCACATTCGGGTCTACAACCTGAACACCGTCAACCAACATAAAATAATAGTGGAAACCCGGTGCAAGAGAGTCTGTAACACAAGTCCAACTTCCTTTGTCGTTTTTTACCATATCGTATTTTTTGCCGCAAATATCGGTCTGAACCGTTTTTGCGTTAGGCGCGTTGATTTGGAAATAAGCGCGGTTGTGAGAGTCCACCATCGGGAATTTCTTGCCCGGAACAGCGTTTTCGGCGGTTTTGGCGTCTTCGGGGATTTTTACCTCCTTGTAGACTTCGTAGCCCAAGAGCGACAGCATTTTTTCACCGTAACGCTTGCCGAGTTCTCTGTAACCGGCTGCGTCAAAGTGAAGATTATCTGCGGCATTGGTAAGGCCTTCCGCCGATACGACGTGAGAGGTGTGAAGCGTTTTCGGCAAATCGTCGATAATAGCGTTCATACTTCTGCACAGGCCTTTACCGTCCGCGATAACGACTTCTCCGGCAAGCAAGGGTACTTCTTCTGGTTTAAGGTTTAGGTCTCCGAGAAGCCTGTCATAGACCGTCTTAACATATTCCGGCCACATTCTATCCCCTGTGTTAGTCTCGCCCTGATGCAACAAAACACCTTTTATCACACCGTCTTTCTGAGCGAGTTTACCTAATTCCACAAGTGCTTTGTACGGGTTGTTATCGTATGCCGCCAACATTCCTTTCATCCAGTGCGGCGACTTGTTTTTTGCGTAATTTTCTACTGAGTCGGGCATAAAGCCTTTGATGTCAATACCGCCGATTGCAACCATCACCACGCCGACGCTGATACTGTCGGGAAGGTTTTCGGTAAGCGTTCTGCCGAAATAGTCAGCGGGGGTAAGACCCGTATTCTGACGGCAGAGAGGCGGAAGAGCCTGATACCAGTTGCCTTTTTTTCTGCCGCGCTGACTGTCGTCAACGGCGGCCATCATCTTGAACCTCGGGGAAACGCCTTTCAAATCCTGATCTTCGATCCGGGCGTTGCCTTCCATGTTGGACTGTCCGAAACACAAATAAATGTGAAAGTTCGGATTCTGTGCTTTTGTGACAAAAGCGGAAAGCACAAACAAAAGAGAAAACAGAAAATATCTTTTCATGTTATATTTTTTTTGACTAATTTAACAATTACTTTGCAAAGTTATGTAAATATAAAACAAATTCAATGTTTTTTTGTTTCAAAATTTTATCTTTATGTTTCAAAAAAGCGCAAAAATTTGTTATATTAAACAAAAACTGATAATTTCGCGCAAAAATAATTTTTAAAAAAAATGAAACGTAAAATTTTATCAATCGGACTCCTTTCGGCGGGTCTCGCACTTTACTCCTGTCAAAACAAACAAGCAGCCCCGGTTTATGAATCCGGCTGCACAAATCCGGTCATCTGGTCTGATGTTCCGGACCTTTCAATGATTAGAAACGGCGGATACTATTACATGACAAGCACGACGATGCACCTTAACCCCGGCGTTCCCGTCATGCGGTCAAAAGACCTTTCTAACTGGGAAATCGTAAGTTACTGTTACGACACCCTCGGCACAATGGACGAAACAACCCTCAAAAACGGCAAAAACACCTACGGCAGAGGCTCGTGGGCAAGTTGCATACGCAAAGTCGGCAAAAAATTCTTCGTCAGCACCTTTGACCAGGTTACAAACAAGACATATTTTTTCTTAACGGACAGCATTGAGACCGGCAAATGGGAAAGACACGAATTTGCTCCCTCGCTTCACGACCACACAATCGTATTTGAAGACGACGGACACATTTATATGATTAACGGCAACGGACGGCTTTCAATCCGCGAAATAGAGCCTGATTTCAGCGGCATAAAGCCTGAAAGCGAAAAAGTTTTAATCGAAGACGGCGGACTACCTGCGGGCGGCAAAGAAAAAATGATGCTCAACGCGGAAGGCTCCCAGATGTTCAAAATTGACGGCAAATACTACCTTTTCAACATTATCTGGCCCAAAGGCGGAATGCGCACCGTTGTCTGCCACCGCGCCGACAACATTTTCGGACCTTACGAGGGCAAAGTTCTGCTTGAAGACCAAGGCGTTGCACAGGGCGGTCTTGTTGACACTCCCGACGGACGCTGGTTTGCATATCTTTTCGGCGACAGAGGCGCGGTAGGACGTATTCCCTACCTCGTACCCGTTGAATGGAAAGACGGCTGGCCTGTTTTGGGTGTTAACGGCAAAGTTCCTGACACACTGGCTCTTCCGGTCAACAAAAGCCTTATTCCCGGCATCGTGGACAGCGACGATTTTTCGTCAGAGAAACTCAAACTCGTTTGGCAGTGGAATCACAATCCCGTCAACGAATTATGGTCGCTCTCAGAACGTCAGGGCTTTTTGAGACTGAAAACCGGCAGAATTGACAGTATTTTTACACAATGCCGCAACATGTTGACACAGAGAACTTTCGGTCCTAAATGCTCCGGCTCGGTATGTCTTGACGTTACCAACTTAAAAGACGGCGATGTTGCAGGTCTTGCGCTTTTGGCGGGACAGTTCGGCTACATCGGCGTAAAAAAAGACGGCGGCAAAAACTTTGTCACAATCGTTGACAACCAGCCTACGGACTCTTTAAACGGCGTTCAGCACGAGGTTGAAAGCACGGCTGTTGAAAGCAATACCGTATATTTAAAAGCGGACTGCGATTTCAAAGACCGCGCCGACACTGCCAACTTTTTCTATTCTGTTGACGGTTTGGAATGGAAACCTCTCGGCGGCAAACTTCAAATGGTATACCGTCTCGACCACTTTATGGGACAGAGATTCGCGCTTTTCAACTATTCTACCAAAGAAGAAGGCGGATACGCGGATTTTGACTGGTTTAAAATCTGTGAGTAAATGAAATCAAAACTTATATTTTTATTTTGCATTTTGGGGTACTTCGGCGCAAAAGCGCAGAAATACCCCTCTCCTATGGACATTCAAAATGTTTTGAGCGCGTCGTTTGCGGAGTTGCGCCCGAACCATTTTCACGCCGGATTGGACATTTCGACGGGCGGCGTTATAGGCGTACCCGTCAAGAGCGTTGCCGACGGCTATGTCTCGCGGATAAAAGTCTCGCCCTACGGTTACGGCTACGGCTTGTATATTACTCATTATGACGGACATACAACAGTTTACGGACATCTGAGCGAATACGCGCCCAAAATCGACTCTGTCATCAGAAAAGAGCAGTACCGTATCGAAAGTTTTACTGCCGACTATTTTCCAAAAGAAGACGAATTGCCGGTCAAAAAAGGCGAAATCATCGCATATTCCGGCAACACAGGCTCTTCCGGCGGGCCACACCTTCATTTTGAAGTCAGGGACACAAAAGCCGACGCAGCCCTCAATCCGCTTGAATTTTTAGACGAGGTTGCCGACCACCAGGCTCCGACCGTCTACGGCATAAAAGTATACGCGCTTGATGACACCTCAGCGGTCAACGAAAAATATTACACTCTCAACCTGATTCAAAACCGTACAATCGAGGCTTTCGGACACGTAGGTTTCGGAATCAACGCGGTTGACTTTTTTGACATCGGCGGACGTCCGTGCGGCGTTGTAGGCGTAAGGCTTTTTGACAACGACACACTTGTCTTCCATTCCGAATTGGAAAACATTCCTTTTGACAAGTCGCGGTATATCAACAGTTTTGTGGATTATGCGGAGGTTCAGAGCGACAACCGTTACATTCAGAAAAGTTTCATCGAACCCGGCAACTTTTTGGACATTTACAAGACCTGCCGCCCCGTCATCGTAAAAGAAGGCGAGGTTCACAACATGAGATATGAACTTACAGACTTCAACGGCAACAAAAAGACGGTAAAATTCAGCGTAAAAGGTCATAAAAACGCGGCTTTTGTAAAAGGAAAACCTGTGTTTCAAGAGTTTGACTGGAAGAAAGACCACATCATTGACACGCTCGGAATTTACGTCATGATAAAAGACAGCACCTTTTATAAGAACGAATTTTTGGAGTTTTCAAGGGAAGATTCCACAATTTTCAAGCGGACTGTCTACACGGTCGGAAATGCGGGAATCCCGGCGCATCAGAACTTTTTTCTCACAATTCCCGTCCCTGACAGCATCAAAAGTCATATCGGAAAGGAATTATCTGAAAGTCAGGTTTTTATAGCGAGAACCGGCAAAAAAAACTCTCTTGGCTACATCGGCGGAAAACTCAGCGGCGATTTGATTGTTGCCGAGACCCGTCAGTTCGGACATTTTGTAATTGCCACGGACACCGTTGCGCCGAAAGTTTACAGCAAAAATTCCGTTACGGTGCTTTCAAACAGCAACAATATAATGATAGGCGTTTCTGACAATTTCAGCGGAATATCAAAATACGACTGCTATATTGACGGAAAGTGGAAACTTTTTGAGTTTGACTACAAAAACGCACGCCTTATTTCACCAGTTAAAAAACTCGGTCTTGAAGCCGGTTTTCACGATTTGGAAGCAAGGGTTGAGGACGCCTGCGGAAACGAAAAAGTTTTCAAATGGAGATTCAGAACAAGATAAAAAAAAGAGCCGCAATTTTGCGACTCTTTTTTTACTAATTTACCGTATGTTTTAATACCACAATATTTCCACCGCTTGAAATCTGACCGCGTTTGTCAGTTCTAACACCCTTGTCAATAACCGTAACGTTGTAGGTTATCGGGGTCGGGACTCTTTCGCGCCATTTAAAACAGTGAACTTTTATCGTATACGTGCCTTTTGAAGGCGAGTTCCAATAAATATTCTCCTGAGGACGGGACGTTGTGCCGAAAAGCGCGTTGGCGTCCAAATCAAGCGTGCCGACACCGCCGCCGCATGAAGCACGGCGTTTTGAGAAGTAAATCTCGTTGCCGCACGGGTCAATAACGTGAAGGTCAAGGTCTGTTTTGGTATACCACTGCAAATTGACACGCAAATCACCGCTCTGACCTTTCAAATCCGGCGGATTGACGTTGTTGTTAGGCGGAGTAGGCGGCGTGGGCTTGGGCTGCTCGTTTTTAGTGAGCGGTATAGTCCTCGAAGCCTGAGTGTTAAGGTTTGCCAAAGTCTGGTTCTTAACCTTCGTAGAATTGGTAGAATAACCAGTCTTGGAGGCGACTATCGAAATCTTGTCGTTTTCACCGATATTGCTTACGATAAACTCGCCTTTTGAATTGCTGTATTCCGTTGCAACCAAAGAGCCGTTTTTGTAAATCTTGTTGGTAACGCCTTCCAAAACGTTGTTGTTGTCGGTGTTGATAAAGACGAGCGAAGTTGTAAGAGGACGGAGATACATCGTCCGTTTTTCCTCGTCCAACGCCATAAAGTCTTTTACGTTGTAACCCGACAAAGTTGTGTCAGCATAGCCAGATTTTGACGCCAAGAAATTCAACTGCTGCGTTATCCTCAGCGAGTCAAACTGTCCGATTCCGACACCGTTGGTGTTGGTGGTAAGTTTCTGACTCTGACCGTCGATAGTAAGCGTAACAGTTGCGCCTGCTAATAAAGTTTTGGTTTTAAGATTCTTGACGATTACCTTAACGCAGCCTTTAAGCGGACGGAGTTTCAAGACTTTTTCGTGTTCCGACATGTTGTTGAGGTCAAAAAGCGTGGCTTCAAGCGTGTCGCTTTCGTAACCGTCTCTTGACGCGATAATTCTCACAGTACCGCAGACGGGCATCGAATTGATGTCAACAGCACCCGAAACGTCGGTTATGACGGTGCTTTTCTCCAAACCGTCGCCTGAAATCGTAACCGTAGCCTCAGGAAGCGGCTCGTTGTCGTCAACGTCAATAACTTTTACGGTTTCAACGCTTGTTTTTGCCGAAAGATGAACCTGCTTAAAAGAATTTTCAGGGAAAGACTTATAACTGTCTTTCAGACCTGCGATTCCATTACAATCATTTTCACAACTAACAGAAACAGAGTCTCTTAACCCGCCAAAAAGTTTGTACCAAAGCGGCATTTTAGCATCCTTTACAACGACCTTTCCCTCGGTGTCGGTATTGCCGGAAAATGTCTTTTCAACAACGCCGCCGAAAGTCGAAATCTCAGGATAAACCACCGCCGCAGGAGTCTCTGCAACCGCAATTCCCGTTCCGCCTTCCAAAAACTCAACGTTAATGTCCCTTTTAACAGGTATCAACAGCACGAGCGGCAAAAGCAGCAGAAAAATCCACCACGGAAACTTTTTCCGCTTTACAACCAAAACCACGTCGCCGGAGTTTTCCGCGTTTGTAACAGTTACTTTATTACTCATAGTTTTTAATATTTTCTGTTCTTTTTTGAAAAAAAGAACCAAAAAACTTTTAAGCACGCGCTTCGCGCGGAGTAAGTTATATACGATACTCCGGCGAACGAAATGAGCCGCTCTTAAAAGTTTTCCGGTTCCCTTTTTTAAAAGGGAACTAATTTACATTACTAATGCCGATGCACCAAGAACAGCGATGTTAGTACCGAGCAACGCCGACGGCAAAACTTTCACTTTGCCTTTGTAAACGGGCATCATGTATTTTTCCATATAATTTTTTGTTGCATCGATAATCAACTCTTTTGCGTTTGCGAGTCCTCCGAAGATAAAGACAGCCTCCGGCGACAAAACGGTGCATAAATCAGCGAGTTTTCTGCCGAGAATGTCAGCCGTAAAATCAAAGGCTTTCAAAGCGAGTTTGTCGCCTTGGGTTGCAAAAGTGTAAATATCCTTGCTTGTTAATTCAGAGAATGGAATATCGCGCATTTTTGAAGCGTCGTTGTATCGGGCAAGAAGTTCAAAAGCGGTGCGTTTGATACCTGTCGCCGAGGCGTAAGTTTCAAGACAGCCCTTTCGTCCGCAGCCGCACATTCTTCCGTTTTCAACAGCCGTAACGTGTCCGAACTCGCCGGCAAAACCGTCAGAGCCGTAAACCAAACTGCCGTTTACCACAACGCCCGAACCCAGACCCGTGCCGAGGGTTATCATAACGAAGTTTTTCATGCCTTTTGCGCCGCCGTAAACCATTTCGCCGATAGTTGCGGCTTTTGCATCGTTTGTTACGACGATTTTGCAGTCAAAATGACGTTTCAACTCGTCAGAGAGCCTTACAACGCCTTTCCACGGAAGATTCGGGGCTTTTTCGATAGTTCCCGTATAGAAGTTTCCGTTAGGCGCACCTATACCAATGCCTTTGAGGTTGTAACCTTCCGCTTTTGAAAGCAACGTTTTGATGTTAGTGGCAAGTGCGGAGATATAGTCCGCAAGTTCAACGTATTGCTGCGTGGAGATGGAAGCCTCCGCCAAAATTTTTGCATCTTCGGTCACAACACCCATAACGGTGTTTGTACCGCCTATGTCAATACCTACTGCTATGTTTTTCATCGTTAAAAAATTTTAGTAATTATCGGCAAAGATAAATAAAAAAATTTTACTCTGTCAAGTTTTTTACCGCTTTTTCCACCTTTTCAAAAGCGAACTGTGAATAAACCGTGTTAAAAAGGTCTGAAATCTTATCGTTACAAAGGTTTCCGAGACTGCCGATGTGAGTGTGGTTCAACGGCTTGTCCCAATGGAACTTACCTTCAAAAACCTGATGTCCGACTTCTTTATAAGCGTCTCTGAACGGCACGCCCTGAACCACCATTTCGTTCAAGGCTTCAACCGTAAAAATCGGCTGGTACATTTCGTCTTTCAAAATGTCTTCGCGGGGCTGAATTTTCGGCAGAATAAACTCCATAAAATCCAAACACATTTGCATTCTTTCAAAAACGGGCAGATAACTCTCTTTCAAAAGTTGCAAATCGCGGAAATAACCGCAAGTTAAGTTTCCTGTTATGCGGTTAAGTTCAAACGGTAACACGCTGATTTTGTTGCAATAACCGCGCATAAGTTCAAAAACGTCTGGGTTAGCCTTATGCGGCATTATGGACGAACCTGTCGTGTATTCTTTCGGCAAAGAGATAAACTTAAAGTTCTGACTCATAAACAGACAGCAGTCAGCGGCAAATTTTGCCAAGGTCTGCGACAACTGTGCTAACGCGCTCGCAACCACGGTTTCAACTTTCCCACGTGTCATCTGCGCATAAACAGAGTTGTAATCAGGTGAATCAAAGCCCAACAAATCCGAAGTACGCTGACGGTCAATCGGGAACGACGAACCGTAACGAGCCACACTTCCGAGCGGATTTCTGTTGTTGATTTTCCACGCTGAAAGTAACGTTTGAAGGTCGTCGGCAAGGCTTTCCGCGTAACAGCCGAACCACAAAGCGAAACTGCTCGGCATTGCGATTTGCAAATGCGTATAACCGGGCAGAAGTACGTTTTTGTATTTTTCGCTGAGGCTGATAAAAGTTTCAAAAACGCCTTTTACGGTTTCGATTATTTTTTTCAGTTTTGCTCTCGTGAAAAGTCTTACGGCAGTAACAACCTGGTCGTTGCGGCTGCGGGCGGTGTGAATACGCTTGCCCGGATCGCCGAGTTTTTCGGTCAGAAGAAATTCTATCTGCGAATGAACGTCTTCAACATCGTCAGCGATAGTAAACTTTCCGTCCTTTGCCGTCTTAAAAATGTTTTTCAACTCTTTTTGGAGTTTTTCGTTGTCCTCTTTACTCAAAAGTCCGCATTCAGAGAGCATTTGAGCATGAGCCATACAGCCGAGAGTATCGTATTCGGCTAAATATAAATCCATTTCGCGGTCTCTACCCACCGTAAAAGTGTTAACAAATTCGGCAGTGTCAAAACCTTTGTCCCAAAGTTTCATAATCAATTAAATTTTCATCTTACAACAACTTCAAAAACTCATCGAACAGATATTCCGTGTCAACGGGGCCGCCGCAAGCCTCAGGGTGAAACTGAGTCGAGAAAAACGGCTTTGTCTTGTGCCTTATGCCTTCGCACGTGTTGTCGTTAACGTTGACAAACATAGGCTCCCAATCGCCCGAAATAGTGTTCATATCAATCGCAAAACCGTGATTCTGACTTGTTATGTGGCACTTGTCGGTACCTTCCAACAACACGGGCTGATTGTGAGAACGGTGTCCGTATTTGAGTTTGTAAGTATCAAAACCCGCCGCTAACGCCAACAACTGATTGCCTAAACAAATTCCGTAAATCGGACGGTTTTCTGTTAACGCCTTCTTGATATGCGCAATCGTTTCGCCGCACATTTTCGGGTCGCCCGGACCGTTGGAAATGAAAAGACCGTCGTAATTAATCTCCGAAAAATCATAATTCCAAGGCACACGGATAACTTTTGCGCCGCGTTTTGTAAAACAGCGGATAATGTTGTTTTTAACGCCGCAGTCCACAAGAACAACCGTTTTGCTGCCGCCCTCGTTGTAAACCTCAACGTCCTTGCAACTGACCTGAGCCACAAGATTGTCCTTGTTAGGGTCGTAAAAATCAACCGCCTTGTCATCAATTATAATCCTGCCGAGCATAGAGCCTTTTTCCCTGAGACGCTTTGTCAGAGCGCGGGTGTCAATGCCGGTGACGCCGGGAACTTTCTGCGATTTCAACCAGTCGGCAAGGCTGCGCTCAGCGTTCCAATGACTGTATTCAAACGAATAATCAGCCACTACAAAAGCCTTGACGTGTATTCTGTCAGACTCGAAAAATTTTTGCATACCGTCTTCCGTTTCACCGCCCGGAATGCCGTAATTGCCTATCATAGGATAAGTTGCGGTGAGAATCTGTCCTTCGTATGAGGGGTCGGTAAGACTTTCGGTGTAACCCGTCATCGCCGTATTAAAAACCACTTCGCCGGCAACCGAGCCTTCGTAACCGAAAGAATAGCCAGTATATTTGGTGCCGTCCTCCAACTCCAAAACGGCCTTTTTAAGATTATTCATTTTTATTATATTTTTTGAAAAACTTTTTCAACAATTTGTTCCGCCTGAATATCCCTCAGACATTTATACTTTTCTGTCAAACGGCACTCTTTGTTGCCGTAGACAGAACACGGACGGCACGGCAGCGGAATTTGAACCGCATCGTCCTCTTTTTGATTTAAGCCCAAAAATCCGGCTTTCGTATGTGTCGCGCCCCAGACCGAGACCACTCTGACCGACATCAAAGATGCAAAGTGCATGTTTGCGCTGTCCATCGAAACCATACAGTCAAGATGCGAAATCAAAAGAAGTTCGTTCCTTAAACCGCCCGATTTTCCGACAAGGCTAACAACGTTTGAGTAAGCGTTTTGCCACTTTTCGGTAACAGATTTTTCTTTGTCGCCAAAACCGAAAAGAAAAACCCTCGCGCCTTTTTCTGAAAGCATTCTGACAACTTTTTCCATGGTCTCCAACGGCAGAATTTTGCCTTCGTGTGCGGCAAACGGTGCAACACCGACCCATTTCTGAGTCTTTTCACCGGCAAGCGTCTTAATCTCTGAGGGCAGTTCCGGCAATTTTTCACCAAAGACAGGCGAAAAATTCAACTCAAATTCAAAACCGAGTTTCTTTAAAACGTCTTTGTAACGCTCAACCGTAGTTTTAAGTGCGGGAGATTTTAACGCGCCAAGCCTTGTAAGACTTTTTTTCTCTTTTCTGCCTTTGTCAATTTTGGCAGTTTTAATGCCCGCAAAAAACGCCCTCAGACGCAAAAACTTTGTCCTAAGAACATCGTGAAAATCAGCGTATGCGTCTATTTTCAAGGCTTTTAACTCGGAGAACAATCTGTTAAGCCCGCCGACGCCCTTATAATCGTTTTTTACGTCAACGCCCAAAAACTTTACGTTTTTAGGCATAAAACCAAACAGCGGCGCAAAATTTTTCCTGCTCAGAAAAACAATTTCCACCTCAGGATACTTTTCCGCCAAAGCCTTAACAACGGGCACACACATTGCGACATCGCCCGCCGCCGAAAAACGTGTTATCAACAAACGCCTGATGTCCATTACTTTGAGCCGTAGAGTACGGGGTTAAGTTCGGGGTCGTTGTACATTTTCATCTGTTTATAAACTTTCATGTACTTTTTACCCTCGGAAATATCGTCCAAAAGTTGGTCTATTGCCGTAGAAAGATCTTTTTTCTGTTCTAACAAAATATCCAACTTCTTCTGACACTGCGCTTTATGCTCGTCTGAGGAATCCGTTCTCGAAACCTGCTCCTGCATGTGGTAAATTTTCAGAGCCAGAATACTGAACCTGTCAACCGCCCATGCCGGAGATTCGGTGTTGATAACCGCACCGCTTTTTACCGTTACGTTTTTGTAAAAGTCAAGAAAATAACTGTCGATAAGTTCCACCAAATCAGTTCTGTCCTGATTACTTTTGTCGATACGGCGTTTGATTAAAAGAGCCTCTTTCGGGTCGATTTCAGGATTTCTAATAATATCTTCCAAATGCCACTGAACGGTGTCAATCCAGTTTTTAAGATAAAGATAATACTCTATCGTTCTGATTTCAAACGGGTTAACAATAGGTGTATCAACATTGTCATTTTTATGATAGTCATCAATGGACTGCTCAAAAATTTTCCAAGATTTTTCGGTGAATGTCATATTTTTATGAAATTATTTTTGAGGCAAAAGTAATGATTTTTTGCAAAAACAGCAAAAAAATATTGCGCGGAGAAAAATTTTAGTCAGATTTTAAAAATTGCAAATTTTTGCAAATTTGTTTCAATTTTTTATAAACCGGGTTACAAAATCCGCTTTTTTTGTTTAATTTTGTCGCTCTGAAACAATTTTCGTATCAAAATGAGATTATTATACACGATTGTACTGATAATATTAGCCGGTTGCTGTTTGAAAGCACAAAACACTTCGCTGTATGCAAGCGACAAACTTTCATCGAACAACATAACGTGCTTTTGTCAGGACAGCAGCGGATATATCTGGATAGGAACGCAGTACGGTCTCAACCGTTTTGACGGTTATAATTTTACCGTCTATCTCAGCGACCCCGGCAAAGAAAACTCCCTGAGCGACAACAATATCACTTCGCTGTACACCGACCCTGAAAACGGTCTCTGGATAGGCACGCGCAAGGGTTTCTGCTATTACGACCGCGAACACGACGAAATAATTCCCATTTGGCACAGCCGTACAAAGCCGAGAGCGGAAGTTTTCTGTCCGCTGAAAGACGGAAGGCTTTTGCTCGGAACTTCAAGTTACGGACTCTACGAAATCGACAAAAGCACACTTTCGGAACACAGGTTTCATGACTATTCCGTAGACGACAACAACGATTTTTATTACATAATTTTTCAAGACTCCAAGGAAAGAATCTGGAAAACCGACAACAACAACGTCATAAGTTGTTTTCCGAAAGAGGGCAAAAAACTGATTTTCAGGGAAAAATCCGATTTTGGAAAGCCCCAGAACATTTTGGAAAAAGACGGCACCGTGTTTATAGTCTGCGGCGACGGCATTATACTTTTCAAAGACGGCGAAACCCAGAAAATCGCTTTAAAAAACTTCGGAATCACCTCTGCCGTAAAACTGAAAAACAACACAATTTTGCTCGGCACACAGACTCAGGGCGTTGTCAACATAGACATAAGCGGCGGTGATTGTCAGATAACCGGCAATTTTGTACCGACAGCCTCCGTTACCGCGCTTTTTGAAGACAGGGACGGCAACATTTGGGCGGCATCAAAAAATAAAGGCATTATTTTTATTTCAGCCAAACAATCCTACTTTTCCACTTGGAACATTCCATCTGACAGCCAGAGCGATTTTACGGTTGTAAACGCGGCTGCGCTTTCGTCAAAAGGCACTCTCTGGTGCAGCCTCAGCAACGGCAGCGCGGTAGAAGTTGACAGCAGCGGACAAATCGTCAAAACCGTCAAAGGCGAAGAAAATATGTGCTATATCTGTCAGACTCAGGACGGAAAAATGTATTCCGCAACACAAAACGCGGTTTACAGTTTCAACCCCGAAACCGGCACAAACAAACTTCTGAAAGCGCATCTCGACTGCGAAAGAATTACCTCAATCATCGAAAAAGACGGCAGCCTGTATATCGCAAGGCACGGCAAAGGTTTGGAAATCTTCAACTTAAAAACCCTTGACGCCGAAAACCTCAACATGTACCAGATTTCAAGAAACGGCGGTTTTCTTTGCAACGACTGGATCAACGACATGCTCCTTGACAGCAATATGCTTTGGATAGCAACCGTTTCGGGAGTTACCTGTTACGACATCAAGACAAAAGAGTTTTCTTTGGACGGCAAAACGCACATTCTTAACGACATAAACTGTACATGTCTTGAAAAAATCTCTCCGACGGTAACGGTTATCGGCACGGAAAAAGGTCTCTACGCTTATTATTCCGACAAACAAACGGTTGAGGTTTTTCCGAACTCGTCGTCATTGGAGGGCATAACCATCAAAAAAATACTCAACAACGACGGCAATTTGTGGATAAGCACCTCAAACGGTATCTGGCACTACAAATACAAGGAAAACATTTTTATCCCGTATATCGGGAGCGACGGACTTGTTGACAAAGAATATTCCGAAAACATCGGCATCAACATTCTGCCCGATCTGTCGGTTTTCGGCAATTCAAAAGGCTTTACGGCATTCAATCCTAAATTCGACAGTTTTGAGACCGACAAACCCGGCACGCCTTTTCTGACGGACGTTTTTATCAGCGGCAACAAGATAACCGGTGAAGAAAAAAATTCTCCCGTTTTGGAATACCGCGACAATTCCGTCATTATGAATTTCACGGTTTTTGACTACGCCTCCACCAAAAACATTTCATACGAGTATTCCCTCAACGGCAATCCGAAAGTAAAACTGCCTGCGGGAGAAAATTCGGTTTCGCTTTACAACCTTCCGGCGGGCAGATACAAAATGGACATCACTGCAACAAACAACAACGGCGGAGTTTCTGAAAAACGCAGAATTTCAATCCTCGTAAAAGAGCCGTGGTACAAATCCACCGTCGCAATTTTGCTATACATTTTTACATGTATTGCGATAATAATATACATCATAATCCGCATAATCAAGGTAAAAAAACACAGAATCTATGAGGAAAAAACGCAATTTCTCATCAACGCTACGCACGACATACGTACGCCCCTTACGATGATAATTTCGCCCTTAAACCAACTGCTAAAAGAGGAAACCTCTGACGATAAACGCCGCCGTCTTATGACCATAAGCCGCAATGCTGACAAGATTCTTGACCTTATAAACCAGATTCTTTTCCTGCGCAAAATCGACAAGCAGCAGGCGGGCATTTTGTGCCGCAAAACGGATTTGAAAAACTACATCATGCGGAGCATAAGACTGTTTGAAGACACCGCCAAACAAAGGGACATCGACTTTACTTTCAACGCGCAGACCGCAGTTGAGGCATACGTTGACAACGACAATTTTGACAAAGTTATTAACAATATAATTTCCAACGCTTTCAAATACACTCCCGACGGCGGCGAAATCACCGTCAGTCTTTCAAAAGACAGCGAAAACGCGCTGATTGAGGTCAGCGACACGGGACAAGGCCTCAACGAAAACGACATAAAAAACATTTTCACGAGGTTTTACCAGAGCAGCAGCCGTCCCGAAGTAAAAACCGAAGGCACGGGCATAGGACTTAACATTTGCAAAATTATTGTAGAAAAACATCACGGCACAATTTCTGCGAAAAACCGCGAAGACTGCCGGGGCAGCGTTTTCAGCGTAACGATTCCGCTCGGGACAAGCCATTTGAAATTGGAGGAAATAGCCGAAGAGCCTGAAACGCCCGCTCCGACAGCCGCACAAAGCAAAAACACGCCGTCGTCAAAAATTCTGCTCGTAGACGACAGCGAAGACATTTGCAATTATATTTTGTCGGAACTCTCAGGCAGTTTCAATTTTCAAGTCCGTCACAACGGCAAAGACGCTTTGAAAGTTTTGATGGAAGAAAACATCGACCTTGTTATCAGCGACATAATGATGCCTGTAATGGACGGTTTAACGCTTCTAAGAATGATAAAAAGCAACAACAAAACCAACCACATACCCGTAGTTTTACTTTCAGGACAATCGGAAATTGCCAACCGTCTTGAAGGTTTAAGCCGCGGCGCAGACGGTTTTTTAGCAAAACCTTTTATCATCGAAGAGTTGAACGTTATGATAAAAAACCTTCTGAAAAAGAACACGATTCTAAAAAGCAAATATTCTGGTAATCAGGACTTTTTGGAGCAGAACGTCAAAGATGTCCAAGTAAGCAATCCCGATAAAGAAATCGTTGAAAAAGTTATCAAAAATATCAACGAAAACTTAGCCGACCCGGATTTCAACGTTACCGCACTTGCAGAAAACGTCGGAATAAGCCGCGTTCAACTTCACCGCAAATTGAAAGATTTTGCGGGCATAAACGCCTCAAACTTAATCCGTAACATCAGGCTTGAACAAGCGGGCAGAATGTTGAGCGAAACCTCAAATACGATAAGCGAAATAGCCTACGCGGTAGGATTCAACAACGTAGGACATTTTTCCAAGGTGTTTAAACAGCATTTTGGAATTTCGCCGAAAGATTATGCGAAAATGCAAAACGCAACGGAAGACGACATAGAAAATGAAAACGAGGCATAAAGCCTCGTTTTTTTATAATTTTTCTGCTAATTTTTCGACCGCTTTTTTGTCATTTTCTTTAAACGCGCCTCTGATAGTAACCTGTTCTTCAATGATTTCCACGTCCTTAAAATCTTTGACAAGGTCTTTCATAATGCGTGCGGCTTGCGGTGCCCACGAGCCGTTTTCGATAAACGCGATTTTGCGTTTTTGAAAGTTTTTGATTTTGAGATGATGGATAAAATCAACCATCTTCGGGAAAAGTCCGCCGTCGTATGTCGGAGCAGCCAAAACCAAAGTATCATGTCTAAAAGCATCTTCAACAGCCTCAGCCCAATCTTCCTGACAAAGATTTGCGATTGCAATGTGCTTAGAGGTTTTCTTTTTTAACACTTTCGCCAAATATTCAGCCGCACTACCCGTGTTTGAGTGCATAGTACAATAAGCAATGAAAACACCTTCGGTTTCAACGTCATATTTTGACCAAATATCGTAAAGTCTTACTGCCTCAGAGAGCATTTCGCCTTTCAAAATAGGACCGTGAAGCGGACAAATCATTTGAATATCCAACGCTGAGGCTTTTTTCAAAAGAGCCTGAACCTGCGCCCCGTATTTTCCGCATATATTGAAATAATAACGTCTTGCCTCGCACGACCAATCGTCAGGCTCGGAATCGTAAACGCCAAATTTTCCAAAACCGTCAGCCGAAAACAAAACTTTTGCTTCAACTACGTATGTTACAATCACTTCCGGCCAATGCACCATTGGAGCAGTGAAAAATTTGAGCGTATATTTTCCCAATTTTAATTCGTCGCCTTCTTTAACCGTTAAGAAATTAGCCTTCAAATCAGGGAAATAAAGCGGCAACATTTTTTGCGCCGCCGCTGAACAAACCACCGTCAAAGACGGATATTTGTTAATAAGTTCGCCCAAAACGCTTGAATGATCAGGCTCTACGTGCTGAACCACTATATAATCGGGCGTTTTGCCGTTTAATGCTTTTTCCAATAACAAAAGCCATTCCTCTTTTTTTGCCTTGTCGACAGTATCCATTATAGCAATCTTCTCATCTTCAACAAGATAAGAATTATAACACATACCATCTTCAAGCATATACTGACCTTCAAACTGCGTGATTTCCTTGTCGTCGCAGCCAATATAAATTATGTCCTTATTAATTGTTTTTTCCATTTTTCTGTTTTAATTAAACCGCCTCATGCCGGCGGGGCAGTTCTTTCTTGAAAGAAAGAACCAAAGAACTTTCGGAGATATTAATTAGGGAAAGCCCTTAAAGGCTTTCCCTAATTAATATCTCTTAAAAGTTTTCCGGTTCCCTTTTTCAAAAGGGAACGCCCCGCGGCGAGCGGTTTTTAATGCGCATTAGCACCGGAAACGATTTCGATGATTTCGTTTGTGATGGAAGCCTGACGCACTTTGTTGTATTGAAGATTGAGGTCTTTGATAAGTTCTGTTGCGTTGTCGGTTGCCTTGTTCATGGCTGTCATACGCGCACCCTGCTCGCCCGCAAAACTCTCCGCAAGCGCACTGAAAAGCACGGTTTTAAGCCACTGAGGTATCAGGGACGTGATTATCGTCTCCTTGTCAGGCTCAAAAATATAATCGCTCTTAAACTTAGAAGTTTCCGCCTTAAAATTCAGCGGTAAAAAGTCCGTTTCGCTCACATTCTGAACCGCAGGATTGACAAACTCGTTGTAAACCAACTTTATGCAGTCGAACTTCTTTTCCAAAAACAAATCCGTTATCTCCTGAACAATTTCAGCACAAACGGCATATTCAACCTTGTCAATTGCCTCGTTGCGAGATTTAAAAACTTTAAAACCGCCTTTTGACAACTGCTCGGAAATTTTTTTGCCGATTGCATAGTATTGAATGTCAAGACCGGGATTATTGTCTCTTAACGCAGCGCATTGTTTGAAAATATTACCGTTAAAACCGCCGCAAAGACCTTTGTTGGAACTTACGGCAACTACAAGCACAGTTTTTACTTCCCGCTTTTGAATGAAAACGTTGTCGGTGTTTTCCTTCAACGTTTCGTCCAAAAGTGAAAGTATCTCCTGCATTTTGTTTTTATACGGAACTATCTGAGAAGCAAACGTTTGTGCCTTCCTCAATTTAGCCGCCGCCACCATCTTCATCGCCGAGGTTATCTGACGGGTAGAGGTAACGGAGGCAATTCTTCCGCGTATTTCTTTTAAATTCGCCATATACTATTTGTAATTTGAGGCAACGTCCTTTGCAACGGTTTCAATTGCCGCAGTTATTTGGTCGTTGATTGTGCCTTTTGACAAGGGCGTAAGAATGTCCTCTTTATGAGCGACTTCGAGTTTTTCGATAAACTCTTTCTCAAAATCCCTGACTTTGTTTAGCGGCACGTCTTTCATCAAATTGTGCGTTCCGCAATACAGAATCGCAATTTGCTGTTCAACCCTATACGGTGCATACTGAGGTTGTTTAAGGATTTCGACGTTACGGCGTCCTTTTTCCAAAACCGCTAACGTAGCCGCGTCAAGGTCGGAACCAAATTTTGAAAACGCTTCCAATTCTCTAAACTGTGCTTGGTCGAGTTTCAATGTACCGGCAACCTTTTTCATGGCTTTGATTTGAGCGTTACCACCTACACGCGAAACCGAAATTCCGACGTTGATAGCCGGACGGACACCCGCGTTAAAAAGGTTAGACTCCAAGAAAATCTGACCGTCGGTAATTGAAATAACGTTAGTCGGAATATACGCCGACACGTCGCCAGCCTGCGTTTCGATAATCGGGAGAGCCGTCAGCGAACCGCCGCCTTTTACCAAATGCTTGATTGACTCCGGCACGTCGTTCATCTGTTTTGCGACCTCGTCGTTGTTGATGATTTTTGCTGCCCTTTCCAAAAGCCTTGAATGGAGGTAGAAAACATCGCCCGGATAAGCCTCACGTCCTGGCGGTCTACGAAGAAGCAAAGACACTTCACGGTAAGAAACCGCTTGTTTCGACAAGTCGTCATAAACGATTAACGCCGCACGACCCGTATCGCGGAAAAATTCGCCGATTGCCGCGCCTGCATACGGTGCATAATACTGCAAAGCAGCCGGCTCGCTCGCTGTCGCCGAAACGATTACGGTATAAGGCATTGCGCCTTTTTCCTCCAATGTTTTAGCGAGTTGCGCCACCGTCGAACCTTTTTGTCCGATTGCAACGTAAATACAATAAACAGGTTCGCCTTTGTCGTAAAACTCTTTCTGATTGATAATTGTGTCGATTGCGATAGCCGATTTTCCTGTCTGACGGTCGCCGATAATAAGTTCCCTTTGACCCCTTCCGATAGGAATCATTGCGTCAATCGCTTTCAAACCTGTCTGCAACGGCTCTGTTACGGGCTGACGGTAAATCACGCCCGGCGCTTTCCTTTCCAAAGGCATATTGTAGACCTCGCCCGTGATTTCGCCTTTTCCGTCCAAAGGTTCGCCCAAAGTGTTAACAACACGTCCTAACAAACCCTCGCCAACGTTGATTGAAGCGATTTGTTTCGTGCGTTTTACTTGCGAGCCCTCGTGGATTCCTTCCGAAGATCCGAGCAAAACCGCGCCCACATTGTCTTCTTCAAGGTTAAGGACTATGCCTCTGACTCCGTTGTCAAACTCTATCATTTCGCCGGCTTGTACGTTAGACAAACCGTATATAAGTGCCGTACCGTCAGCAACTTGAAGAACCGAACCGACCTCGTTTAACGCGACATCGGTATCCAAGCCCTGCAACTGCCTTTTCAAAATTTCCGATACTTCACCGGGTTTTATGGAAGCCATAGTTTAATTATTTTAATTTTTCTTTTACTTTCTTTAACTGTGTTCTGATACTTGCATCGTAGACTTTGTCGTCTATTTGAACTATCAGACCGCCGATAATGCTTTCATCGGTTTTTTCAAAGAGTTCCACCGAACTTGTCTCGTCCTGACCCTTAACAAGCAACGAAATCTTAGAAGACGTATCCTTGTCAAGTTTTGCCGCAGAAGTGATAACGACTTTGCGGATATTTTTGCTCTGAGCGTAAAAACCGAGATAATTCATACAGATTATCTTCAAAAAGTTTTCTCTTTTGTTTTTAACAGTCATTGCAAAAAAATCCAAAGTCAACTTCTGAAATTTTCCCTCAAACATTGAGTTGAAAATTTTGATTTTGTCATTAGGAGATATAACGGGGCTGTCCAAGACCGCTTTAAAATCCTCCGCCCCGTTAATACAGTCAAGCAGAACGGCTACATCGCTCTGCACCTCGGTCTCGATTTTTTTCTCGATTGCGGTTTGGAGCAACGCTTTTGCATATCTGACTGATATTTTGCTGTTGTTCATCTGCTTAAAAAGTATTAGTTCAGAGAAATTTCTTTAACAAGTTCTTTGACGTAACCGTTTTGTTTGTCCTCTGTCGCGAGTTCCCTTTTGAGGATTTTTTCGGCGATTTCCACCGAAAGGCTTGCAACTTTTGAAGTCAGTTCCGCCATAGCCGCCTCTTTTTCCGCCGCGATTTCTCCTTTGGCGGCGGTTATGATTTTGTCTGCCTCTAATTTGGCTGCGGATTGCGCCTCGGATACGATTTTATCTTTTGCGGCCTTAGCCTCGCGCAATATCGCCTCCCTTTCTGCACGCGCCTGTTTTAAGATTTCCTCGTTTTCGGCGTTGAGTTGCTCCATCTTGGCTTTTGCCTGATTAGCCGCCTCCAACGATTTTGAAATCTCATCTTCCCTGTCTTGAAGCATTTTCAAGATAGGTTTCCACGCAAATTTTTTCAGGATTATCAGCAAAATGCTGAAAGAGAGAACCATCCAAAACAGCAGCCCGAAGTCCGGAGTAACGAGATTCATAACTTGTATTTTTTTTAATTCAACAAAATGTATTCCGCCCCAAAAGCCAACCGCTTTGCAAGCGGAATACTTTTCTTCTTAAAGTCGGATTAGCCGACAATAACCAACAGACAGCAAACGATTGCAAAGAATGCAACACCTTCCACCAAAGCGGCTGCGATAATCATGTTAGAACGAATGTCGCCTACTGATTCGGGCTGACGAGCGATAGCCTCCATAGCGGAAGAACCGATTTTGCCGATACCGATTCCGGCACCGATTACACCCAAACCTGCGCCGATACCTGCGCCGAATTTTGCCATAAAAGCCAAAGCCGCATCTGCGGGCATCGCATCAAGCAATGCGTTCAAAATAGTCAATAGTGTCATATCTGTATATATTTAAAAAATTAGTAATTTTCTATATTTTATTTTCCGAGGTTAATTAACCGCCGGTTTTTCTTCATGCTCTTCTGCCACCGCCATGCTGAAATAAATTGACGACAAAAGCGTAAACACGTATGCCTGAATAAATGCTACAAGCAGTTCCAAAGCCGACATAAACACGGTGAAGAGAATCGACACCGTAGAAACGCCGTAACCTGCGCCAACGCTTTTAGCACCGAAAAGGAAAATCAGCGAGAAGAAACCCAGAGCAATGATGTGTCCTGCTGTGATGTTTGCAAAAAGTCGCACCATAAGGACAATCGGTTTTGTGAACATACCCATAATTTCTACTGCGGGCAAAATCGGCGGCATTTTAAGCCACCAAGGAGTACCTTTCGGCCAGAAAATATCGAGCCAATATTCTTTTTTACCGTTGATTGTCGTGATAACAAAAACGAACAACGCCAACACGCAAGTTACTGCAATATTGCCCGTTACGTTAGCACCGCCCGGCAGAATCGGAATCAGACCGAGCAGGTTGTTAATAAAGATGAAGAAAAAGACCGTCATCAAAAACGGCATAAACTTATCGCCGTGTTTTTTACCGAGCGAAGCGTAAGCAATGTCGTCGCGGACAAAAAGGACTACGATTTCCAGAGCGTTGAAAAAGCCGTGCGGGGCTTTGCCTTTGTTGTTTTCGTAGTATTTTTTCATCTTTATAAATATAAAGGAGATAAGGCAGACAGAAAAAAGCAATGCAAAAACATTCTTTGTAATAGAAAAATCCCACGGACGGACTTCTTCGCCGCCGATAATTTCTACGAGTTTGCCTTTGTAGTTTTCGGACTCGGAAATCTTAAATCCCTCAAATTCCTGCTCTCCGTGATGAAGGTTGGAAGAAGAGAAAATATGCAAACCGGTTTTTTCGCTATAAACGATACACGGGAGCGGCAGCGAAAGATGAAAGTCGCCAAAAGTGGCAACGTGCCATTCATAAGCATCGCCGATATGCTCCATAATAAGTTCGCCGGGCTCAAAAGCCGCTTCGTCTGCGCTTTCCGTTGTCTGATTTTGCGCGAAACCAAGGTTTGCAGTTACAAAAATCAAAACAAAAAGTGTTAATTTTTTCAGTAAATTCATAATATACAACCTTTTAACGATTTCTTTAAAGTTGTTGTTTTTTAATTCCCTAAGTTAATATTTTTTTAACGAACTTTCCAAATAAATTAACAATTTTTTTTTAGTTTTTTTTAATGTAAGAAGCAAAATACTGATTTTCAAAGAAATAAAGAAAGAAAATTATCTAACTTGTGCGGCAAGCGCGTCCGGGTCGCGGCGGGTATCAAGGAAATGAAATTCATCGTTAAGGTCTTTGAACATTTCTTCGCTTGTGTACTATATCAGAACAACGTTTTTTGATAATTATTAATTCAATGTTAACAAAATTGCAAAATGAAAATTGCAAGGTGCAATAATGACTTTGTCATAACGACAAAACCATTTCGCACATTGCAATAATGACATTGTCATAACAACAAAACCATTTCACACCTTGCAATAATGACTTTGTCATAACGACAAAACGATTTTGCACCTTGCAATAATGACTTTGTCATAACGACAAAACCATTTTACACCTTGCAATAATGACTTTGTCATAGTAGCAAAACCATTTTACACCTTGCAATAATGACTTTGTCATAGTAACAAAATGATTTTGCAAGGTAAAGAAGTATTGGAACGCAGGCATCCCTGCCTGCAAAACGCTTATAAGGCGGGCTGGGAAGCCCGCACTCCAACTTTTTATATTTTGCACCCTGTAATAGAATTCCAGCCGCAGAGCGGCGGCATACGTTAGGCGGCTGTGTTGCCGCTCTTAGCGGCAAAAACCCCCGCTGACAAAAAAACATTTGTAATATTAATTTCGCAAAATTCTTTCAAAAAATTTTTTTTAAACAAAAATTCATATTAACTTTGCAGCGTAGTTAATGTTTTAAGCAAGGGAGAATCCAAAATGGAAGACGTTTTGAATTCTTCTTTGTTTTTTGTTTTATCTAATAAAATTAAAAAAGAAAATGGCAAAAACCACTTACTTGACCGAAGAAGGTCTAAAAAAACTCAATGACGAGTTAGATCATTTAATCGCCATAGAGCGTCCGAATATATCAAAACAGATAGCAGAGGCGCGCGAAAAAGGCGACCTTTCTGAAAACGCCGAATACGATGCGGCAAAAGAGGCTCAGGGTCTTCTTGAACTTAAAATTTCAAAACTTCAAGACCTCATCAAAAACGCCCGCGTCATCGACAAAAGCCAAATGCAGTCTGACATTGTTCAGATTCTCAGCAAGGTAACGATTCAGAACGTTAAAAACAAAATGAAAATGACTTACACCCTTGTTGCAGAAAGCGAGGCAAATCTCAAAGAAGGTAAAATCTCCGTTGAAACGCCTATCGCAAAAGGTCTTATGGGCAAAAAAGTCGGAGATATTGCAAAAATAAAAATCCCCGCAGGCGAGGCAGAATTCAAAATCATTGACATCAGCATTTAAAAACTTAAAAAAAATGGCAACAATTTTTTCACGTATTATAAAAGGTGAGATACCTTGTTACAAAATCGCCGAAAACGACGAGTTTTTTGCTTTCTTAGACGTTAACCCGATTCAAAAAGGCCACACGTTGGTAGTCCCGAAAGAAGAAATTTCTTATATTTTCGACATCAACGACGACAAATTAGGCCGTTATATGGCTTTTGCAAAAAAAGTTGCCGCAGCAATCAAAGCGGCAATCCCTTGCGTAAAAGTCGGCATTGCGGTAGTAGGTCTTGAAGTGCCTCACGCTCACATACATTTAGTACCCTTAAACGAGGTCAACGATATGTCTTTTGAACACAAAATGACATTGGAAAAGGCCGAAATGCAGGAAATTGCCGACAAAATCGTAAGCAAATGGGAGAATTAGAAGCGTTAATTTTAGGCGTTGTACAGGGTTTGACGGAGTTTTTACCTGTCAGCAGCAGCGGACACCTTCAAATCGGGCAACACCTTTTGGGCGTTCAAGAAACCGGCGGTCTTACTTTTGACATCGTGGTACACGTTGCAACCGTACTGGCAACAATTACGATTTTCAGAAAAGAAATTTGGGATTTGATTTGCGGCTTTTTCAAAAAACTAAATCCCAATAAAAATCTTCCGCTTTGGCAAAGGCTCAACGATGCACAGCGTTATGTGGTTTTGATTGTGATTTCAATGATTCCAATCGGCATTGTAGGGCTGTGTTTCAAAGACAAAGTTGAAGAGATTTTTGCCTCAAGCATTGTTGTTGTGGGAGTTTGTCTAATCGTAACAGCATGTTTACTTGCGTTAACGCACTTTTTTAAGTCTGATGAAAACAAAGAGAAAAAAGAAATTTCTCCGCTTCACGCTTTTATAATAGGCTTGGCGCAATCAGTTGCAGTTTTGCCGGGACTTTCAAGGTCGGGTTCAACGATTGCAACAGGTCTGCTCTTGGGCAACAAAAGGGAAAACGTAGCGCAGTTTTCGTTTTTGATGGTGATTCCGCCGATTTTGGGCGAAGCATTGTTGGACTTCAAACATATTTTTGCACCGTCAGCAGAATATTTGGCTGAACACGGAGTCTCAACTCCGACACCGGCATTAGCACTTATTGTCGGCTTTTTAGCGGCATTTATCAGCGGCTGTTTTGCTTGCAAATGGATGGTTCAACTGATAAAAAAATGCAAACTCATTTATTTTGCAATTTATTGTTTTATAATGGGAATCGTTTGCATTACATTATTATAAAAGATAAAAAATGCAACACACATACACCACAACAGGAACTTGTGCAAAAATAATAACTTTTGACAAGGACGAAAACGGAATCATCACCAACGTAAAATTCTTCGGCGGCTGTTCGGGCAATCTGAAAGCAATTTCAAAACTTGTTAACGGTATGTCTGCCGACAAGATTTACGAACTTCTTTCCGGCAACCTCTGCGGCGACAAACCTACTTCTTGCGCCGATCAGTTGGCAAAAGCAGTAAAATCAGTATAAAAAAAATCAGGAGTAAACAAACTCCTGATTTTTTTTTGATAGTTACACCCTTATTCCCACCATAGTCATGTCGTCTATTTGTGAAATACCGCCGCGCCAAGCAATAATTTCTTGTTCGAGGGCTATACGCTGTTCGTTTAAAGGTTCGTTATGAATTTCAACAAGAGTTGCAATAAGGTTTTTCAAAAGAAACTTTTTACAATTACTACCGCCGAGTTGATCTTGAAGCCCGTCCGAAAACATATAAACCATATCACCTTTTTCAATGTTGACTGTTAAAGTCTGGAAATGCGTCCGCTCTACAATATACTTACCGACAGGCATAGAATCACCTTTCAATTTGATAACATTATCACCTCTAAGAATCAACGCTGTCTGATTTGCAATGGCATAACGGATTTCCATTTTTTCAAAGTCGAAACAACAAATTGTCATATCCATACCGTCATCGAGCGTACGACCGTCTTTTGCCACGAGAGTGGATTTTATAAAAGTTCTAATTCTATCAAGAACAGTACCGGGATTTTCTGCATCGTATTCCGTTACCATATATTCCCTAAGCGCAGAAACTCCGAGCATCGAAAGCAACGCACCCGGAATACCATGACCCGTACAATCAGCAGTAATCATAACAGAATAACGTCCGCAACGTATTGCGCGGTAATAGTCGCCGCCGACAATGTCCCGAGGGCGATAAAGCACAAAATTTTCGGGAAAAATAGCCTTAACATCAACAATCGACGAAATCACAGCCGCTTGTATACGGCTTGCATAAATTACGCTCGCTAACATTTTTTGGTTGACTTCGCGAATTTCCATGTTTTTTTCGGCAAGACGGCTTTCGGATTTGCGCTTGATAATAATAATTTTGTATATAACTATAAATAAGGCGATTACAAGTAAAACCGACACCACAAACGAGGACAAAAGCAAGTTGATATTCTCTTGTGCCCAATTAAGTAGACTGTCCATCCAGTATGCCTCATTTTCCGTTATGTCAACTAAAAGTATCATCGATGTTTTTTGTGCAAATATCACACCAAGAGTTTATTATTTTATCCCTTTTTTCCTCAATTCAAACCGCCCTTTGCGCCAATCGGCATAGCCCACAATTTTATAACCTGATTTATCGTAAAGTCTTTTGGAATACGGATTGAGAGTAAAACAATCTAAACGAATTGAATCATATCCCGCTGATTTACATAGTGTTTCGATGTAAACCATTGTTTGAGACGCTATGCCTTGGTGCTGAAATTCAGGCGAAACGCATAGGCGATGAATTACACAAAATTTTGAGTCGGGGAGTTCCCATTTGCCGTTTTTATATTGTTCGTCGCACTCCTGGCTGAGAACAAAGCAAACGGCAATTTTGTTGTTGATAGTGCCGATGTACATTTGATTTTTTGTAATATCATCGGCAATTGTTTGATAGTCAGGATATATGTTGTCCCATTGGTGAATGTCTTGCTGTTCCATTGCGGCTGTGGCAGCACCATAGAGCGACATTATTTCGTCGATGTGGGTTAAAGTGGCGTGGAGGTAGTTCATTTATTGTAAATTTAGTTGTAATCAAACAAATCGTCAAGTATAATACTTTTTTGAACAATGCCGCTGTAAGCATTGCTCTTGATGCCGTATGTGGTTATCATTGTAAAATATAACGAATGTTTTGTGGCTGTGGCACGGCGGAAGGTTTCAATCTTGTTGCGGAAATTGGCCTCATCGCCGGCATCAATTACGTATTCGCCGTTGCAAAATTTCATTTCGCAGATATTGATAACATTGTCGCGACGCATAATTACAAGGTCAATCTGACAACCGCGTTTGCCGTTTTCTTTGTGAAACCATACCGAACATTCTGTAAGTACGTCGCTGATTCCTATCGCTTTGCGCAGTTGTGTGATGTGATATTTGCAAAGAAGTTCAAAAGTGTATCCCGCCCACGCACGTCGCATAGGATTATCAATGGTTAACGTCCAAAAATGTTCGTCATTGCCGCTACGCCCTTTGATAAAACGGAAATAGAACAATGTGAAAAAGTCGCATAGTTGATATACTGTATCTTTCCTTTCTGACCCAAAATAGTTGTAGGCAGTGATGATTCCCGAAGTGCAAAGGTCGTCTAATAGTTTTGTAAACGTTCCATTGTCAGTCATTTTGGTGACGGCGAGAGCCTCCTTGCGGGTAAGACCCATATTTTTTGTTGACAACGCTTCTACAACTTTCATATACGGTTCTGAATTTTTGAACAGTGTATTGAACAACGCCTTAAATTCGCCATCAAGCAACGGGCTTTCACCAAAAAACATCCTGTCGATATTGGCGTTGAAACTGAGTGCGGGCGAAATCTGTTTCAGATAAAACGGTATGCCGCCCATCGTCATATAACATTCGGCAATGTCGCGACGTGAGAAATCTACGCCGTTTGACTTTAAGTAAAGTTCGGTTTCGTGAAGCGTAAACGGTTTTAGGGCAATTCTCACGGTGGCACGGTTGAAAAAACCGCCTTTATCGCTGAGTATTTTTTCAACAATCCACGAAGTTGCCGAGCCGCATACTACCATCATAATGTTTTTTTGATTTGCAGCCCATCCGTTCCAAAACCACTCAAAGGCGGCATAAAAATCGGATTTTGGAGTGTCGAGCCACGGCATTTCGTCGATAAAAACCAAGATGCGCTGTTTCGCCGACAATGATGACAGGTATTCTTTGAGTTGCTGCATTGCTGTCATCCAATTTTTGGGCACGGGACGACTTTTCCCTGAATATTCTTCAAGCGCAACAGCGAATGTTGATAGCAAAAAATTCTTGGGCTTTTGGTACAGCCCCGTCATATAAAAATCAAACATTCCCCCAAAATATTTGTTTATAAGGAACGATTTACCAACGCGCCTTCTGCCATAAACTACTACAAATTCGTTTGTTCCTGAATTGTAAGTGCGTTTAAGTAGTTGACGCTCAATCTCTCTGCCAATAATTTCGGTGTTGTCCATATCGTTATTTTTTTTGCAAATATAACGATATTTTTCTTGATAACATAGCGGAATGTGGATTTTTTTTACAGATTCCGCTAAGTTATCGTGGATAGCATAGCGGAATGTATGATTTTTTTGGGCGATTCCGCTAAGTTATCATAAATTCTATAACAAAAAAATGCGGCTCTAAAAATTCTCAGAGCCGCATTTTTTATAAGATAAAAAAGTTTTTACAACTGAATCGTCCACATTGAAATTGAGTACGGTTCAATTTTTTCAACCATTTTTGATTTGATAGCGATTTTTTCCTTAACCGGAATTATCGGCTGTTTTTCGTAATTGTTTTCGTCGTTAGGTTCGCCGGAAATAACAGTCTTTTCAGCCTCAAATTTTGAAATCTTGAATTTTGACAAGTCAATATTTGCCTGTGCAGTTTGAGAACCAGCGTTACAAATCTTTACGAAAAGTTTCTTAGATTTTGAATCGTAAACCACCGACTGTCCGAGAAGATTATCGTTTTTGCGGTTGAATGTTACGCAATCGCCGTAGTAATAATCGCCCGAAGACTGTCCGAACATCTGCTGAACATAATAACTGCATGTCAAATAAGGCTTTTCGTTGTCAAAATAAATCAAATCGGGATTCCAGTTTGTAGCGTTTTTGCGTGCGAAAAGCGGAGCGTATGAAGTCATCACAACAACATCGCCGTTTCTTTCAACATGAAGCAAATAAAGACCTTCTGCGAGGGCATCAATAAGTTTTTTGTCTTTTGCTGCATATTCGCCCAAGTAAACTTTGGTTTTACGGTCTCTCGGATAACTGTCATACTGACGAGAAGTCAAGAAGTAATCTCTTGGCTCATAATAATGTTCGTCAAGAATCGGAAGACCGAGTTTTTCTGCAAATTTCCAACCTTCGTCGTAATCAGGATTGCCTTTGTGAGAACCCGGACCTGCCGTGCCGACAATCACGATGTCAGGATATTTTGCCGTGATTTTGTCGTACATATATTTGAAACGTTCCTCAAATTCGGGAGTGATTTTTTCCTCGTTGCCGATTCCCAAATATTTGAGGTTGAATGGTTTCGGGTGTCCAGCATCTGCGCGAACTTTTCCCCATTTTGTGTTAACATCGCCGTTAGCCCACTCGATAAGGTCGAGAGCGTCTTGTGTCCATTTTTCCATGTCAGACATCGGGCAAACGTCCTGAGCCTGAGTCGGCCACATATTCCAACCGCCGTTAGTTCCCTGACAACTTACACCACAAGGCAAAATCGGAACGGGCTGCATTTCCAAATCTTCACAAAATTGGAAATATTCAAAATAACCGATTGACATCGACTGATGATAACCCCAAGTGTTTTTGTTGGGTTTGCGTTGTTCTTTCGGACCTACGGTGTTTTTCCAGTGATAAGTGTTCCAGAAACCGTCGCCGCCGCCGTGAACCACACAACCGCCCGGAAAACGCATAAATTTCGGATTCAAATCTGCCAAAGCCTGAGCCAAATCTGTTCTAAGTCCGTGTCCTTTGAAAGTCTCTTGCGGATAAAGCGAAACCATGTCAATGTCAAATTCACCGGTTGTGAGCGATAAGATTTGAAGAATTGCGTTTTTGCAATCCTCTGTTGCTTCGATAGTTGCGGTGTATTTTTTCCAATCGTTACCGCTGACTTTGATTGTTGTCTCGCCGATTGCTTTCGGGTCTTGACCCCAAGGAGCGGGAACAGCCAAAACTATACGGAACTCTTTTTCCTTGTTGTCGGTATTGCGAACGAAAAACGAGAAGTCGTATTTTGCGCCTTTTTTTACTAAAAATCCTTCAAAACCGTCATTTTGAAGTCCAGCGCCTTTCCAACCTTTGTAATCGTAATACTCTTTTACACGCTCAACTACAACGTGCATGTAATTTGGGTTGTTGGGGTGAATCGGGTTTTGCTGACGGGGTTCGATGTATCCGAGCGAATGTCCCGGACGGATAAAACGCCAGAAAGAACCTGCTCCCCAACCGTCTTTTTCGATAGGGCTGTATTCAAACGAGCCGTTTTGAACCATCTCGGCGCAAAGTCCGCCGTCGGCAGAGGAACTGATGTCCTCAAAGAAAATACCGATAAGTTCGTTGCTGATTTTTTTGCCGCCGGCCGGTGCCTGTGCCATAAGGCTCAATGCAGAGGCAGCCATAAGCGATAATGAAAATACTTTTTTTAACATAATATAACTTGAATTTTGTTTGTGCAAAACTATAACAAAAAAACGAGAAAAACAACCGTGAAGTTTATTTTTTCGGCTGCAAAATTTCGTTTGCCATTTTTTTTGTCCGTTCAAAATACTCGTCAGCAGCCGATTTTTTGATATGGTTTTTCTCCTGAATTATCTGTTTACGACTTTCAAGTTCTATTTCCGAGGTCTTGTCTTTTTCCTCTTGAGAGCCGTCGGTATCCGGCTGGTTTTGTCCAAGAGCCGCAGCCCCGCCTGTATGCACTGTAATAGTTTCAAGCGTGGAATCAAGGGAGTTCAAAACCTCGGTTTTAAACTCCCGTTTAGTAGTCTTATAATCATTTTTGCGATAAGCCCAAATCATTCCCGCTATAAAAGCAAAAACAATCAAAAGCATTATACCGACAAATGCAGATGTATTCATATTACTGTTTTTTATATTTTAAAAAATTCTCTTAAAAAATCCGGGTTTTGAAGTTTTGTGTTTCTTCTTCATCCGTTTGTTGGTTTCCTTGTGATGCCGTTTCATTTTTTTGCGTGTCGAATTATCCTGAATTTTGTAAATGGATTTTTTCGCCTGCTTCTCATGCTTATAATCTGCAATTTCCTGCTTGCGCTTTTCCCTTGCCGACTTTTTGCTGTTGGCATCAAACTGTTTCTGCTCGCTCTTTGAAAGAGTTTCACCCCTGTCCAACTTGTCATGAATCTTTTTCAGAGCGTCTTTTTCTTCCGCCTCCTTTTTTGCTTTTTGAGCCTCTTTTTCATGCTTCTTCTGATTCTTTTTATGGTCAACCTTCTTACCGCCTTTTTTTAAGGCTTTGGTGGCGGCATCCTGTTTTTTCTTTGCCTCTTTTTCCTCTTTGGTCAGTTTTGCCTTTTTATCTTTTTTGTTTTTTTCTTCCTTGACCTCAACCTCCTCCAACGGCACAGACTTCTGCTCTACGTCTTCAAATTCCGCACTCTCACCTACTTTGCCGAAATCCTCCAAGTCGGTAACGTCGTAGTCGGTTTCATCTTCTTCGTCTTCTCCGCTTTTCTTTTTTCTTTTTGCCTCTTTTTTAGCACGTTTAGCCTCGGCTTTGGCTTTTTTGGCAGCCTCCTTTTCCGCTTTTTTAGCCGCTTTTTCCGCGTCTTTTTCAGACATTTCAACATCTTCTTCCTGCTGTTTTTCTGCCTTTTTAATTGCAGCAAGAGAATCCTTCTCGATTTTTTCTACACGTCGCAAAGAGTCTTTTTCCCTGATTTTTTGCTTTTTGTCCATGTATTTTTTGTACTTCTTGTACATTTTTTTCTTTTTCTTATTGGAAACAGCCTTGTCAGCCAAAAAACCGTCCTGAGTAAACTGCTTGCCTGAGGGCGCAAATTCTGCCTCCCAGTCTACTGTGCCGTTAGGCCCCTGATTCTGTGCATAAAGGACAGGCGGGAAAAACGAACCCGTCAAAATCAACAGAATAAGTATTTTTAATAGTAATGATTTCATATTTCAAGTTTAATTTGTTACCTTTGCAAAAAAATTGCCGTTGCAAACATATTAAAAAAAACGATGAATTTAAAAAAATTGTTTTGGTATGCCGCACCTTTTTTTGCGGGAGTGTTTTTTTCCTGCTCCGAGACAGCGAAAAATCCGCTTGCAGAAATGTACGTCAACTTTGAGGTCAACCTCAATTTTCCGCAATACAAGGACTTGAAATCACCGGGCGGTTACGCTTATTTAACAGGCGGCTACGGCGGAGTGTTCGTATACAATTTCAACGGCACAACGTTTTACGCTTACGACAGAGCCTGCCCCGACAACTTGAAGGACACGCCTTTGACTTTTGACGAAAAAGACAAATGCCTTCATCACAGCGATACCGTAAACAACTGTAATTCAAGATACAGCGTACTGTTGCACGGAGCGGTGAGTTACGGTTCGGCAAAACTTTCGTTGCAGGAATACTCGGCGGTCTATTCCTCAAACAGCGGCATTTTAAGAATCACCAACAACAGCATTTATTAAAAAAGAAAAATGGAAAAATTCAATATTATAGCGACAACTTTTTTCGGTTTGGAAGAAGTTTTGGCAGATGAAATCAAAGCGTTGGGCGCAACTGATGTCCAGAGGCTTACGCGGGCGGTCTCTTTTTCGGGAGACAACGAAACGCTCTACAAGGCAAACTACTGGCTGAGGACTGCCTTAAAAATCCTCGTTCCGGTAAAAACTTTTTCGGCTTTCAACGACAAAGAGTTTTACGAAGAGGCGTACAAAATTCCGTGGCAGGACTACATGGCGGTAACTGACACGTTTGCAGTGGATTGTGTAGCATCTGGGCCGATTTTTACGCACTCAAAATATTTGGCCCTCAAATGCAAGGACGCCATAGCCGACTATTTCCGTCAAAAACGCGGACGCCGTCCCGACGTTGACGTAGAATATCCGGATTTAAGGATTAACGTCCATGTTTACAATTCTCAGGTTACGGTTTCGCTTGACTCTACGGGTATGCCGATGAGCAAGCGAGGTTACAAGACACGCCAGACCGAAGCCCCTGTCAACGAGGTGCTTGCAGCCGGAATTTTAACGCTCACCAAGACGGATTTTTCAATGCCTTTTGTTGACCCGATGTGCGGCTCGGGAACTTTCCCTATTGAGGCATGCCTTATGCAGATGAACATCGCGCCGGGAAGTTTCAGACATTTTGCCTTGGAAAAATGGCGCAGTTTTGACTCCCAACTTTGGGGACGGATAAAAAAAGAGGCAAAAGATTTAAGGAAAACCGCTCCGAAAAACACGGTTTACGGTTTTGACAAAGACGTTACGGCTCTTGACATTGCCTCTCAAAACGCCGTAAACGCGGGTGTTGACAAGTTCATAAATTTTGACAGGAAAGATTTTTTCAATACGCCAGAAAACGGTTTCGGACTGTTTATGGTAATGAATCCGCCTTACGGCGAGCGTCTTGAAAACCAGGAAGACATGAATGAGTTTTACAAACAGATAGGCGACACGCTGAAATCCTGCTACTCAGGCTCCAAGGCTTGGATTCTAAGCGGAAACCTCACCGCGTTAAAAAACCTCGGACTCCACCCGTCAAAGAAAATAAAACTCTTCAACGGACCTTTGGAGTGCCGTTTGGAGTGCTTTGAAATGTACGAGGGCAGTAAAAAGAAAAAATACGAAAATTAAATTAAATTTTAACAAAATTAATTTGTATTTTACATTTTGTTTTAGTAACTTGCGGCACTTTTACGAATACTCTAAAACCGACGGAAAAATGAAAAATTATTTATGTGTTTTTAGTATTATGACAGCACTTGTTTTGGCCTCTTGCGACGGTTTCAAACGTGATGTCAAAAATGATGACGGCGTAAAACCGGACATAGTCTACAACGCCGAAATCAACAGCGACAACTATCTCAACGGTATTGACGAATACGTGAACTATATAAAGGCAAACGGTGAAAAACTGCAATTTATTCACAACCACGCAAAAGACGTCAAAACCGTAATCAGCGTTCTTGACAAAGACACCGTAAGAATATCTCTGATCGGCGACTCTTTGAAAGAGGACATTGACATTTATTACAAAGATTCCCAGCCGCTGCTTTTGTCAAGGGAAAGGGTTTTGGACGTAGACTCCAACTATCTGGAAACTGTTTACTTGAAAGACAACAAGATTTACAAATGTTTCCGCGACGGCGTTGAATGTAAAAATTCTGATTCACTAAAAATGTACGCCTCACTGATAAGCGGATTAAGGTAAAATAAAAAATGCGGATTTTTTTAAAAGAAAATCCGCATTTTTTTATTCCTCAATCAAAGGAGGTTTTTGTTGAGTATTAATCTCTAAACTATAATCATATTCCCTTTCCTCATTGATATCAATATGCTGTACATAAAATTTTGTGTAATAAATGTCGTCGTTGTACAGCAACTCAAAAAACGCCTGACAATCACAAACAGATTGGCTTCCGTACTCATCCTTGTAACCGATAGCAAGCGTTCTTGCAGGTATATGAAACGTTGCAACCCCTATACTGTCAGTTACTTCGCTATATATTGAATAGCGTTGAACATCTTTTGAGACTTCGCTTACGCAATATATTTTTTTATACGCCAAGGCTGTCCGACCGTCATTGACTAACACTTTTATATTAAAAACAGAATCTCCGCGTTCTGTTTTCGCACACGAAAATTCCAAGCAAACCAAAAGCAACAATGCGGCTTTCAAAAAAACAGTTTCATAAATTTCAGAATTTTAATTTTAACATTATTCAGCACCGTACTGCATCAAAAACCCTTTCAAAAATTCGTTCAACTGTCCGTCCATAACGCCTTGAACGTCCGAGGTTTCGATTCCGGTTCTGAGATCTTTTACCATTTTGTAAGGGTGCATAACGTAACTGCGTATTTGACTCCCCCACTCTATTTTCTTCTTTTTGCCCTCGATTTCGGCTTGTTTTTCCCGTTTCTTGTTCATTTCTATTTCGTAAAGATGGGATTTAAGAATCCTGAGAGCGTTTTCACGGTTTTGCCCCTGAGAGCGGCTTTCGGTGTTTTCAACGACAATTCCGGAGGGAATGTGCTTGACACGGACACCAGTTTCCACTTTGTTGACATTCTGACCGCCCGCGCCCGAAGACCTGAAAGTGTCCCATTCGAGGTCTGAGGGGTTGATGTTGATTTCGATGTCGTCATTGATAAGCGGCACAACAAAAACCGAGGCAAAAGTCGTCTGACGTTTTCCCTGTGCGTTGAAAGGCGATATTCTGACTAACCTGTGAACGCCGTTTTCACCTTTGAGCCAGCCGAAAGCGTATTCGCCGGAGATTTGCAAAGAAACCGTCTTGATACCCGCGTCTTCGCCTTCAAGATAGTTTGTAACTGTAACTTTGTATCCGTTGTCCTCAGCCCAGCGGCTGTACATACGCATAAGCATCGCAGCCCAGTCGTTTGACTCGGTGCCGCCCGCGCCGGCGTTTATTTTCAAAATAGCGTCAAAGGAATCTTCCTCGTCGCCGAGCATGTTTTTAAATTCGAGGTCTTCGATTTTTGAAAGCGCGGCTTTGAACTGAGAGTCGTAATCCTCGCCGGGATCGTCGCCCGCCTCGGCAAACTCCGCCAAAACCTGCAAATCTTTGAAAGCGTTTTCAGCAGCCTCAAAATCCGTAACCCATTTTTTTACGGAGGCAATTTCCCTCAAAAATTTTTCCGCTTCCTTGGCATCGTCCCAAAAACCGTCTTCTTCGGTTTTGAGTTGCTTTTCAGCGGTTTCCTTTTTTTTGCCTTCAATGTCAAAGATGCCTCCTCAACTCCCACAAACGTTTTTCGAGAGCCTTATATTCGTCTTTGTTGTACATATTCTATTTGTTGTTTTTAACGGATTTTTATGACACTTCCGTCGTTGCCTACTTTTATAATACTTGACGGCTCGGCAACAGTCTCATCATCCTGACGGTAAGAGACCACATAATCTACCGCTTCTATAATTTCGCCGGAAAGGTTTTTGAACACGCTTGACGGCTTTTCGCCGCTTATGTTTGCCGAAGTCGAAACGATGGGCTTGCCGAAAGCGGAAATAAGACCTTTACAAAAAGGGTCATCAGGAATACGGATACCTACCGAGCCGTCCTCAGCAAGAAGATTGCCGGCAAGATTTTTTGATTTCGGATATATCACGGTAAGCGGGCCGGTAGCCTCTTCCATCAACTCCACGGCACGGAAAGGCACCTCAGCAACATATTCCCTCAGCATAAGGAAGTTGCTGACCAAAACAATAAGGCTTTTGGTTGCCGTGCGGTGTTTTATCTCAAAAATTTTTTCCACCGCTTTTGCATCGGTGGCATCACAGCCCAGACCCCATACCGTATCGGTAGGGTAAAGAATTATTTTTCCCTCGCTCAACGCTCTGACCGCATTCTGAATATCTTTTTGCATAATTAATCAGATTTTACAAGCGGCAAATTTAGCAAAATATATTTGTTTTATCAAATTTTTCCAATAAAAAAAAGCCGGACTCTTTTTGATGCGAAAAAAGAATCCGGCATTTTAATTTCCTAAAATTCAGAAGTAATAAATTGTTTTTTACCCTTTCTTAATCCTCGTTTTAAGCGGGTTCAGGCATACAGACGGAGATTTCTGTCTTCAATCATTTTCCTCAAATTGATTAACGCATAACGCATACGTCCGAGTGCAGTATTAATGCTGACGCCCGTCTGGTCGGCAATCTCTTTGAAACTCATCTCTCCGTAGTGTCTGAGCAATATCACTTCCTTTTGATCTTTCGGGAGTTCGTTAATGAGCTGTCTAACTTCAAACTCTATACGACTTTGTACCATTATATCTTCAACATTTTTGTCCGCAAATTTTTTGCTGTTGAAAATATCTGCATCCGTCTGGTCGGTAGACGTCAACTTCATGTGTCTGTCCTTACGGTAATGGTCTACTATCAGGTTATGCGCTATTCTTACTACCCAAGACATAAAAATGCCCTTTTCCATATACCTGCCTTTTTTCAGCGACTTTATCACCTTAATGAACGTTTCCTGAAAAATATCGCCAGCCAGTTCGCTGTCCTTAACGTTCAACAAAATGTAAGTGTATATCTTACTCTTATAACGCTCTACCAATTCCTTGATGCAATCATTATCACCCGTTAATATAAACATATCAACAAGTTCCTGGTCTTTCATGTTCTTATAGTCCATATTCAATGATGTTTTAAGTTTTAAAGCGTAGCTCTCATCTTATAGGCATCTCCTCCGTAATTTTTTTAGTTAAACATATTTTTCTTTCAACAGTTGCAAATTCTGTGCAATAATGAATTCATTTTTCACGTTTTTTTGTATTGACCTCTCTTTTTTTGCAACTTAGTAATAGATATATACGTAAAACCAAAAAAAAGGTTTCAAAAAATGTGTTAAAATTTGTTAACACAACTCGTTTTTTTCAGAACAACTCTTCCAACTGCTTATTTGTGAGTTTTCCAATCCAACTTTCGCCTGAGGCAACGGTCATATCGGCAAGAAGTTTTTTGTCCTGAATCATTTTGTCGATTTTTTCCTCAAACGTATTCTGCGTTATAAAACGGTGAACCATAACGTTTTGATGCTGTCCGATACGGTAAGCGCGGTCTGTTGCCTGCGCCTCCACAGCCGGATTCCACCACAAATCGTAATGAATCACATGACTTGCCGCAGTTAGATTAAGACCCGTACCCGCCGCTTTGAGCGAAAGTATAAAAATCTGGTGCTGACGCTGCGTCTGAAATTTTTCCACCATCTGCTTTCTCTGCTCAACGGTGCAGCCGCCGTGCAAAAAGAGCGGACGCCTGCCCGTCTGCTGAAAAACCATTTCAGAGAGAATGTCGCCCATTTCCTTAAACTGAGTGAAAACAATCGCCTTCTGACCGCTTTCCGTGATATTGTCAACAAGCGAGAGAAACATCTCCGCCTTGCCCGAAAGTCCGGGGTTGAAATCCTTGTTTTTAAGAAACAGCGCGGGGTGGTTGCAAATCTGTTTCAGAGCCAGAATCATTTGAAGAATCAAACCCTGACGTTTGAAAAGCGACTGTGAATCAGTCTGTTCTATACCTTTTATCGCCGTCATCGCCTCTTGCAGGGTGGTTTCGTAAACAGCCGCCTGCTGAGCGGTGAGTTGCGCAAATTCGTTCTGCTCAATTTTGTCGGGAAGATCGTTGATAATCGTCTTGTCGGTTTTCAGACGGCGCATCATAAACGGCGCGGCGGATTTTTTCAAACGCTCCGCACAAACCTTGTCGCCGAGGTTCTGAATCGGATTCGCATAATTTTCCGAAAACTTTTTCAGCGAGCCGAAATAACCCGCGTTGACAAAATTCATTATGCTCCAAAACTCCGACAGACGGTTTTCGACAGGCGTACCCGAAAGCGCAATCTTGGTGTCGGCAGAAAGCGAAACCGCCGCCTTGGTCTGCGCAGTCGTCTGATTCTTAATATTTTGCGCCTCATCAATCACCATAACCGCCCATTTGAATTTTTTAAGTTTGTCAACATCGGAGCGCATTACGCCGTAAGTTGTCAAAAAAACGTCGGTGTCAAATTTTTTGATGTCCCTGTCAATGCCGTGATAAGTGAAAACGGTCATTTCGGGAGCGAATTTTGCGACCTCGTTTTGCCAGTTTGAAATCAAGCCCGTCGGCACTACAACCAAGGCTTTTTTCTTCTTGAACGCGCCCGCGTTTTTCAAATTCTGCAAAAAGGCAACCGTTTGAAGCGTTTTTCCGAGACCCATGTCGTCAGCCAGAATACTTCCGAAACCCAGTCTGCTGTTTTTACATAGCCATTCGTAACCTCTTTGCTGATAAGGTCTTAGAACGGCGTGAATATTTTCAGGGACGGGAACTTCCGGAAAATTCTTAATCTTTTTAATCAACTCTTTCGCCTCTTTGTTGAGTTCAACGGGCATATTGTCAAAACTCTCCGACAAAGCCGTCTGCAAAATCTGCGCTTTTGAAAAGCCCGTTTTTGTGTCAACGACTTTTTTTATGCGCTCAATGTCGGACTCGTTGATGTAAAAATAACTCTGCTTGATTTTCACAAGTCCGCTCGCCTTTGAATAAAGTTTCAAAAAGTCCTCGTAACTTATGCTGTTGTCGCCCAAAGCGATTTGCCAGTCAAAATTCAAAAGGTCGTCAAGACGGATATAACTCTTTGACTTACTCTGCTGAGCGGAAATTTTCATCATAACCCTCGGACGTGTCAGGTTTTTCAAAGACTTCGGCAGCATGATTTTTACTCCGAGAAGTTTCAAAGACGGCGCAATCGAAAACAAAAATTCCGACAAGCCCGCCAAAGTATAAACCATCGGCTCCGAAGCGTCAGAATTGATGTATTTTTCGTAACCTTCCAAAAACGTTGAAATCAGGGAAAGTTCTTTGAGAATCTTGAATTTTTCGCCCACGTATTTTTTCAACTGCAAAATTTCCCTGAGCAAAACAGTCTCTTTTTTGATGTCAACGGACAGTTCAAGATTGAAACACTCCCTGTTTGCCTCCGTTACAACCACCTGAAAGCCGTATTGACCGGTGTTGAAAAACAATCTGTCAGTCCACGCCTTGATGCTGCCGGGGATTTCCTTTTCGCCCGGAGAGGCAAAACGCTCGGTCTTTTGACGGAAAAGAAACTCCAAAATTTTGTCGCCCTTGTCAGAGCGCGAAATCTTGGAAACCAAAAAGCCGACAAACGCCGAAACAGCAAGCCCCGCACGGCGTTTTACCGGGAAATATTTTCTGCCATTGAAGGGTTTTACGGTAAACAAATCCGAGGGAAATATTTTTTCAAGACTGTTGAAAACGACGTCCACAGAAGGGTCGATTTTTGTACCGAACCACACCGCGAAATAGTTTTTAACAGAGGTTTTGAAAACGGCGGGAGCAAAATTTCCGCTCGCCAAAAGATACAACGCGCAGATAATAATTTGATTAATAGCGATTACCGACGGTGAAAAATCTGTTATGTAATCCTGCGGAATAGAAAAAACCTGATACAAAATTTCTTCTAATGGCCAAGTTTTTTCAGTATCTTTTTCTGCAACAAAAAAATTAAAATCCGAATCTGCAAATATCTGAAATTCGGTATCGTTGGTAATTTTTCCGTCAAAATTGGTTTTGGAATTTTCACAAAGCCGCTCAAAAAAATCCGATTTTTTTTCAAGAATCAGTTTTGCAGTCTTTGCAATGTAAAGAATTTCGGAATTATATTTTTTGTAGAAACCTGCTGTCGGATAAAAAGGTGTCTCTTTCGGCAGAATGTTGCCGATAGCCTGAATATTGTCGTTGATAACGGAAAAATCCACCCTGAAAAACTCTCCTGAGGGTGACGGCTTTTTGTCTTTTTCAAAAAGAGATTCCAAACCGGGAACTTCGATAAGGTTTTCAGCGTCGAGTTCCAAGCCGCGTTTTTTGAGTTCCTCAATCAAATCTACGCCGTGAAGTTTGAAAACCACAAAAGGATTGTTGTCGATTTCGCGGCTTATCGTGTAGATGACAGCCGCAAGGTGTTTGCAGGGGACGGCAGAATCGGGACAATCGCAGTGCATTCTTATGTCGCTCCACCTTCCCGGGAAAACTTTCAAGCCCGACTTTTGGGCGATGTCAAGGATTTCAGGGTCGAGTTCCCTGTTCAGAAGTTTTGAAATAACGGCAGGCTTTTCCCTGAGGCAGCCGATAAAATTTTCAAACCGTGCCCCGTCAAATTCGGGAATTTCTATATCCACAAAATAATTCCATGTGCCCTGCACAACCGCAGAAACCTTGTTTCCGCTGAATTTAAGGCTTTTGACCATTCCGTTTTTTGCATAGGACGAACCTCTCGGTATACGGTTTGATAAGTCTATACCTGAAAGCGCGTTGAGCCACCGCTCGCCCCACCAAGTTTTTCCGAAAAATTTTCCCATCTATTCATTCGTTATTTCGGGGTGCAAAGGTAGTTATTTTTTTGATAACTTCCAAAGAGAAAAAATAACAAAAAAAATCCAAAAAATTTTGTTATATGAATAAAAAAGCGTAATTTTGCCGCACGAAAAAATAGTATTAATCAGTCGGGAGGTATTTTAAGTGATTGACTTTTATAAAGTTACCGCCTTACCGGCACAAAAAATTTCAAAAAATGTACGCAATAGTAGAAATTTTAGGTCAACAGTTCAAAGTTGAGAAAGACAGAAAAGTTTATGTTCACCGCCTCAAAAACGAAGAAGGCAGCAATGTAAGTTTCGACAACGTTCTTTTGGTTGACAACGACGGCGATGTTAAAATCGGCGCACCGAAAGTAGAAGGCGCAAAGGTTTCCGCAAAAGTTCTCAAACACCTCAAAGACGACAAAGTTATCGTTTTCCACAAAAAACGCAGAAAAGGTTACGCCGTTAAGAGGGGACACCGTCAGTATTTAACCCAGATTCTTATCGAAGATATTAATTTCTAAAAGTTTGGCGGTAAGAATTTTAAGACAAATTTATTGTAAAATCTCAAAAACTTAGTAAAAGAAATGGCACATAAGAAAGGTGTCGGCAGTTCGAGAAACGGCCGCGAATCACACAGCAAACGTTTGGGCGTAAAAAAATTCGGCGGTGAGGCAGTTATCGCCGGCAACATTATTGTACGTCAGAGAGGCACACAGCACTATCCGGGCAAAAACGTAGGTATGGGCAAAGACCACACTCTTTTTGCACTCACAAACGGAGTAGTGAAATTTGAAGTTAAAGGCAAAGACAAAAGTTACGTTAACGTAATTGAAAACGTTGAAGCCAAATAACGTATGAATATTTAAATTAAACAACAAAAAAACAACGACTCCTGAGACGGCTTTTCGTTTAGAAAAATCTCTTGGGAGTTTTTATTTATAATTAAGTACATCATGCTGTTAGTAAAGACAATAGTAGAGAATCCCGAATTTGTGATTGAGCGTTTGGCGATAAAAAACCGCGACGCAAGACCGGCGGTTGAAAAAATCGTCGCCCTTGACAAGGAAAAACGCGAAATCCAAAAACAACTCGAAGACAATAAAGCCGAACAAAACGGATTGGCAAAAAAAATCGGCGAACTTTTCAAAAACGGCGACAAAGCAGGCGCAGAGGCTGCAAAAGGACGTTCTACGGAACTCAAAACCATTATCAAAGAGCAGGAAGACAAGTTTCAGGCTCTTGACAAGGAACTTTTTGACACTTTGGTTTTGCTGCCTAACCTTCCTTACGAACTTGTTGCACCGGGCAAAAGCGCAGCAGACAACGTAGAAATCCGTCGTGGCGGCGAAAATCCTAATTATGAAGGTTTTCAACCGCTTTGCCACTGGGATTTGGCTAAAAAATACGACATCATCGACTTTGAAACCGGCGTTAAAATCACCGGCGCAGGCTTTCCGCTCTACAAAGGCAAAGGCGCAAAACTTCAACGCGCACTTATCAACTTTTTCCTTGACGAGGCTGAAAAATCAGGCTACTTGGAAGTTGAGCCGCCTGTTTTGGTAAACGAGGCATCAGGTTTCGGCACGGGACAACTTCCCGACAAAGAAGGTCAGATGTATCACTGCGAGGTTGACAATCTGTATCTTGTTCCCACGGCAGAGGTTCCTGTCACCAACATTTACAGAGACGAAATCCTTGACGTTAAACAACTTCCGATTAAACACTGCGCTTATACGCCGTGTTTCAGACGCGAGGCGGGCAGTTACGGCTCAGACGTTAAAGGTCTCAACCGTCTGCATGAGTTCGACAAAGTGGAATTAGTTCAAATCGTTCACCCCGACAAGAGTTACAACGCTCTGGACATGATGGTTTTGCACGTTGAAGGCTTGCTCAAAAAATTGAAACTTCCGTACAGAATTATCCGTCTTTGCGGCGGCGACATGAGTTTTACCTCGGCTATGACCTACGATTTTGAGGTATGGTGCGCCGCTCAGGGCAAATGGCTTGAAGTAAGTTCGGTTTCCAACTTTGAATCTTTCCAGGCAAACCGCTTGAAACTGCGTTTCAGAGAAGAGGGCGACAAAAAGTCGAAACTCTGCCACACTTTGAACGGTTCGGGTCTCGCATTGCCGAGAATCGTGGCTTCAATCCTCGAAAACTGTCAGAAAGCAGACAAAATCGAAATCCCCGAAGTATTAAGACAATACACACATTTCGACACCATCGAATAATAAAATAAAAAGCGGCTTTTTTTAGCCGCTTTTTTTATTTATCTAAAATTCTTTTATCAGCATTAGGATTTGCTTTTTTAGACCACTTGTCGTATGCGTCTTCGGTTTTAGGACCGTAAATTCCGTCAAGCGTCAAAGATATTTCCAACCAACCTACTTGTCTGCGGTTAAGATAGTGTTGCAACTCCATAACAGCATTTTTAGTTTCCTCATCATAAACGCCGTCAGTACGAAGCGGTTTCGTTACATTCTTTAAAAATTCCTTAGCTGCATAACCGTTATTGTCATTTTTTTCGTCCTCCAAAAACGCATAATAAGTGGAGTTAATATTTTTTTGCAACAAGGAAGTCTGCCTTTTTGTCAAACCGTCATAAACAGAACCGCCTTTTTTTTGAGATTCTTCTTTTTTGGGTTCAGGTTTAGGTTCTTTTTTGGGTTTAGAGTCTTTCTTCGGTTCCGGTTTAGGCTCCGGCTTTTGTATCTTAGAGTCAAAAACACCTAAATATTTTTTCAACTGACTGATTACCAATTCAAAATCGTTTTCTCTGACTACGGATTTTGCGGTATTGTAATCGGTAAGATACTGGTACATTTCAGCGAGGTCGGAGATATAATATCCGAAACGCGCCGCCTCGGTTTCCGACTGCGAAAGCGGAATAATACCTTCGCGGAGTTGTTCAACAAGTTCGTCACGGCGGTCTATAAAAAATTTGTAATACTCCTTATATTTACATTTGTTGGTCAAATCCGCACCTTTTAAAACGATAGGAAAAACTCTCTGCCAGATTCTTCCGTTTTCTTTTATCAAATGCCATTCGTGCATACAGTGAAGAGATTTTATGTATTTTTCGCTGATAACAACGATAACGGCGCAACCTTCTCCGATTTCTTCTTCGGCTTTGTTTATACTCCAACGGTAGGGACAAAGGTTTTCTTTGTCGCGCTTATAATAAATACCGTTTTTTTCCATAACGCGGCACAAACGGTTAACATCGTCCTCCAAATCGGGATTGTTGTCGTTAGCCCAAGCATACGATATATATACGGGATTGTTCATGTTTTTTGCTGTTGATTTACTGCACAAAAATAATACTTTTGCCGAAAATCGCAAAATGTTTGGAATTTTATTTTTTTTACTTTTTCTTTTCTATGCGGTGAAAAATTATTATATTCGCCGCAGAATTTGCGGTGATTAGACCGGTTATTCACCGCAGAAAAAAATTAAACAATATGTATATCTGGCAAGAAAAAGATTTTCCGCATTTTGTTTGGGACAAAGAAAAAGTATTACAAAGGCTTTCTGACGTCAAACTCGAAATAGGACGGCTTTCGGGAATGATGGCAACGCTCGGTTTTGACGTAAAAAATTCCACCGTTCTTGATTCAATGACCGCTGATATTTTGATGTCATCGGCAATAGAAGGCATTATGCTCAGCCGCGACGACGTGCGCTCGTCAGTGGCGTGGCAACTTGGATTAGAAAACGCCGGTGTTCCCGCCTCAAACCGTTATGTTGAAGGCGTTGTTGAGGTAATGTTGGACGCGGTAAGCAATTATGACGAGCCGCTGAAAAGCGAAAGACTGTTCCGCTGGCATACGCTTCTTTTCCCGTCCGTAAAAAGTTTTGAAAAAATAACGGTGGGTGAATACCGTAAAAGCAGTTTGCCAATGCAGGTGGTTTCAGGACGTTACGGCAGCGAAATGGTGCATTACGAAGCACCGCCGTCATCGCAGATTCCGGGAATGATGGAAGATCTTTTTAAATTTGTCGAAACCTCAAATGTTGACGGCATAATAAAAGCGGCAATAGCGCATTTGTGGTTTGTAACGATTCACCCTTTCAGCGACGGCAACGGACGGCTCGGACGTACTATCATGGACATGCTTTTGGCTCGCAGCGACAAAAGCCGTAACCGTTTTTACAGTATGTCGGCGGCTATTGCAGAAAACCGTAAATCGTATTACAGCGTTTTGGAAAGCACACAAAAAGGCGGTTTGGATATTTCAGAATGGCTTTTGTGGTTTTTGGACTGTCTTAATCAGTCCGTTAAAAAAGCCTTGCTGACAACGGACAAAACTTTGCAAAAAGCGGCGTTTTGGGACAAATACCGTTTGGCTGGATTTAATCCGCGTCAGATAAAAATAATCAATATGCTTTGGGACGGTTTTGAAGGCAAACTTCAAACCGGCAAATGGGCAAAAATTGCAAAATGTTCGCCTGACACTGCACTCAGGGACATTCAGGATTTGGTAAAAAAAGGGGTTTTGATAAAAACGGAATCCAACGGCAGAAGTACGTGTTATGAATTGATTAAAAACTAACTAAGTATTAGCCGTTTTTGCCGGAAATAAATTTTGTTTTTTCTTCTGGCGTTGTTATCTTTGCGCAGAAAAAAAGTTTAAAATTATGACAGCATTACAGTTAAACGCCGAATTGTTCCGTGTTATGGGCGAGGTTGCCGACGACAAAGACATTCTTCGTCAGATAATTGACTACGTAAAAAAACTCGCCGAAAACAAACGGAAACGGGCGCAGGAAAAAGAAAAACAAAAAACACTTGAACAAATTGACCATGCTTTGGCACAAGTCAATTTAATTAAAGAAGGCAAAATCAAATGCATACCAGCGGAGGAACTGTTAAATGAATTGTAGAATATTTGCTTCTCCGGATTTTGTGCGTGAATTTAAAAGACTTTCAAAACGCTACAAATCAATTAAAGAAGACTATAAAAGTTTTCTTGAAGAATTAACGGCAAATCCGTTCTTAGGGACGGATTTGGGGCATAATGTCCGCAAAGTCAGAATGGCAATCGCATCAAAAAACAAGGGCAAAAGCGGCGGCGCAAGAGTCATAACACATAATGTCATCATTGAGACTGACGGTGTAAACACCACACTTTTAACTATTTACGACAAATCAGAGCAAGACAGCATTTCCGACAAGGAAATCCAACGATTAATCAAAAAGAATAACTTGGATTAAGCCGTCTGCTTGAAAATCAGTCGTTTGACTGTGTCGTCTTAATAATCTTGTCAATATTAAGACTCCGCGCCGAAGCGTCAAAAATCTCCTTGTAAATTCCGCCTTGACAGTAAATTTCATCCGGGTTGCCATGCTGCTCGACCTTGCCCTCTTTCAAAGCGTAAATCATCTCTGAATCAATAATTTGCGAAATCGAGTGCGAAATTATTACAACAGTGCGGTTCTGTTTTATGGCGTCAATGGCGTTCTTTATTTGTTCGGTTGCAACCGCGTCAAGACTTGCTGTCGGCTCGTCAAGAAAAATTATCGGCGGATTCTTCAAAAACATTCTCGCAATCGCAATTCTTTGCTGCTGACCGCCAGAAAGTTCTGTCGCATTCGTCTTAAAACCCTCCGGCATTTTAACAATCATATCGTAAATATATGCCTTTTTTGCCGCCTCTTCCACTTCCGAAAAGTCAGCATCCGGCTTGCCGTAACGGATGTTCTCTTCAATTGAACCGTCAAAAATATGATTCTTTTGAAGCACAAGACCGATGTTTTCACGCAAAAACCGCGTGTCCCAGTCCCTGATGTCAACACCGTCAAGTTTTATAGAACCCGTCTGAGGCTCGTAAAACTTATCCAAAAGATTGACAATCGTACTTTTGCCCGCGCCCGACAAGCCCACAAACGCCGTTATTTTGCCGCTCTGAATGTTCATGTTGATATTTGTCAAGGCTTTTGTGCCGTTTGGATAAGTGAAATCCACGCCCGAAATTTCAAAATTGCCTTTCACTTTTTCGGGACGATAACCTCCTGATTTTTCGCAATCTTCGTTGTTGTTAAGAATATCAAAAAAGCCTTCGGCGTAAATCATTGCATCGTTCAAGTTGTCGTAAATGAAATGCAGTTGACGTATCGGAGCGGTAACGTTGGCAAAAAGCATAATGTGATACATAATTTTGCCGATTGTCATGCCCGGATAGTCAATCAGGACAAGATACGCCGTCAGAATGATAATCAAAACCGTGCCGATTTGCTCGGTAAAAGTTTTCAAAGAGTTGAAAAGAAAACTGTAACGCCGCGTATTCATCTCGTTGTCAGTGAGTTGAAGTTGAAGCGCGTACTGCTTTTCGTTTTCGATTTCTTCGCGGTTGAAACTTTTTATGACCGTCATCGACTGAATTATGTTCATAATTCCGTTTGACTTTGCCTCGTGGTTTGAACGCATGTTTCTGCGCCAGCCTTTGAGTTTTTGAACCTGACGGTACGTAATATAAAAGTATACGGGGACAATCAAAAGCGCAGTCAGTCCGACGTAAAAATTAGCCAAAAACATGAGAATCAGCGCGATAACGGCACTCGTTGCGGCGGGCAGAATGTCAAGAAAAAAGTTGTTGACCGCCATGCAGATAGAATTAACGCCCCTGTCGATACGGGTCTGAACCATTCCGGGCTTGTTTTCGTCCTTGGTAAAAAAAGCCACTTTGAAAGTCAGGACTTTTTCGATGACCGCTTTTGCCAAATCCCTTGAAACAAAGATTTTTAACTTTTCACCGAAAAACCTCTGACCGAAGGTTATCACCGCCACCAAAACCTCTTTTCCCAAGAGAATTATGGAAATAATTGTCAAAATTCTTGTCGCCTCTGACCACTGAAAACCGCCTTCAATATGCAAAAGTCCGTTGATTGCGTCAACGGTTTTGTCCAAGACCACGGCGTTGACCTGAGCCGCCAACGAAGATACAAAGGTCAGAATAAGCGTCAGCAAAACGAGCCATTTGTAAGGCTTTACAAACGGCCAGACGTTTTGGAAAAGTTGTTTGATGTTCATTAGTTTTTAAAGTTTTTTTGCTGCAAAAATAAAAATTTTCCGAAAGCGAAAGCAAAATATCCAAAAAAAATCTTAACTTTGCCGCAGTTTTTCTAACATTTTAAAAAGTATATCAAAATGAAAAAAATCACAACATTATTCACCGTTTTTTTGATGACGGTTATTTGTTTGGCATCATGCAGCAAAAAAGACAACAAAGACAAAGAGCCTGAACAGACAGCAAAATTTTTGACGGCAACATCGTTTGCTTCGTCAACTTGGACAGGCAACAACGAGGCTGGCACTGTAACATTGAAAGTTACGTCAACAAGCGATATGACGTTGACATATTTCAAAAAAACTGTTGCCAAAAACACAGACCCCGTTGCACAGAATGTAAAAATCACTTACACCTTTAACGAGGCTGACGGCAAGTTTTCCGGCACAGGCGACGACAACGTAAATTACAGCGGCGAACTTAAAAGCACAACCACACTGACTTTCAACGGTACAACTACCGGTACGGTGGACATGACGAAAAACTAAAAAAAATGAAAATCTTTTGTGTTGCAGCAAATTATCCGAAACACAACGAAGAAATAAAAATGCGGGCGGAAGAAAATCCGGTTTTTTTCATAAAACCGGAAACTGCTTTGCTTAGAAACCATTACGATTTTTATCTTCCCGATTTTTCTTCCCAGGTGGAATACGAAACGGAACTTGTCATAAAAATCGGCAAAATGGGCAAATGTATCGAAGAAAAATTTGCCTGCCGCTATTATGACGAAATCACCGTCGGACTTGACATCACAGCACGCGACGTCCAAAACGAAGCCCGCAAAAAAGGTCTGCCGTGGTTTTTGTCAAAAGGTTTTGACTCGTCGGCACCCGTGGGCGATTTTGTTAACAAAACGGAGTTCGACACCATAAACGACGTGGATTTCTCCCTGAAAATCAACGGCAAAGAGGTTCAGAAAGGTAACTCTCAAAACATGATTTTCTCTTGCGACAAGATTATATCCTACATTTCAAAGTTTGTAACCTTGAAAACCGGCGACCTGATTTTTACCGGTACGCCCGAAGGTGTCGGCAGGCTGAATATCGGCGACAAAGTAGAAGGTTTCTTAAAAGACAAAAAAGTTTTGGATTTTTCTGTAAAATAAATTAAACCTTTCAAAAATTTTACCGTCAAAAAGGAAAAAAGACATTATCAAACTGAGAATGAAAACAATTTTTTCCTTTTTGACACTTTTTATAATGTGTCTTGGCGTTGCATACGCCGGTCCGGAAGACAAATCGGCAATTTCGGGCAAAATTATTGACAGCAAAACAAGCCAGAGCGTTGAATACGCAACGGTCGCAATCTACAATCAGACAACCGACGCCCTTGTTACGGGAACAATCACAATGCCGGGCGGACTTTTCAAAATTGAAGGCGTAAAAAGCGGAATTTACTATCTGAAAGCCTCATTTATCGGTTACAACGAAAAAATAATCAGGGACATCAACGTTCAGGGCAAGGACGTTGACCTGGGCGTCATAAAACTTGAAACCTCTGACGCCGAAATCGAAGAGGTGGAAATCACCGCACAGAAAAAAGACATCAGTTACCAACTTGACAAAAAAGTCATCAATCTTTCCACCGATGTCAATGCTGACAACGGAAGCGCGGCAGACGCTCTTGAAGGCGTTCCGAGCGTTGACGTGGACATTGACGGCAACGTCTCTTTACGCGGCAGCAGCAACTTCACCGTCCTGATAGACGGAAAGCCGACCTCTTTGGACGCTGCCGACGTCTTGAAACAGACTCCCGCCGCAATGATTGACAACATCGAGATAATCACCAATCCGTCAGCGAAATACGACCCAGAAGGCACAACGGGTATCATCAATCTTGTTACCAAGAAAAACATGGTTCAGGGCGTAAACGGCGTTATCAACGCCAACGTAGGAAGCCAGGGACGCTACGGCGGCGACTTTCTTGTCAACAAACGCTCCGGCAAAGTAAATGTTTTTGTAGGCGGATATTACAACCGCAGGGGCTTCAATTTTCACAACGAGTCAAACCGGATTACCAAAAAGGTTGAAGACAAATACGACAAATACGTCAATCAGATTGCCGACCACGAAAGCCGTTTCGGAGGCTACGGTCTGAGGTCCGGTCTGGATTTTTACGCCAATGACAACAACCTTTTCAACTTTTCGCTTGAAGGCGGAAAATGGGGCGGCGACAATGACGGACACAACACCTACAACAACTGGACACAACTTCTTAATTCAGACGAACAGTTTGACATAGAAGACGTTACCTCAAAAACCGACAGCGAAGACGAGTCAAAATATTTCAACACGAACTTCTCTTACACGCGCAATTTTGCGGGCAAGGGACACAAACTGAACGCAAACGCCTTTTTCTCGCACAACAACCGCGACGAGGACAACAGTTTTATTCAAAACGTAATACAGACCGGCAAAAAGACGGGACACGACATTGACAACGGCAAAGTAACGAACAGAGGCCGTTTCAACCTCGACTACACAAAGCCTTTTGACAATGACGGCAAGTTTGAGGCGGGCTTTCAGGAGGATTTCAACCATGCCGTTACTGACTATGATTTTTACGACTATGTTCAGGCATCGGACGCTTATACCCAAAATCCTGAATTTACAAACGACGTAACATTTTTGCGCTCAATTTCGTCGGTTTACACGACTTTCGGACGTAAATTCGGAACGTTCGGACTGCAACTCGGTTTAAGAGGCGAATACACTTACCGCCAGATGGATACGGAAAACGGCTTTTCGGATTCGACATACACAATCAACCGTTTTGACCTTTTTCCGTCGGTTCACGTTTCAAAACAGGTCGGCGAGAGAAACTCTTTGCAGGCGGGCTATTCGCGCAGAATCCGCCGTCCGTGGGAACAGGCTCTGAATCCTTTTCCCGCATATTCCGACGAATATTCGCGCAGGGTCGGAAATCCTGACTTGAAACCGCAGTACACCGACGTTATGGAACTCAACTATCAGATGAATTTCGACAAGGTGTTTTTTGCGATGGAGACGTTTTACAACCACACCGACGGCGCAACCGAAAACGTAAGTTATCTTATGCAGGACGGTTCGGGCATTTTGCTCTCGCGTTTTGAAAACCTCTCAACAAACAACAACTTCGGTCTTGAATTTACCGGCAACTACGACATCAACAAATGGATACGCTTCAACGCGACATTTGAAATGAGAAAATATTACATACGCGGTACTTACGACGGAGAAGACCTGTCAAGAAACGGTCAGACATGGCGCACAAAAGAGACCTTGTCGCTCTCTCCGGGCAAAAGCACAAAAGTTCAGTTGACTTTCCGCTTGAACGGCAAGAACAAGACTCTTATTTCGGACAACAAAGGCGACTTTGACCTCGGACTTGCAATCCGTCAGAGCCTTTTCAAAAAGAAAGTTTCTGTTTCTTTCAGCATGAGGGATATGACGGGAGCGCACAAGCGCAAATCCACTACCGACACACCCGCATACTGGCTCTATACAGAAAGATACCGCGCCGCTCCGGTCTGGAATCTCGGAATTTCCTACAAGTTCAACAACTTTAAGGAAAAACGTCCGGGCGACATGGAAGAAGGCGACGACAGAGGCGAAGGCGGCGACATGGAAGGCGGCTTTGACGGCGGCGATTTTTAAAAAAGTTTTGTTTATTATTTATAAATTTTCTACCTTTGTGGAAAATTTATAAATAATGGACTCTACAAGACAAAGCAAAATAAGCAGACTTTTACAAAAGGAGTTGGCAAATTATTTCCTTCTCAACAGTCAAAACTATACGGGCGCAATGATTTCGGTTTCGGAGGTCAGAATTACTCCCGATTTGGACGAAGCAAGGATTTTTGTATCTATTTTTCCGAATGAAAAACGCAACGAAGTTTTTCAAAAGATAGAAGAAGACACAAAAGAAATCCGTTTTGAAACCGCTAAAAAAATCCGTTTTCAGTTGAGGAGAATCCCCGAACTGATTTTCCTCAAAGACGAGACACTTGACTACGCGGAAAGGATTCAGCAGTTGTTGGACAAGGATAAAAAATAAAAATCATGCAATACGACCCCGTAAAACGCTCGTTGGGAAAAGTTTTCAACAAAACCCCGTTTTTAAGAAAATTCTTTTACAGGCTTCTTGACCTTCTTCTGTTAAGAGCCTGGTACATCAAAAAAGAAATAAAAAAAGAATTCCGCAACCGCCGCGAGGAAGAATTACAGATTCTTGATGCCGGCAGCGGTTACGGACAGTATTGTTTTTTTATGTCGTCATATCTCAAAAAGGCAAAAATCCTTGGCGTTGACGTAAAAGAAGAACAAATCGAAGACTGCAACAATTTTTTTAAGCAAATACACCGCTCTGACAGAGTGAAATTTGAATATGCCGATTTAACGGAATTTCAAAAAGAAAACACTTACGACCTTGCCCTTTCGGTAGATGTTATGGAGCATATCGAAGACGACGTAAAAGTTTTTGAAAACATCAACAAAAGTCTGAAAAAAGGCGGTATCTTATTGATTTCCACGCCCTCAGACCAAGGCGGCTCTGACGTTCACCACGAAGGCGAACATTCGTTTATCGACGAGCATGTCCGCGACGGTTACAACATCGAAGACATAAAAACTAAACTGAAAAACGCAGGCTTTTCAACTGCCGAGGCTAAATATTCTTACGGCAAACCCGGCTCATTGGCTTGGACTCTGTCGATGAAATGGCCTATTACGATGCTCAATGTCTCAAAACTGTTTTTTATTTTACTGATTCCGTATTACATCATAGTTTATCCGTTTGTCTTTTTGCTTGACTGGATTGACACAATCACAACACACGAAAAAGGCACGGGACTGATAGTAAAAGCGATAAAATGAAATTACCCGTAAAATTTGCTTTCAGATATTTGTTTTCGGGCAAAATGAGCCTTGTCAACATAATAACGCTGATTTCCGTCTTCGGCGTAGCGGGAATGAGCGCGGCTCTGATTGTGATTTTATCGGTTTTCAACGGGTTTGACTCTCTTATCCGCTCGATGATAAACCAGTTTGACCCCGACATAAAAATAACGGCGGAAACCGGCAAAACTTTTATGCTCGAAGACTTTCAACTCAATGAATTAAAACAACTTGAAGAAGTCTCAGCCGTATCCCCGTCAATAGAAGAAACCGCGCTTTTTGAATACCGCAGTTATCAGTATATCTGCACGCTGAAAGGCGTTTCCGGAAATTACGACAAGATTTGCGGCATCAAAAACTGCACTTACGCAGGCGATTACGTTTTAAGGGACAGCGTTTCCGGCGTACCGTTTGCCGTAGTAGGCTGCGACATTGCGGGCAACCTCGGCATCACGCTCGGCGGTTTTCCGCCGCTCAGGATATACGCGCCGAAAAAAAACGAAAAAATATCCGTTACCAACCCTTACAACGCCTTTACGAAAACGGACATCACCCCTGCCGGAATTTTTCACATTCATCAGGACTTTGACGCCAAATACGTAATTGCTCCCGTAGAATTTGTCAGGGAGATTTTGGATTACGCGCCAAAGGAGTATTCGTCGATAGAAATTTCGTGCCGTGAAAACGTCCGGACAGATGCCGTAATCAAAAAAATAGAAAAAATTCTCGGCGGCGGTTTTCTCGTAAAAGACCGTTATCAACAGCAGGACACGCTTTATAAAGTCATGCAGTCGGAGAAACTTTCAATCATCGTAATGCTGACTTTTATCATCATAATCGCCTCTTTCAACATAGCGGGCGCACTTTCGATGCTGATAATCGACAAGAAAAACGACATTGCGACCCTTTCGTATCTTGGCGGCGACGAGAGATTTATCAAAAGTGTTTTTGCCAACACGGGCAGACTTATAACGCTGACGGGTGCGGTTGCGGGGCTTGTTGTCGGGCTGTTAATATGCTGGGTTCAAATAGAGTTTCATCTTCTGACATTTCCCTCTGACGGCTCGTTTATAATAGATTATTACCCGGTGGAAGTAAGATTTGTTGACATCATCATCAGTTTTGTTGTTGTAACGGTAATCGGATTTTTGGCGGCGCAAGTGCCGGTAAAGAAAATTAGTGGGTAAAAAATTTTGCAAAACAAATTTTCTTTCATATTTTTACGGCGGCTTAAATTTCTAAAATCATGAACAAAGACGAATTAATCAAGTTTAAGGATTTTATCATCGGGACGCTTTCCAACAAAGATATTTCGTGGCTGATTGACGAATTAGAAAATTATCTCACGGAAAAAGAATTCTTGAATTTAAATCCCAAAGAAGAACTTATCAAACGCGCCATGACAGGACACCGCCAAATAGAAAACGGCGAATGTTATACAAATGAGGAAGTTATGGCGATGCTCGGCATGGAAGAATACGAATTGGAGACGGCATGAAAGTAATATGGTCAAAATTCGCCTTGAAAAAGGTTTCAAAAACTGCGGATTACATAGAAACCGAATACGGGAAAAAGAGTAAAACCAAATTTCTGAAAAAAGTTTTTCATATTACTGAACTTTTAGAAAACAACCCGAAACTTGGTCAAACAGAACTTTTATTGGAAGATGCGCCGTTGAAATTCAGAAGTTACATAATTGACAAATACAACAGAATTATCTACTATATAAGTAATTACAGCATAGAAATAGTCGATTTCTGGGATATGAGACGCAATCCTGAAAAATTAAAGAAAGAATTTGTGTATTAATTTTTTGTGATTTAGTTTTTCCATTATGGAGAAGTCATTATTGCAAGGTGCAAAATCATTTTTCCACTATGGAAAAGTCATTATTGCAACCTGCGAAATCGTTTTTCCACTATGGAAAAGTCATTATTGCAAGGTGCAAAATCATTTTTCCACTATGGAGAAGTCATTATTGCAAGGTGCAAAATCGTTTTTCCACTATGGAAAAGTCATTATTGCAAGGTGCAAAATCGTTTTTCCATTTTGTTAACATTGAATTAATAATTATAAAAAAACGTTGTTCATTCAAAAAAAATCTTTACCTTTACCCCGTAAAAATAAAATTACTATGGAAACATTAACAAAAAAACGTACTGCTGCGCCGCAGGTTTCAACGTATTGGGACGAGGTGCAAAAATGGAATCTGAATAATGCTCAGAGATATGAATTAGGCTTGATGCTGCTTGGAAGTCTTGAACCGGTGTTTGTAGAGTCGGAAGAAGAAGAGGACTTTCCCATGCCTTATACAATTGAAGAACTTCATGCGCGGATTGCCGAAAGTGAAAAGCAGTTTGCCGCAGGAGAATATATGGATTTTGATGAAGCGATGGACGAAATAGAGTCAGAACTCAAAATCGAAGAACCAGAACTTGAAATGGCAGAAGCGGTATGAAAGTTTTTATTTCAAAGTTTGCAAAACAAGCGATTTACAAAACTGCCAAATACATTTTGACGGAGTTCGGCAGAAAAAGTAAAGATAAATTTATGAGCGAGGTGCGTCATACGAGAAAACTTATAGAAAACAATCCTTATATCGGAAAGTTGGAGCCTTTCTTAATTGATTTGCCTTGTGAATACCGCAGTTTTGTCGTTTCACGTCATAATAAGATTGTCTATTGCATCAAGGATGATTGTGTTTCTGTGGTGGATTTTTGGGACTGCCGCCGCGACCCGGACACACTTGCTGCACAAGTTAAATAATGTATTTAGAGCAAAGCGGGCTGGAAGCCCGCACTCCAACACTTCTTATAATATCACTTCACCAATATCGTATCTATATAAACGGTGTTTGCTGAAAAATAACCGGCGGTTTTTACCCTCGGATTGTCGCTTGTAATGTTGGTGTGAAGATTTCCGTGCGCCTCGTCAAAATAGCCGCCCGTCCAGACCGTCTCCGCAAGCAGCGAGCGCAGATAAATTTCATAATCCTTGTCAATTGAATATTTTTTCTCTATTATCTGCGCCCCTTCCGGAAAATATGTAACCTGCATTTTCGGCGCAAAAAGTTGCGCAATGTCGGTCGTCGTCAAAGAATAATAATAAAGCGTTGCCGTGTTAACAGTATCCCACGAAAGGTTCAGAACGTATTTCGCAGGATTTTCTTTAACATAACTGTCTGAAACGTAATCTATTGAATACAATCCGTTATCTTTTCGGCTGTACTTGATTTTTTCTGGCTGAGTAACGGGCAGCATCGTAGTTTTGGCACTTATAACCATGCTGTCAAGTTCGATGTGAAGAAAATATGTATTGCCGGTAACGCCGACGAACTTTTCTACCGAAGTATAAAGTCCGTCGGAAGTCTCCTGATAATAATACGTCGCACTGTTGTCTGACGAGGTTACGGCGACAAGTTTGGCGTTTTTGAGCGGAACTCTTGCCGTATCGCCGTAGCCCGACAGCCTCGAAATATAAACAGGGTGATTAATAAACTCGTTTGTTATCGTACCTTCCACGACAACGGCAGTAGTGTCAACCCCGTCTATCGAAAACGGAATCTCATGAACACACGATGAAAAAAACACCGCAAACGCCAAAGCCGCAAAAGTCAGTTTCATTAATAATCCCCTTCCTGAATGTCGTCGTTGTTGTTATAATTGTTGAACTCGTTGCCGTCAACGTTGCTTTCGATGCCGGAATTGTTTTGAACGTTTGACTTGTTTTCCTGAACATATTTTTCATAATCCTCAGGCATTTCAAATCTTACGTCGTCGCGGTAAATCTTTGAAAGGTCGGGGTCGTCGTAAATTTTTCTCATATAAAGTCCCCAGACCGGCATCGCAAGTCTTGAACCCTGTCCCCATTCACCGTTTGAAAACTGAACCGAACGCTCTTCGCCGCCCGTCCAAACGCCTGAAACAAGTTGCGGGGTTATGCCCATAAACCAGCCGTCGGCGTTGAGGTTTGTTGTTCCGGTTTTGCCGCCGCAGTCAGCCGCAATGTTGAAACCGTATGACGCGGAAATTCTGCTTGCCGTGCCGCCGTGGGTTACAACCCTTAACATTTCAACCATTTTGTAAGCCTCGATAGCCTCCATCGCCTGATTGTGCGTTGAGGAGAACTCGCTGATTTTGTTGCCGTTCTTGTCCTCTATTGCAACCACAAAGACAGGTGAAGTTGAAAATCCGTTGTTGGCAAAACCGCAGTAAGCCGCCACCATTTCTTTGAGTTTTACCTCCGCCGAACCTACACAGATACTCGGTGCTTCGGGAACGGGCGAAATTATGCCCAACTTTCTCACCAATTCCAAAACGGCTTTCGGCGACGTCTGTTTCATACACCATGCTGAAATCTGGTTAAGACTAAGACCAAGACCCGTTGAAAGTTTTATCATCTGACCGTCGCGCGAAGATTTTGAAAATTTCGGCGTATAATGCGGAGGAATACCGCCCGGATTGTCGATTGAATATTCCACATTAGCAACTAAATGGTCGGGTTGGATTTCCCTGTGGTTCAAGAACATAGCCGCATAAACATACGGTTTGAAAGTAGAGCCGACCTGACGCCGTCCCAAACTTACGTGGTCATACTGAAAATAATGGTAATCGATGCCGCCGACGTACGCTTTTACGTGTCCCGATTGAGGCTCCATACTCATCATGCCGCAGCGCAGAAACTTTTTGTAATAGAGAATCGAATCCCACGGCGTCATCACCGTATCAACGCCCTCAGGGTGCTGCCAGGTGAAAACCCGCATATTAGTCGGCGTGTAAAACTGTTTCATAATCGTAACGGAGTCAAGTTTGTTGACCTTGCTGCCGATTCTCCAACGCTCCGTTCTCTTAACAGACTGGTTCATAATCTGTTTTATCTGCGCCTCCGAAATTCTCGCGCTAAAAGGACGGTTGTTTTTATGTTTTCTGATTTCAATCCTCTCAAAAACCGATTGAAGTCCTTCTTGTTTTGTACCGTTAGGCAGTTTATAACCTGTACCCATGTGCTCGCGAACAGCCTCTTCCGCATATTTTTGCATACGGGAATCTATCGTAACGTAAATTTTAAGACCGTCGTTGTAGATGTTGTAATTTTCACCGTTTGCTTTTTGGTTTTTATAACACCAGCCGTAAAGCGGATTTGTCTCCCACATAAGAGAATCTTCATGGTAAATATCGTCTTGCCACGAAGCGTAATTAATTCTTTCGGGCTTTTTGGCGGTCATCGTAGTTCTCAAAAATTCTCTGAAATACGGCGCAAGTCCTTCAACGTGAGTATCCTGCGAAAATTTCAAAACTATATCCGAGGCTTTAAGGCTTTCAAACTCCGAATGAGAAAGCATTTTGTAACCGCGGACATCTTTGCTGACTTTTGACTGATATTTTTCGATTTGAGAAAGCACCGTGTTTCTGCGGTTTTTGGCATTTTTCGGGTTTGACTTCGGACTGTATTTCGTCGGGGCTTTCAACAAGCCGACAAGCACGGAAGCCTCTTCGAGTTTCAAATCTTCGGGCTTGCAACCGAAAAACGTCTTTGAAGCCGCCTCAATTCCGTAAGCGTTATGACCGAAACCGACGGTGTTAAGATACATTGACATGATTTCGTCCTTACAATAACGGCGTTCAAGTTTTACGGCGGTAACCCATTCTTGAAGTTTCATAACGATTTTTCCCATAAGACCTCTCGGACGCTCATGGTCGCGCATGTTGTAAAGGTTTTTTGCCAACTGCTGCGAAATCGTACTTCCGCCGCCTGACGAAGCGTTTCTTGTCGCAAGACCTTTTGCAACTCTGAAAAGCGACTGCAAGTCCACGCCGTAATGCTCGTAAAAGCGCACGTCTTCGGTAGCAAGAAGAGCCGATTTTATGTTGATTGGAATATCGTTGAAACGGTTTTCAGTCGTGCGGTTTTCCTTGTAAAATTTTCCGAGAAGGACACCGTCAGACGAAATTATCTGCGAGGCAAGACTGCTTTTGGGATTTTCAAGTTCCTCAAAATCAGGAATATATCCCAAATGACCCGTCCCAATCATAAACAAGATAATAAAAACTGCTATAACGGGAATCAAAAATCCCGCCCAAAGTAAAATAAAGAAATTTCTTTTTGTTTTTTCACTCAATTCCATTTTTTTGTACGTCGTTTTTTGTAAGGAAAAATATTTTGCAAATATAACAAAAAAAAGTAACCTAAAACACTAAAAGCAAAAAAGTTTATGATATTTTTTAAACGGCATTTAACCCCGAAATAATTTTCAAAAAAAATTTGTCCGTCCGCAATAATTTTTATTATTTTGCGCTTTGATTTTTTACGTAAAAACGATTCAATACAAATGGCAAAGAATTTAGTGATTGTGGAGTCTCCCGCAAAAGCCAAGACTATCGGCAAACTTTTGGGCGAAGACTACATTGTAAAGCCGAGTTTCGGACATATCAGGGATTTGGCGAAAAAAAATTACGGAATTGACATTGAACACGGTTTCGAGCCGACCTACGAGGTTGACGCCGAAAAGAAAAAAGTTGTCAGCGAACTAAAAAAAGACGTCAAGGCAGCACAGACCGTCTGGCTCGCATCCGATGAGGACCGCGAAGGAGAGGCTATCGCATGGCACCTGGCTGTAACGCTGAAACTGCCCGTTGAAACCACAAAACGAATTGTTTTTCACGAAATCACAAAAACCGCCATCGACGAGGCGGTAAAAAACCCGCGCACCATCAACTTAAACCTTGTCAACGCTCAACAGGCAAGGCGTATTCTCGACCGTCTTGTAGGCTTTGAACTCAGCGAGGTGCTTTGGAAAAAGGTTAAAAGCAACCTCAGCGCAGGCCGCGTACAGTCGGTTGCGGTAAGGCTGATTGTTGAAAGGGAAAGGGAAATCATGAATTTCCAATCCACTGATTATTATAAGGCGGTGGGAAAATTCACCGTTCCGTTTGCAAAAAACACCACTTTCAGAGCCGAATACACCGGCACTCTCGAAAACGAACAAGCGGCAAAAACACTTCTCGAAGGCTGTCTCAACAGCAGTTTTGCAGTTAAAAACATTGAGACAAAACCGGCAAAGCGTACTCCCGCACCGCCGTTTACAACTTCTACGCTTCAACAGGAGGCAAGCCGCAAACTCGGTTTTTCGGTAAGTCAGACGATGACTCTGGCGCAGAGCCTTTACGAGTCGGGATTTATCACTTATATGAGAACTGACAGCGTGAACCTCAGCGCATTCTGCATCAACGACTGCAAAAGTTTCATCACCGAAACCTACGGCGAAAACTATTCAAAACCCCGTCAGTATCAGACAAAAGCCAAAGGCGCACAGGAGGCTCACGAGGCTATCCGTCCGACTTCTGTAAAACGTCAGGTCGTAAGTCAGAAATGGGACGAGCAACGCCTTTATGAAATAATCTTAAAACGCACTCTCGCATCTCAGATGTCGGACGCAGTTTTGGAAAGGAGAAACATCGAAATAGAGTCCGCTAACAACGGCGCGGTATTCTCAGCAACCGGCGAAACGGTAAAATTTGACGGCTTTTTGAAAGTCTACTTGGAAGGCACCGACGATGAAAGCGATTCAGACGAGCAACTCCTGCCCGACTTAAAAAAGAGCATGGCGTTGTTCCTTGACAATTTGGAAGTCAACCAGAAATTCACACGTCCTTCGGCGCGTTACACGGAGGCAAGCCTCGTCAAAAGGCTTGAAGAACTCGGAATCGGCCGTCCGTCAACCTACGCACCTATTATTACAACGGTGATAAAAAGAGGTTACGTTCTTAAAGAAGACCGTCCCGGCACGGAGCGCGAATATGTCAGCCTTTTGTTAAAAGACGGCAAAATCACCCGCAGCGTAAAGACGGAAACCACCGGCGCGGAAAAAAACAAACTTTTCTGCACCGATATTGCAATGGTTGTAACGGACTATCTGTCAGAGAATTTCACTGACATTATGGACTACAACTTTACGGCAAGGGTGGAGAAAGATTTTGACGAAATCGCAGAAGGCAACCTCGAATGGGCTAAAATGCTGAAAGAGTTTTACGACCCGTTCCACGAGACAATCGGCAAGAGTATCGAAGGCAAACGCAGTGTCGGCGAAAGAGTTTTGGGCAACGACCCGAAAACCGGCAAACCCGTTTCGGTAAGAATCGGAAGGTTTGGTCCTATCGTTCAGTTAGGCGAGACCACCGATGACGAAAAACCCGTTTACGCTTCGATTACAAAAGGTCAGCATATTGAAAGTATTACATTAGAAGAGGCACTTCAACTGCTTAATAATGAGCAGGGAGGACGGCTGTTGGGTACTGACCCGAAAACCGGCAAAAACGTTTACGCGAGAGTCGGCAGGTTTGGTCCTATGGTTCAACTCGGCGAAAACGAAGGCGACGAAAAGCCTCAGTACGCAACACTTTTGAAACCGCTGACTGTTGAAAAAGTTACTTTAAATGAAGCATTAAAACTCTTTGAATTACCGAGAGTTGTCGGCGAATACGAAGACAAGAAAATGACGGTTGCGGTGGGAAGGTTCGGACCTTACATTTCTCACGCCGGCAAATTCATCTCGCTCAAAAAGACCGACGACCCGATGACCGTAAGTTACGAGCGTTGCATCGAGTTAATCAACCAAAAGAGAGAAACCGACGCGGCAAGGCTTATTAAAGAGTTCAGCGACGACCTCAAAGTTGTAAAAGACCGCTGGGGACACCCGACGGTTTGGTACAAGAAAAAATACTTCAAAATTGCCGCACAGACCGACCCCGCAAAACTTTCCGAAGAGGAATGTCTTGCAATAGCGGGCGTTAAAAACGGCGGCAAGGAAGAAAAACCTGCAAAAAAAACTAAAAAAACAAGCAAATGATGAAACATTTATTAGCCGTCTTAACGGTGCTGCTTAATGCTTACTGCTGTTTTGCGCAGCAAGATCCGCATTACAGCCATTTCATGTTCAACCAGACGGGCTACAATCCCGCCTATTGCGGCACGGAAGGCGTTATCAACGGCACTTTGATTTACAGAAACCAGTGGCTCGGACTTGACGGCGGTCCTAAAACAACGATGCTGACAGCCGACATGCCGGTCAACATTCTCGGCCGTCAGCACGGAATCGGCTTTACGATGGTAAACGACGACATCGGCTACGAGACCAATTTCACTGCTAAGGCGGCTTATTCGCACCACATACAAGCCGGTGCGGGAGTTTTTGCAATAGGCGTTGACGCGGGGCTTTACAACAAGTCCATTGACGGCGACTGGCAGTTTCCGGACGAATTTGAAGCGATTTTTCAAGGCAAAACCCGCAAAATGATTTTTGATTTGGGCGCGGGAGTTTATTATAACATAGGTGGACTTACGCTCGGACTTTCGTCTTCGCACATTCACGAGCCGGCATTGGATTTTTCGGAAGACGGACAGACATTTTTGGCAAGACATTATTTTTTAACGGGTTCGTATAATATTTCTTTGTCCAATTCGTTATTTGATTTGACACCCTCGGTTATTGTAATGTCAGACGGCAACGCCTTACAATTTGATATAAATCTTAATGTTTTATACAATAAAAAAGCATGGGGCGGCGTTACTTATAGAAACGAAGATGCAATAACGCTCTTGGCGGGATTGATAGTGGCGGGAGATTTCAAGGTAGGCGCGGCTTACGAAGTCGGAATCTCAAAACTCAGAAAAACAAACTCAGGTTCTTTTGAACTGATGTTGGGATACAGTTTTATGCCAGAAAAATCAAAACCGGCGCAAAAAGTAAGGAGCGTGAGGTTTTTGTAAAAAAAAATTAAAAAAGTTTCTCGTTTGCAAAAGAAAATTCAGAAACTTACGTTATAAGAGTATATCAGCAAATTAATACAGTATTATGAAGAAAGTTATTATAGCAGCGGCATCAGGACTTATGGTTCTCAGCGGCTGTCTCGGAGGAAGCAAGGAAACGGGCGAACTCGTAGGAGCAGGCAACCGTCCTAAAAACTATATCGAGACAGATCCTTACGGTATGGTTTTTATACCTCAGGGAAGTTGCAACATAGGACCCAACGATCAGGACGTACCCTTTTCGATGACCGCACGGGCAAAAACCATAACGGTAGACCCGTTTTGGATGGATGACACAGAAATTACAAACAACGAATACCGTCAGTTTGTAGAATGGGTAAGAGACTCTATTGCAATGCGTTTGTGCCTTATAGCAGGTGTCGGCGACGATGCAAAAGGGAATATTTTTAAAATCAACGTTGACGAAGAGAATGTTGACCCCAATGAATACGACCCGTCAGACCCCAAAACCTGCTGGCTCAACTGGGAAAACAGAGAGAAAGTTTGGGACAAATCCGGCAAAGGCGAAGAGCGTCAGGCTATTTCTGATGCAACAAAAGACCTCTTCCTTATCAAAGAGGAGCGTTTCAACAAATTACAGGAAATTGACACAAGAAAGTTGATTTACGACTATTATTGGGTAGATCTCCGTCAGGCGGCTTTGAAACAGAACCGTTACAACTTCAACGAAGACTTCACCGGCGGTAAATACGACGGAACGGTAATTGACGCAAAAGGCAATGTAGTTCCGATTCAGGACAGACGTTCTTTCATCATGCAGGGAAGAATCAACGTATATCCCGACACACTCTGCTGGATGAGCGATTATACCTATTCTTACAACGAGCCTATGGCAAGAAAGTATTTCTGGCACGTTGCATTTGACGACTATCCCGTTGTAGGTGTCAACTGGAAACAGGCTACGGCATTCTGTATTTGGAGAACCGACCTTTTGAACAACCACCTCATTCAGAACGGACAATATCCTATGGAAAACTACCGTCTTCCCACCGAGGCTGAATGGGAATACGCAGCACGCGGCGGCTTGGCACTCTCAATGTATCCCTGGGGCGGTCCTTACACAAGAAACAACTCAGGATGTTTTATCGCAAACTTCAAACCGCTTAGAGGTCGTTACGCAGACGACGGTGCGGCAAGAACAATCGAAGTTGCAACCTACGCTCCTAACGAATACGGTCTCTACGATATGGCAGGCAACGTTGCAGAATGGACTTCTAATGCATTCGACGAATCGGCTTACAGTTACACACACGACTTGAACCCCGATTACAGTTACAATGCTTTGGCTGACGATCCACCCGTATTGAAAAGAAAAGTTGTCCGCGGCGGTTCTTGGAAAGACGTAGGATATTATCTTCAAGTTGCAACAAGAACTTACGAATATCAGGACACAGCAAAATGTTACATCGGTTTCAGATGCGTAAGATCTTACATGGGACGCAGTTCAACCGATTGGGAGTATGGCAATTTCTAAAAAAAAATAATTTCATAATACTCTTTATTGAAATGCCGGATGTTGAGAAAACATTCCGGCATTTTTTATTCTTGCATTTCTTCTATAATCGCCGTCATTCCGCCGGAAGGTTTCAGAGAAAAACTCATTTCAGTGTCTTTTGTAAGACTTACGCCGCGTGTTATCTTGACACCGTTTTTGCCGTCGTCTTCGTAAATAACGGCGGTGTATTTTTTCTTCGGGTCAAGAAAATCGAAAGCAACATTAAACTCTCTCGCCGAAAAACACGCGGCTGCAAGATACCATTTTTTACCGCTTTTTCTCGCGATTGAGAAATATCGTCCGGGGTCGCCGTCAATTACCTTAAAATCGTCCCAAACCGTCGGCAAACCCTTAAAAAATTCGATTTCCTCCTTCTTAGTGTAAAAAAAAGGCTGACCGTACCAAAAAATATGCTGCAACGGCGAAAACAGAATCACCGACAATGCCATCTGATGACATTTGGAGTTGCGCATCTGCGATACTTTTCCGTTGGCGTACTCAGGATAGCCCGGATAACAGATTGTATAATCCGTCGCACCAGTCATGCACCGCGTAAAAGGCAGAAGCATAGTATGATACGCCCAGTTGTCAGTGTATTCGTTGCCGCGCACGCCCTCAAAAGTCATCATGTTTTTATAAATGATTTCCGTTCCCGTCGGGCGCATTTCGTCATGGACGTTAACGAGCATTTTACGCTCTTTTGCCAAATCAACAATATCATAAATACTTGCAAGCCCGAAATGACTTCTTGCCGCCATAAAGCCGAGTTTTACGCCCGAAACGCCCCAAAGTTGAAAAGTATCCAAAAGTTGCTTTTTGTTGCATTTATACCATGCCGTCTGATTGACATACAGCATAATGCCGATGTTTTTTTCCGCTGCGTAAGCGGAAGTCTTTTTCACGTCAAAATCTCCGGCAGGGAAAAAAGGACTGGATTTTTTATCGTTTTCGTTGCCATACCAGCCAGCATCAAAAAGGAGGTATTTTATAGAGTTTTCCGCGCAAAAATCAATGCTGTTTTTTATCAGGTCAAACGAATAATTCTGCAAGGCATAACGGTAAACCGTCCCCGGCTTAATCCACGAACATCCGCTCGTATCCTTGTCGGTCGGAAAATTCAAAGAATGAATAACGTATTTGTTTTCAACCATTTCTTTCGGGTTACTTCCATAAATGATATAACGCCACGGAGTAATCATCATAGTGTCATTCTTAAAACTCTGAACCGGCATATAAACGCCTTTTTTCATCGTAACCCGCATTTTGGACGCCTGTGCAAAGTTTGCCGCCTCGTTAATCAGAAAAGAAAACTTACGGTTTCTGTCCGTTACAAAAAGCGGCGTCAAATTGTTGTAAAGATCCGAAGAAGCCGACCTGTAACCGTCTTCAACGCGGTATTCGCTGTAATAAATAAGATTCAAACGCGAGAGGTTAAACTCAGTTTTGTCGGCGGTAATCAGCCTTTTTCCAGTAGTTTTAACGATGTAACGGACGGCAAGTGCGCGGTTATAAAGCCTTATCTGAATTTGAAACCCTACTCCGCCGTTTTTTAAATCCGCACGCAGAACAGTATATTTGTCCTCCTGAAATTTTCTTTCACCGAAATCATTCCTCAAAACCGCAGAATATTTTTGCTTTTTCATACCGAGCAGAGTATCTTTCAGCGTGGAAAAAACGAAATTCGTGTCCAAAACAAAACCCGTTTTTGAAGCCGAAATTACAAACGTATCGGCGGCGTTGTCTTTCAAACAATAACAAAGAACGGAGTCATTGAAAAAAAACTCCGCTCTGTATTTTTTGTCGGGCGAGAAGATTTTAGCGACAGGTTTTTGCGCCGAAACCGCCGCGCCGCACAAAATTATCACAAACAAAAAAACTATTTTCCTCATAACTTCCAATCCAAGTTGGTTTCCCATTTCGATTTAACGGTCTGTTTTTTAGGAAATTCAATAACTTTTTCCGGGTAAAGACCTTCAATATATTTTCCCGTATCCCATTTGCCGTTTGAGTTCATATCCCAAATCACTTTTACTTTGTAATCCGCAGGCAGGATAAAGTCAAACAAAACCTCGCCGTCTTCTTTTGCAAATTTTGAGTATTTTATCTCGCCCTTGTCGGTGCAGAGGCAGACAATGAGTTGTCCCTTGTTAACGGACGTAAAAGTTGCCGGCAAAGTGTCGTTAGGATTGATTTTTCTGCGGCGGACTTTTGCCGTGTCAATATCCTCAAACGGCGGCAAATCCTCGTCAATGTCAGGATAATGCTCAACGTTGCCGGTGTTCATAAGGTTTATTTTCATTGTGCCGTAATAGTCGAGTTCGCGGATTTTCGCCTTGCTCAAAATATAAAGGTTGGGCGTTGAATACACGGAATTGAAGGTAGAATCCTCAATTTCCAAATAATACTGCTTGCCCGGCTCAAACTCGTAATTCAAAACCAAGTTTTTGGAGTTCATCGAATCGCGGGTCATAACATACTGTTTTTCAAACAGCAAAGTTGCCTGTGCCATGTCTTTTTTAGCCTCTTCCTGCTTTTGACGGCTTTCCCTGCCCGCGTCGCTTTTACGGCGGCGGTTGCCTTTGCCGTCATCTTCCGGCTCGGCTTTCGGTCTTACAAAACGCAGACTGTCGCGCATCAAAGTATCGGTTTCCCTTCTTGTCAACGACTTATAAGCAATACAATAATTAATCGTATCCAACTTTTTAACTTCCAAATCGTTAACTACAAGAGAAAAAGTATCTTTTCCCGCGCTCAAAAAGCCGTCATACCACAAAGTTGACTTGTTGGAAAAATCCGTCAAAGTAACCTCCGGGACAGTTTCAAGTTTCTGTTCAAAAACAAAACGCATCGTATCTCCGTCAATAAGTTCCTTGCTTTTCAGTCTCTGAAACGGAATTTTGTAAATAGCAAAGAGCGTATCTTTCAAAAACTTATTGACAAGTTTGTGGTTTTTGTTGAAAACCTGACGGTCAAAACAATTGATTTTCAGAGCCAGAGTATCTTTCCGCAACGCAGAGGTGTCTTTCAGCAAAATCGTAACGTTTTCCTTGTCGCGGATAAATTCAAGACCGTTTTCAGGAAATTTCTCGATGTTAATCGGCAGGGCTTCCAACTGCTCCGACGGAGATTTCTCAAAAATAATTTTCACAGAATCCCTCGTCGGACGCCAATAACGGATAATTTTTTGCGGCGCGATAACCGTTGAGACAGAGTCGCGGATTTTTTGAACCTGACCCATGTAATATTCGTTGTAATATTTCAAAAGGTTCGGGAATTTTGAGCGGCGTATCATCGCAGAATCCGTAACTTCAATGTCAACAGTATCCCTGTTTTTAGAGTAAACGGCTCTGTACCAGTCTTTTCTTACAACAGAATCGGTCGGGTAAAAAATTATGTCGCCATGAATCGGACGCTTGAAAATCACTCTGTAATTTGCCGAGTCAAGCCTCAAAGTCTTAACGATTTTGTTGTTCATATCCTCGGCAAAACTGCTGTCCTGAACCTCGTAAAGTTTTATTTTCGACGTGTCAATGTCGTCAAGCACAATCGGAATCTGGACATTTATGCTGCCGTTGATGTCGAAATCGCCGGAGAAATTGGTCTTGATTCTGAAATTCAGACTGTCAATGCCGGTGTCTTCGGTTTTAGCGGCTTTTTTGTCGGTTTGTTTTGCGGCGGTTTTCTTCTTGAATTTTACGCTGATTGTGTCGGTCTCGGTTGTAGGTCGTTTCAGAGAGTCCAAAGTCGCAAACGTTACGCGGAGTTCGAGCGTGTCGTTGTTGATGTCAACGGTGTCCCTGAACCACACGATAAGCGAATCGCGGGTTTTGTTGTAGTCGTAAATCATAGACGGACTTTTCAAAGTATCGTCAACGTAAGTGATTAATACAGTGTCCTCTCCTACCGTTTTATTAAAGGTTAACTTCACACGGCAGCGCATGTCTCTCGTCCTTTCTGAAATGTACTGGACAAGATGCACTTCCTCAAAACTGTACAGTTTCAAATTGTTCGGCGTGGTATACAAAAGGTCTTGTATGATGACGGTGTCGCTTAAAAGCGTGTCCAAAATTCTGTGTCCTTTTTCGCCGGAATGGAGAATCGTTCCCGCCCTGAGAGAGTCGATTTTCATAACCCTTTGCGCGTTGGTTTTGAAAGTCGATTTCAAGAAAGCGACTTTTTCGTTTTCGAGGTCAAAACGCTGCGTTTCGTTGATGTCGGCAAGAGCAAAAATCTTATATTCGCCGTTACGGATATTGTTGATTTTGAATTTTCCAGCCGTATCGGTACGGGTAATGTAATCGGGACGGCGTTTCATGGGAACGGAATCCGCAAAACCGGTCTGCACGCCGTAAAGACACACAAGCATATCTTTTTGTTTTTCAAGTGTCTGAGCGTCAAAAACCTGACCCGAAACGGCACAGGAATCGGCAGGCTCTACGCCGGTTGAAAAAACAAACTCAAAATTGTCAATCTTGTTGCCCTCGTTAAAATCCTTTACCGCGTCAAAAAACTGCAAAGTATAAGTGGTGTCTTTTTTGAGTTTTTCTTTAAACTTGACTATCAGCCACTTACCTTTGGTTTTGATTTTTGGTTTAAGACTGTCCTGAGGCGGCGACATCATAAATTTCTGCTCGACATTTTCAAGCGAGTAATACTCGTTGAATTTTATTTTTGCCTTTCTGCCGTCAAAACCGGAAGAATAAATCACCGGTTTGCTTTTTTTGAGTTCCGGGGCGGTTGTATCCTTTTCGCCGCCCGTAATCGTGCCTACCTGCGCACATGAAAACATCAGTGCCGAAAAAAACAGCGCAAGTCCGGCAAAGAAAAAAACGTTTTTTATTTTTGAAGTCATCATTTAATTTCATATTTTTGGCAAAATTAAAAATTAAAATGCTGAAATTCAAATTCAAATCGCTTGCCGACGGACTCTCCGCGCTGCTTTTGGCGTTCAACGGCGAAAAAGTATTTTTGGAAATACCTGAAAATCTGATATTTATAAAGCAAAATTTTATATTATCAAGATTTATCGACGAAAATGTTTTTGATAAAAAAAACGAAAAAAAATTTTTCGCCTTCTCCGATTCCGCCCGCGCTTTTGAGTGTCTTAATACCATTTCGCCGAACACCGTCTACCCCGAAAAAGTGTTTTGCGCAGAAAACAAGGACGGATTAAGGGATTTTGTCAACAAATTCAAGTCAAAAGGTTACAGAAAAATCATGAAGGCAAAAGAGGATATTTTTGAGGACGAAAAGTTTTCCTTGGCAAAAGGCTGCGTCCTGAAATCCGCTCCGTCTTACCGCTGCAACTATTCGCGGCTTGTAATTTCGGTTATAAAAACCCTCCGGCTCTTAGGCTCTGACTTCGGTTTTGTGCCGGATTTTTCAGAAACGGAAGGCTTTGTAAAACCGCTGAACTCTGCTCCCGTTTTGCATTACATTCAACGCAGACTTTCCGCCGGAAAATCCCCGTTAAAAGCCGGAAAAACGCTTTATATTCCAAACGGCAACTATCTTTTTCACCGCTGCGGCGACTTTTACATTGCAAGCGACGGCGAAAAAGACTTTCAGAATTTACTGCCGTCAGTGATAAACAATTACAGTTTTTCAGAGGACGATGTAACAGAAACTTTGTCAAACGATTTTTTTGCGGAAGATTTGCCGCTTGATGCGTACCTTATTGCAGAACACAGTGTTAAACAGCATTTCTTAAACAAAGACTTAAAAGATATTTCAACGCTCAGATTAAGCGGCGGAGACTTTAATTTTCAGCCGTCAATGCCGGATATTATAGGCTATGCCGACGCTCAGTTCGACTTGGTAAAACGCGACGGAATCAACATCAACAGTTTCAAAAACGCCGTCTTTGACTTCGGAACGGGAATTGAGGAAATAATAAACACGACTTACGACCTGTTCCCGATTTTTCATTCAGGAGCAAAAGCCTTTGAAGAGGCTGTAAACCAATACAAAAAAAACGAATTGAAATAATTTCAATTCGTTTTTTTATTTACAAAAACTAACTATAATATTAACATTGCATCACCGTAATCGCCGAAAGCGTATTTCTTTTTGACAGCCTCCTGATAAGCCTGCATCAAAAATTCAAATCCGGCAAAAGCGCACGCCGACATCAACATCGTTGAATACGGCTGGTGAAAATTGGTTACCAAAGCCGAAGGTACGCTGAAATCATACGGCGGGAAAATAAATTTGTTGGTCCAGCCGTCGTAAGGCTTTAAATATCCGTTGGTTGAAACCGAAGATTCCAAAGTTTTAAGCGTAGTTATGCCGACGGCGCAGATTTTTTTCTCCGCCTCTTTTGCCCTGTTGACAGTTTCGGCGCAGGCATCTCCGATAATGATTTGTTCGGAGTCCATTTTGTGCTTTGTGAGGTCTTCCACGTCAACGCTTCTCAAATGTCCGAGTCCCATGTGAAGGGTGATTTCGGCAAAGTTGACGCCCACGATTTCAAGCCTTTTGAGCAGCGTTTTGCTGAAATGAAAACCTGCGGCAGGTCCCGAAACCGCGCCCTCAAACCTTGCGTAAATGGTCTGGTAACGGTCTGCGTCCTCCTCGGTTATCGGACGGTGGATATATTTCGGAAGCGGCGTTTCGCCCATGCCGTAAAGCATTTTTTTGAAATCGTCGTACTGTCCGTCAAACAAAAATTTCAAAGTTCTTCCCCTCGAAGTCGTATTGTCGATAACCTCGGCTACAAGCGAGTCGTTTTCGCCGAAATAAAGTTTGTTGCCGATACGGATTTTTCTTGCGGGGTCTACCAAAACGTCCCAAAGTCTCTGCTCCTTGTTCAATTCCCTAAGCAGAAAAACTTCGATTTTCGCACCTGTTTTTTCCTTGTTGCCGTAAAGACGCGCAGGAATAACCTTTGTGTTGTTGAAAACCATCACATCGCCGTCGCTGAAATATTTTACAATGTCGGTGAATTTTTTGTGCTCAATCGTACCTTTTGCACGGTTAAGAACCATCAGTTTGCACTCGTCCCTGTTTTGAGAAGGACTTTGAGCAATTAATTTGTCAGGCAGTTCGAACTTAAATTTGGATAACTTCATTTGAAACCTTTAATTTTTTTAAGAGTACAAATATACTTATTGCAATATCTGCAAAGTTAATAATTATTTTTGAGATTCCGCCAACATTTTCTCAAAATTTTCTATCGTAACGGCGTTTTTTAACAAAATTTCACCAATCTTTGTCCTGCACAGACCGGCGAGATAAGCACCCGTGCCGATTCTCTGTCCGAAATCATGAGCAAGAGACCTGATATACGTGCCTTTTGAGCAGCCCACGCGGACTTTAAACTCCTTGTTCATGTCATCAAACTCCAAAAGTTCAAGGTCAAAAATTTCGATTTGTTGAGCCCTCATTTTCACTTCGTCTCCCCTGCCCTTGTGCGCAAGCAGAAACGCCGGCTTGCCGTCAATCTTTTTAGCCGAATACACGGGCGGATATTGAAGTTGTTCGCCGAGAAAAGTTTTAAGGCAGTCAACTACGTCTTTTTCAGTAATATGCGAGGCATCACTTTGAGGAATGATTTGAGTTTCGAGGTCATAACTCGGAGTTACTGCGCCAAGTCTTATTGTGGCAACGTATTCTTTTGTGTGTTCCTGATAAGAAAGAATTTCCTTTGTTTTTTTGCCGGTGCAGACAATCAAAACGCCTGTCGCCAAAGGGTCAAGCGTGCCGGCATGACCGACTTTTATCTTTTTCAACCCCCTGTAACTACGGAGCAAATATCTGACTTTGTTGACAATATCAAAAGACGTCCATTTCAAAGGCTTGTCAAAAACGATTACTTTGCCGAGTTCAAATTCGTCTTTCGGCTCTTCAATGTTGTTCTGATTCAAAATAAATAAGGAGAATTTTGTTAAAAAAAGGCTGTCCAAAAAAGGACAGCCTCAATCTTAATTCATTTTTTTAATTAATATTTCAATATGAAAAAGAAACAGAATTAATTACCCAAACCGTAACGGATAAATTCTTTAACCGTCAAATCCTTGTCAGACTGTTTAAGATATTCCCTGATGGTAATCTTGTTGTCCTGCTCGAATTTCTGGTTGAGAAGAGTAACCTCCTCATAGAATTTGTTGATACGGCCTTTCGCAATGTTCTCAATCATCTGAGCGGGAACTACTGTTTCTGCGGCAACTTTCACTTTGATTTCCTTAGCGAGTTGACCCTGTTCTTCGGTAATCCAGCCTTTGGTGATGTTTGAAGCGATGTGGTCGTCTGAGTCAACGTGAGCGGGATTGATGCCTTCTTTCTTCAAAGCGGCTTCAACCTTCTTCTGAATCTGCTCCTGAACGGTTTTCTCTTTTGCAACTTCCATTTCTTTGTTGATGGTTTCCTGAGAGATACCGTCTTTGTCAACAGCGATGGGAGCCATTGCAGCAACCTGCATTGCAACGTTCTTTGCCACTGTGTTGTCAAGAGCCTTGTTGAAGGCTACGAGAGCGGTCAAACGGTTGCCCATGTGGTTGTAGCAGTAAACCTCTTCGCCCGAAACTTTGCCGTAGAAACCGAGTTCGATTTTCTCGCCGATAACGCCGGTCTGGTTGATGATTTCATCGTTAACAGTGCCTTTGCCGTAAGCGAGAGCCTTAACAGCCTCTATGTCAGCGGCATCTGCGCTGATTGCCGCGTCAAGAATATCCTGAGCAAATTTGATGAAGTCAGCGTTTTTGGCAACAAAGTCTGTCTCGCAGTTGAGCGAAACAACGTATGCTTTTTTGTTGTCAGCAGAAGCCTTACCGATAACATAGCCTTCTTTTGCTTCTCTGTCGGCGCGTTTGCTTGCTACTTTCTGTCCTTTTTTTCTCAAAATATCGATGGCTGCGTCAAAATCACCGTTGCTTTCGGCGAGGGCTTTTTTGCAGTCCATCATACCTGCGCCCGTTAAATCTCTTAATTTTTTAACGTCGCTTGCTTTTATTTCAGCCATTGTGTTTTTTACGTTTTTAATAAATTACTCTTGTGCAGGTGTTTCTGCGGGTTTGTCGGCGTTAGCCTTTTCGTTGTTGCCGCCTTTGCGAGCGCGGGTTTTGTTGCCGCGTTTCTGACCGGCGTTCTGACCTTTCTGATTGTCAGCATTGTCCTTGTCTGATTTTCTTTCAGCCAAACCCTCAGAAATTGCCTTTGTGATAACATCAAGAACGATAGAAATCGATTTTGCAGCATCATCGTTGGCAGGGATAACAAAGTCAACAGAGTTCGGGTCAGAGTTGGTGTCTACCATACCGAAAACCGGAATGTTGAGTCTGTGAGCCTCTTTAACGGCGATTTTTTCTTTCAAAACGTCAACAACGAAAAGAGCGGCGGGAGTTTTGCTCATGTCAGCGATAGAACCGAGGTTCTTCTCCAATTTGTCTTTCTGACGTGTGATTTGGAGTTTTTCGCGTTTTGACAACTGGTCGAAAGTGCCGTCCGTCATCATCTTTTCGATGGTGTTCATTTTCTTAACAGCCTTACGGATAGTGGGGAAGTTGGTGAGCATACCGCCTGACCAACGCTCTGTTACGTAAGGCATACCTACTGCCTGAACTTTTTCAGCAACGATTTCCTTCGCTTGTTTTTTAGTTGCAACGAAGAGAATTCTGCGTCCCGATTTTGCTATTTGTTTAGCGGCTGCTGCTGCCTCTTCGAGTTTTGCAGCCGTCTTGTGTAAATCTATAATGTGGATTCCGCCCTTTTCCATAAAAATGTAGGGGGCCATTGCAGGATTCCATTTTCTTTTCAAGTGTCCGAAATGTACACCTGCCTCTAATAATTCTTCAAAACTTACCATTTGAATTTTTTTGTTTACGTTCAACTTAAATCAACCTCCGGGTAGCAACATGTCAAATCCCATGAGATGCCGGTCCCGAAAAGTTTGGATACTAAACTTAATTTTTTAACGCTTACTGAACTGGAAGCGTTTTCTTGCGCCCGGACGACCGGGTTTCTTTCTTTCAACGACTCTTGAATCGCGTTTCAAGAAGCCTTCTTTTTTCAAAGCGGTTCTGTCTTCGGGATTTACTTTTACCAAAGCCCTTGCGATACCCATTCTTACAGCCTCGGCCTGACCTTTGAAACCGCCGCCCTGAACGTTGGCGTTGATGTCGAAATTAGCCAAAACACCGAGTTTGTCAAGTGCCTGAACGGCTACTTTCTGAAACTGCGGAACGGTAAAATATTCTTTGTAATCTTTGCCGTTGATTTTGATTGCGCCGTTGCCGGGAGTTAAGTAAATTCTTGCTACGGCGGCTTTTCTTCTACCTACTGTATTTGTAACCTCTGCCATGATTATCTGAGTTCGTTAACGTTAATAAGTCTGGGTTTCTGAGCCTCGTGATTGTGCTCTGCGCCCTGATAAACTTTAAGATTATTGCTCAGAATTGCATCCGCGAGTTTGTTTTTCGGGAGCATTCCGCGGACTGCCTTGCGGATAATTCTCTCATATCCGTCTACTTTTTTAGCGAAGTCCTTAGCGATTTCGATTTTCTGACCGCCCGGATAGAGTGAATGGTGAACATACTCTTTCTGTGCCCATTTTTTGCCGGTGAGTCTGATTTTGTCAGCGTTGATAACGATAACGTTGTCTCCGCAGTCGACATGCGGTGTGAAAGAGGCTTTGTATTTACCTCTTAAAAGCATGGCAACCTTAGACGCAAAGCGTCCTAATGTCTGATCCGTAGCATCAACCAACAGCCACTCTTTTTGTGCCGTCTCTTTGTTGAGCGATACGGTTTTAAAACTTAATGAATCCACGTTTTTAAATTTTTAAAACTTTTAATAAACTAATTATAAATTTTGATAATAATCGGGTGTGCAAAATTAGAAACTTTTTTTCTAACATAAAAATCTTTTTATGACTTTTTTGTTAAATTTTTCTAATGGAAATTCAGTTCTTCATACGGCGGATACATCTTCATATTCTTCATTTCGGGGGAAGGCGGATAAGGAATGGTGAAATTAAGATTAATTATATCTTGTCCTGATAAATCGTATCGGCACAGTACCTTGTATTTGTTACAAACTTCTTTCCAAGAATATTCATAAACAACTTCTTCATCTAAAATATGTACCGAAAAAGTATCAGCAGCAGAAATTACATCTTTTTCCCGCTTATTCCAATATATGATACTCAATGTTTCTTTGGGCTTTATTGACCTCATAGATAATTCGTAAACGGAAAAATCATCATAAATTATAGTATCATTCGGATTTTTTTGATAATCATAATATAGTTTAAGTATTACGATGTTTTTATCAGATTCGTTTTTGATAACTGCATTATCCGAATCGAAATAACACTTCTTACAACTAACTAATAATGTAGCAGTTAACACAAATAAAATCAATATTTTCATAATTATCTGTTTTTGGGTGTATAAATCTTCATATTTCGCATTTTCCATGTTGGCGGATATGGTATTGTTTTATTAAATTTCGTTTCTGACAATAACAAAATATCATTTTTGGACAGAATATATATGCTCAAAAACATACTATTGTCAGCAATTTCTTTCCATGAATAATTCAATACATCATCTTTTTTTAGAATAAAAAGAGTAATGGTATCAGGGTTATTTAAAAAGTCAAAATCTATCAATGCATCACGCTCACTATGCGGAGAAACAGACGTTCTGTGAACATTCTCTGAGAATATACAAGGCATAATTGTATCTGCATATTGTGTTTTAGCAATAATGTGTACAGAGGTGTCAGTATTATTTGCATAGTAGATAGATTCCGTTTCTTCATCCATATACAAATTACAAAATACATTGACATACAATAACAAAACTAATACTATAATACAGATTTTTTTCATAACGATGTATCCATCTGAGGTGATGCAAACACAATAATAGTGTCTTTCGTCTTATTTGCATATTGTAAATAAGACAACTCTTCATCAAGTTTACAACTACTAATGAGTATCATTAGTACGATATAAAATAGTAATGTTTTCATATTTTTGAAAAAATGCAAATTTAATAATATTTTTTACATTTTTCAGTGTGATTTTAGTAAAAAAATCACACTTTTTCACTACTCCCCTATTTTAAACTTATAACTTATCATCGGAATTATCCCCGGAAGCGAAAGTCCGGTTGCAAGAAAATCGTTGTCCTTGACATAGTTAGAAGGAATAACGTATTTTCCGTCCTCTGCCTTTATCTTGTTGTAAGAGACCATGACAAAGTTGACGCGGTTATAAACATTAAAAACAGACAGCGTTATCAAGTGGCTGAAATTCCGGATTTTACGCACGGGAATATTATATTCCACCGCAATGTTCATTTTGTGATAATCGGGCAGACGCGCATTGTTGCGGCTGCCAAAAAAAGGCACTTTATAATTTTCATAATAGAAAAATCCCGTCGGCTTGGTGTACGGAATCCCCGAATTAAAATTCCAGTCCGCTTTCACGGAAAACCGTTTTGAAAACGTATACGCTGCCATCAAATGAACAGTATGCGGAATATTGTAGTCGGGAATGTAAGTTTTTTTGGACAACTCCGGCGTATAACGTCTCGAATAGGAATAAGCGTAGAACGCCTTTAAAAAAAGTTTGCCGCTTGTTTTTTCGGCGGCGGTCTCAAAACCGTAAGAATCTGACTTGCCCAAATAAAACTCATTTTCGATAGTCTTGTTAATCAGCATGTTGGCGTGCTGAATATATTCCGTAAGATTATCGGAAAACTTGTAATAAGTGCAAAAAGTAAGCGTTAAGTCAGAAGTCTTGAACTCCGAAGAAAAATTTACCGCGTCAGAAGACTGCGGCTTAAAGTAATTTCCGCTTGGAATCCACAAATCCAATGTGGTAAAGGGACTTATCGAATTGGACAAAGTGTGCAAAAACTGAACGTTTCTCTCGCCGGAAAGTTTCAGCGTAAGTTTTTCTGAGGGTTTGCAAACCACGGCAATCCTCGGCTCAAAAGCGGTAAGAGTGTTGAACCTGCCTTTCGGATAAGAAACCGTATCCCATTTCATTTTCAACTTGTCGTAATAATAACTTTTTGCCGCGCCGTAATTGTTCCAGAGATTGAACCTTGTTCCCGCTTTAACCGCCACGTTGTCAGTCAACTGCAATTCACAGCCGGCATAAACCACCACATTGTCGGCATTGCCGGTCAAGAGTCCGATGTCGGTTTTCTTTCTGTCGGTGTAAAGCGTCGCCGGCGTAAAAAAGTGGTAAGTATATTCCGCTCCGAACCTCAAAGTACGCCTGTTGCCCGAATTATACACGAAGTCAGACTTCAAACTTATGTTTTGAATACTCGTCGCCCAATAATCAGTCTGCTCTGTGTTTGTCAAAGTTTTATAATTGTATTGTCCGATGTAGAGCGAATTGTTCATAAACAGATTTTTTCCGATAACCTGATAATCGCGCACCGTTGCGGCGATGTTGTGCCATGTTACGGCGTAGTCGGTTGAAGTGTTGAGCCCGTTGTAATAATCGTTGCTGCCGTAAAAAGACAGATAAAGACGGTTTTTGGGCGAGACTTTGAAATGCAGTTTGGTGTTGACGTCATAAAAACTGTTGTCGCCGGTTTTGTCGAGAAGTCTCTGCGCCCATTTCAATATGGATTTTCTGTAATTGACCGTCGCGGTGATTTGGTCTTTATGGACGGGTGTCTCAACAAGTCCCGTAATTGTAAAAGGCGTAAGTTCGCACGTCAGGCGGAATTTTCCCTGAATTGCGTCCTTTGTTCTGATGTCGGTAACAGAGGAAATTCTGCCGCCGTATTTGAGCGGGAAATCCGAAGTGTAGACGTCAATCGCGTTAATAGCCTCGTAAGAGACCGACGAATAAAAACCGAACAAATGCGACGGGTGATAAATCGGAGCCTCGTCTATTAAGACAAGATTTTGGTCTTTGCCGCCGCCTCGGACGCTGTAAAACGCCGAACCGTCAGAAAGTCTTGTGATTCCGTGGTCGGTTGCAAGAATGCCCGCCAAGTCGCCGCCCAAAACCAAGCCCGAATACTGCGCAAAACATTTTACATTGATACTGCTGCCGCTTTTGCTGAGGCTCTCCTTAGGACCGGCATTGTTGCCGCCGCCGCTGATCGAAATTGCCTCGATTGTGTTTTCTGTTTCTTCAAGTTCTTTGTTGATGTCAACGCTGCCGCTGAGCACAACTTTTACATACTCGCGCTTGTAGCCCAAATATGAATATATAAAAGTGTATTCGCCCCGGCTCAAAGGCAGGGAATAATAACCGTAAGCGTTGGTAGCCGTACCGATGTTTTTGCCTTCAACGCTGATTGTCGCGCCGATTAAAACCTCCTTCGTCTTAAAATCCCTGACATAACCCGATATGACGGGCAGTTTTGAATTGTCGCCTTCCTTGGTTCTGACTTCCGTGCGGCGGGGTTTTAAGATGATTTGTTTTTCTGTGATAATATACTGGAAATCAAGAATTTCAGAAATTTTGGTCAAGACCTGCTCCAAATCTTTGTGTTTTACTTTAATATCAAGCGTTACTTTGTCGTCAACCTGCGAACTGTTGTAAACGAAAAGGAAACCGGTTTGAGAGGAAATATCGTCCAGAACATCTTTGAGCGTACCTTTTTGATAAGATACGGTTACAAAACTGCCGCCGTTTTGTGCCGATACCGCAAAATTGAAACACAAGATTGCAATTATCAAAACAAAACGGCGGCAGAGTTCATTCATTCACATTTACTTTTTAATTTTGTAATATTCACCCGTTTTTTCGATTTTGATGTCCAAGGTCTGTTCCAAAACCCTCAAAACCGAATTAAGGCACTGATTGTCAAATTCACCCGTAAGCGGAATTTCTTCGAGTTCGCAACTCTCAAAGCAATACTTGAAGTCGTATGCCTTACTCAACTGACTTACAACCTGTTTCATCGGGGTATTGGTAAATTCAAACTTTTTGAGTTTCCATGCGATTGAATTGAAATTCTCAACCTCTGAAACTTTCATTTCCCCGTTTTTCAAGCAGACAAGTTGTTTGCCTCTTGTAAGGTTTTCCTTAACTTCGCCCTGATTGTTTCTCACCTCCACGTTTCCGGAAGTTACCGTTACGACTGTCATGTTTTCTTTTTCGCAGACATCAAACGACGTACCGTGAACAATCACCGTTACATCGGAAGTCTTAACGCGGAATTCCCTTTGCGGATTTTTTTCCACGTCAAAATATGCCTGACCTTTTAAATTGACGCTGAAAACGCCGTCGTCTGCACTGCAAACCGCCTCGCTGTTTTTGTTGAGGGAGATTTGCGTAGCATTTTCCACAACCGCTTCCACGGTAGTGCCCAATGCGGCAAAAGTCTGGTTAAAAGGTTTTGAAGTAAGTTTATAAACCGTAAAACTAACGCCCAACACCACAATCACCGCAGCGGCTACTTTCATCAGTAACCCGCTCAAAGAGAATATTTTAGGTTCTTTTTTGATTCCCGCATTTGCGGCAAACTTTGACCACTCCTTGTCAACGTCAATATCAAGAAGGCTCAAATCCGTAATCTTCGGAATATCATTCCAATTGTTTGCACTCATTTTGGTTTTAATTTTTTTCTGTTTACATGCTCGTTTTATCCTTTATAACACATAAAGTGATAAAAACCCTATAAAAAAACACATCTTTTTTCTAACTGTCTCCTAACAATTTCATTTTCAACGTTTTCAAAGTGCTTGTAATATGCGCTTCAACCGTTTTGATACTTATTCCGAGTTTTTCGGAAATCGTTTTGTTAGGCAAATCCTTATAACGGCTCATCAAAAATATTTCGCGGCTTCTTTCGGGCAACTCTCTTACGGCTTTTACGACCTGCGCTTGAAGTTCCGAGGCTTGAATATCCGTATCAGCCTCGGAATTATCTTGCGCAACATCGGGAAAGTCTTCGCCCGGGACATTCTTTTTTGAATCCCGCAAGTAATTGAGCGACAAGTTCTTTACTATACGGTACAAAAGAGCCTTGACATTACTTTCGGAAGGTATCTGTGACCTTCTTTCCCAAAGGTTCATAAAACCCTTGTGAACAATGTCTTTTGCCGTCTCGGTATCTTTAACAAATTTCGTGCAGTAGATTGTAAGCGGCACGAAATTATTTTTAAACAAAGTCTCAAACTCTTTGTCAGTCAGAGTACTCATAATTTCTTACATTTTTTCCGACTGCAAATTTAAAAAAATATTCGGCTTTGTAAAAAAATTTTTTAGTGTTTAACCAAATTCCACTTTGAATTGTCGGTGTTGAAATCCCATTCTTTCAAAGTAGGAGTGCTGTCGGCGATTGAGTAAAGAACGTAAGTCTTGTTGTCAACCGTCTGACCTTCAATACGTTTTGGCATAATTCTGTACGTACCGTCGGTAGTCTGCTCTATTCTCCACAACTGAGAGTCGTCGCCCGTAAAACTCTCTTTTGCAACCACTTCCAAATCTTTTGTCGCCGTAAGAGTGCGCGTAGTGCCTTCGATGGTGATTTTGAAATACGGATTGCCGAGATAACCGCCTTTTCCTTCAACGGCTTCAATTTTCCAATTCTGGTTGGGACGGAACATAAAATCGCTCAAACGTACTTCGCGGGTGCCGGATTTCCAAGTTTTTTCAACATCGCTAAGTTTTTGAAGTTCAAGAGGTTTAACAGGGTCATCTGGTTTGATTCTCCACCATGCCTGTCTGTCTTGGGGAATACGTACAAAATCTTCGGCTGTTTCCAAAGCGTAGCCTCTTCTTTCGGACTGAATCTCGTAAACGCCGTCTTTGATTTTTTCGCCCGCCTTAGGCCAGCCGTTTTTCCAAACCAAAGGCAGGACAGCAAGAACGCTTCTTCCGCCCTGATTGAAATCCGCCTCCCAGTGGCAGGACATCACTTCAACGCCCTCGTCAACTATAAACCTTCCGAAATGCCCCGCTCCTACCGCCTTGTCGCCGGTAGCCACAACGAGTTTTCCGCCGCCCTGTTTCATGTCTCTGCCGACATTGTCCAAATACGGGCCGGTAACCTGTTTTGCGCGTCCGCAGACTATATTGTAAGTGGAGTTGACTCCGTCGCAGCAAGTGCCGTGTGTGCCGAGAAGATAATACCAGCCGTCGCGGTACATCAAATCCGAAGCCTCGCAGTCGATAGCGATGTCAAGAGGCTTGTTGCCGGGTACGCGCTTGCCGGTTTCGGGGTCGAGTTCCACGAGCCTGATGTTGCCGAAATACGTTCCGTAACTGAACCAGAGCCTGCCGGTTACGGGATCTAAAAGCAAACCGGGGTCTATCGCGTCGCAATCCTCCAAACCGTCGGAAGAGGCTACCTCCACCGGATTTGTAAATTTGAAATCGGGGGATTTAGGGTCGAGGGTTTTGTTCCACATTGTAAGGATTTTGCCGTAATGACCGCCGCCGAGACCGCCGCCCGTTGCGCCGTAAATCACTAAATATCTGTCTTTTATCTTCAAAACGTCGGGAGCCGCTCCGCCGCCGGGACGCTCTGCGCCGCCTTTCCACGTCCAGCCGCCGTCCTCCGAAATAAGACCGCCGCCTCCCGTGCCGAAAGTATAATATTTTCCCTCACATTCCGCTATCGTGGAAGGGTCGTGAATGTAAGGCTGACCAGTTTGTGCATTAAGATTTGCCGCTGCAAGCGAACTTAAAACTAATACTAAATACCTCTTCATAATATTAATAAGTTAAAATTTTCGGTAAAATTAATACTTCGGTAACAAATAATCTTACGTTTTGGTTTCATTTTTTTACACTTTTGTAAAATTTCTGACGATTTTTAAAGAAAAAATTGCCCGAGACAAAAAAAAAATCTATATTTGCTAAACTTTTTTAAACAAATCCCTATGAAAAAAATACCGCTGACAGTAGCAAATATTGCCAACAAGACCAATATTGAAAATGCGTATACGCTGATTCTGGAAGAAACCGGCGGCAAGAGAAAACTCCCTGTCGTGATAGGTTTTTCCGAGGCGCAGGCCATTGCGATAGAACTTGACGGTTTTACACCGGCGCGTCCGTTAGTGTATGATTTTATATACAGATTTGCACAGTCTTTCAACATAGAGGTAACGGAAGTTGTTATCACAAATGTTGAAAAAGGCATTTTTTATTCAGAAATTATCTGCCGTATGCCCGGTTTTTCGGACGACGACATTATAAGGCTCGACGCAAGGACTTCCGACGCGGTGGCTGTCGCGCTGAAATTCAAGTGTCCGATTTACACGTATGAAGTGGTGCTCTCGAAAGCGGGCTGGGTTTCGGAAGACGGCGGGATTTTTCCTTCGGACTCCAAGCCGAACCTCAACGTCATGACACTCAGGGAACTTAACGAAATACTTCAAAAAGCCGTCGAAAAAGAAGATTACGAGTTTGCCTCCGTAATCCGCGACGAAATTCAAAACAGAAAAAAATGAAACAGTATCTTGATTTATTACAAACAATACTTGACAAAGGGACAAAAAAACACGACCGCACTGGAACGGGAACAATCAGTTATTTCGGTTATCAGATGAGATTTCCGCTTTCGGAGGGTTTTCCTTTGGTTACGACAAAAAAAGTTCATTTAAAATCGATCATTTATGAGTTGCTGTGGTTCTTGAACGGCGACACCAACGTCAAATACCTTCAAGACAACGGCGTAAGGATTTGGAACGAATGGGCTGACGAAAACGGAGATTTGGGTCCCGTCTACGGTTATCAGTGGCGGCATTGGAGAACCCCTCAGGGCAGAGAAGTCGATCAAATCAAAAACCTCATCGAAGGCTTGAAAAAGAATCCCGATTCAAGACGGCATATCGTTTCGGCATGGAATCCAGCCGATGTTGACGACATGGCTTTGCCGCCGTGCCACACGATGTTTCAGTTTTACGTCAACGACAACCGTCTTTCGTGTCAACTTTATCAAAGAAGCGGCGACAGTTTTTTGGGCGTGCCTTTTAATATAGCCTCATACGCACTTTTAACGATGATGGTGGCTCAGGTCTGCGGTTTTGAGTTAGGTGATTTTGTCCACACGTTGGGCGATGCGCACATTTATCTCAACCATTTGGAGCAGGTAAAACTGCAACTTTCAAGAGAGCCGTTTCCGCTGCCGCAAATGGTTATAAATCCAAACGTCAAAGACATTTTTTCGTTTAAATACGAAGATTTTGAAATAAAGAATTATCAATGCCACCCGACAATCAAGGGTGAAATTTCAGTGTAAATAAAATTATGGAATTATGTATGATAGTTGCCTTGGACGAGAAAAACGGTATCGGCAGACAAAACAAACTGCTTTGCCGATTGTCCGGCGACATGAAAAATTTTAAGGAACTCACGACGGGACACCCCGTTATAATGGGCAGAAAAACTTTTGAATCCCTGCCAAAAGGCGCACTTCCAAACCGCGTAAACATCGTTTTGACAAAGGATGAAGAAAAAATCTTTGATGACGCAATTTCTTGCAGCAGCATTGACGAGGTGCTGAACCTGCGTGTAATAAAGAATTGCGAAAAATGTTTCGTTATCGGCGGTGCGGAGATTTACAAACACTTTTTTGACCTTGCCGACAAACTCTACGTTACGAGCATAAGGCACACTTTTGAAGATGCCGACGCTTTTTTCCCGGAAATCGACATCGACAACTGGCGAATAAATTCTGTTTCTGACGAGTTTAAGGCAGACGAGAAAAACGAGTTCCCGTATTTTTTTGCGGTCTACGAAAGAATAAGGTAATTTTTAACGGATTATGATATATTTAGGCTTGTATCTTCTTGTTGTGGGAATCATAGGCTTTGTGTTTTTGTGTACCGACAAATACAAGGCAACGCACGAAAAATGGCGGATAAAAGAGCGCACGCTTCATATTCTTGAATTTTTGGGCGGAGTGTTTCTGATGCTGCCCACAATGTACATCATAAGACACAAATGCAAAAAAGTAAGTTATTTTTGGATAACTTACTTTGCATTAATTCTTTGGTGTGCCGGACTTTACGCTCTGCGTTCCCGGTTTTAGTTTTCGTATTTGAAATAATTCAAAATATCAATCAGATTGTCTGACTGCTGTTGAAGGATTGCGGAATTTGTCGCCACTTCTTCCGAAATGGAGGCAAACTGCTGTGTCGTCATATTGAACCTTTGAACCGCAGTGTTGATTTGGTCGCCTCCGGTAGCCTGTTCGCGGCAGGCTGCCGCAATTTCCCTTACAAGAGATGTCGTTTTCTCTATCTCCGGCAAAACCCTTGAAAACGCGTCGCCGGTCTGTTTTGCCACCAAATGTCCGCCAGAACTTACGGAGTCAATCTCCTTTGCAGCCTTGGCGCACCTTTCGGCAAGTTTTCTAACCTCTGCCGCAACCACTGCAAAACCTTTTCCATGCTCGCCCGCTCGTGCCGCCTCAACAGCCGCGTTAAGAGCCAGAATGTTGGTCTGAAAGGCTATCTCGTCGATAATCGAAATCCTTTGCGCAATCTCGTCCATCGCCTTGACGGATTTTTCAGCCGCCTTGCTGTAATCGCGGATTGTATCAGAAGAGCCCATAACGATTCGCTCGGTTTCCTTTGCATTGTCGGAGTTTTGCTGAATGGACGATGCCATTTCCTCGATTGACGAACTTACTTCTTCCGCCGAGGCAGCCTGCTCGTTGGCCGAACTGCTCATTTGTTGACTTGCACGGTTCATTTCTGCACTTGTATGTGCTATTTCGGCTGCGGAATTTTTTACCGAGACGAGAATATTTTTTAAGTTTTGAGAAAGGTCGTACATTGCGTTGTTGAGTGTGCCGACTTCGTCTCTATTGTCGGTATGTTCTATTTTAACGTCGAGATTGCCCTGAGAGAGCAAAGTTGCGTCTTCGATTCCCTTTCTCAAAGGTGCTATCGTGCGTTTTGTGAAGTCGCTGAATGCTAAGAAAAACATCAAAGCGGCAATTATAAGTCCGATGATTATGCTCCTCTCGCACGACTCGGAAGCCTCGCCCAAGGATGCGGAAGTCTTTTTTATAACGCCCGCTGCGGCTGTTTGAAGCGTTGCCGCCGTAACGGAAATCGTTTCCCTGAGTTTTGGCGCTTCGTAAATATTGCTTTCGCCGTTAGAGTTTAAATTCATGTCAACAACCTCTTTGAACTTTTGAAAACTTTCCTTACAAATCTGATAATAATTCCTAATCTCGGATTCCATATCACTGTCCATAAAGGAGGTCAGAAGGTCAAGTTTTTCCTGAGCCTTGCGACAATTCTCTTTTGCGGCGTTGTTGCTTTCTAAATCCTTGTCAGCAGCAAATTTTGTAATTGCCTTGTTTGCGGCGTTAACGTCAATCACCATTGCGTCCGCCGCCTGCATTATATCTACGTATTTGTCCGTCAGTTTGTCTGCATAATTGTTGACCGTCCTGATTTTGACGCCGACATACAGAACCACTATCACCAAAGGTATAACGATAAGGCTTATCCCTAACGCTATCCTGCCCGTAAGAGACGCCTTATTCAACTGATTGTTAAAAAATATTGCCATGCTTTTTATATTTTTATGTTATAAAATCCTATATATCAACTTGCAAAAATAACACCGAAACTAATATTACGCAAACTTTTTTCAAAAAAAATGTAACCAAAACGTAAATTTTTGAAACAAAAAAATAAAATTATTTTAACAAAAACCACTACTTTTACCAGAAATTAATAATAAAAACATTTTGCAATGAAAAAAATATTTTTTCTTATTCTGCTTTCATTATGCTCGTCAACGCTTTTGAAAGCGCAGCAGCCGGATTTTCATGCCGGTTTTGGTAATTTTCCCCCGCCGGTAGAGCCTGACTTCAAGGATGTTAATTATGCCGGAGACGATTTGGAAGCACACCGCTTGGACATTTACCTTCCCAAAACGGAAGGAAAAACCTTCAAAGCCGTCATAGCGATTTACGGTTCGGCATGGTTTTCCAACAACATGAAAGGCATAACTTATTTCTCCTTAGGTAAACCCTTGATTGACGCGGGGTTTGCCGTTGTCTGTTTAAACCACCGTTCAAGTACCGACGCCAAATTTCCGGCGCAGATTGAGGACGTAAAAGGCGCAATCCGTTTTATCCGCGCCAATGCCGCAAAGTTCAATATTGACGCTTCTTTTATAGGCATAACGGGATTTTCTTCCGGCGGACACCTTTCTTCATTGGCGGGCGTAACTATCGGCGATGAAAAACTCGAAGGCACAGTCGGCGGCAATCTCAATGTTTCGAGCAAGGTTGACGCGGTTGTTGACTGGTTCGGCCCCGTTGACATGGCTCACATGAACAAATGCGAAGGTGTCAACGACGAAAAATCACCCGAAGCGGTTCTTATCGGCGGTGCTCCGAAAGACAACCCCGAAAAAATCGCGGAAATAAGCCCCGTAACTTACGTTTCAAAACTTAAAAACGCGCCTAAATTTCTCGTTATTCATGGTGATGCCGACAATGTTGTGCCTTATTGTCAAAGCGTTAACTTTTCAGAAGAGTTGAAAAAAATCGGCGCGTTGACAGAATTTATCACCGTTCCTAACGGTCAGCACGGACCTGTAACCTTCAACGAGGAAACGTATAAAAAGATGACAGATTTCTTTAAAGAACAAGCACAAATACAAAAATAACATTTTAAAAAAAGATATTATGAAAAGATTTTTACCGGCGTTTTTGTTGCTGCCGCTCGGACTTGCGGCACAAAACCCGATTATAAACACTCAGTTTACCGCCGACCCTACGGCAAGAGTTTTTAACGGAAAAGTTTATCTTTTCCCCTCGCATGACATCATGCAACCTTCACCTTTACCACAAGGTATGAGACCAAATTGGTTTTGCATGGAGGATTACCATGTGTTTTCGTCTGAAAACCTCACCGAATGGACAGACCACGGCGTAATCCTCACACAAAAGGACGTTCCTTGGGGAAATCCTAACGGTTACAGTATGTGGGCTCCCGACTGCGTATACCGCAATGGAAAGTATTATTTTTACTACCCGGACGTAGTTAAAGAAGGTATGGGCTTTGGAATAGGCGTAGCAATAGCCGACAAACCGGAAGGTCCTTATACACCTGTCAAAAGCAATATTAAAGGCATCAACGGAATAGACCCGTGTGTGCTTCAAGCCTCTGACGGCAATGCTTACATCTTCTGGGGCGCAGGACGTTGCGCAAAACTCAAAGGAAACATGGTGGAAATTGCCGACGACACTCCCGTTGAAAAAGTAAAATTCGGCGACCGCGAGTTTGAATTAAGCGGCGTAAACTGTCTCAAAGACCTGCCTAACCGTCAGGCGGAAGGGCCTTTTGCTTTTGAGCATAACGGCAACTACTACCTTACGTACCCTTATGTTAGAAAAAATACCGAGGTTATCGGATACGCCATGAGCAAAAACCCGATGGGACCTTACACATATAAAGGATTGATTATGGCGGAACACGCTGATAGTTGTTGGACAAACCATCATTCAATCATCAATTACAAAGGTCAGTGGTATTTCTTCTATCATCACAACGATTTTTCTCCTAACGATGACAAACGCCGTAGCGCAAGAATAGAAAAATTGTTTTTCAATCCTGACGGCACGATTCAAGAAATAAAACCGACTTTGAGAGGTGTGGGAATTGTCAATGCCCTTTCAAAACTTGAAGTAGACCGTTATTCAACTGCCTCTAATGATGTAAAAATCAACTTTATAGACACTGCTGACAAATTCAAAGGCTGGGAGGCTTCTTTGCCGAACAAAGGCAGTTATATAAAGTTTAACGACGTTGATTTTTCTTCTGTAACCGACGGCTATCTTACGGCAAACGTAAAAGCCGACAAAAACACGCACTTTACCGTCAGAGAAAAATCTGCGAAAGGCAAAGTGATTGCCGACTTCAAAGTTGTCTGCATAACGGAAGGTCAGTTCAAGAGGGATTACAGCGGACAGTGGCTCACCGTTACCGCACCGCTTGACTACACGCCAAAAGGCATCACAGATCTTTATATTACGACTGACCAAGGCGGTTTGAGTATCGATAATTTGCAGTTCAAAAACCGCGAAAAATACTTTAAACAGCCCTCCGCTGGTCTCGCAACGCCTGACGGGGACGGTTTTATCAGACGCTGGTTTTTGTTGGAGCCTGTCAACAAAGAAAATCCCACAAACGCCGTTTTTACGGATTCGTATCTAAAACAGGTTTTTTACGAGGAAGATTTCCGCAAACTGTACACAAATTCGCCCGTTGACAATCAAAAGGTTAAATACAAAGACCAAACTTTGGTGCGCCACAAATTAGACAGCGAAAACTACAACGTAAAACTTTTCCGTTTTGCGGAGAGTTACAAAAAACACGTTTACGGCGTAATGTTTTCAGTTATCACTTTAATTGAATGTGATCAAGATATTGAAAACGTGCGGCTTGCTGCCGGAAGTAATTCTGCTTCGATGTGGTGGCTCAACGATGAGGAAATACTTCTTATGTCAGGCGACCGCCGTATGGTAAGAGATGATTGCTCATCAAAACGCATTACTTTGAAAAAAGGGTTGAATGTACTTTCGGGTGCAATTATTAACGGTCCCGGAATGAGTGATTTTTGTGTCAGATTTATAGATTCAAACAATCAGCCGGTAAAAGGGATAAAAATCAGGTAATTTTTTAAAAAAAGAGCCGCAAAAAAATGCGGCTCTTTTTTTATCCGTTAAATTGCAATATCTTTTTGCTTGCAAACCTTGCTATTGTTTTTCTAATTTCCAAAAGCACGCAATCGGCTGATGTTCCGCGTTTCATCTCCAACGATTCAAAAGGCTCGCCGCCGACTAATTTTTGACCGTTTATGGTTATAAAAATTCCGGCGTGGGATTTTATATTTTCATTGTCAACGGCTTTAACGTCAATTTTTATATCGTCTTCCAAATTTTCGGTTTTAAGGTTTCTTATGCCCTCTGTTTCCATGAGCGCGTAACTGACAGGCAGTTGTTTACACACTTTCTTAACATCGGCGTTAAAAGTGTCGGCATTTTCTCTCAAAACGGAAATATAAGTTTCCCGGATTTGCGGACGAAGGTTAAAAGCCGCCGAAGAAATCATTCCGTCGCAAATCCATACGCTTTTTAAAAGGCGGGCAACATTTTCATTATCAGCCATTTATTTTTCTAATTACTTTTAACAGAGAATCGGTTTTGATTTTTTCGTTTGAACCTTTTATCTTTTTGCTGACAAAAGAAAATTCAGTGTTTCCGACACTGATAGTAGCGTCGCCGGATTTGTTTTCCAAAAGAATTGTACCGTTTATATCAGGAAAAATTACCCATTCACGCAAATCAGAATCTTCGCTCTTTTCTAAAAGTTGTTTAAGATTTTTAATAACTTTTTTTCCTATCGGCAACGCGCCGTTGTCGTCCCAGTCGTTTTCTAATTCCGCTAACTCGTTGATACGCGCCAACTGACGGGTGTATACTTCACCTTTTGCTTTAAGTTTTACTTCTCTGCGTACCAAGACTTCTGCAATCCCTGAAAGCGACTTTATTACACGTCTCAGGGGTGCTAACAGCGATTCGTCTTCCAATCTGATAACCATTTCAACCATTTTTGCCTCCTAAATTTATATTGCAAATTTAATTGTTTTTTCTGGACAATAAAAACAAAACTTTTAAAAAAAACTACAATTCGCATAAATGGTATTTAGCTAAAAAACTCTTTTTCGTAACCTTTTATAAATCACCAATTTAAAATTAACAATAAAAAAATATTAATTTTTTTTGAAAAAATATTTGGTTATAACAAAAAATTTTTCATAAATTTGGCACAACTAAAATCATTGGCTTAATGGAAAATTACGGCGAAATTGTACAGGTTATCGGACCTGTTGTTGATGTCAGTTTTGAAAAGACGGGTGCGGCGTTACCGGCGATACTTGACGCGCTCGAACTTTCGCGCGACAACGGCGAAAAACTGATTATCGAATGTCAGCAGCATATCGGCGAACACACTATCCGAACTATCGCGATGGACTCAACCGACGGTTTGCACAGAGGCATGAAAGTATATCCTACCGGCTCTCCGATTAAAATGCCGATAGGCGAAAAAATCAAAGGACGTTTGATGAACGTAGTCGGAAACGCTATCGACGGTCTGAGCGTTTTGGACAAGGAAGGCGGATACCCGATTCACCGCGAACCTCCTCAATACAAGGAACTTACAACCGAAACAACGCCCCTTTTCACAGGTATCAAGGTCATCGACCTTATCGAACCTTACGCAAAAGGCGGTAAAATCGGTCTTTTCGGCGGTGCGGGAGTAGGTAAAACCGTGTTAATCATGGAGTTGATTAACAATATCGCAAAGGCTTACTCTGGTCTTTCGGTGTTTGCCGGCGTGGGCGAAAGAACCCGTGAAGGCAACGACCTTTTGCGCGAAATGCTCGGCTCTGGCGTTATGAGTTACGGTGAGGCTTTCAAAAACGACATGGAAAACGGCGGCTGGGACCTTTCAAAAGTCGATTACAACGCCGTATTAAATTCCAAAGTATCAATGGTTTTCGGACAGATGAACGAACCGCCCGGAGCAAGAGCGAGGGTTGCTTTGTCGGGTCTTACCGTTGCGGAATATTTCAGGGACGGCGACCAGAAAGGCAAAGGTAACGATATTCTTTTGTTTGTTGACAACATTTTCCGTTTTACGCAGGCGGGTTCGGAGGTTTCGGCACTTCTTGGACGTATGCCTTCTGCGGTAGGTTATCAGCCGACTTTGGCTTCGGAAATGGGTGCAATGCAAGAGAGAATCACCTCAACAAAACATGGTTCAATCACCTCTGTTCAAGCAATTTACGTTCCGGCGGACGACTTGACAGACCCCGCTCCGGCAACAACGTTCAGCCACTTGGACGCAACGACGGTGCTTTCAAGAAAGATTGCCTCGTTAGGTATTTATCCGGCCGTTGACCCCTTGGATTCAACTTCGAGAATTTTAACGCCGGAAATCGTCGGAAAAGCCCATTATGAGTGCGCTCAAAGGGTTAAGCAGATTTTGCAGCGTTACAACGAGTTGCAGGACATTATCAACATCCTTGGTATGGACGAACTCTCGGAGGCTGACAAACTGACGGTGTCAAGGGCAAGACGTGTTCAGAGATTTTTGTCGCAACCGTTCCATGTTGCAGAGCAGTTTACGGGACTTCAAGGAAAACTTATTCCGATTGAGGACACCATAAAAGGCTTCAATATGATTATGGACGGCGAAGTTGACCAGTATCCTGAGGCGGCTTTCCACTTGGTCGGCACAATTGAAGAGGCTATCGAAAAAGGCGAGCGTTTACTCAAAGAATCGAAATAATTATGAAAGTAGAAATAATTTCACCCGACAGCGTAGTTTACTCCGGCGAGGCCTCGTTAGTGAGCCTTCCCGGAGCAAAAGGCGCGTTTGAAATACTTCAAAACCACGCCGCCATAATTTCGTCGCTTTCACAAGGCAAGATAAAACTTCAAACCAAAGACGGCGACAAATTTTTCGACATCAGCGGCGGTATGGTAGAATGTAACAAAAACAAAGTGAACATTTTAGTAAACTAAAACATACAGGGTTGCCAAAAAATGACAGCCCTTTATTTTTTTATAAAAACTATGAAAAGGATTTTGTTAACAGCCGGAATGTGTGCCTCAATGCTTACGGCAAGCGCACAGGTCAAAGAATTGGAACCTTTCAGCATTTCAGAACTGCAAAATCCGGCGGCAGTTCAGGAAGAAGACGGCGATGACGGCCCGCAGGATTGTTTTCCCGTAACCAACATAACCGCTACAAGCCGTCTTGCACCTCAGGGCAACAATAATTACAACGAGAAAAACCTCTACGATTACAACGATTTCACGCCTTGGGTTGAGGGCGTAAAAGGTTACGGCATAGGCGAAAAAGTAACTTTCACGCTTGAAGACGTGAGTGCCGGTTTCACTGGGATTTCCATCACAAACGGCTACTCAAAAAATCAGACAGCATGGAAGAACAATTCAAGGGTTAAAAAGTTGAAACTCAGCGTTGACGGTCGGGAGAAATTTATTCTCAACTTAAAAGACCAGATGGGCGAACAAGTGTTTCAATTCGGCGATGATGTTGTTCTCAATGTCGTTGACGGTGAATTTCAGGAAGTCTTCACGGTAACTATCGAGATTTTAGATGTTTACAAAGGAATAAAATACGACGATACGGCTATTTCGGAAGTAACATTTTTAGGGTGTTACTAAATTGAGCAGTATGATAATCGGCGGCAAGGAATGATTGTGGTTTTTATTAAATTCCCTCAAAAAAATAGCTCCGCAATCATTAAATTTTTGCTAACATTGAATAAATAATGAAAAAATGAAGCACGACTTATTAAACATACTTGCTGAATATGACCGTCTCGGCATTAGGGAACAGATAGACTACGACAAGTTTTATCTGTACTCTATTATTACACATTCTACTGCAATAGAGGGTTCTACTGTAACCGAGATTGAGGCGCAACTGTTGTTTGACGAAGGAATAACTTCAAACAAGCGTTCTTTGGTAGAACAAATGATGAATTTGGACTTAAAAAACGCATACGAATACGGTATCAAATGGATAAAAAAACACCCAAAGATTACCGTGGATTCTTTGATTGCGCTTTCGGCAAAAGTGATGGCAAATACCGGCAGCGAATACCACACTTTGATGGGCGATTTTTCCGCAGCAAAAGGAGAACTGAGAAAAGTGAATGTAACGGCGGGATTCGGCGGAACGTCTTATATGTCCTGTCTGAAAGTGCCGTCGCACCTTGAAGCATTTTGTACTGAACTAAACAAACGCCGTGCTGACATTGATTCGACAAATGTTATTGCCGTTTACGCTCTCAGTTTTTGGGCGCACTTCCAATTGGTTACCATTCACCCGTGGGCAGACGGCAACGGAAGAACAAGCAGACTTTTGATGAACCTTATTCAATGGGAGTTTGACGCACTGCCGTCAAAAGTGCTGAAAGAAGACAAGGCAGAATATATTCAGGCTCTTGTTGATGCAAGAGAGAAAGACGATTCAAACATTTTTACCGACTGTATGATGCGGCTGCACGCACAACATTTGCAAGCGGACATCGTCCGTTACCGCGCTTCAACAAGCAGGGAAATGGCCGACAAACAGGCAATAAAAGACAATCTGATAAGAAAATGGTCGATAAAGCCGTCGTTGGCTGAGAAATTGGCCGATATTCTATATTTTATGACCGACAAAGAAATTGCGACTACTGAAATCATAATTCAGCATTTTGGCTTTACCGACACAACCGCAAAACGCTATATGCGGCAACTCACTGAGTTCGGCTACTTGGAGGCACAAGGCGCAAACAAAAACCGTACATACAAACTTAAACACAACTGACAACTATGGCACTAAACAAATACACACTCGGAGATCTTATCGAACAGCGACGCGAAAAATACAATGTCGAAGAAGATAACCATATTCAGGAATAAAAAACGAGCCGCTTAAATTTAAACGGCTCGTTTTTGTATTATTACCACTTTGTCCTTACTTTTTCCTTTGCGAATTGTTCTTTTTGTTTTCTTCAAGCAAGGCTTTCATTTTTTCCTGCATTTCAGCGGCTTTTTCGCCTGCCTTTTCTGCAAAATCTTCTCCGTTGGAAGCGTAAATGATGCCGCGTGAAGAGTTTACGAGCAAACCGCAACTCTCGTTCATGCCGAATGTCGCAACGTCTTCAAGACTGCCGCCCTGCGCTCCGACTCCCGGAACAAGCAAAAAGTTGTCTTTCGCTATCTTCCTTATCTGCTGAAATTTATACGCCTGTGTCGCGCCCGCTACAAACATTATTCTGTTTTCGTCGCCCCAGAGTTGTCCGTATTTCAAAGTCTTTTCGAACAGATACTCATCAGTTTCCTTCTCCTGGATGATTTGAAAATCCGATGCCGAAGGATTGGATGTCAACGCCAAAATTATCGCCCACTTGTCAGGATACTCCAAAAACGGCGTAACCGAATCCCTGCCCATATACGGAGACAACGTTACCGCGTCAAAAGGCATCTGCTCAAAAAACGTCTTGGCGTACATTTTACAAGTGTTGCCGATGTCGCCGCGTTTGCAGTCAGCAATCAAAAATATGCCAGGATAATTCTTCTTGACATATTCGGCGGTCTTTTGAAGCGAAATCCAGCCCTTTGCGCCCAAAGCCTCATAAAAAGCAGTGTTCGGTTTGTATGCCACCGTAAACTGCTGTGTAGCGTCAATAATGCGCTTGTTGAACTCAAAAACCGGGTCGTCTTCCTTCAATAAAAATTCCGGAACTTTTGACAAATCAGTATCCAAGCCGACGCAAAGAAATGAGTTTTTCTTTACGATTTTATTGTATATGTCCCTGTAATTCATATATTTTAAAATTTAAAGTTTTCTTATTTTTTACAAGCCGGAAGCCTTCAAGCGTTCCGCATTTTCGGCGATTTGAAGTTTTTCGATTATTTCGTCGATTTCTCCGTCCATAACAACCGGCAAATTGTACAATGTCAGGTTGATACGGTGGTCTGTTACCCTTGACTGCGGATAATTGTAAGTGCGGATTTTCGCGCTGCGGTCGCCGGTGGAAACCATGGTTTTTCTCTGCGACGAAACCTTGTCCAAATACTTCTGATATTCAATGGCATACAAACGCGAACGCAATTCCTTCATCGCTTTTTCAAGGTTCTTGATCTGTGATTTCTCGTCCTGACACGTTACAACCAAGCCCGTCGGAATGTGCGTCAAACGGATTGCAGAATATGTCGTGTTGACAGACTGACCGCCCGGACCCGAAGAACAGTAAGTGTCTTTTCTGATGTCGGACTCTTTCAAATCCACGTCAAATTCTCCCGCTTCCGGCAAAACAACAACCGATGCCGCCGAAGTGTGGATTCTGCCCTGAGTCTCGGTCTGCGGCACACGCTGAACGCGGTGAACGCCCGATTCATATTTCATAATTCCGTAAACGCCCTCATTCGCACTCGAAACGGTGAAAACGATTTCTTTGTAACCGCCCATCGTGCCTTCCGTAAAGCGCGTAACCTCGATTTTCCAACGGCGTTTTTCGCAGTATTTGGTGTACATACGGTAAAGGTCACCGGCAAAAATAGCCGCCTCGTCGCCGCCTGTACCGCCGCGGATTTCGATAATCGCGTTTTTGTCGTCCTCAGGGTCTTTGGGAAGAAGCATGATTTTTATCTGCTCCTCTCTTTCGGGCAGACTCGCGGTGAGGGTTTCGTATTCCTCTTTCGCCATTTCGCGCATTTCTTCGTCCTGCTCGTTTTTGAGGATTTCGCGGGCGTCGTTGATGTTGCCTAATATGTTTTTATATTCGTTGTAAGCCTGAATAAGCGGTTCGAGGTCTTTAAATTCTTTGTTCAAAGCGACATAACGCTTCATATCCTGCATAGCGTCAGGAGAGTTGACCTGAGCCGACACCTCTTCAAACCTTTGTTTTACACCTTCAAGTTTTTCTAAAATCAGATTTTCTGCCATAATTAATTGTAAATAAATTCTCCGAATTGTGATTTAACTGTAACCTGTTTTTTGTCGGATTTTTCGACATGACCGATAATTTTCGCCTCTACGGAGAAGTTTTCTGCGATTTTGATGACCTCGTTAGCGGTTTCAAAGTCTGTGTATACCTCAAACCTGTGTCCCATGTTGAAAACTTTGTACATCTCCCTCCACGGCGTTTTGCTCTGCTGCTGAATGATTTTGAACAGCGGCGGCACTTCAAACATATTATCCTTTATAACATTTACTTTATCAATAAAATTTAACACTTTGGTTTGCGCTCCGCCCGAACAGTGAATCATGGCGGAAATATTTTTTCTGTACTTTTGAAGTACTTGTTTAATTATCGGTGCATAAGTTCTTGTGGGAGAAAGTACTAACTTTCCGGCAGTAATTCCGTCGAGACCTTCAATCATGTCTGTCAGGTTGTAACTTCCGGAATAGACAAGGCTTTCTTCGATAGCGTGGTCGTAAGTTTCGGGATATTTTTTTGCGACAGACTTGTTGAAAACGTCATGGCGTGCGGAAGTTAAACCGTTGCTTCCCATGCCGCCGTTGTAACCGCTCTCGTACACGGCTTTACCGTAAGACGACAAACCTACAACGACGTCGCCTTCCTTGATATTACATTCGATAACATCGCTGCGTTTCATTCTTGCGACAACGGTGGAGTCAACGATAACCGTCCTTGTTAAATCGCCTGTATCAGCGGTTTCGCCGCCTGTTGAATAGATTTCGATGCCGTAATCGCGGAGGTTTTGCATTATTTCTTCGGAAGAATTGATAAGGCGCGAGATAACGCTACCGGGAATAAGGTTTGCGTTTCTGCCGATAGTCGAAGAAACGAGGATATTGTCCGTTGCGCCGACACAAATCAAATCGTCAACGTTCATAATGAGAGAATCCTGGGCAATACCGTCCCAAACGCTCATATCGCCGGTTTCTTTCCAGTAAGCGTATGCGAGGGAGGATTTAGTGCCTGCGCCGTCAGCGTGCATAATCACGCAGTAATCGTCGTCGCCGGTGAGAATATCGGGGACGATTTTGCAAAAAGCATTAGGGAAAATACCTTTGTCAAGGTTTTTGATGGCGTTGTGAACATCGGTTTTAGAAGCCGAAACACCGCGTTTTCCGTATCTTAACTCTTCTTCCATAACTGATAAAATTTTTGCAAAGATAGAGGTAATTGTTGAATTTTACAAATTTTGTGTGCAATTAATAAATTTGTTGTCTGAAAAATTTTTTTTTTACTTTTGCAATTGAAAACAAACAAATCAATTGCTCATTATGACCAAAGACCACGTTATCAAAATACCTAAGACGCAGATTGTTATGGCATTTGTGGCAACTTGCATCGAGACGACGGCGAGATTCCTGAATGTTTCGTACAAGGAAATCTTTACCCGCATGAAAAAGGTTGGAATGATAGAAAACTATATCTTTAAGAATTATGAGACTCTTCACACTCAGAGCCGTGAATATATCGCCGAGGATATGGTGGAATGTCTTAAAAATTGGGAGGCAAGACAATGAGCGGCGGAGATAACGACCCTGTAAAATCGCCTGTCATTCAGGAGATTATAATGGCAAATCGCATCGGCTCGATTGCGGTGGAACTTGCCAAACGTCTTGATATAGAACCTATTAAAGCACTCGAATTATTCTATGAGAGCAAGACCTG
>JAFXUC010000028.1 GCA_017535325.1 Bacteroidales bacterium | reverse complement strand
TCATATCTTTTTAATTTTCAACAAGATACGTATTTTTGATAAGTTTTCCAAATTATTTTGATAAAAAAACAGGAAAATTCACACAAAAGCGAATTTTCCTGTTTTTTTATTTGGACGAGGAACTTTTTAGACAGCCCCATCTCAATAACCCCGTACATCAAGCAACTTGTTGCGATGATGTGCGGGGTTGTTAAATGAAATGCCGTGCATTTTAGGAACATAAACAAAAAATAATCTACTTTACCTTACCGCCGGCAGAAATAAAATCGGAAACCAATTTGTCAATAGTTTCCTTTTTTATAATTTCGTAAATTTTCTGTCCATCACCCACTGTAACTTCAATAACTGCATCACCCTTAATTTCTTTCAAAAGACCTAAAAATGATTCAGGCTTTGCCGCTATTTTGACATTCTCATTTTCGTCTTTAAAATTAGGATCATTTAAGTCTTCTTCAAAATTGGAATAATCATACACACGAACCCAATCACCGGTAAATTGGTATTCCTTGCTTAAATTCATTCTGACCATCGGTTTGCCTGCATCCGATTTAAACACATCAAATGTTAAAACCGGATTATCAGTACCCTCGGTAGTTACATATAATTTTTTTTCAGTTATTCCGCTATGTAAATTACATTTTACTTCTTTTATCGGACAAAACTTAAAACTGGAAAAATGGTCTAACCTTCCTTTGTCGTAAACGGTTTCTAACCTTTTGAGTTCACCTTTCTTAACAACGTCTTTACATAAAAGTTCTGTTGCACCGCTTTTATGCGCCATTCCGTATAGTTTAAACTCGAAATCTGTTTTCAACGTATTACAAACCCAAATATACTCCTGCACATCTGTTTTGAGATTGATTATTTCTTCCAAACAATCATCATCTTTTTGCTGATTCTTCTGCGGCTTTGATTGAAACACCTGAACTTCACCGTTTTGATAAATAATACTTAAAATGTTTTCAGGCTTAATTATAAATGCAGGTCCTGACTGATTGCTGAATTTCTTGTACTTGACAGCCTCATCAGAGATTTCAATAATTACAGCCTCAATTTTTTGAGAATCTGACGTGATAATTAAATCCTGCGCATTTGTCTTGAAAGTTACGAACAATACTGCAAATAAAAATAAGATTTTTTTCATATTTTCTCCTTTTTTATTATGTTAAACATCATTTTCTTGCATAACACGACAAAAAAGAAAGGGTGCAGACTCATTTATAGTACATCAAAGGCCGACCAAGACCCAACTAATACCGATAAACGAATCCCACACCACATATACGGATGTGAGCATCTGCAAGTGCTGACATTAGTTTTAAAAAATTTGGTCGATTTTTGATGTGTCAGCCCAAGCAAATACTCTTTCAATTTTATGTCTTTAATTCCGCAATTATAAAGAGTTTTTCAAATTCTGCAAAATTTTTCGGAAAGTTTTTTTGAATATTTTTACAACCCAAACATATTTATCTGATTTTAAACAAATTATATCAACGTTCCGATTTAGAACACACTCGTCCCGAATCTTCTCCGCTCGCCGTCAAATGAAACCGCCGTGATTATAAACCAAAAAATCTTTTTTGTCTGTTTCAAAAAAAAAACATAATTTTGTACACTTTTAATATTTTCGGAATTTTACTATATATTTTAGGAACCTAATGTCGGAATTAGCGATTATAGGAGGCGGAATATCAGGCTTGTGCGCTGGTATTTACGCACAATTAAGCGGACTTCAAAGCGAAATCTTTGAAGGACACTCTGTCGTAGGCGGTCAATGCACATCTTGGACAAGAAAAGGTTATCACATCGACAACTGCGTCCACTGGATGACGGGTACTTCACCCGAAAAAGAAATTTATCAGGTTTGGAAAGATGTCGGCGTGTTGGGCGAAGGTCAAAAAATCGTCAGCCACGATTATTTCTTACAAGTTGATATTGACGGAGTTAAAGGTCATGTTTGGCGCGATTTGAACAAAATGCAAGCCGAACTTCTCTCTATTGCGCCCGAAGACGAAATTGAAATCAAACGCCTTATAAAAGCGATAAAAGATTTTCAAGGTATAGAACTTCCCGCCTTAAAACCGAAAGAACAAATGACGTTTTGGGACAATATGAAGTTGCTTTGGAAAATGAGGAAAGTAATTCCCGTTGCCGCAAAATATCAAAAACTCACTCTCAACGAATATGCAGAACATTTCAAAAGTCCGATTATCAAGAGAATAATCAACAATTACGTTCCTGACGCATATTTTGCGATTTCAATGTTTTATATGTACGCTATGTTTTCGGCGGGCAACGCAGATTTGCCTTACGGAGCCTCTGATGCTATCGCACTAAAAATGCGCGACAAATATCTTCAACTCGGCGGCAAAATTTCAACAAAGAAAAAGGCTGTCAACATTGACATTGAAGGCTCAAAATGCAAACGCATAAACTTTGAAGACGGAACCTTTGTAGAGCCTCAAAACATTATTTGCGCCGTTGATGCTTCGGTGATTTTCAAGTTAGTCGGCGAAAAATATATGGACAAGCATTTTAAATTTTGTTACGGCAATCCTGACAAATTCCCCGTTTTCAGCGATGTAAACGTTTATTATTCAGTTGATTGCACGACGGAAACAATGCCCACGATGGAGATTTTCAACGCCGAAGAGTTTGAACTCGCGGGCAGAAAACATCACTTTATTATAATGAACAACTTTGCCGATCAGCCAAATTTTGCGCCCGAAGGCAAAGGCATTATCGAAGTGCTTTTGGTTCAGTACGATTACGAATACGATTATTGGGAAAAACTATACACCGAAGACAAAGAAAAATACAAAGCCGCTAAAATGCAGGTTGCAAACGATGTTCTTGTTAGGCTCGAAAAACATTATCCGCATCTAAAAGGCAAACTCAATGTTTTGGAGGTGGTTTCGCCGAAAAGTTTTAACCGTTATCTCGGCTCGTACAAAGGCTCTTACATGGGTTTTATTCAGACACCACACGTTAAGAAAGAGGTGCACAGCGGAGTTTTGCCGGGCTTGGATAATTTTTATCTCGCCGGACAATGGCTTCAAACTCCGGGCGGTTTGCCAAATGCACTTGTTACGGGACGTTTCGCGGTTCAAAGATTGTTGAAAAGAGAAGGCCGATTAAAAGAGTTTTGTTGTAAAAAATAAGGTATAAAAATGTTGAAAAAGAAAAAGAGAAGTTTAATAGGCGAATTGATTTTCAGGGTTTTGAGAAATTATCTCAGACTTTGTCATAACAATATGTATTACAAGAACATATACGTTTTGGGCAAAGAAAACATTCCTGAAAAAGGTACGCCTTTAATCATCGCTTCCAACCATCAGAACGCTCTTAACGATGCTCTCGGAGTAGAATTTGCGTTCCGCGACCGCGTTGTCAGCATTTTTACGAGGGCTGACGCATTCAACAGACCTTTTATCGGAAAATTTTTACGCAGCATTTATCTTTTGCCGGCGTTCAGAATTGATTTTGACGGCGTTGACGCTCTGAAAAACAATTTTGACATTTTTGCCGAGGCCGGCGAAAGAATTTTGGAAGGCGGCTCGGTTTTGATATTCCCCGAAGCCCTGAATCAGGACAAACGCTGGCTCGGCGATTTTTCGTTAGGATATTTAAGAATGGCTTTTGACGCGGCGAAAAAGTCTGATTTTAAGGCGGATATAAAAATTTTGCCGTTAATAAACCATTATTCCAACTATTTTAAATTTCGTGAAGACATGATAATTCAGTGCGGCGAACCTGTTTCACTCAAAGATTATTATGAACTTTACCAAACCAAACCGCGCACCGCACAGAGAAACGTCAATGCAGTAGTCCGTCAAAGAATTGCGGATATGATGTTGAACATCACCGACCTTGAAAATTACGAGGCAATCGACTATATACGAGAAACTTACGGTTTTAAATATTGTACGGATTGCGGTGGCAACAAAAAGTATTTGCCGGACAAATTAGCCTCCGACAAAGCCCTTTTCAAAGAGTTGGAAGCCGTAAAAGCGCAAGAGCCTGAAACTATCGCAGAGATTTATTCTGAGGCATTAACACTGAAAAAGAACTGCAAAAGGTTCAGGATAACAGACGAAAATTTTGACATTCCGTGGAAACCATGGTCGCTGTTAATCAAGTTTTTATGCTTGATTTTGTTGTTTCCGCTGTTTGTTGTGGCCTCGATTCCTAACATTTTGATATTTCTATCGCCCTATCCGCTGACAAAAAAGTTTAAAGCGGGCAACGCTCACATGACAATGTTTGTGGGCGGAATAAGGTTTGCTGTCGGCTCGTTGGTGGCGTTTCCAGTTATTTACGGGCTATTTTTTGCGGTAGAATCATATTTTTGGAATTGGTGGTGTTCGCTTTTACATTTGATTTGTCTACCGTCATTAGGCTTGTTTGCGTGGACGTACAGAAAATTTTTCATCGGCTTGA
>JAFXUC010000027.1 GCA_017535325.1 Bacteroidales bacterium | reverse complement strand
GTGGAGAACTTGTCAGCCATTTCGCGAGCGTTTTTTGCGCCCTGAAAATTCATCTCATAAACGAACTCCTGCGTGTTGTAATCCGCCTGCGAAATCGAAGTGCCGTTGAAGGTGTTGGTTTCGATAATGTCGCATCCGGCTTTCAAATATCGGGTATGTATATCCTTGATTACCTGCGGTTTGGTAATATTCAGAATATCGTTGTTGCCCTTCATCTGCGGCGTGATATTTTTGAAACGTTCGCCGGTGAAGTCGTCTTCCGAAAGTCCATAGCCCTGAATAAGGCTTCCCATCGCGCCGTCGAGAAGGAGAACGCGAGAGGCTAATTGCGATTGCAAGAGGGTGTAGCGGTTTTGCATAATATTCTTTTTCGTTATGATAATCGGAATAACGATATTACGGAAATTACGTTATTACGAAAATCAATTAATAATCAATCATATCAAACTTCTTGTTCCATTACAGTTGGGATATGCCGAGCAACTCCAAAATTCTTTTCCTGAATTAACACCCTTTTTACACATACGTTTTAGCATTGGTTTGCCGCATTTGGGGCATTTTGGAGCATCGGTTTGGACGCTTTGTTCCTCGCGGTATGCAAGACGCTCTGCCGTTAATGCCTCGGTAAAGCCGCCTTCTTCGCGGAATGTTTCCAACTGATTGGTTATCTGCTTTTTAAGCATCATTATCAGACGATTGCAAAGTATTAACAGACAATTTGCTTCAATAATGGAATCGTTTGAATTTAGCCACTCATCAAATTTGTGTTTCTGACTCAAAATATGGATGCAACTTTGGTGCTGTACGTCGTCTTTGTAGTTGGGATGGTCGAGACGGATGTAGGCAATTTTTTTGTATTCGTCGGATTGTACTGACCACGGTATCTGTTCGTGTGTCATCAACCAATTGATATAGTCGTTGGCTAACTCCGCCAAACTCGCCCGTGCAACATCGGTGAGTTTCATTTCGGTTTCTTTGGATGTGGAATGACGCGAATTGCCTTCGGCTATGTTCGCAGGAACAGAACGCGCTGCTTGTGTCATTTGGTCGTACTGACGTCCGCAAGGGTCGTTGGTGCGGTTGAGATGACGGCGACAAAAATCCTGCGTGGTCAGTTGTATCACATTTGCCAACACCCACGTATCCAACCAATAATATCCGAAATTTGTTACTTCCATTTTTGATTAACAAATTATTTTGGCTGCAAAATTAAAAAAAATATCCCAATTTTTTTCTCTGTTCTAAAAAAAATATCTAACTTTGCGCCGTCTTTCAACTCCGAAAGCCCTCAGGGGCGGAAGGGGCGAAGGATAATACTTTTTTAAGAGGCGTTACTTTTGCGCTTTGTTTTTGACACTACGGAATCTGGCAGTTTCGATGTAAAATCGTCAAAACCAAAGCAACATTGTAATGCCCGGCGGTTATGTAATATTTCAAACCGTAAGGTTTGTCGTATGCATAAAAACGTGGGGCTTTCGGTGTTGCTCGTTTCTGACGATTGGGCAATGCCAGAGCCTCGTAGTGTGGGAGCGAGCGATGTAAAGAAAAAATCCCACGTCTTTTTTTATGGCATTGTTAACGTTCCTGTTTCGGGATTGTGGGGACAAAAAGTTTGAATATCAAGTGGTTTCAGATTTTAAAACCCTTAAAAAAGCCGCTAAAAACGCGGACACAACTTTGCCGAAAGTCAAAATTGCATTGCTCGGCGACACGGCGACACAATTTCTTGCAACCGCAATCAAAGGCGCGGCTCAACAGAACGGATTTTACGCCGACCTTTTCGAAGCGGAATTTAATCAGGTCGAGCAACAGATTTTCGATCCGGAAAGCGATTTACATAAGTTTCAACCACAGTTTACTGTGATTTTTCAATCAACGCACAAATATTTAACCTCCTTTGAATCAATGTCTTCTTGCGACAAACCTAACGCTGCTCAAAAGCGCATTGACTTCTTAAAAGAGGCGAAAGGACTTCTGAACTCAAAACTTATCATCTGCAACTATCCCGAAATTGACGACGGTGTTTTCGGTCAGTACGGCAACAAAACGGCGCAGTCTTTTATTTACCAAAACAGAAAAATCAACTATCTTTTGATGGAATTTGCAGAGCAATATTCCGATGTTTTTATCTGCGATTTGTCAAGTTTGCAAAATAAATTCGGACGGGATTTCTGTTTCGATTCGTCGGTCTATACTTCCACGGAAATGGTTTTGTCGGTGGATTTCGTACCGTATGTGTCGCAAAGGATAGTTGACATCACAGCCGCAGTACTCGGCAAATTCAAGAAGTGCCTGATTATGGATTTGGACAACACGCTTTGGGGCGGTGTTATCGGTGACGACGGCATCGAAAACATTAAACTCGGACACGGTCTCGGAATTGGAAAGGCTTTCACCGAACTTCAACTTTGGATTAAGCAACTCAAAGAGCGCGGAATTATTCTTGCTGTATGTTCAAAAAACAACGAAGAAACCGCCAAAGAACCGTTTGTGAAACATCCCGAAATGGTTCTCAAACTTTCTGATATTGCGGTGTTTACGGCTAATTGGGATACCAAGGTCGAAAACATTATGAACATTCAGCAAATTCTGAACATCGCCTTCGATTCTATGGTTTTCATTGACGACAATCCGTTTGAAAGGAATATCGTCCGCGAGAATATCAACGGCATTTCCGTCCCCGAACTGCCCGAAGATCCAGCGGATTATTTGGAATTTCTTTACAGCGAAAACCTGTTTGAAACGGCTTCTTTTTCATCGGGCGACAAGGACAGAACCAAACAGTATCAAGTTGAGGCTGAAAGGATTACGGAACGTAAAAAGTTTGCCGACGAGGGCGGTTTCTTAAAAAGCCTCAATATGGTATCAGAAGTTCAGGGCTTTACCAAGTTTCTCACGCCGAGGATTGCTCAACTTACGCAACGTTCCAACCAATTCAATCTCAGAACTATACGTTACACAGAAGAGGACATCGCACGGCTCGAAAATTCTGACAATCACAAGTGTTTTTCGTTTACGCTCGAAGACCGTTTCGGCGACAACGGAATGATTTGCGTAATCGTTTTGGAGAAAAGGAACGAACTTAAAGACCTTTTCATTGATACATGGTTGATGAGTTGCCGCGTATTGAAGCGCGGAATGGAGAATTTTACGCTCAACACAATCGTAAATTACGCCAAGTCAACCGGTTTCAAAACCATTACCGGCGAATATATCCCGACTTTGAAAAATTCGATGGTCAAAGACCATTATCCGAAATTGGGATTTGCGCCCGTGGAAGGCAAGGAAAACCTTTGGGTTTTGGACGTTGACAGTTATCAGGAAAAACAAGTATTTATCAAAGAAAAATAATTCTACACAAAATGGAAAAATCAGAAATTCTTTCTCAGGTAACAGAGATTTTCCGCGATGTTCTCGACAATGAGGAAATCGTACTCGCGGACACAACAACTGCAAATGACATCGAGGAGTGGGATTCGCTTTCGCACATTCAACTCATTGTCGCAATCGAAAAAGACTTCAAAATCAAATTCACCTCGGCGGAGATTCTTTCATGGAAGAACGTCGGCGAAATGATTGACAACATCAGCAAAAAATTGGCATAATGGAATTTAATTCGATTAATTTCTTTCTGTTTTTTGTAGCGTTTTTTGTAATATATCACATATTTTACAAACGCTGCAAAATTCAGAATTGGATATTATTGATTTTCAGTTACTTGTTTTACGGAATTGCGGATTTAAAAATGATTCCCGTGATTGCCGTAATGACAATTATGACCTACTTTTTGGGACTGAAAATCGAGGATTTTGTGCAGAAAGACGACAAGAAAGCAAACAGATTCGCGATGTTTTCGGCGGTTCTGTGCTTGTTACCGTTGCTGTATTTCAAGTATTTCAACTTCTTCATAGACAGTTTTGCGCAGTTGTTCAGCGCATTGGGTTTCAATACGGAAATTTCAACGTTTCAAATCCTGATGCCGCTCGGAATTTCGTTTTTCACGTTCCGGTTGGTAAGTTACGTGCTTGAAATCAACCGTCGAAAGATGTCTGCCGAAAGAGATTTTGTAGCGTTTGCGGCATACGTGGCTTTTTTCCCGTGCATTATGGCGGGTCCTATTGACCGTCCGAACAAGTTTTTGCCGCAGTTGAAAACCGTCCGCAAAACCGATTATTCTTTCTTGACGGAAGGCGTAAAAATGTTCGTATGGGGCTGGTTTACAAAGGTTTGTATAGCCGACAGAATGGGCGAATATGTGGATGCTGTTTTCAATAACTATCAGGATTACGGTGCGTTGTCGATTGGCATTGCGACGTTGCTTTATCCGTTGCAAATGTACGCTGATTTTTCTGGCTATTCCAATATGGCAATTGGTATCGGACGTTTGGCGGGCTTGGAGGTTGCCGAAAATTTCCGCCGTCCGTTTTTTGCACAAAACGTTGCTGAATATTGGCGACGTTGGCACATTTCGCTGACGGGCTGGCTGACGGATTATGTATTTATGCCGCTCAATATCAAATTTCGCGACTTGGGAAACTTGGGATTGATTTTGGCGGTGGTTATCAACCTTGTTACAGTCGGCTTTTGGCACGGTGCTAATTGGACTTTCGGTTTCTTCGGACTGTTTCACGGACTGCTTTTTATCCCGTTGATTTTGTCGGGAAAAATGAATAAAAAGACAAAAATCACGTGGCTTGGCGGTTGGCTGATTTCACCGAAAAACCTTTTGAAAATGGGCTTGACATATCTTTTGGTAGCAACGGCTTTACTGTTTTTCAGGAGTGAGAGTATGAGTGCGGCGTTTAGTACTATTGCGCAGTGTTTCACAGGATTAGGCTCGATGTGCAATGTCGGAGGCAAAAAGATTTTCTTGTTTTCGTTGATGATTCTTTTGGCAAAGGACTATTTGGACGAAGGCAAGTTCAAGTTTTCGATTCTAAAAACTGAGAAACCGTTGTGGCTTGATTTACAACTTATTGCCTTGATAATTTTTATCGTGATTTTCAGGGGCGATGCAGTTAAGGAGTTTATTTATATGCAATTTTAAAAGAGATGAAAGATTTTTTAGTAAAAGTTGTGGTGCCGGTAATGGCGGTGGTGATTGGATTGCTGATTACTGTGGAATTAATTGCTCGTAACAAATCAACTGACTCCTACAAAATCAAGAGTGAGTATTTGGAACAACACGCAGAAGAAATCGAACTATTGGTTTTGGGACCTTCTGGTGCGGGTTTTGGTATAAAACCTGATGAACTTGACAAAAAGTCTTTTAACTGTGCAGGTTTAATGCAGTCGCTTTTATATGATCACCATATTTTCAAAAAATATTTCAACCGGTTTCGCTCATTGAAGTATTTGGTTTTGGATATTAATTTCATCGGATTGCATGTCAACAGAATATGTCCTGGATATGATGGAGAATCCAAAATCATCCACTATTCCATTCATTTTGACGCACCTTTTTACAAGAAAAACTTTTGGGATTATAAACTGAAAGTTCAAAAAAACTTGTTGTCTTTGCGTAAAGAAGAAATTCCTGAATGTGATGAAAATGGATTTTTGACCTTTTATCCCAACGGAAAAGATTTTAAAGTCGAAGCCGCGAACACTGCAAATTATTATAACGAAATGGTCAAAAGAACCCCTGATTCTGTATACAAGGATAATCTGCTCTTACTTGAAGAAATTCTAACCATTTGTAAATCAAGAGGGATAAAGGTAATTATACTGACGTTCCCGACTGTTTATATATCTGAGTTTATCAATCCAGAGTATTACAGCGAAATGCAGCAATCGCTTTCAGATTTGCAGGAAAAATATGATTTTGTTTATGAGAACTATACAGACAGTAACCTTTTCGAACTTTCGGATTTTTACAATGCCAACCATTTGAACCCTCGCGGTGCGGTAAAATTGACACGTATGCTTAACGATTCTATACGGAAATGGGAAGGGCGGTGAAAAATAATTAAAACACCGCCTCCCTTTCCTTTTTCGGCAACTTCTTCACCACTTCTTGATACGAATGGTCAACGAGTTCAAGAATCAACTTGTCGCCGCAGTCGCTGTTGAAGTGGATTTGGTTCCAAAATTTCTTGTTCCAATGGAATGCGCCTTCAATGGCGGAGTATTGGTCGCGGAGTTCGAGGGCGCGTTCAGGGTCGCATTTCATAACGGCAAGTTCGGGGTTACTCATTGCAATACAAGCAAATATCTTGTTGCAGACACGGAATGTCAGCAAATCATCGTCGAAGGGGAAATCTTCGGTAACCTGTGGCAGCGAAAGACAGTATTCGCGAAATTTTTCGATGTTCATAACTGAAACTTTTTTTCTTTGCCGTAAAAATAAGAATTATTATTGATTGGAGCAATTAAAAAAACTTTGTTTGTTTAGTTTTTTTTATATAAATTTGCTGTTAATTATTTCTAAAATTAATATTATGAAACCTGTTGAAAAAAAGTACTTAATCCCGTTTTGCCTTATTACCTCTTTGTTTTTTTTATGGGGACTGGCAAACCAAATGACTGACACGCTGCTGAGCGCGTTTAAAAGAATAATGTCGATGTCCGACACTCAGACATCGCTGATACAAACGGCGTTTTACGGCGCGTATTTCTGTTTTGCGCTGCCTGCCGCAATGTTTATAAGGCGGTTCGACTATAAAAGCGGCGTTTTGTTCGGACTGCTGCTCTATTCCGCCGGAGCGATGCTGTTTTTCCCTGCCTCAAAAGTAATGTCATACACATTCTATCTTATTGCAATATACGTACTTGCAGGCGGATGCGCGATTTTGGAAACCTCCGCTAATCCGTATATTTTGTCGATGGGAACTCCCGAAACCGCAACAAGAAGGCTGAATATTGCGCAGTCTTTCAACCCTATTGGCTGCATAACCGGAATTTTGCTGAGCCAGTTTTTTATTCTTTCAGAACTCAGCAGCGCAACTGCCGAAGACCGTACCGCTATGACAGAGACCGACCTTTTAGCCGTTCAGCAGCATGAATTGAATGCCGTTACGGGTACTTATATGGCGGTCGGATTTGTTTTGTTGGTAGTCTTGGTGTTGATATTCCTCGCAAAAATGCCACAAGGCGGCGATGACAGCAAAGACAGCGTAAGGGACGGATTTTCAAGACTTTTCAAAAATAAACGGTATATCTACGGTGTCTTGGCGTTGTTTTTCTACGAAGGTGCGCAAGTAGGAGTGTGGTCGTTTACGATACGTCTTGCAATGAATGAACTTCGTATCGTTGAGGCAGACGCCGCGACTTATTATCTGATTTCTACGGTATGTTTTTGCGCGGCGAGATTTCTGTTTACATGGCTTATGAAATGGCACCGACCGTCAAAACTTCTGATGTGGGCGGCTCTCGGAGCGTTGGTTTTGAGCCTTGGTGTAGTTCTGACAGCCTCTTCCGGTATGACATGTATTGCGGTGCTGATTGGTATAAGTTTCTTTATGTCGCTGATGTTTCCGACAATCTACGGACTTGCCCTCGAAAATGTCGGCAGCGATTCCAAAATCGGGGCTTCGGGTTTGATAATGGCAATTCTCGGCGCGGCGTTGATAACACCCGTTCAGGGAATGGTTTCTGACGCTGCGGGCATCAACATTTCTTACCTTGTGCCGATGATTTGTTTTGCGGTTGTTTGGGTTTACGCTTGGGCGTTAGAAAAAGGAAAATTCAAAACAGTATGAAAAATTTTTTTTATATCCTGTTAACCGCTATTTTGCTATTGTCGGTGTGCGGAAAAGATAAAAAAGAAAATAATATGCAAAGCGTTAAAATTCAGTATGTTAAAACAGAAAATTTTGAAATGCAGTATGCGCGTTTCGGCAGCGGAGAAAAGACGATAGTTCTGTTTCCGGGGCTTTATACCAAAAGTCTTATGCCGCTTGCTGAAAACGTGGCGCAATATTATGAGCGTTTTACGGCGGATTATACGGTTTATATGTTTGACCGCGTGGAAACGCCGCCCGAAGGTTACGCAATCGAAAATTTGGCGGACGATAACATCAAAGTTCTTGATTCTCTGAAAATTACCGACGCGTATGTTATCGGAATTTCGATGGGCGGAATGATTGCGCAAACCGTTGCTGTAAAACGAAGCGGACTTGTTAAAAAACTTTTTTTGGGTTCAACGGCTTGCAAAACTGACGGCGAAAGCGAATTAGCGGTTTCTAATTGGATTTCTTTGGCGTTAAAAGGCGACGAAGATGCGCTTAATCAGGCGTTTGCAGGAAACGTTTACAGTAAAAATTTTTATCAGCAATACCGCGAGGAAATTTTGTCATCGCTCAAAGGCGCAACGAAAGCGGATTTGAAGCGTTTTGCAGTGCTTGCGGGCGGGATAAAAGGTTTTGATATTTCAGAGCGGCTTTCTGAAATCAAATGTCCCGTTTTTTGTATCGGTGCTGACAAAGACAAGATTTTCGGTGCAAAACCGTCTCAGGAGATAGCGGAAAAAACTTCCGGCGAATATTTCATTTACGAAAACTACGGACACGCGGTTTACGACGAAGCCACTGATTATTTGGAAAGGATAGAGAAGTTTTTTAAGAAATAAAAAAAGGCGGCACACGATATGCCGCCTGATTATTAAAATTATAAATTGGTTTACAATTTGTCGTTTGAACCGAGTACGTTCACGATTTTGTGAATGTACATTTTCTTCATGTTCTCGCGTGCGGGTTTGAGATACTGACGCGGATCGAAGTGTCCGGGGTTTTCAGCCAAATATTTTCTGATAGCAGCAGTCATAGCAAGACGTGAGTCAGAGTCGATGTTGATTTTGCAAACTGCTGATTTAGAAGCCTCGCGGAGTTGTTCTTCGGGAATACCAACTGCATCGGGAAGTTTACCGCCATATTTGTTGATAGTGTCAACTTCGTCCTGAGGAACAGAAGAAGAACCGTGAAGAACGATTGGGAAACCGGGGAGTTTCTTCTCAATTTCGTGAAGAATGTCGAAAGCCAAAGGAGGAGGAACTAATTTACCGGTTTTCGGGTCTCTTGTGCATTGTGCGGGAGTAAATTTGTATGCACCGTGAGAAGTACCGATTGAAATAGCCAAAGAATCGCAGCCGGTTCTCTGAGAGAAATCGATAACCTCTTCGGGTTTTGTGTAGTGAGAAACAGCCGAAGAAACTTCGTCTTCAACACCTGCCAAAACGCCGAGTTCAGCCTCTACTGTAACATCGTATTTGTGAGCGTAGTCAACAACTTCCTTTGCAAGAGCGATGTTCTCTTCGTAAGGAAGTGAACTGCCGTCAATCATAACCGATGAAAAGCCCATGTCGATACAGTCTTTGCAAAGTTCAAAAGTATCGCCGTGGTCGAGGTGAAGAACGATTTGCGGGTTCGGGCAGCCGAGTTCTTTTGCGTATTCAACAGCACCCTGAGCCATGTAACGGAGGATAGTAGCGTTAGCGTAGTTGCGTGCGCCTTTTGATACCTGCATGATAACGGGTGATTTTGTCTCAACGGCAGCCTGAACGATAGCCTGCATTTGTTCCATTGTGTTGAAGTTGAAAGCCGGAATTGCATATCCGCCTTTAACTGCTTTGGCAAACATTTCTTTTGTGTTTACCAATCCTAATTCTTTGTATGATACCATAATTAATTTAATATTAGAATTTTGTATTTCTTATCCGAATAAATAAGTCCACGCTTTGTCGAAATCGTTGAAATAATTATAATCCTTGTCAGAATCTACTTCATTGATTGTCTGTTCGTTGCTAAGACGTACTATATAATCCTTGGGCATTACTATCGCCGATTTTTTGACATTGGCTTTTTCTACCGCGTCAACAAGAACCTTTGCGATATATTCTTGAATGTCAATGGTATAGACAACGCCTCTTTGTCTCTGGTCGGCTAAATAATAGTCGGCGTCATATTCAACGATGTAGTCGGCTATTTGTTTGTTAATATTTTTGATTTCGTCTTTTGACAATGACGCTTTAAAACTTTCCGGCTTCCATTCAGTCCAGATAAGTTTTTTGTCTTCGTCAAAACTGATTTTCAACAGTTGGTCATCTCGTAAAATTTTCATATCCAATCAAAATTTTAGTTCGGACAAAATTATGAAAAAAAAATAAACCGTCCAATCTTTTTTAATGTTTTTTAGATAATTTTTTTCCCCGGCGGAAACTGGTGAAAATATTTTTTTGTCCGGAATAAAAAAAAACACTAAATTTGCACTAAAAATTAAAAACATTATGTACAAAATAGCAATTTTACAGTTAAATCTCGATTCTGACAGACAGACCAACATGAAAAAAGCCACGGAATATATCACCGAGGCTTCAAAAAACGGTGCAAACGTTATCTGTCTGCCGGAACTTTATTCTTCGTTTTATTTCTGTCAAAGGGAAAATCCCGATTATTTTGACTTTGCGGAAGAGCGCGGCGGCGTTTCGTTTCAGCATTTTTCCGCGCTTGCAAAACAACTCGGCAGCGTGATTATCGTTCCGTTTTTTGAAAAACGAGACAAAGGCGTTTATCACAATTCGGCGTATATGATTGATACTGACGGCTCTGAGGCTGGTCTTTACCGCAAAATGCACATTCCCGACGACCCGTGTTATTACGAGAAATTTTATTTTAATCCGGGTGATTTGGGGTTCAAGGCTTTTGACAACAAGTTCGGCAGACAAGGCATGCTTATTTGTTGGGACCAGTGGTTTCCTGAGGGAGCGCGTCTGACGGCAATGCAGGGTGCGGAAGTTTTGTTTTATCCGACTGCAATCGGCTGGCATCCTTACGAAAAAGGCGAGGAAGGCGACCGTCAGAGAGAGGCTTGGATAACGGTTCAGCGCGGACACGCAGTCGCAAACGGCATTTACGTGGCTTCTGTCAACCGCACGGGCTTTGAAAAACACGAAGACATAAAAGACAGCGGCATTGACTTTTGGGGCAGTTCGTTTATTGCCGGACCTCAGGGCGAAATCATCGCTCAGGCGTCAACGGACAAAGAAGAAATCCTTTATGCCGACATAGATTTGAAACGTCTTGAAAACGTCCGACGCAACTGGCCGTTTTTCCGCGACCGCAGAACCGATTTTTATGGCGGAATAACCGAAAAATGGGGCAGGGGATAACATAAAAAAAATGCGGGCTTAATCTCCCGCATTTTTTTTTGCAATTTGTTTTGCGATAAAAACACCCGCGATAAAGCCGAACAGATGTGCCTCCCACGATATGTGCGGGTCTTTTGGCAAAACGCCCCAAAGTGCGCCGCCGTAGAGAAAAAATATTATTCCCGAAATTATCAGCGTTTTTAGCGAAAACTTAAAAATTCCCATCGCCAACAAAAAGCCCAACAAAGCGAAAATCACTCCCGACATTCCGATATGGTAACTTGACCGCGCCAAAAGCCACACCAACGCCCCGTCCAAAAGTGCCGACAGAGCCCATACTTTCCACGCAAAGTTTTCATAACACCAAAACAGCGTGAAAGTCAGGGCAAAAACCGCACCCGTGTTGGAAATCAGATGTTCCCAACTTCCGTGTATAAACGGCGCGAAAATTATGCCTTTGAGTCCGCTCAAAGTTCTCGGCATGATTCCGAATGAGGCAAACTCGCCCGGCAAAATCCAGTCCGAGAAAAAACTTATCCACATCAAAACAACGATTGATGAGGAAATAATTAACGCTTTTGCCATTTGTTATTATCTTTTTGCGCCTTTTGCGCCGAAACTCATTCCGCCGCCCATCGCAAAAATGTTTTGGTCAAAACTGCGTTTAAGTTTCTGCTTTTCAGCGTTTTCTTTTATTGCGACATTGATAACATCGTCGAGTACGTCAACAAATTTCTTACCTGTTGCCTCCCAAAGATAAAACGACAGAGAACCCGGAATTGCATTTATTTCGTTAACGTAGACCTCGCCCGTTTCTTTGTTGCGCATGAAGTCAATACGGATAATGCCCGACGCGTTCATCTCTTTGAAAGTCTTAACTGCCAAGTCTTGAATCATTTTCGTAACGTCTTCCGGCAAATCTGCGGGACATTTTCTCTGACTGTCAGACATCGAGCCTGAACCTTTTGCTCCGGCTGTTTTAACTCCGCTTTTTGCGCCGAATTTCATGCCTTTTGCGCCGCCTTTCGACGAGCCAGAACCCATGTATTTGTCTTGATAAGAAAGAATGTCGCCGCTGCGCAGGGGTTCTTCCAAAACTGACGGTTTGCAGTCGTGGTAACTTCCGTAAACTGAGCAGTTTATCTCTTGAAGGTTTTCCACCATTTTTTCGATGATGATTTTGTCGGTGAATTTTGAAGCCAAATCCACTGCCGCTTCAAGTTCTTTTTCGTCTGCGGCTTTTGAAATGCCGACCGACGAGCCGAGTGTCGCGGGTTTTACGATAAGCGGGTAACCGATTTTTTCGGCTTTGGCTTTCATTTCGTCGTGATTTTCAAACCATTCCTTGTCGGTTGTCCACATATAGTCAACGCACGGAATGTTGCACGACTGACACATATATTTTGTCGCGATTTTGTCCATTGCGATGTTGCTTGCGCGGAGGTTGCTGCCGACGTAGGGGATTCCGATCATTTCAAAAAATCCCTGCAACGAACCGTCCTCGCCGTAAGAGCCGTGAAGAATCGGGAAAGCAACGTCGATTTTTGTTACAACCTTCGATTTGAACATGTTTGACTTGTAACGGTAAAGGTTGAAATCGCCGCGTGTGGGTGTCATGTAAACTTTTTCGCACCAAGAGAGCAACTTGCTCATATTGCGATAGTTGGAAACCACCGTCAAACCCGGTCCCGTGTACCATTCGCCTTCTTTTGAGATGTAAACGGGTACGATGTTGTACTTAAACTCAGGAAAAGCGTGAATTGTCTGCAACGCCGAAATAACAGAAATTTCGTGTTCAACCGACATTCCGCCGAAAAATACGCCTAATGTTATCATGATTTGTTTATTTATACGGCGGCAAAGTTAGCAAAAATAAAACAAAAGGCAAAGAAAAATTTTTTTTAAATAATTCATTCCGAAATTGCGGAATGGAAACCGCAGTTTTAACTTTATTTCTAAAAATACGAAAAAAAAGAATATTTTTTTGTCATTATAACCTATTATTCCTTAATATGTTATAATAAAAAATAAAAATTTTTGTAAAAAAACTTAAAAAAGTTATGTAAATAAGAATTTTTTATTCTATATTTGCTGCGGATAAGGCTGCGACCTTTTTACATACGCAGTCCTGATTCCAAGGACGTTTATTGGCAGTATTTTTCTCCATAACAAACTTCGCAACTTTGTTCAACCGAAAAATATGGCAACTTGGACGTCCACGCTATGTGCATATATTGGCATTGTTGTGTTCGTTATTTACATGACATGCCTTTATATAGGCGTGGGTTTTCGCGTTGCTTATCTCGGTTGAAAGGCGATTGCGAAGGCCTGTTATGGTGGGGTAAGCGATGTTAATAAAAAACTCCCACGTCTTTTTTATTTTTATTATCCGAGTTTGGTGAGGTTCTACGGGCAAAATTTCCTAAATAATGAAAAAAGTATTGTTTTTTTGTGTTGCATTGTGTTTGAACTTTGCCGTTAAAGCACAACGCAGTGAAGTTACTGTAAGTGCGGGAAACGCTGGTGTAATGATGACTAACGCTACTGCTTGTGTAGAATTTGATTATAAAAACACTCAGGTCGGAGAATTTCCTGCTGGAAGCAACAAAAAAGATGCAGAAAAAATCGGGAATTTACAATCTTTGGACGCTTATCTGAAATCACGCGGGGACGATTTTGTAAGAGACTGGCCGCAAGACCATTTAACAGCCGAACAGATGTTTAATTATGAAATGACAAGATTAACTAAAAAAGGCGGTTTTAACTTCGACTTGTCCAACCCGTATGACCAAAAAGGCAAAGATTATAAGGTGCGGGTTATTGTTGACAAGTTGGATATGGGTAATGGTGCTGGAATGTTCATACATAATCCGTATTCTTTTAAGACGAAAAATGGCGGTGCAATTTTTCAAGGCACAGTTGAGGTCATAAATCTTAAAACGGGTATGGCTGAATGTGTTTTTGATTGTCCTTTCGTTAAAGGAAGCCCGAATCCGTCCGAAACGGGCCGTTTGAAATTAATGTATATGAATTTGGGGCAAAATATACTTTCGTTAGTTAAAAAAGGTGTGTCTAACGGTGGAGCAGTTGCGGCGTCGCAGTCAAAACCTGAGCAGAAAGAAACTTCGGCACAAAGTACACAACCTCAAAATCCAAATAACAAGCCTCAAAATCAGAATGTTACTACTAATAATGCCTCAGTGTTTACGGTCAGCCGTATTGTGCCGCAAAACTTTGATTTAGAGGATAATATGATTATAAAAAATTCTTCTCAGTATATAATAAATAGTGTTATTGTTTTTGAAAACGGCAACAAAATCACGGATTGTCAAAATCTCGCACCCGGCGAAGACAGAACGGTTATGAAGTTTTCTAACGACGCGCTTTCGCGTTTCAGAGGCAGCAATCTTCAATTTCAGATTGAAAGCGGCGAAGCCAAAAGTTCGGGTGCGCAGTTTGACGTTCAGTACAAGGAAAAACACGACGATTTGATTATTGAGGTGATTTCTTCCGGACGTTATGCGGAAAATGGCAAGAGTAAAAACTCTTCTTCCGGCAAAGACAAAAGCGGCGACAAAGGTTTCAGAATGTGTTTGGACTATATGCACGGCTTTTGGGACAACAACGCTCATTCCGACCAGTTGGCTTTCCTTTTCGGTGCTAACGTGATACAAGGGTTGTATGTAGGTGTAGGGCCTTTGTTTAACGGCGGATATGGAAACGGAATGGATTTTTCGTGTGCTGCCGGCGGCGATTTCAAAGTCCGCTACACTGCTCCGTATTGGAATGTAAGACCGTATATTGAATACGATTTCAGATACATCTATAATTTTGATTCGGAAAAAGGCGGAATCGAAAACGGAATCGGTTTCGGCGTATGCTTTGCCAAAAAAGTTTTCTTAGGGATTCAGTATAGTTTTTTCAATCAAGATGTTGTCGAAGTAAAAACTAAAAAAGTTCCTTATTCTTATACCGTAGGCTCAGGAAGAAACCGCCGTACATATACGGATTATAAAACCGAACATTATACTGAAACTCACGAAGAGTTGAAAAACTATTTCGGTATCCGTTTTGGACTTATGTTTTAGAAAAAAAATGTTTATTAACTTATTAAATATCAAATAATT
>JAFXUC010000026.1 GCA_017535325.1 Bacteroidales bacterium | reverse complement strand
GTCATATCTTTTTAATTTTCAACAAGATACGTATTTTTGATAAGTTTTCCAAATTATTTTGATAAAAAAACAGGAAAATTCACACAAAAGCGAATTTTCCTGTTTTTTTATTTGGACGAGGAACTTTTTAGACAGCCCCCTACGTATCGGACTCCGTAATGCGCCCCGTATGTAGAGCCGCAATGCTTGCGGCTCAAACACATATAAAATTTGCACAATATAAAAAAAAGTTTTACCTTTGCCGTCAAACTAAAAGCACATAACAACATGAGAACGACGGATTTTCTTGTAGTAGGCAGCGGAGTAGCCGGTCTGAGTTTTGCTTTAAGAGCCGCAGAATTTGGCAAAGTGTTAATCGTTACAAAGGCTAACGATGTAACCGAAGCCAACACCAATTACGCGCAGGGCGGTATCGCTTCGGTAACCGACCCGACGGATTCGTTTGAAAAACACATTCACGACACTATGGTTGCAGGCGATTATCTGAGCAAGGAAAACATTGTAAAGATTGTCGTAGAAGAAGCACCCGAAAGAATCAAAGAGTTGGTGGAGTGGGGAATAGATTTCGACAAACGTCCCGACGGAACATTCGACCTTCATAAAGAAGGCGGACACTCCGATTTTAGAATCCTTCATCACAAAGACAACACAGGTTTCGAGGTTGAAAGGGCTTTGGTGGAAGCCTGCAAAAAGAACCCGAACATCGAGTTGGTAAACCATTATTTTGCTGTTGAACTTATAACGCAGCATTATTTGGGTCAGACGGTTACTCGTTACGACGACAACATTGAGTGCTACGGCATTTATGCCTTGAACAAGGAGACGGGAAAAGTTGAAAAAATCCTCTCAAAAATCACTTACCTTGCAACCGGCGGAATCGGAAATATTTATCAAGTTACAACTAATCCTACGATTGCAACGGGTGATGGTATCGCAATGGTTTACAGAGCCAAAGGCGTTATTGATAATATGGAGTTTGTTCAGTTCCATCCGACTTCGCTTTATCATCCGGGCGAAAGACCGTCATTTTTGATAACTGAGGCGATGAGAGGTTTCGGAGCAATTTTGAAGACCAAAGACGGCAAGACTTTCATGGAAAAATATGACGAAAGAGGCTGTCTTGCACCGCGTGATATTGTTGCCCGCGCAATCGACAACGAGATGAAAATCAGGGGTGATGAGTACGTTTACTTGGACGCAACGCATACAAATCCCGAAGAATTGAAAAAACATTTCCCGAATATTTACGAAAAATGTCTGTCAATCGGCATTGACATCACCAAAAAACCGATTCCCGTAGTTCCGGCAGCGCATTATCTTTGCGGCGGAATCCGTGTTGACGAGGTCGGCAGAACAACTATAAAACACCTTTACGCAGGCGGCGAAACCTCCTGCACGGGACTTCACGGCGCAAACCGTTTGGCGTCTAACTCGCTTTTGGAGGCACTCGTTTTTGCACACCGTTCGGCACTCGACTCAAAGGATTATTTGGACAAATTGTCAATCCGTCAGGACATTCCCGAGTGGAACGACGAAGGCACGGTAAGTAACGAGGAAAAAATTCTTATTACTCAGTCTTTCAAAGAGTTGCAACAGATAATGACTTATTACGTCGGCATTGTAAGAAGCAACGAGAGAATGAAACGCGCCCTCGACCGCCTTTATATTCTTTACAACGAGACCGAGGAGTTGTACAAACGCTCAAAAATCACGGTTGAACTTTGCGAATTAAGAAACGCAATCAACACGGCATGGCTTGTTATCAAGATGGCTCGCCGCAGACGTGAGAGCGTGGGACTTCATTATAATATCGACACACCGAAAAAAAAACACAATTAATAATCAGTAATAAAAAAATGGTAAAACACATTATACTTTGGCAGTTGAAAGACGAACTTTCTTTGGAAGAAAGAACGAAAGCCAAAAACGAAATCAAAAACGGTTTGGAAGCATTAAAAGGCGTTGTGCCGGGCCTAAAAGAGATAAAAGTCAACATAAATCCGCTCGAAACCTCCAATGCTGACGTTATGCTTGACTCTACAATGGAGAGTTTTGAGGCGTTAAAAGGTTATGCCGTACACCCCGCGCATGTGAAAGTTGCAGAAGGTACGGTAAAACCGAATGTAAAACTCAGAGTTTGTATGGATTATGAAATTTGAAAAAAACATTAATTTTTCAAAAAAACATTTCATACATTAAAAATATTTTCTAACTTTGCGCCCAAATTAAAAATAAATTTTTAAAATTTACATTTCAACACGATGTCATTAGAAAAATTAAGAAACTTCGGTATTGCTGCCCACATTGATGCAGGTAAGACAACTACCTCAGAGCGTATTTTGTTTTACACCGGAGTAAACAGAAAAATCGGTGAAGTTCACGATGGTGCTGCCACAATGGACTTTATGAAACAAGAACAGGAAAGAGGTATCACAATTCAGTCTGCTGCAATTTCCGCACATTGGAAAGGCTACGACCTTAACCTTATCGACACTCCCGGTCACGTGGATTTCACGATGGAGGTAGAGCGTTCAATGAGGGTTGTGGACGGTTTGGTTTCTGTTTTCTGCGCAGTAGGCGGTGTTGAACCCCAATCTGAAACCGTTTGGAACCAAGCGGTTAAATATCACGTTCCCAGAGTAGCGTACATCAACAAAATGGACCGTTCGGGTGCTGATTTCGATTCAGTTGTAAAACAAATGGACGAAATGCTTGATGCTCACCCTGTTAAAATGGAAGTTCCTTGCGGTTCAGAAGATGAATTCTACGCTGTTATCGACGTTGTTACGGGTAAATGTTATAAATTCGTTGACAAAGAATACGAAGAAATCCCCCGTCCGGCTGAATACGAACAAGAATATCAGGATTGTCACGACAAACTTTTGGAAAAAGTTGCCGAAGTAGACGAGGCTTTGATGGAAAAATACTTCAATGATCCTTCTACTATTACTGTTGAAGAAATCAAAAAAGCAGTAAGAAAAGCAACTATCAACTTGATTTTCACCCCCGTATTCTGCGGTTCTTCATACAAAAACAAAGGTATCCATTTCGTTTTGGACGCTGTTGTTGATTACTTGCCTTCTCCGCTCGATTTACCGGATGTTCACGGTAAAGACCCGGATGATGAAACAAAAGATGTTGTTGTAAAAGCAACTCAGGACGCTCCTGTTGCTGCTCTTGCATTCAAACTTATCAACGACCCGTTTGTTGGTCAGCAGGTATTTACCCGCGTATTCCAAGGCGTTATCAAACCCGGTATGACTTTGGAAAATGCTAACAAAGGCAAAAAAGAACGTATCGGTCGTATCTTCAAAATCAAAGCAAAAGACCGCGTTGAAATTCAAGAAGCCGTTGCAGGCGACATCGTTGCCTTAATCGGTCTTAAAGAAACCAAAACAGGTGATACTCTTTGCGACGAAGATCATCCCGTATTGTTGGAATCAATCACAGTTCCGCCTCCAGTTATCCAGTTGAAAGTTTCCCCAAAAAACAAAAAAGATCAACAGAAAATGGGTGAGGCTCTTCACAAACTCGCTAACGAAGACCCGTCATTTGTTGCTCAATACGATGAGGAAACCAATGAGACAATCATCGCTGGTATGGGTGAGTTGCACCTCGAAATCATGGTTGACCGCGTAAAAGAAGAGTTTAAAGTGGAAGTTGAGGTCGGCGAACCCTCAGTTTCTTACCGTGAGACATTCTTGGAAGAACAAGATACACATTACAAATATGCTAAACAGTCTGGTGGTAAAGGTCAGTATGCTGAAATCCGCATGATTATGACTCCGAACCCCGGCAAAGGATACGAATTTATCAACACTGTCAAAGGCGGACATATCCCCGGCGAATTTATTCCTTCTGTTGACAAAGGTATCCAGAAGACTTTGGAGAAAGGCGTTTTGGCAGGATTCCCCGTTGTTGACGTTAAAATCAACCTTTACGACGGTAGTTTCCACCCGGTTGACTCTTCAGACT
>JAFXUC010000025.1 GCA_017535325.1 Bacteroidales bacterium | reverse complement strand
TTATAGAAAGGGTAGGAGTAGTATTCGCGAAACAGACGCTCGTCAAAATCGCTCGAAGTGGAGTCGCGTCCGTCCTCGTTGCTGTTGGCAAGAAAATGTTTCATCAGGGCGCAGGTTTTCCAATAGCGCGTGTCGTTGCCTTGAAGACCCTTTACCATAGAGATTGTCAATTGTCCCACGAGGTATGGATCCTCACCATAACTCTCTTCGGTGCGTCCCCAACGAGGGTCGCGAGCCAGGTCGGCATTCGGGGCAAACACCACAAGACCTTTGCGGCGAGCAATGTTGCCCTGCGCATACCAACGGACTTCTTCCGCCTCGATTTCGCCAATTCGCTGTATCAGAGAGCGATCCCAAGTGCATCCCATACCGTATGCCTGAGGAAAGATGGTGGTTGGCAGGTCGTCGGGCACTTCCTTGCCATCCACCGTTTTGACTCCATTGTTGCGCGACGGGCCGCCGAGTGCCAATCCGTGCAATCCCTCGTAGCAGCCGTAGATGGGCACTCCAAGTCGTTGAGTGCCAAGCATTGGCGACATCCACATCATCTTTTCATCAAGGGTAAGATGCTTGATGAAGAGTTGTACACGCTTGTTGTCGTCCAGTTTTGTGTTCTGGAAGTCGTAGGGCTGGGCTGAAATTGCTGATGCCACAAGACAAACAGCAATCATCATTAGTAGTCGTTTCATATTATGAATTTTTTAGTTATTAATTATTTCTTCTTATACCAATCCTGCAACACATAGAACGCCAATTTTTTCTCGCCATTGTCGGAGTAGAGTCCTTTGCGGTTGTAATAATCCTGAACGCCGTCGAGGACGCGGCGGGGCGAGCGGAAATCCTTCAAAATCCACGGCGTCGTGCCGGCAAGTCCGTCGATTTTGTCCAACATTGCGACGTTTTCTATGTACAGGTTTTCCTGAAATTCTTCCGTCCAACGCTGATTTTTTGCGCCGTGGAGACCATACTTCGCGCCGCCGCCAAACTCGCTGACTATCACCGGCTTGTCGTAAGGAATCTCCCAAGTCATCTTGGGCGCGTCGTTCACATCGCGGTACCAACCGATGTATTGGTTGAAACTAATCACATCCACATATTTGTTCATATTGTCCTGCAATTTGTTGTGATAATTAGCCGCCGACAACACCTCCATCGCCATACTAATCAGGCGCGTAGAATCGAGCGAACGGGCGTGAGAGGCGAGTTGAGCGAGGAATTTTTCACGGTCGTTGCCGTGCGGGGTCTCGTTGGCGATAGACCAAATGATGACATTTGCGCGGTTTTGGTCGCGGAGAATCATATCGGAGAGTTGACGCTTTGCATTGAGGAGAGTGCCGGGATTTTTCCAATCAATCGTCCAATAAACCGGAATCTCCGACCATACTAAAATGCCCATTTTTTCAGCCTCGCGCACCATATATTCGTTGTGGGGATAATGCGCCAACCGCACAAAATTGCAGCCCAATTCTTTCGCCATCGAGAGCAATTTTTGAGCGTCCTCGGGACAATTGGCGCGGCCGCCGCCATTGGTTTTTTCCTCGTGGATACTGATGCCGCGCAGGAAAATTGGCTTGCCGTTCAGGAGGATTTTTTTGCCTTGGGTTTCAATGGTGCGGAATCCAATTTCGTCCTTCAACGTCGATGCGCCGAGTTTGAGTTCTACGTTGTAGAGTTTGGGATTTTCGGGCGACCAAAGGGTGAGGTTTTTAGCCGTCAATGCGCCCGCTATCACGCCGTTACGGTCGGATGTGAACGATTGGCGGATTTTGAGTTCGGGGATTGAAATCTCCACGCTTTTTCCGGCGGATTTCGCGTTGAGGTTGATGCTGAAATAGATTTGATTTTTTGTGGTTTTGTCGAGGTCGAAATTGTAATTCTGAATGTAAACATCGTCGGTCTCCACGAGAAAAACATCGCGTGTAATGCCGCCATAATTCCACCAATCGAAAATCTGTGTCGGCACGTTTTCTTTGCGGCGTTTGTTGTCAACTTTTACAATCACAACGTTTTCGCCGTCCTTGATGATGTCGGTAACGTCATAATTGAACGCCGTGAATCCGCCCTCGTGGATGCCGAGGATTTGGGTGTTGAGGTAAGCAATCGCCTCATAATTCACCGCGCCAAAATAGAGGATTGCGCGTTTGCCGGGCTTCTTGGTGTAGTTGAAAGACTTCTTGAACCAAACCGTGCCTTCATAGAAAAACAGGCGGTCGTCCTTGGTGTTCCAATCCGAGGGAATCTGCATTGTTGCCGCCTTGTCGAAGTCGTATTCCACCAAATCTTCGGGACGTTGCGGCTTGGCGTTGCGGAAAAATCCCCACGGCGTCGGGTTCATTCGGTAGTCGTAATAACCCTCCTCCTGAACGTCCACGATGTAATTCCAATCGCCGTTGAGCGAGATTCTGTCACGGTTAAGGACATTGCCAATCTGCGGGATTTCCTGAGCGTCTGCGGCGGCAATTACCGTCAGGCTTAGGATGATTATAAGTAAAAATTGTTTCATAATCTTGTGATGTGTTTTTAAGTGATTTGTACGGGCAAATATAAAAATTAATTAATTATTTCGCAATTAAACTGAAAAATATTTATGCTAAATTTGCACCCATTATGATTATAGATTTTCACGCGCACATTTATCCCGCAAAAATAGCGGAAAAAGCGAGCAAAAACATAGGGCTTTTTTACAATACGCAAATGTGTTATGACGGTTCTCCGGAAAAACTCTTGGAAAGCGGCAGAAAAATCGGTGTTGAAAAATACATCGTTCATTCCACCGCTACGGTTGCTCATCAGGTGGAAGCCATCAACAATTACATAATCTCCGAAGTGAACCTGCATAAAGAATTTGTAGGCTTTGGAACAATTCACCCTGATTATGAGGACTTTGAAAATGAATTAAAACGCATAAAATCTCTGGGTCTCAGAGGTATAAAACTTCACCCTGATTTTCAGAAGTTTCAGGTTGACACGCCGGGAATGGACGATGTTTATGAAGTGATTGCGGAGTTGAAAATGCCTGTTTTGGTTCATGCGGGCGACTACCGTTACGACTTTTCAGGACCGAAACGCATTCTGCACGTCCTTGAAAAACATCCGTCGCTGATTGTTGTAGCGGCGCATTTCGGCGGCTATACAGAGTGGGACAATGCCATGGAATATCTTGTAGGTCAGAGAGTTTGGTTTGACACTTCGAGTACGCTGTGGAAACTGCCGGTAGAAAAAGCCGACGGGATGATAAAGTCTCACGGCTTTGAAAAATTTCTTTTCGGCAGCGACTATCCGATGTGGGACCATGAAGACGAACTGAAACGCTTTCTCCGTCTGAGTCTTAGCCCAGAAGAACGCGAAGCAATTTTGTACAAAAACGCTGAAAAACTGCTGTCAGAATAAGTTTTGCTGCATAAAAACAGTACAACGTAATTTTTTTTATTATATTTGCGGCATAATAATAAACGAATAACCGTAATGATATGAAAAAGCATTTTTTTATTTTAACCGTTTCAGCACTCGTTTTAACGGCGTTTTCAAATGCCAGAGCGCAAAAAATTGACGGAGCAACATGGACAGACGGCTTTACTGAATACACCGTCACAAAAAACAACGCCGACTTGCGCTTTGAGAGTCCAAAAAAGGATTTCAGTTTTGAAATCAGTCAGTCCGGCAAATATATGTTTACCATAACGGACAGCGGCGAAAAGGAAGCCTTCGGACAAAAAGATTTTATGGTACAATATAAAGCCATAACAATCGATGCTGACAAAAACTTTGAAGTGCTGATGTCATACGACGAAAAAAAGCAAATATACTGGTTCGTCCAAAAAGACATCTCGCAGGATAAACAACTGTACGAGACAAGTATGCACAACATGTTGCAAAACGCATTAAAACAAGAATTTGAAATTCTCACCGAAGTACGCGGCGAAGAAAACGAAGTTTTGGTAAGAATTTCCGGAAAAAACTACGCTGTACAATTTCACGCGGGTCGCTGCAACCTTTACAACACCACACGCGAGGAAAACGATTCTACTCCGAGAGCAACCTCGCTGTACAAATCGCTCAAAATAACCGACTCCGGCAAGGGCTGGTGGCCGGCAACATCCGATATGGTACTCAATATGGCCATTTTAAAACTTTTTGACAAATGGCAACTCCGCATAATGCGCAACGAGATTTACGCACGGCACGGTTATAAGTTTCCCTCGAAAGAAATGGAACAGCATTTTTTAAACTTCCCGTGGTACAAACCTTCCGCAAGCAAAGTAACACTTTCCGAATTGGAAGAACTCAACGTTGAGTTGATAGATGCCGCCGAGAAAATGCTAAAAGAATAGAAACACTGCCCAAAAACCTATGCCAATATCTAAAAAAATAATATTACTTACCGCCGAGGCTCTGAAAGACAGAGTGTTAACCTTTGTTGAAAGGCAGACAATCGTTAAGGCGGCGTTAAAGGACGGAATTTCTGAAAGCGAAGTCAATCAATATCTTGACAGCGCGTTGCAGCAGCGTTTGAAGTCGTACACAAAAGAAGAACTCAAACACTGCCCTAATTGCGGCGCACAAATTCCGCTTATTTCAGACCAGTGCCAGTTTTGCGGAACAATGCTCACGGCGGGAGTCTCCAAAAACGTTTACAAAAACGTTTCCGGCAGCGAAATGCAGATTATCCGCCGCGAAAACCTCAAAACCGAGCAGGAGCGTCAAAGCCTTGAAACATGTCCCGACTGCGGCGCACCGTTTCCCTTAATCAGCAGTGTCTGCACGCATTGCGGACACATTCTGCACGAAAAAGCGGACTCGGAGTTGAATGTTAAAAATCTTGTTCAAAACATTCAGGCGGCGATTGACAGGCTGAAAGCGGCTCCAAAGCCAACGTTTTTCAAGGTTTTGATGTTCAGGCTTGACATCATTCTGTTTTATTTTGCGGCGGCGTTTTTGATTGTTGACTGCATAGGCGGGTTCAGTTACAATATCTGTATTTCGGCGTCATTGCTGCTGACATCGTTTATATTGCTTCTGACAAACATCACGAAAAAAGATTCTCCGGTGGAAATTGCCGACACGGAGTTTTATTCCGCGCTTTATTCCCACGAAATGTATTCCCGCGAAACTGCCACTTTGTACGGCGAAGACGCGGAGGCAAAGCAACTGCTCGGCAGTTACGCCGCAGAAATCGCAAAAGTAAAAAAACAGCGCGTCTTCAACCGCAGCATGCTCAGTGCGCTTGTTTTGTGTCTGCTCGCAATTCCCGTGGTGATGTACTGTCTTGCGCCGTCCACTGAGGAAAGAGACCGTCAAAACCGTGAAACTCACCTTGATATTTATGAAATGGCATCATTTTCAAAACCGCTTCTTCCGCTGCCCGGTTATCCGGTTGCAGACTGTTACAGTGATTTTATTTCGGCTGACGGCGGCGCGAGACTGTCGTTTGATGTTGTGTATTTCAATATGTATATTGATGATTTGTTGGGAGATACGCTGTATTACCGAGTAAGGATTGACGGTTTGGACTTGGTTTCAACGGGCAAAAAAAACGGCAGCGCGGACACTTGCAAACTTCGGGTTTTCCTTTGGGACAAAAACAAAAAGCCCGTTGCAAAAAACATTCAGCCGATAGAAATATTGTATAATTCCGAAGACAGCCATGAAAAAATCCTGACCTTTGGCAAGGGACATTATTTCGGCGATTTTGTCTCCAAAAAATCACTTAACAACATCAGCAGATTGAAGGAAATTGCCGACAGCGCGTATTATTACACAGTTTATTAGAAAATTTTTAATATCATGAATCCGGTTAGAGTGAAATTCAAAGCGGAGTCCTCGTATTTGGAAACGCTTTTGTCAGAATATAAAAACAGTTATCCGAAAAATTTTTCGGAAATGGTGAGAACGGGTTTGCCCTTGTTTATGATAGTGTTTTCCATGATGCTGGGGGTCAACTTTTTTGTCAACGGTTCTGGCGACGAGTCTGTCGGTTTTGCGATGGTAGGAATGGTTTTGTTTGTATTCGGAATAGTTTTGTACGCCAAATTTGCCAAGATTATTCAAAAAGGCGACAATGCCTTTGTCCGTAAAAAAATTGACACTTTACAAAATGATTTCAAGGCATATCCCGACGTTAAAAACTATGCGGCAAAATGTTCGGACGAGTTGACGGCGGCAGAAAAACACAAATCAAAAATCAAAACGGTTTATTACTGTGTTTTCGGCGGTTTTTTGCTGCTTTTCGGCTGTTACATTCTTTGGGGCGCGGCAAAGGGTTTTTCGCGTTTTTTGGATACTGACAGCGGCAAGGCCGTGCACAACAGGGTTGACTTTAACGGTTATTTTGTCTGTCTTAATTTAAAAGAAGATGTTCCGCTGTTGAGTGTAAAACCCTTGAAAAATGAGATTTCTGACGGTATAAAATTAGAGGACGGCAAGTTGGATGTTTTTCTTACCGATTTTTATAAAGAGCCTGACGGTTCCGTATGCAATCTCAGCGCAATGAAGCCTGCAATTTCAGGCGCGGAAAACAGCGACAAATTCCGCCTTGTGCTGACATATCAGGACGGCAAACCCGTGGAAAGATGTCCGAAGTTCTATTTTGACGGCGCAAAAGGCGGAATCATTTCCACCGGCGCATTTTGTATCGACATGGTCAGTAAAAAACAGAATCGGTTTCAAGCACTTCAAACCCTGCGTTATATTCAAGCAAACAGTGAGCGTTTAAGTTTTTTGGTTGAGAAAATGAATTAAAACAAGAGAAAAAATGACAATAGAAGAACGTGCCAAATACGGCTTTGAATTAAAACAAAACGGCGTCTGCAACTGTGCGATGGCTGTTTTGAAGGCTTTTTCTGACAAATTGGGCATTGACGAGATGACACTGAAAAACATTTCATCGGGTTTTTCCGCCGGCATGGGCGGTTTGGAAGGCACTTGCGGGGCAATTGTCGGCGCGGTGATAGTTGCGGGAATTTTAAACGGCGGGGCGGGTACTCCGAGAATTTCGCGGCAAATCGTCCAAAAGTTCAAGGAGAAATCCGGCGCGACAATCTGCAAAGATTTAAAAGCCATGACTTCCGGCAAACCCCTCTGCGAATGTCCGCAATGCGTTTACAACGGTATCACAGCGTTAGGAGAAAGCATGGGAATAAAGTAATTTTTTTTAAAAAAACATATCACAACATTATGAAGAAATATTTTTTGATTGTTTCCGCTGCCCTGATGATGATGGCGTGCGGCGCAAAACAAAATCAAAACTACGACCTTGCGTTTTATGGGTTAAAAGGCGACGTTAAAAAAATGGACAAAATTGAGTTTGACCAAAACGGAAAAATCACTCTCGTAGGCGGTACAAATCCGTTTGAAATGGAATCTCCGACACGCTCGTACAACGAGGAGACAGGCGAGTTTACCGATGTTGAAAAATGGACTCGCGACGACAAAGGCCGCATTATAAGCAAGCGTGCTATGGAATACGAGCAAATTTACGTTTGGGACGATGAAAAGGTAATACGCGACACAACATATTGCGAAGGTCAGATTTGGCTCACAAACTATGAATACGACAACAACGGCAACGAGACAAAAAGAACAACCGTAATGGGTCAAGATGACGGAAAATATGAATTTGAGCCTTGCAACGTTATTGAATTTACCTACAAGGAATTTGACAGTCATAACAACTGGACAAAACGCACGGCGAAAAACAAAGACGCAGTAATCGGCGAAAACACAGAAGAAGAACAGACAAGAAAAATTGAGTATTGGAAATAAGGATAACAAAAAAGAGGGGGCTGTCTAAAAAGTTCCTCGTCCAAATAAAAAAACAGGAAAATTCGCTTTTGTGTGAATTTTCCTGTTTTTTTATCAAAATAATTTGGAAAACTTATCAAAAATACGTATCTTGTTGAAAATTAAAAAGATATGAC
>JAFXUC010000002.1 GCA_017535325.1 Bacteroidales bacterium | reverse complement strand
ATTCAAGACGACAACGGCAATGTCGGATTTGAACGCAAAGACGGTGTTTTCAAGGCGTTTTGTAAGAAAGCCGTATCGTTTCCCAAAAATGATACTATTGACAATTTCAACGAAACGTGGGATAAGTTGGTTGACACACTTAATGAAAACAATTACATTGATGTTCCATTTTTAAGCAATAAGAGCAAGAGTTTCAGAGTGGAACTTAATGAATATGGTACAGGATTGGCAAACCGAACATATCCAAATGACACATACGAGCAAGGAGGATGGATTTCAGGTCAGTCCAAGTTTTTCAGCAAAGACCAATTGTACAACATTTACAGAGGTATGTCCGGCGTACCTTCGGGCGGACACGATAATTATAGACGTGCAATTGTCGAAGAAATGAAAAAAAGTTTGGGATTGAAACCCTATAAAGAAGGCAACCCTGAGACAAAATCAGATAAAAACTTTGTCTTCATCATCGACGAAATCAACCGTGGCGAAATCTCTAAAATCTTCGGAGAATTGTTTTTCTCCATCGACCCGGGGTATCGTGGCGAAAAGGGGCGCGTACAAACTCAGTATCAAAACATTGTGGAGGATGGCGACATTTTCAAAAAAGGTTTCTTCGTCCCCGAAAACGTCTATATCATCGGCACAATGAACGACATTGACCGAAGCGTGGAGAGTATGGATTTTGCATTCCGCCGCAGGTTTGCTTTCAAGGAAATCAAGGCTGATGAAAATGTCGGAATGTTGGACAATCTTGCTCAAAAAGACGAGGCTATAAAACGAATGAAAAACCTCAACGCCGCCATCGAAAAGGTTGACGGGCTTTCGTCGGCTTACCACATTGGCGCAAGTTATTTCTTGAAACTTAAAGACTACAACGGCGATTTCGACAAACTTTGGGAATATCATCTCGAAGGACTTTTGCGCGAATATTTGCGTGGTACACAAGATGTTGACAAAGAGATAGAAAAACTCAAAACAGCCTACAACGATGAGTCAAATCACAACAACGGACAACCACAACAAGCAAATTGATTCCGAACCTGACTTGTTGAACCTCGCCAAAATCGCCGACGTAAAAATCAAGGATTTGAAACTCGACGACAACCCAAACTTGCTCATTTTTCCGCGAGATTTGAGTCAATACGGCGACAAGATTAGCGAAAGCAACATAATTTCGTTGCAAGGCGACATAATCTCCACTGGCAACATTATGGGCTTTGTGGGTCTGGGCGATACGCAGTTGGATATAAAATCGAGGTTTGCGCAAGACGACGGCAGGGATTATTTTCTGCATTATATGTTGCAGAAAGTGTTCTCTATCAATCTGTTCGACATTAAGCACACATCCAACAAAGAACAGGTTTTCGACTTTTTGCTATATCTTTTTCCATATTATTTGAAAAAGGCGTTGGCGCAGGGATTGTTCAAAAAGTATCGCACTTTTGAGCATAACGATGCCAATCTCCGTGGAGTGATTGATGTTAGCCGTCATATCCGCCAAAACATTCCGTTCAGGGGGACGGTGGCCTACAACACCCGCACGCATAGTTACGACAATGAAATCACGCAACTAATCCGCCACACCATCGAGTACATCAAAACCAAACCTTCGGGCGGCGTTGTCCTCAACAACGATTTAGAAACTCGGCAATGTGTTTCGCAAATTGTGGCTGCCACGCCCACTTACAAGCCAACACTTCGCGACAAAATCATCGGTCAAAACCTCCGCCCCGTCCGCCATCCGTATTTTGGGGCTTACACGGCCTTGCAAAATCTGTGCATAAAAATCCTCCGCCACGAATCCATCAAATTTGGCAACGAAAAAGACAAGGTTTACGGAATCCTTTTCGACGGCGCGTGGCTGTGGGAGGAGTATTTGGCGACGTTTTTGAAAGACTTTACGCATCCACACAGCAAAACTGATAACAGTGGCAAAAAAATGTTTTGTAATCCGCACAGAGTATTGTGTCAGCCAGATTTCTTTATTGACGGCAAAATTGTTCTCGATGCCAAATACAAAAAACACGAAACCCTATTTGACGGAAAACAGCGTGAAGACCGATTCCAACTTCTGTCATATATGCACATCTTTAATGCATCACAAAGCGGGTTGATTGTTCCATCAAACAAAACAGGTTTATTGGAACAAGGCGAAATCGTAAACGGTGGAACGATGAGCCTTTATGGTCTTTGCGCCAACCACAAAGCCAACAGTTTTTTGGATTACGCCAAGGCAATGAAAAATGAAGAAAACACGTTTTTAAACCAAATATAATTATTAACCCACACCATTATGAAAACCGCAAAGACTTCCCCGGCAACGTAAAACAGGGCGAAACCATTACCGTGACAACGTGGAAGGAGGAATGATTTTTTTGCCCGAAATGTTTGCCGACCACTACCCTATTTTGCTAACGATTTGTTGACAAAATTAATGTTGTCGAGCGCTTCCTGAATACTCATATCCGGAAATTGACATTTTTCTACAATTTCTGCCCATACTTTCATTTCGTCATCGTCAATGTCGCCGTCAGAGGCCACAATGTAACCTAAAACCGAACAAGCGTATGTCTTTTGCGGCGAACTCATCGTTCTACAAATCGCAACCGCTTCCTCCAAAGTCATGTCGTTTGCCTCTTCAATCGTTTTAACTATCTCCTCTGTTTCAAGTCCAAAGGTCAAAAGTTCAGTGCTGACTGCCGAATATTCTTCTTCCGTTGCAATGCCGTCAGCAGAGATAATATAAAATGCAAGATGCGTTATCGCAATGAGTTCTTTCTCTTTCAGTTTCATTTTTCAAATTTTTAATAACGTATTTTTGATGGGGCAAATTTATAAAAGTTTCGAGAATTTTAGCAATTTTTTTTTACAAAACTATTACCTCTTAAAAAAAATTGTTACATTTGTAATGTTAAAAAACTCTTGACTACCAAGGATTCCGTGTTGCAGTGTAAAGTATTTTTTCTTACCTTTGCGGCTTTTAAAAAAAACGAAACTCCGTTATGGCAATTTTAAAAAATATTACAAAATTTAATAGACAAGATTTTCGATTATTTTTACATTATTTGATACCGTCGCTTACCGGAATGATTTTGATTTCGGCCTATACCTTTGCCGACGGTTTTGTGTTAGGGCAAAAACTCGGTGAAGACGCACTCGGCGCTCTTGGAATCGTTACACCGGCATTGATGTTTGCGTTTTCTATCGGGTCGATGTTCGGACTCGGCGGCGGCAGTATTTATTCTATTTATCTCGGAGAATCCGACACCCAAAGTGCTAACAAAATTTTCAGCACGTCATTTGTTTGTGCTTTGGTCAATGCCTTGATTTTTATGATTTTAGGGTTGATTTTTGTTGACGAGATAGGTAGATTTCTTGGTGGCGATTCCAAAACTATGCCCTACGTTAGAGAATATCTGATTTACATGTTTATCGGATATCCGTTTGTTGAACTCAATATGGTGATGTCGTGTTTCGTTAAAAACGATCAACATCCTAATTTTGCAATGATTACAACAACAGTTGGAGCTGGCCTCAACGTGATTGTAGATTTTGTATTCGTCTTTGGATTTGATATGGGAATGATGGGTGCGGCTTTGGCTACAACTATCTGTCAGGCAATCGCTTTCCTTATGAATTTTATTTACGCATACGCCCAAAAATTAAACATTCGATTTTATATTTCCAATGTTGCTTTTAGTCAAGTATGGCGAATCATAAAAAACGGATTTTCCGCTTTCGTGCTTGAATTTAGTTCGGGCATTGTAACTTTTGTTTTTATCACAATCGCCCTAAAATATTACAACACACTTGGTTCGTCGATTTACACGGTGATAGTCAATTGGTCGATAATCGCAAACGCTATGGTAATGGGTGTTACAAATGCGGCTCAACCTTTGATTTCGATTTCTTACGGTCAGAAAGCATATAAAAGAATGTCGAATTTCTTTCGTTATTCGCTTTTGTGCGCAACAATTTTTGGATTATTTTTTATAATCATCGGTTATATTTTTACCAGCGAATGGGTTGTTGTTTTCAACGATAGTAAAGATTTAGTGCGAGAAACCGTTCCCGCATTGCAACTTTATATGCCTACATTTCTTATAATAGGAGTAACGATAAGTTGCAGTATTTATTTTCAGAGTATCGAAAAACCAAAGCAATCAACGATAATTTCGCTGCTTCACGGAGCAATTTTGCCTATATTTTTCGCCGTAACCATGAGTTTATGCTTTGGACGAAACGGACTGTGGTTGTCAGCCCCCGTGTCAGAAATTATGGTGATGTTTGTCGCGCTGTATTTGCTGAAAAAGAAAAAAACATGCTAAACAAAAAATCCCCCGCATTTTACGGAGGATTTTTTATTATTAAAAAAAAGCCGTTAAGCCAATCTCTTACGTATTGCTTTTGAAGCCTCTTCATAACCCGGTTTGTCAAGGAGGGCAAACATATTTTTCTTGTAAGCCTCAACGCCCGGCTGGTTGAACGGATTAACGCCCAAAATGTAGCCGCTGATACCGCACGCCTTCTCAAAGAAGTAAATCAACTGACCGAGGTAATACTCGTTGAGTTTCGGAATTTCGATTCTGATTTGCGGAACGCCGCCGTCAAGGTGAGCGAGTTGAGTACCGAGTTCAGCCTGCTTGTTAACGAAATCAACTCTCTTGCCTGCGAGGAAGTTGAGTTGGTCAAGGTTCTGGGCATCAGAGGGAATTTCAACTTTTTTGTCGGGTTCTGCAACTGACAAAACTGTTTCGTACATCAATCTTACGCCCTCTTGAATGTACTGTCCCATTGAGTGAAGGTCTGAGGTGAAATCCACTGACGCAGGGAAAATGCCTTTGCCGTCCTTGCCTTCTGACTCGCCGTAAAGTTGTTTCCACCACTCTGAAAAATAGTGAAGTTTCGGGTGGAAGTTAACCAAAATTTCAGTTGAGAATTTCTTGTTGTACAAGAGGTTGCGGACAACGGCATAATGTGCTGAAATGTTTTTGTCAAAAGAATTTTCTTTGTTGGTTTTCTCCTCTATCGACAAAGCACCTTCCAAAAGTTGTCTGATGTCAAAACCTGCAACTGCAATCGGGAACAATCCCACAGGAGTCAAAACAGAAAATCTTCCGCCGACGGTGTCGCCGATTACAAAAGTCTTGTAACCTTCTGAATCAGCGAGCGTTCTTAATGCGCCGCGTGATTTGTCGGTGATGGCAACGATTCTGTCAGCAGCCTCTTTTTTGCCGTATTTTTCTTCGATTTTGGCTTTTAGGAGACGGAATGCGATTGCGGGTTCGGTCGTTGTGCCTGACTTTGAAATAACGCAAAGAGCGTAACTCTTGTCTGCGATTGCGTCCATGAGTTCGCTGATGTAGTCTTCGCCGATGTTCTGACCGGCAAACAATACCAACGGTTTGCCTTTTTTATAGTTCATCTGGGCAAAAGAATTGCTCAAAGCCTCAATAACAGCCTTTGCGCCAAGGTAACTTCCGCCGATACCGATTACTACGAGAACTTCGATTTTTTCTCTGAGTTCAGCGGCTTTCTTCTCGATTTCAAGAAGTTCGCCCAAGGAGATAATGTTTCTTACGTCTACCCAGCCCAAGAAATCGTTGCCGGGAAGTGTTTTGTCATAAAGGGCAGCGTTAGATTGCAACGCTTTGTCCTGCAAGGCTTTGTAATCGTTTTCAGAAACGAAGCCAAACGCCTTTGAAATGTCAAGTTTCAAATCTTTCATCTCAAATTATTTTAGTATAATTAATTAATTTTTTTCCAAGCCAAATGTAAATGTTTTTTTCCTAAGTCGAAAATTTTTTCGGAGTTTTTTTTAATTGCAAAAATTATTATCTTTGCCGCAAAACAAAAAGCCATGATAATTACTCCGATAGCGCACATTTTCAGCGAGTTTGAACAGAAATTCGGGATTCCGAGACAGCCGAACCTCGCCAAAAACCTTTTGTCAAAAATCATTTTTGAACCTGAGTTCAGAAACCCGGATTTCGTAAGGGATTTGGAAAAAAATTCACATATCTGGCTGATTTGGGAATTTACGGAGTTCACCGGCAAAAAAATCACGCCTTTGGTACGTCCGCCCCGTTTTGGCGGCAACAAAAAAACCGGCGTTTTCGCTTCACGCTCGCCCATGAGACCAAACTCCTTAGGAATGTCAGCCGTAAAAATCGAAAAAATTTTAACCGACAAAACCGCCGGAAAAATAATCCTTGTCTCCGGCTCTGACATTCTGAGCGGCACGCCGATTTACGACATAAAACCTTACATTCCGTATTCCGACTGCATCCCGGAGGCAGAAACAGAATTTTTCTCACCGCCAGAAATGCTTGACAACGTGGTTTTTAACTGCGACATGCCGTTAAAAGAAGACGACAGAAAATTTCTCGCTCTGAAAGAAATTCTGCTTCAAGACCCGCGTCCGGCTTACAAAAAAGACGGCACTGAAACTTATAAATTTGAGTTCGCGGACTTGCACGTTGAATTTTTCGTGGAAGAGAAAACGGTTTTCGTAACTACGTTAACAAAAAATTTGCTACATTTGCAACACTAAAATTTTTAAGAAAATGCACTGGTTTATTTTCAATTCAAACAACGAAATATTGTTAAAAGACAGCGGCGGCGTTCCTTTTTCAGAAAACCCGCCCGTAAAATGTCCCGAAGGAAATCATGTTTTTGAATTTTCTGACGGCTGTTCGTGTTTCGCATTTGACGGCAAAGCACCTGAAAATCACCATTTTGAAGGTCTGAGAGCCTCGTATTCAAATTTGCCGGAAGATGTCCATTACAAAGCCGGAAAAGCCTCCGAACTCGTAAACTTCGACTCAACTTACAGATTTTGTCCGGCTTGCGGCGGAAAATTAGAGTACTCCTCGCCTATCAGCAAAAAATGTCAAAACTGTCAGAAAGAAATCTGGCCGAGAATCAATCCGGCTGTTATCGTCCTGATTTACAGAGGAAAAGACGAAATTCTGCTTTCAAAGGGATACGGTTTCAGAGGAACTTTTTACGGCTTGACGGCTGGCTTTTTGGAAACCGGTGAAAGTCTCGAAGAGTGCATCCAAAGAGAAATCATGGAAGAAACAAGTCTGAAAGTCAAGAACATACGTTATTTCGGCTCGCAGCCTTGGCCATACCCTTCGCAGGAGATGATTGGCTTTTTTGCCGAATACGAAAGCGGCGAAATCAAAATACAGGAAGAGGAACTTTCGGATTGCAGATGGTTCAAACGCGGTGCGCTGCCCGTGATTCCGCAGAAACTTTCGATGGCAAGAATGTTAATCGACTACTGGGACACTCACAGGGACGAATTTTAAGAAAAAAATGTTTTGGTATGACAGAGAGCAATCTGACATATATTGAAATTTTTTTGGAACACCTGTCGCTTGAAAGGTCGATGTCTGAAAACACGATTGACGCCTATAAAAAAGACATTGAAAAACTCGCCTTTTTCTCTGAGGACTGTCTTAACAGCAAGAATCTCAAAGACTTAACGCCGGAAGATTTGAGCATGTTTTTGGAATGGGTTGCGCAGTTGGAACTTTCGGCGCGGTCGCAGGCAAGAGTCCTGAGCGCGGTAAAACATTTTTACAATCTGCTTTTGACCGACGGAAAAATCGACCGCAACCCCGCCTACTTAATGTCAGGACCGAAATTCGTAATGTACATCCCGACGGTGCTTTCGGTGGAAGAAATCGACGAAATAGAAAAAGCCGTGGATTTGAGCCGCCCCGACGGGGAAAGAAACCGCGCAATCATAGAAACGCTTTTCAGTTGCGGACTCCGCGTCTCGGAACTTATAAACCTTAAAATTCAGGACATCAACAAGGAAATCGGTTTTGTAAGAATTTTCGGCAAGGGCAACAAAATGCGCCTTGTCCCTATCAGCGCACTCGCCTTAAAATACATCGGGTTTTACAACGAACAAATGCGCTGTCATCTGAATCCCGACTCCGAAAACCATGATTTTCTGTTTCTTAACAAAATGGGACAAAAACTCACGCGGGTTATGATTTTCAAAATCGTAAAACAACTTTGCGAAAAGGCAAACATCACAAAAACCGTCAGCCCGCATACTTTCAGACATTCTTTCGCGACGCACCTCGTAAAAGGCGGCGCAAACCTCAAAGCCGTTCAGGAAATGCTCGGACACGAATCCATTCAGACGACCGAAATTTACACTCACCTCGACAGCGAATATCTCAGGGACACAATCATGAGTTATCACCCGAGAAACCGGCAGAATTAATCCTTGGAGAAAAACGAAAAATTCACTTTTCCGTAATGTCTCTGGTCTTTGATAAAAGTCAAATCCGAAAACCGCGTTTTTTGGGAATGTTCAACGATAAGCAGCGAGCCTTTTTGAAAACCGCTGTTGCTTAAAATGATTTCGGGGATTTTTTCAACGCCTTCCATATCGTAAGGCGGGTCGGCAAAAATCAAGTCAAAATTCAGCGGCGTGTTTTCGATATACTTCAACGCATCGCCGTTGACAACCCTCGCGGGGGATTTTTGCGGAAACATCGCCTTGAAATTCTTGTTGATAAAATCGCAGTATTTGCGGTTGATGTCCACGCAGGTTATGTTTTGACAGCCTCTTGAAGCCATCTCGTAACTTATCGCCCCCGAACCCGAAAACAAGTCCAAAAACCTCGTCTCCGAATATTCAACGTTGTTTGTTATAATGTTAAAAAGCGATTCTTTCGCCATATCCGTAGTAGGACGGTCGGTAAAAAACGACGGCAAAAGAATCTGTTTCCCTCTGAAAAGTCCCGTTATAATACGCATGGCAAAGTCATCATATTAAAAAATGTGTGGTCGGGCAAACTCTCGCTGAAAGGATATTTCAAATCCTTGCTCAAAGCCGTGAAACTTACGTTCGGCAGATAATCGTACAAAAGTTTGAAAATATCGGAATCCTTGTCGTGATAACCCGAAAGTCTTACGGCAGTTTTTTTGCCGAGTTTCAGTTTTGACATCACCGAAGACACGCAGTAAAGAACATCTGTCGCGTTTTTGTAAGCGAAAGTGTTGTAAAGCAGTACTTTGCCTTTTTCCGTAACGGCAATGTCCATAAAATCATAATAGAAGTTTACCGAAACGGTTGTATCCTCGCCGCCGTTTTTTATAAGGTTTTCGATAAACGGCGTAGCCTCGTGGTAAAAATTGATTTCCGGAAACGTGTTTACCATCAAAGTCGTTATAAACGAGGGAATTACAAAAACGTTGCATGCCGAAATGGATTTCAGTTTGTTGAACTGAATCTCCTCTTTGTCAGAAATCTCAAAATTTGCCCTTACCAAATCTTTGAGTTTTGTCTTGTCAAAAATCTGATTCGGCACCATAAGCGACTTTCTTGTTACGAAAATCATATCGACAGACTTGTAACTTTTGCCCATGCAGGCGTCTGCGGTAAGGTTTTGCTTAATCTTGTCGTAAAGATTCTCGTCAGAGAGTTCCATTCCGTAGCCCACGTGCTTTACGGCAACGTATTCCTTAGAGTAGGTATCAAGAATACAATAGGTAAAACCCCACTGACTTATTTGAATAGACAAGTTGTAAGTACTTGTCTTATTGATGTTAAAGGTTTGTGTTTTTTCAGATATATTTTTCATTGTACTTGATTTTTATCAAAAAATTCACCGCTAAGGTAAACAAAAAAAGGAAAACATGAAAATTTTTTTCACATTTTCCTTCAATTTTTGATATTTTTATTGTTAAACTGATTTTACTCCCAGTTTCCTGCGTTGTTGTTGTATTCGGTCAAAGAGCCGACTTTCAAACCGGGATACCTTCCCAAGGTCTGTGCTTCGTCTTTCATGTTGACGATTTCCTGACGGTCGAGACCGCTGAGGTAAACATCGTAAGGAGTTTTTACCTCAAACACGGGAACTTTTACTTTTGAAGCCGTTTCCAACGTATCAGCGCCGAGTTCAAATTCGGTGTTTGTGGTAGGAACGAATTTCAATTTTGCAACATCGTATCTGCCGCCGCAAAGCGAGTCATAACAACTTACCTCAATCGTATCACGTTTTACGATTCCAGCCTCAATAGCCTTTAATTCAGCCATTTTACGGGGATATTTGTTATAAAAACTATCAGGAATGTTACCGATAGCCTTCACGATTTTAATTTTACCGTTTTTAATAAAATCGGTCAACGTGTCAAAACTGCCGGCATAATGTCCGTTCTGACTTTTAAACGCCACCTGAGCGTCCCTGATGTTTTTCAAACTCTGAACTGTAAGTTCCTTACGCCAATCGGCTTTCTTCTTAAAACGTATCGGCTGCATAATGCTGTCGTACAACAAGTACCCCAAAACGGCAATTATCACAACCATAACTACGTGTACTGCTATTTTTCTCATTGTTGTAAATGTTTATTTTTTAATTTTTTATTTGCCGCAAATTTAAGAAAAAAAATTAATATGAGTTCAAAAATATTTAATATTTTTTTTACTTTTGCCGTAAAAAAATGGAAGTACAGGATTTAAAACATATTTTCTTGGAAAATTTCGGCTTTCCCCCGACCCCTGACCAAGACTCCGCGGCTGAAAATCTCTGCCGCTATGTGCTTGACAGTCAGAGAGACAGTATTTTTTTGCTGACCGGTTACGCCGGCACGGGAAAGACGAGTCTGATTTCGGCGTTTGTCAGGACGTTAAATTCTTTTAACATAAAAACCTGCCTCTGCGCACCGACGGGAAGGGCGGCAAAAGTGTTTTCTTTTGTTTCGGGACACCAGGCTTTCACGATTCACAAACTCATTTACCGCCAGAAATCGGGCATTGACGGCGCGTTTGTCCTCAACCAGAACCTCCGCTCCGACACTTTTTATATAGTGGACGAGGCGTCGATGATTTCGCAGGGCGGAGTTGACAACAGCATTTTCGGTTCGGGACGTCTGCTTGACGACCTTATAAGTTTTGTTTTTTCGGGAGACAACTGCCGTTTGGTTTTGGTCGGCGACAAGGCGCAGTTGCCGCCCGTAGGGAGCAGCCTCTCTCCCGCCCTCGACAAAAACGAACTTGAATGTTACGGCAAAAACGTTTTTCATTCGTCGCTTTCGGAAGTCCTGAGACAGGCGGAAGAAAGCGGAATTTTGTACAACGCCACCTTGTTAAGACAGAAAATTTCCTCAAACAGTTTCAAACCTGAATTTCATTTGAAAAATTTTTCTGACATCGAGAAGATTTCAGGCGGCGAACTTCTTGAAAAACTCGAAACCTCTTACGACAAGGCGGGAATTTTTGACACTCTTGTAATAACGCGCAGCAACAAAAACGCCAACATCTACAACAACGGAATCCGCAGCAGAATTTTCTATCGAGAAGAATCCGTAACTGCCGGTGATATGCTGATGGTGGTCAAAAACAATTATTTTTATGCAAAAGGCGTTGAAAATCTGGATTTTATCGCTAACGGCGACTTTGCTGAGGTTGTCCGCGTCGGCAGGGAGCAGTCTCTTTACGGGTTTCATTTCTTAAATCTTGACCTTCGTTTCAACGACCTCGGCGGCATAGAGTTGCCGGTCAAAATCATAAAAGAAAGCCTTCAAAGCGAGGCGGCATCGCTTTCAGAAAAAGATTTAAGGCAACTTTATCTGAACGTCATGGAGGATTACGCGGGCATGTCAAAAAAGGACGCTTACAAGGAACTGCGTGAAAACGAATACTTTAACGCGCTTCAAGTGAAATTTGCCTACGCCGTAACCTGTCATAAATCGCAAGGCGGACAATGGAAAAACGTTTTCATAGACCAAGGTTATCTGACCGACGACATGCTTGACAGAGAATATCTGAGGTGGCTGTATACTGCGTTAACGAGAGCGGAGGAGAAAGTTTATTTAGTAAATTTCCGCGAGGATTTTTTTGAAAATTAGCGCGTTATAATTTTTTTGAAAAAAAATGCATAAAAAATTTTGCAGAATCAATAAAAGTACCTAATTTTGCAGTCAGAAAAACGGTTCGGTCCGGTAGCTCAGCTGGATAGAGCAACAGCCTTCTAAGCTGTGGGTCGTGCGTTCGAATCGCACCCGGATCACATAAAAAAGGGTCTGTATAAAAAGTAATTTTCTTATTTTATATACAGACCTTTTATTTTTTAATGCAGGAACAATATAAAAAAAAGCGTTTTGCGTATTTGAACAAAAACAACAGCAATAAAAAAACACAGAGTATCATTTTTAGTT